>JANOQX010000062.1:0-4372 GCA_031415035.1 Cyanobacteria bacterium VAR_4_metabat_243
TATTTAACCTCTGAGAATACTGATGTAAGCGAGTTTCAGCTAGATGTAAACGATTGCCAATTCCAGTAATCGACAATCGCTATCTAAGCAACTGCACGGATCGACGAATGCTAATCAGTAAGCCTCGGAACGATAATTCCAAACACTGACTAAGCAATCTTTCTACCGCTTAGCTAGCAGCATACAAAACCGATAAGGCGAGACTGAGGCGAGCATTGCCTTATCACTGACACATGGCTTTTGTAGAGTGGATGCAATCACTCACCCGTCGGCGGCCTGCTACGCCCTTCCACTCCGTTCCAGGACTACGCCCCGATCGGTTCAGACACTACGCCATCCCTGGCGTGGTCTAAACCCTGTAAACCAAATGCTGTATGGGTTATAAGCGATGTTATCCCTCAGTCACGTCACCGCCGCCCAAGCCGAGAATTATTATGAAAAAGACGACTATTACACCCAGGATGCGGCGGCTGAGGATGGTCAAATCAATCGATCGGGAACGCAGTGGTATGGCCATGGTGCCAAGATACTAGGCTTAGAAGGTGCGGTGAATCCTCAAATTTTCAAGGATTTGTTGCATGGCCAGAGTCCAGAGGGCGATTGTCTACATGGGCGACCGATCGACCCGACTAAGCATCGAGCGGCCACTGACTATACCTTTTCGGCCCCCAAGAGCGTTTCGATCGCGGGGTTAATTCAGCAGGACGATCGGGTGATTGCGGCCCATGACCAAGCTGTTGCCACCGCACTATCAGTAATGGAGTCACGCTATGCTCAAGCGCGAATCACGACACCAGAAGGACGGCAGCGCCGCCGCACCCACAACATCACAGCAGCTATTTTTCGGCACGAAACCAGCCGTGAGCAAGACCCACAGCTTCATAGTCATTGTGTCGTGATCAATACAACGCAGGCGGAGGACGGCTCTTGGCGCAGTTTGAGTAACGAGGAAATCATCGCGAATCAAAAGCTTCTGGGCGAAATCTACCAAAATGATCTGGCCTATCAACTGCGTCAAGTCGGATATACGATTCAGCCCCAAGCAAATGGTCAGTTTGAATTAACGGGCTACAGTCAGGCACTACTCGACACGTTTTCCACCCGCAGCCAGCAGATTAAGGACTATATCGAAAAATGGGAGCAGGGTTTGGATGCGGTGAAGGGTTCGCCGTTGCATCCCACCCAGAAGAAACAAGCCACACTCAATACCAGGAAGGCCAAACAGGTATTGCCGAGGGAGGTGCTTTGCCGGATTTGGGCTGAGGCGATTCAGTCCCAGTCGATCGAACTGCCAGTTCTCCCAGAAATTGTGAGTGAATCCGATCGTGAATTCCAGCGTGAACAAGAAGTGAACTTTGTCAGTAACGGGATCGATCATGCCAGTGAACGCGAGGCCGTATTCCGGCGCAGCAAAGTCGAGCGCTTTATCTTGGAAAACCATCTGGGACAACGTTGTTTTGGCGATGTGCAGACCGCGATCGACCAACATCCTGAACTGATTTCAGCCGATCGGGTTCAGGACAAATTCACCACCCAAACGTCAATCCAACGTGAACGCGAGACGATCGCCCTGATGCAACAGGGTAAACAGCAGGTAAATCCGATCGTCACGCCAGTGGCAATTGAACAGATATTACTGGGGTTTCCCGATCTCACCTCTGGCCAACGTGACGCGATCGCCCGATCGACCACAACGACCGATCGGATAATCGCATGGCAAGGCGTTGCGGGTGCGGGCAAAACCTATAGCCTCAAGTTGTATGCCGAGCTGGCGACGAATGCGGGCTTTACCGTGCGGGGCTTTGCACCGAGCGCCGCTGCATCAACCGTTTTAGGGCAGGAAGCAGGCATTCTCAGTTCTACCGTGGCGCATCTGCTCAATACTCAACCCAAACCCGATCGGCTACTGGGAAAAGAGATTTGGATCGTGGACGAGGCGGGATTACTTTCGACCAAAGATGCCCATGCGTTGTTGCAAAAAGCCTCCGCCCAACAAGCGCGCCTGATTCTGGTCGGCGATACGCGCCAACTCACCGCCGTCGAAGCGGGCAATCCCTTCCGCAGTCTGCAAGCCGCTGGCATGACGATCGCCTATCTCAACCAATCGCAACGACAGAAAACTCAGGATTTGAAAACCGCCGTGGCACTGATGGCGGATGGGCAAGTCGAGCAGAGTCTCCAAAAAATGGAGCAGACCGGGATGATTCAAGCAACCCCGGAGCACACCGCTCACCTCATCCAAGACTATCTCCGCCTAACCGAAGCCGAACGATCGCAAACACTCATCCTCGCCGGAACCAACCAATCAAGGCAGATACTCACGGCGGAAATTCGGCGGGCCTTACAGCGAGAAGAGCAGCTAGAGATGAATCGATGTCCGCTCACGATCCTTCGTGCCAAGGATTTGACTACAGCCCAGGCCAACTACGCCCACAATTACACGATCGGTGATGTCCTCATCCCGATGCGAACCTATCCCCGTCAAGGATTAGAGAAGAATCAGAAATACACGATCGTGGGGATTAATCCCAGTGCGAATCAACTGATCATTCAAACCGCTAGCCAAGAAGTCCTGAGGATCGACCCGGCCCATTGCCAGCGCAAATCCGTCTATACCGTCCAGCGAATTCCCGTCACAGTGGGCGATCGACTACGTTGGACGAAGAACGATCGGGACAACGATATTCAGAACGGCCAACGGTTCACTATCCGCGAAATTGATGCTGTTGAGAATGCCAAAATCATCGATGAACAGGGGAATATCCGCCAAGTGAATCTCAGTGGCCAGCAACATCTGGACTACGCCTGGGTCAGCACAGTCTATGGCAGCCAGGGGAAAACCGCCGATCGGGTATTGGTCGCCCTTGACCACACCTTTGCGCGGGAATCGCTCTATGTCGCCATGTCCCGCGCCAAGCATCACCTGACACTTTATACCCCGGATAAAGCGGCACTCAACCAACGCGCTGCTGTGTCTCGTACCAAGGAAAACGCCAGCGACTACATTCCCTTATTCCAAATGGTGAATCATCATGCCTCGCCCCCGCAAAGTGATCAAATCCGCGCCAATCGTCACGATCGAAATGTCGGAGAGCATCTTGGAAACCGCATTGCTGCAAGCCTTACAGCCCATACGCCAGGAAATCCACAGCCTCACCCAAGAAAACTTGAAATTACAACAACAATTAACCGTCTGTCTCGAAGCACAAACGCGCTGCATCGAACCCTTGCCACAGGCATATCAGCAAATATTAACCCGTCAATCACAGATGCATCAGGACTTACGAACATTACTGCGACAATTAGACCAAGAGTCCACACAGAGCGACTTGGCCGTGCAGTTGGAGAAATTGGTACAGTCATTACGCAGCTTGAGTATGGGGATGCAAACCAATACCAACTTACAACAGAAAATCTCCGTCTCCTTGGAGAACTTGAATCAACGATTGAATCGCAGCAAGCGCGAAGACATTCCGTTTTAGGTTCGATCGACAATCCCAACCAGCCGCAGACAAATCACCCGGTCAAAAATATGACACAAACTCACCGAGACCCACCGCAATCCCACCCAATTCATGAACCTCAAAAGAAGCGCAGTCAAGGCTTTGAGATGGATTAACAACATGATAAAGTGACAATCATGACTGACCCCAAACCCACGATCGACCACGACGAGTTGTTCAAAAAGCTCCTGACGACTTTTTTCGTGGAATTCATTGAGCTATTTCTGCCGGAAGTAGCGGAATATCTGGATGCCGATGGTGTTGAGTTTCTCGGTCAGGAATACTTTGCCGATACGACCACGGGTGAACGGCGCAAGATCGACATCCTGGCCAAGGTCAAGTTTCGCGGGCAGGATACCGGCTTCTTGATGCATATCGAAAACCAGTCCTATGACCAAGACACCTTGGATCGGCGGATGCTGTTCTATTTCACGCGGCTGTATCAGAAGTTTCTGTTGCCGATTTACCCAATCGTCGTGTTCTCCTTTGACTATCCGCTCAAAGTCCAGAGCAATCAGCATATCGTTGCCTTTCCCGATCGGAAGATACTGGAGTTCAACTTTGCCACCATTCAGCTCAATCAGTTGCACTGGCGGGATTTCCTCAAACAGCATAATCCCGTCGCCGCCGCCCTCATGTCCAAAATGCGGATCGCCCGCAAAGACCGCCCAAAGGTCAAAGCCGAGTGCCTCCGACTCCTGGCAACACTGCAACTGGATCCGGCACGAACGGAGTTGATTTCGGGGTTTGTGGATACCTATTTGAAGCTGAATCCCCAGGAGGAGCCGATTTTTCAGGAAGAGATTGATAGAATGGGTCTAGCCGAACAGGAGCAAGTCATGGAAATTGTTACCACTTGGATGGAGCGC
>JANOQX010000063.1:0-4234 GCA_031415035.1 Cyanobacteria bacterium VAR_4_metabat_243
CCCCTCGCGCCAGCATCATGCCCATCGCCCAGGCGATCCAGACCATCGCCGTCAAACTCGCAGCCGCACACAGTTCGGTGCACCGCTCTTGCCATTCCGCATTCTCTGGCCAAAGCGTTTCAATTGAGGTTAAAATCATGACACTAATTTTTTGTGGGACAAATCGATTATCGCTTGTCCCTTTTTTATTGGAAACTGTACTCCCTCATCCCCTGGATACGCCCGGGCGGGATCTATTCTTGACCTTGCACTCGTGATAGGAGTGAGTCAAACTGCCAACTATAAAGAGGGTATGGATCCAATAGGAACTTCAAGTGGTGCAGTGCGCCTCCAAATGTCTATGGATGCAAAATTTCTCAAAGTTTATGCCTATGACTACCCCCTCATATCATTTACCACGTACTATAAGGACGGAGAGTTTAAAGATGCTGGTCCTGGGTTTGGCCCGCACGACCGGAATCCCAAGGACTAACCAGCAAAAATTCTTAGCTTTTGGCTTTGCGGAAACGAGTAGCACAGAGAAACTATGAGAATCAAGCGCTATATTTGCCAACTAACCGGGCTGGGAATGCTATTGTTTGGTTTCGTGCTCTGTAGTGGCATCCCTCAAAGCATAAATCTCAAGTGCTTCAAGTCTCAGGTCAACCAAAACCAGTTTTGCACTTATGGCAATGATATTTTTGCTACAACCTCAAGAGTCAGATGCTCTGATGTGCCGTTAAATAGTGTTATTTGTGAAGAAACACGAGTTTCATCCGTTCATCCATCACTCAAGGATTCATACATTTTAGTGAATCCTACTGGAACATATATTCAGACATATGCACCTCGTGCCGACCCTAAGGGGGCGCGCATACCGCACCTAGTTATTGTTAACTACAAAACAAAAGATAGGCTTACAGTGTCCAACTACGGTAGCACAAGTCAAGCTGGAATTGAGTCTCTAAAGCAAGAGTTTGATCTTTTCTTGAAAAAGCCAGATCAAAAACCGTTTCAAATAAATACGGAAGAGCCAGGTTCATCAATTGTATCAATACCACTATTGGTTATTTTTGTAGTGACTAGCCTTGCTTTTTTTCAGGAGTCATTTAAGCATTAAATTATTTCCAACCTCACGGTAATGTCCCCCGTGAAGTCGATGCGGAAGGTAAGATTACCGATCTCACCTACTCCTGATTTCTAAACCAATTAGTTAGGTCATCGATCGCCCCGAAATCCAGCAGTACTTCACCCAAAGATCCGAGCTGTTCAATCGATGAGGCGTTGATTAGATTGAGGGTACGATCGCTACTGGTTCTCGGCTTGAAGCTGTTGGAGTTGGGCGATCGTCAGTCCTGTGGCTTGGGCGATCGAGTCGATCGTCAAACCCTGTCGCAGGAGGTTAAGTGCGATCGCTACTGATTCTCCGCTTGCAGTGCCTGAAGTTTTGCAATCGTCAGTCCTGTAACTTCGGCAATCGTCTCCAAGTCAAGCTGCTTTCGGAGCATATTGAGCGCGATCGTCTGTTTTTCCTCGACTCGCGCTCGATCGTCGTCACGTACTTCAGGCGTCTTGGTCGTCTTGGGCTTGAAGCGCTTGGATTTGCTCGATCGTCATTCCCGTCAAGCGTGATATTTGCTCTAGAGAAAGATTATCTTTTAGCATATTCAGGGCAATCTCGGTTTGAGTTGCCAGCCTCTCATCTTCCTTCGCCATCCGCTCGATCGTTGTCACATACTTCATTTGTCTTGCCTCCTCAAATGCCTTTAACTCAGTCTGGAACTGCTTTTCCAACGCCTCTGGCAAACGCATCAGCCAATCCAGGAAGTTGTTCAGTTCCAGTATATCCTGCTCACTATAATCTTGGTCATACAACATCGTCACCAAATGATACCGCCAACTCTTCCGTACCGCTGGATGTTTATGCGTCTCCTTCGTCTTCAACTGCGCCATTACCACGACTGCGAAGGGATTTCGACTCGACTCCAGTGCCGCCCAGTCCGCCGCATAGTCAGTCAGCTTGACGATCGGAAACTCAAAATGGGTCGAACAACCCCATAGTTCATCCTGATACCGCTGTGGTCGCCAAGTCTCACTCTCATCGGCCAGAATCGCCAAACTCACCACAGGACAATTGTACCGATCCCGTAAGCGGTAGTTGTAGCTGTACATTCGCGCTTCAAAGTTCTCTTCATGCTGGCCTTGGACTTCGATGTGGCAAATCACCAGCGCTTGTTCACCGTTCAGCCGATAGACTTGCACCAGCTTATCCGCGTAGCGCTTGGGAATTTCCCCATCCCGCACCACTTTTTGCAATTCTTTATCCAAAAAGACGATCGGCTTTGACCAATCAATATCCGCCTCGATCGCCGGAAAGAAAAACCGCAGAAAGTCCCGGAAATAGAGTTCTATCACCGATTTCCACGGGTTGTCGTAGTCAGTCTTCTTCGGCTTTTTCGGGTCATCGATCGGGGGTTGAGCCGGGGTTTTCTTTTTCGCCATCACACAGGAAAATAGTTGAAACGTTCTAGATTATAGCGGCTTTAGCGCCGATCGGAACGACCTATCGCTATGATGTCCGCGCCACCGATGCCGATGGCGATACGCTGACCTATGCCCTGAATCAAGCCGCGATCGACCGAGGCATCGTGATTGACGATCGCGGTCGCATGATCTGGACACCCAAAGCCACCGATCGGACCAATCCTGTCCCGATCGTCATCACGCTCACCGATACCCAAGGGGCAATCGTCACCCAATCGGTCAATCTCCAAGTTATCGCCGATACCGAAGCAACCAAGGTCATCTTGAATACCACCACCAATATTCTGAATGTCGGTCGATCGATATTGACTCAAACAGTGACCGCATCACTGGTCTGCCAAATTGTCTCAACCAACGCCTGCGTCGCTGCCAATTCCTCCGCTAAAGCCGGTTCAACCTCAGGACATTGCTGCCGTAACTTGGCTACCTCCGCATCATATTCTTTTTCATCTTCAATTTGATACTGAAAAAACTCACCATCCACAAATCCGTAAATAATATGATTAGAATCAATATGGCGAAAATAGGGGGAAAGCTCATTCCGCTTCACCTTTTGCTCACACAGTCGTTCTGATACCGCGTACAAATAACCCCACAGATACGAGATCCAATACTTCATTCCCGCTTCATCAAGTTCGCCCGTAATCGGCTCTTGATAGGCATCCCGCCGTACCTCAGCATATTTCTCATCATTCACCACTCGATAAAAATTAAACTCTAAACCGCCCCGAAAATCATCCAGCCGTAACAGATATGGCCAAGACTCATCCCCTTTCGTAAATTTAATTAAAAACGGAAAGGAAAACGTTTGCTTCCAATTATCAATACAGGCAGAAGCCGCCCCATAATCCTCCTCCAACAATACCAACAGCTTCGGCAACATCAACCGCCGCCCTGCCCGTCGATCAGCCAACTGCAAACCCAACACCGCCGTTCCCATCTGCCGAATCGGAAAACTACACTCCCGCAGCACCCGGTATTCCATGTCACTCAACCGCCAGAGTTCAAAAGCCGACTGTTCGATCGTAAATTTTTGCGCGGCACGCGGTGCTTGAACCATCATCATGTTGCAAACTTATAGTTTTAAAGTACTACTTCACTTTATCAAAAAGTATCATAGTACAAAACAACTTATTTTAGATTTCCCAATGGATAATCTTACCCACAACCCTCACCTCAGCCTCCCCATCGACCGCGTTCACATCAGCCTCTGGCCGCTCTCTTACCATCAATACGCAGCCCTGAGAGAACGCTCGCTTTGATGACTCCCATCTAACCTCTCGCCTTTCACTGATCGAGACAATCAGTCGATTCCGCTTCCAACCAACAAAACTGCAACCGCCGCTCCAACTGTGGCGACTCCTGCCCCTTCCACTCGCCCACCAACACTGTCATCCGCTGCTGTATCAACGCCCACTCCCCTGGAGTCGCCCATCGCACCGCCGTCATCCGCACCGACACCCCATGGACTTCACACATCCGATACCCCGATACTGACTCCGGCACATCCCACAGGATCAACTGCACCTCCGACCAATAATGCAACGGCGACGCCTGCAACAACTCCCCAATCACTCCCACGCCCCCAATCCCATCCTCTCGCTGCAACTGCTCCGCCACCTGCCGTGCCACTGTCCACCAATGTTCCCGCCGCTGCTCATCCCCCTGCTGCTCCCGCCCCAACCGTCGCAACACCCGCACCCTTGACGCC
>JANOQX010000064.1:0-46292 GCA_031415035.1 Cyanobacteria bacterium VAR_4_metabat_243
CTGATGACACCAATTGCACCATCCTCCGATGCTCCCAGCAACCGATACAAGCGCTGTAAGTTTTTTTCTAGCTGAGCAAGACGATCGCTGATCATAAAAATCTAGGAATCTAATGTGCCGATTACCGCTTACTTTAATCACAAAGATTTGGCCTCGATCCGCCCAGAATCCAGAATCATGCAAAACTTTACCGAATTTTTATCGTTGAAAGATTTTAATGTGGATCCGGTTATATAAAATGCTCAATCTCGCCACGATTGAAGCAATAGCATCGCCTAAAATAGAACCATCCCGATCGAACAAGGGCATAACCCATGACGATGACCACTGGCCGATCGCCCACTGCCACCCAATCCATGACCTTTGAAGCGTACCTCGACTACAGCGACGGTACCGAAACGCGCTACGAATTGGTGAACGGAGAACTACTGGCGATGACACCCCCTACTTGGCTCCATCTCCGCATTGCCCGTTACTTAGAAGGGATGTTTAACCAAGCGATCGTCCGTCGGGGAGAACCTTGGGAAGCCTTTCGCGAACCCGGTCAGCAAACCGCCGCCAGTAGCGCCCGCTTGCCCGATGTGGCGATCGTCCCGATTGCCGCCGTTGAAGCCGCGTTGGAACAATCGGCAGTCCTGACGATCCCGGCATTACTGGTGGTCGAAATCGTCAGCGATAGCACTGCGACCCAAGACTATCGCGAGAAAGTCCAGGAGTATCAGGACAAAGGGATTCCTGAATATTGGGTTGTCGATCCCGATCCCTTCGGTGCCGCAAAATATATTGGCAGCCCCAAACGGCCCACCGTCAGCACTTATCGACTCGTCGATCGCACCTATCAAGTCCAGCGATTTCAGGGTGATCAGATCGTCATCTCCCCGACCTTCCCTGACCTAAACCTCACCGCTACTAAGATCCTCAAAGCTGGCGCATAACTGACTCGCCCAATTGCTGCGAATTCCAAGGCCGCTGATGCCTGAGGAGAACCAACCATGGCAACCACCAAAGACCCAAAAAAATCAAAACCCAAGCGCAAAAATTTCTCCAGCTTCAATAAAAAAGCCGCTTTCAAACAGCTCAATATTGATGAGCTGATGCCCTGGAGCTTCACTGTCAACCCCATTCCCGTCAGCAACTTCTTCCAAGAGCGCCTCGATCGGCTCAAACGCCGCTTTGATCTTGACACTTGCGAAGAATCCAAAAAACTCCTGATCGACGCTGTCTGTGACGAAGCCCTCGAAAACATCGATCGGCTAAAAATTTGGAAAGGTGCCAACCTGGAAAGTGATACCACCTGCGGCGTCGCCGACTATCTCGTCGCCGAACGTCGGGGTTATCTGGAAACTCCCTTTCTCTGCATTATCGAAGCGAAGCGAGACGACTTTGAACAAGGACTCGCCCAATGCCTGGTCGAAATGCAAGCCTGCCAATGGGAAAACCAACAGATCAAGCCAAAGCCCGATCGCCCCATTGAAATCTTCGGTATCGTCACCAACGGCAACACCTGGCAATTCTACAAACTCATCCCCAAAGGCGAAGTCCACGAAACGCCCACCTATTCGATCGGCGATCTAGAACTCCTCCTGGGAAGACTCCACCACGTCTTCCACCTCTGCGAACAAAACCTCAGCCCATTGACTTCCCAAACGGCAATGCCAGGATCCCCAAAATCTGCGGCAATTGCAGGATGAAATACTCCGTCAAGTCAATCTCGATCGCCGTCCCATTCAGCTTCAGAAACTTCCAATTAGTCCCCGTCGAAACCGCTCCGTAAATCGTCTGTCCCGGCTTGCCGTGCCGATCGTTGAACAAAGCCGCCGCATACATCTGCGCCACGCACTGCCCCAACCCAATCCGCAGATCATTATCCTTGGCTTCTACCAAAGTCAAGACAGGCGCGGTGATAATCGATTGGTTGCGGGAAGCACTCATCAGGAAATCAAACGCCCCAGTCAGCCCTTTGGTGTCCTCAACATTGAAGGTATTGCCCGAGAACATACTGATGTGGTCGGGAAACATCCGGCGGATTTCGAGCAAAATCGGCGTGATCAGTAGCTCCGATCGGGCCTTTTCAGTGCTGATGCTGGAAGCTAGATCCAGGTTCTCTTCCAGGGTTTCCTTGAGCCGTGCTGAAGGCTCAACTGGCGGAATCGCTTGGAACAGATGCGGTCGATCTTCAAAGGTCAGCTCAAGTCGGTCGATCGCTTGCTCTAAGGTTTTGAAGTCACTGTAAGCCATGTCACTGCCTCATTAAATGATTACGCAAAGCGCGGTTGAACCACTGACCCGATCTAATTATTTGCTGATGCCTATTTGAGAATACGTGCCCGATCGCTGAGGACTTGCCGGAAAAACTTTTTCAGTGTCTTTGGGACATCGAGCGTTTTACTGTACTGCCCGTTTTTGTAAGTTCTGACTTCTGAATGCGAGTAGTTTTCCTCATGCGGGTCGTGAACAACTTGCCATGAATAAACTGTTATGGCATCGGTGTTTTGGGCTGATGGTAGATCCCCGACATGGAAAGCCGAAATCCCCCAATCCAGGTACGTAGGAACTAAAACATCTTCGGGTTCACTATATTTCGAGCGATTGACCGAAAAATCGGGAAATCGGATCGCTTGTGGCAATAACCGATCGTCGGAAATGTGTTCAGCCCGACAACGATAGTAAAGATCCTCCGAAGATTCAAAGCAAGAATCTACAGGGCGCGCTTGGCGGAACATCCGTTCTGGACGATTATCGGCTGATGAAGTCACGGATTTTTCTGAGCGCTGCGGTAATTGCTTGAGGGCGATCTTCCACTTCCCACACCTGTGGTGGCGATTGGCGATCGGAAGTAACAGCCAGTATCTCACCAGTGTTGAAGCATTCAATATCGGCGTACTTATCACCTTGAATAAAGGAAATCCCCACACCGTTCTCGACCGAAGGTGTGATCTTATCCGGGAGAAACTTTAGTCGAAACAAATGCATTAGGATTGATTGTGCGCGGTCAACCGAATGCTGATTGGGCCGCTCAGCCGCCGATCCGTCCCAGCCCCTTGGTAGGCGCTGTAAGTGATCAATTACTTTCAGTTGTTCTATCAGTAATTCTCGATCTTCAGTAGTACGAGAACTAACAGATTGAAGCGTTGAAAATACTGGTTTGGTGGATCGCCGATACTTGCTCGCCAAAATGAAAAATCGATCAGCGGGCCGATACTTTGCTTTACGATTGATCGCTATCATCTGCCTCTTCCCCTTCTTTCAAAGATTCAATTAAGTCAAAAAGTTTTAGAAAGAGTGACTCAGCCGTATCGAGGCTCATAACAATGCTTGCTTCGACTTCTCTGTCTACATGAGACTTGACATCGGTCGGATTGATCAACGTATCCGTCACCTCCCCGTCACCATCGAAGTGAACAATAACCTGTTTTGGCAACGATGGACGTTCACTACAAAGCTCAACGTAAATTTCACCATTAGGTGTGATTCCACTGAGGACTTCATCAATATGAATAACCCGGTGGAAGTTACTTTTTACATAGTTAAATATGAGTTGGCTGGCAACTGCTTTTTCTGTATATTCCTGATCAACCACAGCATCCACCGTCTAAAGGCACTTCTAGTCTAGCAAGTTTCATGAAAAAGAGTGGATCCGGCCAGCTCTTTTTCATGTTTGCCATCGCTAACTTACTCGACGCCTTCGATCTTGTCTTCGACTTCTTGATACAGCTCACGCAGCCGATCGAGGTTTTCTTCATCCGTATCCCAATACCCGCGACCATTGGCTTCGAGCAAGGTCGTCACCATTTTACGGAAGGAATTTGGATTCAGATCCAGGAGGCGTTGCTGCATCTCCTTGTCCTTGATGAAGGTGGAGTTGGCGTCTTCGTAGACCCAGTTATCCACGGCATCGGCGGTGGCTGACCAACCCATCGTGTTGACCAGGCGCTTCGACAGTTCGCGGACGCCTTCGTAGCCGTGGGATAGCATCCCTTCGTACCACTTGGGATTCAGCAGTTTTGTGCGCGAATCCAATCGCACGGTTTCGGAGAGCGTCCGAATCTGGGCATTGGCCGTGGTGGTGTCGGCCATGAAGGAGGTGGGTTTCTTCCCGTCGTCCCGGAGGCGCGACACGATTTTGGTTGGGTCGGAGTCGTAGTAGTGCGACACGTCGGTGAGCGAAATCTCGGCGGAGTCGAGGTTCTGGAAGGTCACGTCGGCGGTTTTGAGCGAGGCGCGGAAGATGTCTTCGCTCTGCTTCATGATGCCGGGATTGTCCGCGTTGAAGGCGAAACCTTTGCGGGCCAGGTACATGTTTTGCAGTTCTTCTTCGTTTTCCCAGGTGCCGTTCTCGACGGCCAAGTTGATGTTGGAGGAGTAGGAACCGGAGGCGTTGGAGAAGACGCGGGTGGCGGCATCGCGGACGCTGACGCCGAGTTCGGCCGCTTGGGCGATCGCGTGTTTGCGCACGTAGTTCATCTCCAGTGGCTCGTCGGCTTCAGCGGCCATTTTCACCGCTTTGTCGAGGAGGGCCATTTGGTTGATGAACAGGTCGCGGAAGACGCCAGAGCAGTTTACCACCACGTCAATTCGGGGGCGACCCAGTTCTTCGAGGGAGAGCATTTCCAGCTTATTCACTCGGCCAAAGGCATCGGTGACGGGCTTGATGCCGACCATCCACAGGACTTGGGCGAGGGATTCGCCGTAGGTTTTGATGTTGTCGGTGCCCCACAGGACGCAGGCGATCGTCTCCGGGTATGCGCCATCGTTGTCCGCGCGTTGCCGCTCAATTAGCCGATCGACGACCACTTTGGCTGCTTGCACCGCTGCTTCCGTGGGAATCGACTGCGGATCGAGGGCGTGGATATTCTTGCCGGTGGGCAGGACATCGGGGTTGCGAATCGGGTCACCGCCGGGTCCTGGGTTGATGTACTCGCCATTCAATCCGGTGAGCAAGCCGCCCAGTTCGTTGTCCGCGACAATTTGCTTCAGGCAGAATTGCAGGAATTCAAACAGGGGCTTGAGGCTATCGCTATCGACGTTGGTGTAGCTGAGGTTGTGCAGCGATGCGATCCAGGGTTCCTGTTTGCCGCTAAATCCGGCGAACAGATTGCCGAGCATCGAGGTTTTGGACACGCGGCCTTCTTCGTCCTGTTGGGCTTCCACCATGGCCCGCACGGCTTCGCGGCAGGCTTGCTGAATGTCGTTCAGGAGTTGCACATCGTTCAGCACACCGAGGTCGCTGTTCTTGAAGATGTCGTCGATGTTGCGGTAGAGGCTGTTGGCGATGACGCGGGGGAGGCTGAGCATTTGCTCCTCTTCCCGATCGAGCGAGGCAATGTTCACCAAGGTCGCGATCGCTTCTTCGGCGGTCGGCGGTTTGCCAATTACGTGCAAGCCGCAGGGTAGTAACCGCGATTCGATTTCCATGATCTTGATGTAGATCTTGCCGACGATCGTGTCGCGACCGTTTTGATCGAGATTCGCCGAACTCTCGTCGGGCAGCACCACGTCTTTGTCCAGGTTGCAAATCCGGGCTTTGTCCATGATCGTATCGACGATTTGGATGCCGCGCGGGCCGTCCTTCATGCTTTGGTAGGAGGCGATCAGTTCACCGAGTTCCTTCAAACCCTTGTACAAGCCAGCATTTTCCGCCGGAGGTGTCAGGTAGGAAATCGTTTCGGCGTAGCTGCGGCGCTTGGCGATCGTCGCTTCGGACGGGTTATTCGCCGCGTAGTAGTAGAGGTTTGGAATCGAACCAATCAAACTATCGGGATAGCAGGTGTCGGACATCCCCATCTGCTTACCGGGCATGAATTCCAGCGAACCGTGGGTGCCGAAGTGGAGGACGGCATCCGCGCCCCACACCCGTTCGAGGTAGGTGTAGTAGGCGGCAAAGCCGTGGTGCGGGCTGGCCGATCGGCTGAACAACAACCGCATTGGATCGCCTTCGTAGCCGAAGGTGGGCTGGACGCCGATGAACACATTGCCGAAGTGCTTGCCGAAGATCAGCAGGTTTTGGCCGTCGGTGTTGAGGTTGCCGGGAGCGGGACCCCAGGATTCGTGCAGGCGCTCATGGTAGGGCGTCAGGGCCTCGTATTCCGGCACGGACATGCGGTAGGCGACGTTGAGTTCGGGGCTGTTGTACTGGGCCTCGGCGTCGTGCAGGACTTCCAACATCAGCTTGTGGGCGTCTTCGGGCAGGTCACCGATCGCGTAGCCGTCGCCTTTGAGTCCTTCCAAGACCTTGTAGATCGAACCAAACACATCCAGGTAAGCCGCTGTGCCGACGTTGCCCTTATCCGGCGGGAAGCTGAACACGGTGATGGCAACCTTCTTCTCGGCCTGGGGTTTGCGGCGCAGGTTAGCCCACTTAAGCGCCCGCTCGGCCAGAGTTTCGACTCGATCTTGGAGGGTGATGGATTTGCCCGTGGAGCCGTCGCGACCGGACATGATGATTGGCTCGATCGCGCCATCCAATTCCGGCAACGCAATCTGCAAGGCCACTTGGATCGGGTGCAGACCCAATTCGCTTTCCTGCCATTCTTCAGTGGTTTGGAACAGCAGCGGCAAGGCCACCATGTAGGGGCGGTTCAGCCGTTTGAGCGCAATGATCGCCTTCGGGTGGTCTTGCTTGGCGGGGCCACCGACGAGGGCGAAACCCGTGAGCGACACCACCGCATCAACGATCGTCAAATCGCGGTCGATCGGATCGTAGAAATATGCTTCAACGGGTTTGGAGAAGTCCAGTCCCCCGGCGAACACGGGGATAATCCGCGCCCCCCGCGCTTCAAATTCCGACACGACGGAAACGTAGTGGGCATCATCGCCCGTGACGATGTGGGTGCGCTGGAGGACGAGGCCGATCGTGGGGCCATCGCCCCGGCGCTGCGCTTCGGGCAAATCCTTCCGCGAGGCATACCAGTTGAAATATTCCTTCGAATCCTCGAACATCGCGGGAGCCAGCGGATGCCAGATGCCAATGTCGGGATAGGTGACGGGTTCGTTGTAGGCAAACGTCGGGGCATCGGTGGGTCGGGCTTCGCCCTTCTCGCCCGCGAACACGTACTTGTCCGCCAACATCAGAATGAAGTTTTGCAGGTTTTCCTCATTGCCGCCGAGCCAGTACTGGAAGCTGAGCATGAAGTTGCGGGCGTCCTGGGCTTTCTCGATCGGCAAATATTTCAGCACCGTCGGCAGCGTCCGCAGCAATTTCAGCATCGCGTCCTGGAAGCCCGCACCGGACTTCTCCTTGCGCTTTTTCATGAACGTGCCGATGACGCTCTTCGACTGGCCGATCTGGGCCAGGGAGAAGCTGCCCATCTTGTTCAGGCGCATCACCTGGGGCATCGACGGGAAGACCACCGAAACATCAAGCTGGTCTTTGTACGGGGTGACGGCTTCGACGATCTTGTCGGCTAGGTCTTCGAGGAAAATCAGCGAGGCGATGAAAATATTCGCCTGGGCAATATCGCGCTTAAATTCTTCGTAGTTGTCGTCGCCGCGCAGTTCTTCGATCAAGTAGCCACTCATTTCCACCGCGATTTCGGGGTGAGTTTGGTTGATCGAATGCACAGCGGCAGAAAGCGTGCTCTGATACTGCGGTTCCAGAACCACGTAGACCACTTTCACAAGTTTGCGCCCGTTCAAGTCATCGGGCTGAATGTGGCGAACGGCGGGTTTGGTATAAGTGAACATGCGGTCAAGGCTCCTGTCAATGCGTGTTCTCTTGGGTCGCGGACGATCGAATGAGTCAGGTGATTGGGCGCTTTGGCCGGTCAAACGACCTGGCGCGATCAAAAGTGATCAGCGGTAATCAGCATTTGTACTCATCCATTAAATTTCTATCAGATCGCCGATCGGAATAATGTTAAATCAATCCAACCTGCAACAATTTGATAGATCATGCCGCAGTTATGTAAACAACTTGTAACAAATAGGTGAGCGTTGGCTCAAATGATTGTGATGAAAGTTTACTCACTTTCCGGAATCAAAAGCAAATGGAATGCCGCGCGATCGGGTTACGGGCGATCGGCGACGATCGGCGGATTATTGTTCAAGCCATTGGGGGTTTGGCGGGCGTAGCTGCTCCAAGCCAAGGCCCCGATCGTTAAGATGGCGATACCGCCGAGAATGGTGCGTAGTGGGGTTTGCGTATCGCGCAGCAGCCTTGCGAGGGGACGGCTCTGACGGCGCAACTTTTGAATGCTGACGATCGACGCGGGCCGAAAGGGATCGCGGATAAACCCATGGGTGCTGAGTACGAAGCGGCCCTGGCAGTAGGGACAGACCGCATGCCCATTCTGCCCACCCACGACTGAAGTGGCGGTGTTCCGGCAAAGCGGGCAACGATCGGACGGGTGAAAAGCTTCGGCGTTCATTCCAGGTAGCAGATCCATAAACCGGGTATTTCAAACTCTATTCTAGCGGGGTACCTGGGCCGATCGTCCAGGGTGGTGGACAGAAATTCGGTTGGGCCAAATCCGGCACCGTTCCCCTCGGATCGACCGAAAAACCTGGCCCGATGGCTTGTCGGGAAGCCGTCACATCCCGCAAAATGATATCTAAGTCACAAAATTTAATTTTCCTCAAAAACATTTTCTCGAAAAAATATTACTAATGCCTGTTGAACCTGCGTCCACCCGAACGATTCCTGAGACTACGCCATCATTAACGGCTTGGCTGGAGCGGTTGTCGGCTTCGCCCGCGACGATCGCCCTGTTTTTGGCGGTGCTGATTGGGGGCGGGACGGGGTTCTGTGTGGTGTTGTTCCGCACGGCGATCGACATACTGGAGCGATCGCTGTTTCAAACGGTGCAGCCGCCGCTCGCGCCGACGGGGGCCTGGCTGTTAGTGGTGACGCCCTTGCTGGGGGGACTGCTGGTGGGGGGGATTCGGGCCTGGATGCCGAATTTTGGCCAGGGTCTGTCGGGGCTGAAAAGCGCGGTGCAGAATGCCCAGGAGATTCCGCCCCTACGGACGATCGCCAAGACGATCGCGGCGATTATTTCCCTCGGTACGGGCGCATCGCTTGGGCCGGAAGGGCCGAGTGTGGAGATTGGCGCGACGGTGGGGGTTTTCCTCGGGCAGGTGTTGCGGGTGTCCCAGGAGCGGCAGGCGTTGCTGCTGGCGGCGGGGGCGGCGGCGGGTGTGGCGGCGGGATTTGATGCGCCGATCGCCGGGGTGTTTTTTGCGTTTGAGGTGGCGTTGGGGACGAGCTTTGCCACTTCGTCGGCGAGTGTGGTGCTGCTGGCGGCGGTCTTGTCGTCGCTGGTGGCCCAGATTGGGATGGGCGGCAATCCCGCTTTCAGTTTGCCGATTTATGAAGTGCGGAGTCCGCTGGAGTTCCCGCTGTATTTGGGTTTAGGCGCTTGCGCTAGTCTGATTGCCTGGATGTATACCTGGCTGAATCGCTGGATGCCAAAGCTGTTTCGGGGCGAGGTGGAGAATTTTGAGTGGTTTGGGCGGATTCCGAATTGGGCGCAGCCGATGTTGGGCGGGACGATCGTCGGTCTGGTGGCGCTGGGGTTGCCGGAGATTTTGGGGATTGGCTACGACACGATCGAGGCGGTGCTGCGGGATGTGGAATATCCGCTGCTGACCTTGGGTTTGCTATTAGTGGCGAAGCTGTTGTTGGCGTCGTTGAGTTTGGGCAGTGGGTTGGTGGGAGGGATTTTTGCACCGTCGCTGTTCATGGGGGCGGTGTTTGGCGCGGTGTATGGGCAGGCGTTGCCGATCTTGTTGCCCTGGTTCGCGGAATATATTGCCGCCCCGCCTGCCTACGCGATGGTGGGGATGGCGGCGGTGCTGGCCGCCACGGCGCGGGCACCGCTAACGGCGATTTTGCTGCTGTTTGAGCTGACGCGGGACTATCGGATCGTGCTGCCGCTGATGGCGGCGGTGGGGATTAGTTTGTGGCTGTTTGACTTGCTGTTGGATCCCAAGGCGAACCCGATCGAAACCGTGGCGGCGGAGGTGAAAATTGACGATCAGATGGATCAGCTGCGATCGATTCGCCAGACCTTGATCGTCGGGGACGTGATGGATCAACGCTGTTTGCGGTTTGCCGAGCCGCTGTTGGTGACGACGGCGGGCAATACCCTAACCGAAAATGGGCGACGTAGTGCCGTGGTGCTGGACGGCAACGAGCGACTGGTGGGGATTGTCACCCTGCGGGATATTAACCGAGTGGTTTCCCGCTGGCAAACGGCGCAGGCCAAGGTGACGACCTTAAGCGCGAATAACTCCACGGATCCCGATACCCTGGTGCCGAATTTTAACTGGCGGGAGCTGCCGGAGTTTGCGGCGGTGCTGGCCCAGACGGTGGGCCAAATCTCCACCAAAGATGTGCTGGTCGCCTATGCGGACGAATCCCTAAGTGTGGCGATCGACCGGATGGCCCGGCGGGATCTACGCCAGTTGCCCGTGGTACTGCGATCGGACGACCAACAGGTGGTGGGGTTGCTGACGCGGGAGGCGATCGATTTGGCCTGTCGGCTGGCCTTGACGCGGGAACTGCTGAAGCCGTTCTGGGCAATGGCCGCCCAGCCCGAAAAGCGGTCTCAACCCCAAAAGCTGTCGTAGCTGTCGTAGGGTGGGCATTGCCCACCTTACGCTGAGATGCCGCACCCAACGCCAACAGCCCGATGCATGTGAACATTGCATCGGGCTGGAACAATTGGTGCGGAAATAATTTGGGGTATTAGCGACGCATCCGGCGACGATTACTGGCTTTTCGGCGCGCTTTTTCCAAAGGCGTTTCGAAGTGACGGTTCTTCCGTACATCCTGAAGAATCCCTGCACGGGATACTTCCCGCTTGAACCGCCGAATCGCGGACTCGATTCCCTCGTTTTCGCGAATAACAACTTGAGCCACTGAGTTCTACCTCCTATAAATTAAACACATCAAAAAGCCGTCTTCCCATTAAACAATAAAAGACGGCAAACCCCCACGCTGAATTTGCAGCGTGGGGGGGAAACAAAATACTTGGGCACGGATAACGCACACTAGTCGCGGCCGCCCCAACCGCCGCCACCGCCACCGCCGCCACGACCACCACGGTCTTCCTTGGGTCGAGCTTTATTGACTCGGAGATCACGGCCCATCCATTCCGCACCATTCAATGCTTCAATGGCGGCGTCTTCTTCCGCGTCAGTACTCATTTCCACAAATGCAAACCCGCGTGGTTTTCCGGTTTCCCGATCGGTGGGGACTTGGACACGCTTGACCGTGCCATATTCACCGAAGGTTTCCGTTAAATCGGCTTCCGCAATGGTGTAAGCCAGATTACCCACATAAATCGACATAGACTGCTCCAAAAGCAAAAAACGTAATGTCCAAGATAATTCATTTCCCCATAGTTTGGCAAGAAAAGTCGGAATTTATGTGCCAATCCAGCCCAGTATAAATACTTATAAAACCTAGGGCCGATCGTCGGGGCCAAATGGCTCGCTGGGCGGCACATCGGGCTGTTCTGAGGATTTGGGTGCGCCGCCCAGTAAGCTCCAGCGCAGGTCGGTGATGAAGCGGCCCCAGGAGGGCGGTTTGGCGATCGGTTGGCGTTTAGCTTGGATCGTTTGGCGCAGGCGTTTGGCGGCTTCCGAGGTTTCATCAAGGCTTTCGACGATCGCGATCGACTGTTCGGCTTCGGCCAGTTGGTCGCGATCGATGAGTAACTGGGCATAGCCGAGATGGGCGCGCGTCAGGCCATCGAGGGCGCGGAATGGATCGACTTGATAGGCCCGCTCAAATACGGCGATCGCCCGCCGGGACGCCTGGGTGGCCAGCAGACATTCGGCCAATTCAAAAATCGTGCTGATGTGATTGGGATTCAGGGCCAGGGCGGTTTCATAGCGCTGAATCGCGGCATAGAACGATCGCTGTTGGCGCAGTTCGCGGGCGGCTTCGTAGTCGGTCTTGGCGCTGGGTTCGAGGTCTTGGAGTTCCCACATTTCTTGCTTGATGCCGTGGCGGCGGATCAGCCAGCGGCGCACCAGCTCGATCGTGATTTTGTAACTGCCGCGTTCGACGGTTTCCGGGGCTTCGACCCGCTTGATTTGGCGCAGATATTTCCAGTCCAGCAGATTGCGCTGGGCGTTGTGCAGGCAGTCGGTGAGGATGATCCCCGAATCTTCCAACAACACCAAGGGATCGCCTTCTTTGACTTCCAGGCTGTTGCTTTCCCGCAGTTTGATCTCCGCCACTTCCGCTGTCGCCGCAAAAAATACCCGCTCCGGAATCGGCAGTCCGTCCCAAAACCAAGCCAATCCCCCTTCGCCCAGCTCGATCGCCCGATCGACGGCGCGTTCCACATCGACGGCGGTGATTTGCCACCAATCATCTTCGCGGGCCTGGGTGAACAGGGCAAAGCAGAGCACTTGGGTGAAGTAAGGATGTCCCGCTGTCAGATCCCAAATCGCATTCAGCGCATCGGGTTCGTAGAACATCACGCCTTCCGTCGGTTGCTGAATCAGTTCGGTGGTATGGGTCTGATTCAGCAGGCCAATCTCAAACGTGGGGGCCTTGCGAAATAGCCCCAGCAAGGTCGGCAAATCTTCCAACCGTCGCCCAATCACCGGGATGATATGCAGAAATTTGTGGCGGGCGATCGCTTCGCTCAGGTAGGGAAATAAATGGGTGGCAGCAGCGTCGGGGCGATAGTTGCCGAGGGTATCAAATTCGTCGAAGAGTAATACTAATTCCCGATCGGGCATCCCTTGTCGTTGAATCTGCTGCTGGACTGCCACCAGGAAACAATCGGTAAAATCCTCTGGTTGCGCGGTGAGGGCAGCTTCCGTCGGCACCGCCACAGGCACATCCAAATCTTCACTAATGTCGCGGGCCAGATCGTGCAGCACCTTGGCCAAAGGTTTTTGGCTTTTGCCTTCGAGGGAGAGGACGACAAATTGGTATGGCTCCTCGGCCAGTTGCGCCGGGATCTGGGCCAGGACGGAGGATTTGCCAATGCGGCGTTGGCCGTGCAGCAGGATCACCTGTGCCCGCTGGGCCAAGCTGTCGCTCAAAAAGCGGAAAAGATTTTCCCGATCGAAGAAGCGTTCGGCTTCGCTGACCGGACGACCAATGATGTAAGGATTTTTGCGACTCGCGATCATCACCATACCAGTGAGGCTCCCAGACGCGGCGGGGCGATCCCCAACCCATCGTTCCTAATATTTTATTGTGCCTATACTCTAGGGTATCAGACCCTTCGGAAAGGCGGAAGATACCTTTGCCAACCATTGCAAAATCGAGGGCAATTCGTTTTTGTTGTCCCACAGCCAACGAATGGCGGTGGTGACGGTTTGGGCTTGGCGATGGCTCATTAAATTTAGGAAGACGCGCTGCCGCTCGGTGAGCCAGGTTTCATTGTTGTTTTCGAGTTCTTCGACCACCCACCACTCCAACATGGAAGAGGCAAAGGCATAGGCCATTTCACCCGATCGACCGCGTGATACCAGCACCCCTTGGTCAACTAAGTTCAAGAGTTCCCGTTCCTTCTGGCTGAATACCAGGGGCAGATCGCCCATGTCATAGACTTTTTTCTGGAGTCGGCCCTGGAGGTTCATCAGGGCAATCAGCAGCATCAAGGTTTGCTCGATTTCGTTAGAGAGCTGCCACTGGGCCTCAAATAAGTGGCTCGTCGAGGTCTGAAAATCCTTGGCAAACTTAACTGGGTCAGGCACATTGCCCGATCGCAGTTCGCGGTAAAGCAAATGTCCGGCGTTCTGCAAGAGCGCGGGGTGGCCGTCGCACATCTCGCGGATCCCATCTTTTAGGGCAGGTGTAATTGGTAATCCAGCCATCAGGGCCATGACATCACTTTCGCTAAAGGGTTTGAGCGGCAGGAATAGGTAGTGGTTGTACCAAGGCGAACTGCCTGGTTGGAGTTTTGGGCCGAGTTCATTCAGCCGCCGCAGGGAGGTAATCACCATGGCGCAAAAGGCCCGCTCGATCGCGTGGGAGCAAAGATTGCGGCAATCGCTCACGAGGTTGGTCATGTCCGCTTCGCTGTAACCATCGCTGACGTTTAACGCGGCGTCGTAGTCGTCGATCAGCAGGACAAGGTATTGCTTGTTTTTGCCGAGGAGCCGCAGGATCGATCGCAGGTCGTCTTTGTTGGGATCGGCGGTGAGCATGGGGGCGATCGTCGCCTGGATTTCCGGCTTCACCTGATCGTGCAACTGCTGCAAAATCTCGCGCCAAAAGTCATTGGCCCGAAACGGGGTGATGCTGAGACAACTGAACTGGACAAATACCGCCCCGATCGGGTCATAGCCTCGAACTTGCCATTGGTGGGGTTGGCCCAGGAGATTCAGGAGTGAGGTTTTGCCGACGCCAGGGCCGCCCCAGAGGGCGAGATGGCCGCGACTGATGATTTGGTCGAGGGCGGTGGCGACTTCATTGGCGCGACCCATAAATCGATCGGGATCCACGGGGCGACCGACGGTGAAGGGATTGTTGGGGGTATTGGTGGGGGGCATGGCACGCACAGGGGAGAAGCTAAAGGCTACTTAATATACTTCAACTCTAGCGAGGCCAAATACGGATTGGTCGGTCAATTGCGACAATCGCCCCGCGCGTCAACGGCGGGCTATGAGCGAAATCCCGCTAAAGCGGGCTATGGAGGATTTTAGCCCGCTTTAGCGGGGTTGCCTTACTAGCCCGCGCTTGAGCTGCGGGTGGGATGTCAGCGTAGTCCGCCAATCGCCGAATTTGGAATTGCTGCGGTACGTTTGAATCAGGGTGTTTGCAAATCATTGACGCTACAATGAGGCTAATCGGGAATGCCCACCGTTGAACAACTCAAGACGCTTTACCCGATTGCTTTCTGGCTAACGTACCGCATCATGCAGCCGATCGTACTGATGTGCATTGATGACCGCACCCAAAATCTATTCATCATCGCGGGTGCGGACGAAACGATCGAGATCGAAATCCTGCCGAATGGGAGAATCAAAGATGAGCCAAGTTGATTACGCTACGATGTCCGATCGCGAGTTGCGCCAATATTGGTTGGCCCACAAAGCGGATAAATCGGCACTTGAAGCCTATCTAAGTCGCCGCGAACAGCGACCACAGGGCGCAACGTTTCATCCCGATGATGCCGATTTTGAAGACCGGATGATGGCCCTGGTCGATCGGCAACTCCAAGTGCAGCAGTAATTCCCCAAAAAACGCCCAAACCAACCAACCAGGGTAGCTGAGCGTCAGTCGTTGGCGCAGCCTCCCGTAGGGATAGCTACGCCTCAATCACCACGCGCAGATTTCCCCGCTTTTTCGACACCCGACAAGCCGTACTGTGGCCCGATCGTTCAAATTCCAAATCGAGCAATGTCGTCCCGACCTGAAGATTTTTTAGCGAGAGGTAATTGATGGAGTTGGGTAGGGCGGGATCGATGATCCGCAGGTAGTTCCCCGGTGCGTCGGGCACCAGATTCACCATGGCTTGAATCAGTTGGAACAAGCTACCCGTGGCCCAAGCCTGGGGCGAACAGGCGACGGGATAGCGAATCGGCGCATCTTCATCCGTGCGCTCGAAGCCGCAAAACAGCTCCGGTGGTCGGTAATAGGGCTGGCGATGGGTCATGTCCAGGAGACCCTGGGAGATTTCCAGCGCTTGGTCAACGAGTCCGAGCGATCGCAACCCCAACACCGTCATCGAGTTATCGTGGGGCCAAATCGACCCAACGTGGTAGCCCATGGGGTTATACGCGGGTGACAAACTGCTGAGGGTGCGAATCCCCCAACCACTGAACATATCCGGGGCGCGGAGCCGTTCGGCGACGCTATAGGCATTTTCCGGCGTGAAGATTCCCAGGCTTAAGCAATGACCAGGGTTGGAGGTAATGCTATCGACGGGTTTGCCGTCGCCGTCGAGGGCCAGGGCGCAAAAGTCTTGGTCGGCCAGCCAGAAATCGACGTTAAACCGTTGCTTGAGCGATCGGGCTTCCTCTTCCCAGCGTTGGGCCATTTCGGGCTTTTCTTTGAGGCGGGCGATATTGGCCATGCGGATCTTGGCGGCGTAGACGTAGGCTTGGACCTCGCAGAGGGCGATCGCGCCTTGGGCCAGTTCGCCGCGTCGATTCACGATGCAGTCGCCGGAGTCTTTCCAGCCTTGGTTCTGCAAGCCGCGACTGGATTTGCGGTTGTAGGCCAGGTATCCAGTTTCTGCCATGCCCCGATCGATCCAGTCCATGGCGGCCATGGCGTTGGGCCAGAGCAGATCGATCGTCTCGTGATCCGCCGTCCAGGCGAAATACTCGACATACAGCATCAACCACAGCGGCGTGGCATCGATCGTGCCGTAGTAGGGCGTGTGGGGCACTTCGTTGCAGCGGGCCATTTCGCCGAAGCGGATTTCGTGGAGGATTTTGCCCGGTTGCTCGTCGCGCCATTCGTCTTCCTTTTGGCCTTGGTAGTGGGCCAGCAGTTTCAGCGTTTCGCGGCCCATGCTGGGGTTCAGCATCAACACCTGGGAGGCGGCAATGATCGAGTCCCGGCCAAACAGGGTGGAAAACCAAGGCACCCCAGCGGAGAGCGATTCACCATGGGCAAAACTTTGGCGCAGGAGATAAATGTCCTGCTTGGCCCGATCGAGCAGGCGGTTGAAGGTATTGCGATCGGATTGGATTTCGGTGATTTGGCCCTGCCAGGTGTTGGCCTCTTGCATTTCGGCGGCTTTGGCCTGGGAGAGCTGGGTGGGGGCGCTGACCTGGGAGATCGATTTGCCCTGCTCGTACATCCGCAGGCGGTAGCTGAGGTTTTGTTGGGTGTGGGAGGGGAGATGGATTTTCCAGAGGGCCGTGGTGCCGAACATCTGGGTGGGCAAGGTGTCTTGGAATTCAATCCGCGATTCCAAGACCATCTCGTCAATCCCTTGGTAGGCCAGGATCATTTCCTGCGGCACTTCGGTTTGATCGTCGATCGTGGCTTGACGCAATTGCTGGCCGCGCTTGGGCCGGATCGAACCGCGCACTTCAAACAGATCGGCGAAGTCGGCATCAAAGCTGAGGCTGAGTTCAAACTCGATGTCCTCGGTGCCGTAGTTGGTGACGCTAATGCTTTCAAATAGGCCACCGTTCAAGACTAGTTCGCGCTTGATCCCGATCGTTTCGGCGGGAATCTTATCCAGACGTGGATTGGTGCAGAGCACGCTCATGGCAAAGCCTTTGTCCGCCGAGCTACTGAGCAAAATGGGCGGATGCTTTTCCAGTTGCAATTCCAGCCGACTGAGGAAGCGGGTGTCATGGCAAAACAGGCCCATGCTGTTGTTTTCGCCTTCGAAGGAGCAGCCGCCAATGTTGCCAAAGTGGTCGGTCAGGAGAAACAGATCATTGTCTTTGAGGGTCAAGAGCGGTTGGGGCAGATCGCCCAGAACGCAGCCCCACTCAGGGAGATTGGCCTCGTCTTTGGGCAGGAAGGTGCGGCCTTGGAGGTTGATGCCGGGGGCGATCATGGTGGGGGTCTCCGAACGAATACGGGTATTGAGCCTATCGAACTTCGATGTTAATTGTTACTCATTGGGATGAACTGTGACATTGCTTCGAAATACTTTAAATCGGTTGAATATTTCGCAATATTCCGCCCGATCGGCCTTGGGACAGCCGATCGGGCACAGTCGCGCTGCCGATCGCTAATTTGACAGGCCCAAAATCTGCCGAATTTGACTGAGCAAATCATCCATCGAGGCGTTGACGATCGTGATCGACAGGTCGTCGAGTTGTGATCGTAAATTCGGTGGGATCACGTTGGGCGATTCCTCGGAATTAATCAGGATGGTGGCGGGGCGGGGCTTTTTGTGGGCTTTGAGGCGTTTGATCATGGCAGGGAGCGAACCTTGGTTTTGATTCCAATGCAAGAGCAAGAGATCGACGCTTTGGGTTTCGAGGGTGTGGAGAATGTCCGTCACAGATCGGCCTACGGTGCAGCGCAGTCCGGCGGCATGGACGTATTGGGCCAGGGCGTTGAGCCAGTCGCGCCGCTGACCGATCGGCGGTTCTAGACCAGTGGTGCTGGGGGTGATTTGCCATTGATCGACATCGGTGGCCAGGATCAGCGGCCGTCCGGCAAAGCCGATCGCCACCTCGACCGCCTGGAGCAGATTTTCGGTGAAGGCTTCCGGTGCCACGCGGATCTGGCGGGCATTGGGCTGGGGCGGGTTCCACTCGACCAAACAGGGAAATACCGCCAGATCGGGCATTTGGTTGGCGGCTTGGGTGGTGGCTTCGTCCAGGGTGATCAGCGGCAGGGAGGCGAGGTAGGGGAAGGTGACAAACTGGCTGAGATAGGCGGACGGCGACAGCGGGTTCTGGTTCAACACCACGACTTGGGCCTTCCAGACCTTGGCGAGCATTTCGGCCTGCTCGAGGTTGTGGGATTCGAGCACGCGGAAGTTGTATTGGTGTAGCAGATGATTCAGCTTCAGGGTGCGGCTGGTGTCACTTTCGGCGGGACTGAGGTAGACGATCACATGGGGTTTGTGGGTGTGGACGGGGACGATCGCTGCGGGCGTGGGCAATTTTGCCAAGGCGTCGATCAATAACTGATGTGAGATCGGCGAGCTGAGACAGTCATCGGCGTGAAATTCGGCGGCCTTGGCCCGATCGGTTTGGGCGGCGGTGACGATCACGGGAATGTCGCGGGTGCCGCTGCCCGCCTTGAGCAGGGTCAACACATCCCAGCCGGACAAAATCGGCAGGGTCGGATTGATGAAAATCACACTGGGCTGGAGCTGGCGGGCTTTGGTCAGGGCGTCTGGCCCCGATCGGGCGACGGCAATCCGATAGCCCAATTCCGTCAGATGCGTACTCAAATCCGCCAAATTCTGGGGACTCGCCTCAATTACCAAGGCCAATCGCGCGGGGGTGGCCGCGCCGCTGGGCAGGGGCGGGCGGACGGCTGGGGTCGCCGCAAATTGCGCTGGGAGGGATTTGGCCGACTGGGGCGGCTCCGGTGGCAGCAGCAACGTAAACTGACTGCCCTGATGCTCCTGGGAGGTGAAGCTGATATCGCCGCCATGCAGCCGGGCCAGCCGCATCGTCAGGGCGAGGCCCAGACCCGTGCCTTCAAACTGGCGGGTCATGATGCTTTCGAGCTGCTGAAACCGTTGGAAGATCAGATGCTGTTTTTCTGGCGGGATGCCGATGCCCGTATCCCACACCGTAAAGGCAATCCAGCCTTCCCAGCGATTCACCTTGAGACCGATGTTGCCCTGGTTGTCGGTGAATTTCATCGCGTTGGACAGCAGATTGACCAGCATCTGGCGCAGGCGATTTTCGTCGGCGGTGAGGCTGACGAGATCGGGAGCGACTTCTAAGTTGAAGCTGGGTAAATGGGTCGCTTCGAGTTCGATCGTTTGGTGGGAGGGGCTGCTGGCATTGTCCGTGGCGGGGGCGTGGCTGGTGAAGTGGTTGTCTTCGAGGTGGCGCAGTTGTTGGGCTTGCTCGAAGGCGTTGCGACAAATTTGGGCAATATCGACGGTGCTGAGATTCAGTTCGAGCTGGTTGGTTTCGATCCGGGTCAGATCGAGCATGTCGTTGACGATGCTGATCAGATGGCGGCCACTGTTGTAGATCAGCCGGGCGTAGCGCAGTTGCCGATCGTTGAGCGGGCCGAGGGACTGGTCTTTGAGTAGGGTCGAGAGGCCGAGTACTGCCGTTAGGGGACTGCGTAGTTCGTGGGTGACGCAGGCGAGAAACTCATCCTTGAGCCGATTCAGTTGGGTCAGATCGGCATTGCGGGCGGCGAGTTCTTGGGCGATGACCTCTGGGCGGTCGGAGACCATCGCCACCTGGGGATCGGCGGCGCGGCGCGGGGCCGGGTCGCTCGGCAACGGCTCGATCACGCTGGGCTGTACCTGATTGAGCGGTAATTGTTGGGGTTGATTGCTCAGCAGGTAGGCCAGCAATTTGGGTAAATAGATCACGCCGATCGGGCGTTGCTGGGCGTCGAGCAGCAGCAACCGATGACTCAGGGTTTCACAAAACTTCTGGGCGATCGTGGCCACGGTATCGCTGGCTTGGCCGATCGCGCCAATTGCTTGAAATGCTTGAAGATCGACTGTGGATGCAGCCATGGCATACCTCGCGGCTTGATAGACGTCGGATCGACCGCCGCTGATCATGGTGGGTCGGGGACAATGGATGACTCCACGCTATTATGGCGGAGAAATTTTGCTGGGTCGGGAACTCGTTATAATATATTCAGCTTGATTGGCTTGATCGCTCCCTTGAGGTTGATCCAATCGGCCAATTTTTTTAGATTCTTTTTTTCAGAGTTTTGTTGTTGTGCCTGTTCCACCTTCTTCCAATGTCGCGAATGACCCGTTGTTGATTTGTGTCTTCACCAGTACGGATGAAATCGCGCAGGTTTTACAGACATATTTTGACCAGCAGCCTTATACTGTGATGCTGTTCCGTTCCCAATCGGACTTCTTGGCGGCGATCCGGCGTGAGCGGCAGCAGATTGACTGCCTGATTCTGTATGAAGAAGCCCGGTTGCCGACGATCATCAGTTTCCTCCAGGAGCAAGCGCTGCTCCTCCCTGTGTTGATTCTGCATCCACCGAAGGCGGCGGCGCGTGCCCCGATCGCTCCCCTGCGCTACCATGCGGCGGAAATGTACTTGCCAATGCCGCCGGTCACGGCCCTGCCAGCGGCGATCGATCGGGCGATCAAAGCCTTCTTGGAATTGTCGCCGCCTGCGATCCTCGGAGCCGCGACCGCTGGGGCGATCCTCGCGACGGCCCCCAGTACGGCCATGGCCCAACAGACGGCCCAAGATTTTACCCGCCGTCAACAGCGGCTGGCCCACAAACTCAAAGAACGACTCGGGTACTTAGGCGTGTATTACAAACGGGATCCCGATGGCTTTGCCCGATCGATGCTGCCGGATGAGCGCGACCAATTCCTGCGATCGTTGAAGGAGTCCTACCGCGAAATCATCGTCACCTACTTTCTGGATGATCCGACCAATAACGATCGACTGGACGCCTTTGTGAACACGGTGTTTTTTGCTGACCTCTCCGTGGCCAAAGTTGTAGAAATTCATATGGATTTAATCGATGAGTTCTCGAAGCAACTAAAATTGGAGGGTCGGAGTGATGAAGTGCTGTTGGACTACCGTCTCACCTTGATTGATAGTCTGGCCCATCTCTGTGAGATGTATCGGCGCTCGGTGCCTCGGGAGATCCCGGAGGACTAGCGGCGGTCTCAGCCCCGCGCCACGCCGACGTTGAATTTTTGGGTTTGATCACTGACCGAATCGCCATTAATCCTTTCTAAAGTTACGTCCTGAACTAATCATAGGCAAGGTCGCGTCGATCACGCGGAATCTTCCAGCGGTGACGATCGTATCCTTGCATTACCCGGTGGTGAGCTGTATGAAAACTGCGAAGAAGACCTATGTGCTCAAGCTCTATGTGGCTGGGAACACCCCCAATTCGATTCGCGCCCTCCGGACGCTGAATGCAATTTTGGAGGAGGAATTTCATGGCGTGTATGCCCTGAAAGTGATTGATGTGCTGAAAAATCCGCAGCTGGCGGAGGAAGATAAGATTCTCGCGACGCCGACACTCTCGAAGATCCTGCCGCCGCCCGTGCGCAAGATCATTGGCGACCTGTCCGATCGCGAACGGGTCTTGGTCGGCTTGGACCTGCTCTATGAAGAACTCCATGACAACCGCTTCACCCTGCCCGAGCAGCCATGATTGGTCCGGGGCGAACAATCATGATTTTTTTAAGATTTTCGCCGCTGCGGAGTCACGGTAAGTGCGGCGATTCATGTTACAAATTCTGATCATGATCGCTTTTAGTTAGATTGTTGAATTTAAGCCTTGTGCGCTGTCTTTTGAAAAACGCTTGATATGGAATTGCAGAGTAACGCAGCATTGCATACGATGGGTGTGCAGAAAGTCAGTACGGTGATCGAGGGCTTCGATGACATCAGTCATGGCGGTTTGCCCGCTGGCCGCACGACCCTGGTGAGTGGGACTTCTGGTACGGGGAAGACCTTGCTGGCGATTCAGTTTTTGTACAATGGGATTCAGCATTTTGATGAGCCGGGGATCTTCGTTACCTTTGAGGAGACCGCCGCCGACATCATCAAAAACGCCGTCAGTTTTGGTTGGGACTTGCAGCAGCTGATCGATCAAGGCAAGCTGTTCATTCTTGACGCTTCCCCTGACCCTGAAGGGCAGGAAGTGGTGGGGAATTTTGACTTTTCGGCCTTGATTGAGCGGATCCAGTATGCGATTCAAAAGTACAAGGCGCGCCGGGTGTCGGTGGATTCGGTGACGGCGTTATTTCAGCAGTATGACTCGGCTTCGGTGGTGCGGCGGGAGATCCTGCGGCTGACCTCGCGGCTGAAGCTGATTGGGGTGACGACGGTGATTACCACCGAGCGGATTGAGGAATATGGCCCGGTGGCCCGCTTCGGGGTCGAGGAATTTGTGGCGGATAATGTGGTGATCGTGCGGAACGTCCTGGAAGGTGAACGCCGCCGCCGGACGATCGAGATTCTCAAACTGCGGGGCACCACCCACATGAAGGGCGAATATCCCTTCACGATTACCAGTGCCCAGGGCGTCAACATCTTCCCGTTGGGGGCCATGCGCCTGACCCAACGATCGTCGAATATCCGTGTCTCGTCGGGCATCGCGAAATTGGACGAAATGTGTGGCGGCGGCTTCTTCAAGGATTCGATTATTCTGGCCACGGGGGCGACGGGGACTGGCAAGACCATGCTGGTCAGTCGATTCTTGGAGCAGGCCTGTGTCTCCGGCGAGCGGGCGATCCTGTTTGCCTACGAAGAATCCCGCGCCCAACTGTCGCGCAACGCCTCCTCCTGGGGCATTGACTTTGAAGGGTTGGAGCAGCAGGGATTGCTCAAGATTATCTGTGCTTACCCAGAATCGGCGGGCCTGGAAGATCACTTGCAAATCATCAAGTCCGAGATCGCCACCTTTAAGCCCTCCCGCATCGCGATCGACTCGCTTTCGGCCCTAGCGCGTGGGGTGAGCAATAATGCCTTCCGGCAATTCGTGATTGGGGCGACGGGCTTCGCCAAGCAAGAGGAAATCACCGGCTTCTTCACCAACACGACGGATCAGTTCATGGGGTCGAATTCGATCACGGATTCCCATATCTCGACGATCACCGACACGATTTTGATGTTGCAGTATGTGGAGATCCGGGGCGAAATGTCGCGGGCGATCAACGTCTTTAAGATGCGCGGATCGTGGCATGACAAGGCGATTCGCGAATATACGATCAGCGGCAGTGGTCCCGAAATCAAAGATTCCTTCCGCAACTTTGAGCGGATTATCAGCGGCTCCCCGACTCGGGTGGGGGTGGATGAGCGATTGGATCTATCCCGGATTGCGATGGCGCTGTCGTCCGATGATGATGTTTAGTCCGTTATACTGGGGAGCAGCACCAATCAGGCGAACTGGCATCCTGAGTCAAACAGTATGAAATCTTCATCCTCCTCGCCCTGTCCGGTTCCAGAGGAACAGCGGCCGATTAATGAATATCGGGTCTTGGCCGATTCTTGGTTTTTTCGGTGGGGCACGTTGGGCCGTTGGGACTATTTCAAACCGCTGTCCGCTGTGTGGCTCGGCAGTTGGATTGTGGCGGGACCCGTGTCGGCGGCGAGCTTTTTGCCGTTGAAGCATCCGATCGAATTTTTCGGTTGGGCCGTGGGGGGGGCTTCGATCCTGCCCTTGTTTGCGGTGATCCGGCTGTATCTGGGCTGGACTTATATTTATCAACGGCTATTTTCGACCCAGGTGTTCTACGAAGAATCGGGCTGGTACGATGGCCAAAACTGGGAGAAAGGCCCGGAGATGCTGGATCAGGATCGTCTGGTGGCGCTCTACGAGGTGCAGCCCATTCTCCGCCGGATGAAAATCACGATCGTCAGTCTGATTGGACTCGGCGTGATGGGCGTGGCCGGGGCTTGGGCTTGGGGGACTTGGCATTAGGTCGCTTCAGGCGGCATGATGGGTGGACTTGGATCGAGAATAGCGCGCACGAAACTTATGACATTACGCAAAGCACAGGCACCGGAACTGAAGATTCACCTCTTGCGGGAAGGAATTGTCGAGTCGATCCATGTGGCCCATGCGGTGATTGCCGACGATCGGGGCCGCGTCCTGTTCGCCGCTGGGAATCCTGAGTACAGTAGCTTCATTCGATCGGCGCTCAAACCGTTTCAGGCGATGTGTGCCACCACCACCGGCACCCTGGAAAAATTTAGCCTCAGCGATCGGGATGTGGCGATCATGTGCGCTTCCCACCAAGGCACTCCGGCCCAAGCGCGGCAGGCCTTCAACATTCTTTGGCGGGCCGACATCGAACCCACGGCCTTGCAATGCCCCACCCCGGCGGGCCGCAACAGCAACCTCCAACATAATTGCTCCGGCAAACATGCGGGGATGTTGGCCGCCTGTCGGCAGTTGAATCTGCCGATCGCCACCTATCTCAGCCGCAATCATCCCGTTCAGGAATTGATCTTGGCGAATGTGGCCGATTTGCTGCGGGTGCCAGCGGCGGAGTTTATTGGGGCGCGGGATGACTGTGGTGCGCCCACCTACTTGATGCAACTGAGCCACATGGCGACGCTCTACGCCCATTTGGCCGCTGGCCAACGGGTGGAACTCGAACGGACGATGCGGGCGATGACCCACCATCCTGACTTGGTGGCGGGGGAAGGTGAGTTTGACACCGAACTGATGCGGGTGTCGGGCGGCGAACTGGTGAGCAAGACCGGAGCCGAGGGGATTCAATGCGTCGGGCGGGTCGGCGAGGCGCTGGGCCTGGCGGTTAAAGTCGTCGATGGCGGGCGGCGGGCCAAATTTGCGGCGACGATCCATGCGTTGACCCAGATGAGTTGGATCAGTTTGGATATGGCCGAAGCCCTGAGCGATCGGTTTATCCATGTGGGCGAGTTCACCCGGCTGGACGTGCATGGCGAAATCCAACTGCGTTAGCCTGGGCGGGGCGGGTTACAATCCAGTTGTTGCACGCAGAATTATCCATGACTGAACCGATCCTTGATGTGCGTAATCTTCGAGTGCGATTTCGATCGGCAGGTCCAGGGCGATCGCCCACTGCTGGGACGGATGCAGTCAAGGGCATTTCCTTCCAAGTGCGGCCGGGGCAGACCCTGGGAATTGTCGGTGAATCGGGTTCGGGCAAGTCGGTGACTTCCTTGGCCGTGATGGGTTTGATCCCGAATCCGCCGGGGGAAGTGACGGAAGGCGAAATTTGGTATCGGGCCGATGCGGCGAGTGCGCCGATCGATCTGCTGGCGATCAACCCCCAAGATTTGCAGCAATTGCGGGGCGCGCAACTGGCGATGATTTTCCAGGAGCCGATGAGTTCGCTTAATCCGGTTTACACGATCGGCTTTCAGCTGCTCGAAGCGATCGTCCAACATCAGCCCCTGCGCCCTGCCGCCGCCCGTCGTCGGGCCGTGGAATTGTTGCAGGAAGTGCGGGTGTTGCCGGAAGACAATGTGCTGCAATATCAGATTGAGCAAGAGAATCCGCCGCTGCCCCCCGCCAAACTCGATCGAGAAGTGAATCGGCGCAAACTGGCAATGCTCGATCGCTATCCCCACGAATTATCCGGCGGGCAACTGCAACGAGTGATGATCGCCATGGCGATTTCTTGTAATCCGCGTTTGCTTGTGGCCGATGAACCGACGACGGCGTTGGATGTGACGGTGCAGGCGGCGATTATCGATCTGCTGCGCGAATTGCGCGATCGGCGCGGCATGGGGATTATTTTTATCACCCACGACTTGGGCTTGATTGCCGAAATCGCCGATGAAGTGGCGGTGATGTACCGGGGCGAAATCGTCGAATCCGGTTCGCTCTGGCAGATTTTTACCAATCCCCAGCATCCTTACACCAAGGGCTTGCTGACCTGTCGGCCCCAGCCGGATCTGCGCTTGAAGGTGTTGCCCACGGTGGCGGACTTCATGGCGGTGACCGAATCGGTCACGGGTGAACTGTTGATCGAATCCGTGGGCGGGGATGTGCAGCAAGTCTTGAAGGCGTTACCCGTGCTCAGTCCCGCCGAGGCCCAAACGCGGAATACCGCATTGCAAGCCCAAACGCCGTTACTTTCGGTGCAGAATCTTTCCGTCGCCTTTCCGATTAAAGGTGGCTTTGGTCAGAAGCCACGCTATACGATGGCGGTCGATCAGGTGTCATTTGATCTGTTTCCGGGCGAGACGTTGGGCCTGGTGGGCGAATCGGGTTGTGGCAAGACGACGCTATCGCGAACCCTGCTGCGATTGATTCGGCCAACGCAAGGCAAAGCCTTATTTGACGGCAAAGATATTTTCCGGTTATCGTCGGGGGGATTGCGCAATCTGCGCCGTGAAATCCAGATCATTTTCCAAAACCCCTTCAGTTCCCTCGACCCGCGTATCCCGATCGGTGATGCGATCCTCGAGCCGCTGCTAATTTTTGGCAAGGGCGATGGTCAGTCTAGCCGCGATCGGGTGGCCTATTTGATGGAGCGAGTGGGGCTGAATCCCGAATGGACGAAACGCTTTCCCCACGAATTTTCGGGCGGGCAGCGGCAGCGGGTGTGCATTGCGCGGGCCTTGGCGTTGAATCCGAAATTTATTATTTGTGATGAATCGGTTTCGGCCTTGGACGTGTCGGTGCAGGCGCAGGTGCTGAATTTGCTGAAGGAATTGCAGGCGGAATTTGACTTGACGTATATTTTTATCTCCCATGATCTGAGTGTGGTCAATTTCATGAGCGATCGGATTATGGTGATGAATCAGGGCCGGATCGAAGAAATCGATACGTCGGAACGGATCTATCGTCAGCCCCAACAGCCCTATACCCAAAAACTGATTGCCTCCATTCCCCTCGGTAAGTTAGACGACATCCGCGATCGGCAGCAGAGTCGAGGTTATTCGGTTATTTAGGGGTGGTTTGGCGGATCGGTAGCGCGATCGTGAACGTGGTGCCCAGGGTCGGATCGTCATGGTAATCGATCTGTCCGTGGTGCTGGCTGGTGATAATCTGATAGGTGATCGACAGCCCCATGCCCGTGCCTTTGCCGATCGGTTTGGTGGTGAAGAAGGGGTCGAACAGCCGCGATTGAATGTCAGCGGGGATTGGGTCACCGTTATTACTGATGCGGATGCTGACTTGCTGCTCATCGATCGTCCGGGTTTGGATCGTGATGCGGGGCATTGGATGGGATGATGTGTCGAGTGAGTCGATCGCGTTGGTGATCAGGTTGAGAAATACCTGATTCAAATTGCCGGGATAGCATTCGATCGGGGGCAATTCGCCGTAGTCTTTAATGATGCTGATGGCGCGACGATCGTGATTCACGACACAGCGATGACTGAGGATGAGTAGCGTACTATTGAGTCCTTCATGCAGCTTGGCCGTTTTGAAGGCGGATTCGTCGAGCCGTGAGAAGTTGCGCAGGGAAAGGACAATTTCCTTCACCCGATCGGTGCCGGTCTGCATTGAGTGGAGGATTTTGGGTAAGTCGGATTGCACAAAATCTAAGTCGATCGTCGCCTCGGGTGGTTGCAGCAAGTGATCGGCGGGATGCTTGGCCGATCGGGCGGCCTGCATCAGGGTTTTGGCATAGGTTTGGACATGTTGCAGATTGCCCTGGATAAAGTTGATCGGATTATTGATTTCGTGGGCGATGCCTGCCACCAGTTGGCCGAGTGAGGACATTTTTTCGGCTTGTACCATCTGCATTTGCACCTGTTGAAGCTGTTCGAGCGTGCGTTGCAGCTCGGCGGTGCGTGCTTCGACCCGTTGTTCGAGTTCTTCGTTGAGTCGTTTGAGGGCTAGTTCGGCTTCGTACTTGGCCGTGACATCCTGGAAGCTGCCCATAATCCCAATCACCTTGCCTTGGGCGTCGCGTAGGGGGATTTTGTTGGTTTCGAGCCAGGCTTGTCTCCCGTCGGCTTGGAGCTGTGGCTCCAGAATGCCCAGTTCGGGGATGCCCGATGCCATCACGCGGCGATCGCATTCTCGAAAGAACGCCGCTTCTTCGGTCTTCCAGGGCAGATCGTAGTCGGTTTTGCCGATGATGTTTTCGGGGGTGCCGACGCCTGCAACATCGGCTAATTTTTGATTGCAGCCCAGGAATACCGAGTTGCGATCCTTCCAGAACACGTATTCGGGCAGGTTGTCCATCACCATGCGGAGCAGGTGCTGCTGCAAGTTTTCACTGAATTGGGAATAATCGTTGGTGGGGGAATTGAGTGATTCCATGGGATTTACCGATGGTGAGAGCATTTTTTTAGTGTGCCCATTTTATTTGTGATGATGCGCTGACAATTCAGGAATTTTACGGTGTTCGAGGCGCTTGAACCAATGGCAGTTGGATGCTAAATGTGCTGCCTTGGTCGATCGTCGAATGACAATAAAGTTCCCCTTGGTGATTGGTGACGATGATTTGGTAGCTGATGGCGAGGCCCATGCCGGTGCCTTGGCCCACGGGTTTGGTGGTAAAAAATGGATCAAATAACCGGGATTGGATGGCGCTGGGAATGCCGCTGCCATTATCGCCGATTGTAATCTGCACCCGATCGGCGTTCAGCAACGTTGTCTGAATCGTGATCTGGGGGGTGGGCGTGGCGGCCTGGGCGAGGGCATCGATCGCGTTAATCAAAAGCTGCATGAATACCTGATTAATATCGCTGGCATAGCAGGCGACTAAGGGCAGCGCCCCATATTGTTTGACTACTTGAATGGCGGGGCGGGCCGCGTTGGCTTCGAGTCGGTGCTGCAAAATCAACAGCGTATGATCGATCCCAATATTCAGATCAACGGCTTTGAATTCGGCTTCGTCGAGGTGGGAGAAGTCGCGCAGAGATTGGACAATGGTGCGGATGCGATCGGTGCCGACGCTCATCGATCGCAGCATTTTGGTCGAATCTTCGCTGAGGAACGCTAAATCGATCGCGTCAATCTGGGACTGTAAGGCCGTTGGTGGCTGGGGCAAGTGGGTTTCATAGCTTTGCACCAAGTCGAGCAATTCGCGGATATAACGCCCCACATGGGACAAGTTGCCATGGATAAAATTCACGGGATTATTGATTTCGTGGGCGACGCCCGCGACCATCTGACCGAGGGCGGACATCTTCTCGGTCTGAATCATCTGCATTTGGGTGTGGTGCAGGGTGGCTAAGGTGTGATTCAGCTCGGCATTGCTATCGGTCAGGGCTTGGGTGCGTTCAGTCACCTTGGTTTCGAGTTCGAGATTGCTGCGTTCGAGGGCGGTAAAGGCAGTTTGCAGTTGCTGACTCATGTGATTGAACGATCGGCCCACGGTGTTGAGTTCATGAATGGGCGAATCGGCGATCGCGACGGCAATATTCCCCTCGGCAATGTTTTGCGTAGCGCGATTGATGGCGCGAATCGGCCGGATAATCCAGCGGGCCGTGAGCAGACCCAGGCCGATCGCGGTGCCGAGGGCAATCAGACAGAGGATGGCAGTGCTGCGATTATTGGCGTGAATTTCGGCCATAAAATCCGCTTCCGGGACATTCACGACGACGAGCCAATCGAGTCCATTTTGGTCTTGCCAGGGGGTGACTTGCACGTATTGGGCTTGGCCGTTGATCTTGAGTTTGAGCCGTTGTGGGGTTTGGACGGTGTTGAGGGTGGGGAAGCGTTCAAGTTCCTGCGCGATGGTTTGAATCACCGGGTCGGGACTGGATTTAGCGCGATATTGCTGGAATTTCCCGGCAACTTTGTGATAGACCGGCTGGGCACTGGAACTGCCAATCATCATGCCACTCCGGCGTTCCATGATGAAGGCTTGACCGGAGGCGCTGACGTTGATGTTGTTCAACATGCGACTGATGTTGTTCAACATGAGGTCAGCCGATAATAGGCCCCGGATTGCCCCCTGTGCGTCATAGATCGGTGATACGGCGGCAATGGAGATATATTCCGAATCGAGCGTGATCGGATCTTCGGTCTGGGTTGTGGCTTGTTGCCCGATCGCGCTGATTTGGGGATTACTGACATTTGACTCAATGTAGATCGGTGACCAGGTGATTTTTTGCTTTTTCCAGAGGGCTTTATTCTGGCTGATTGTGGTTTTATACCATTGGGCGATGCTGTCATCTTCGTCGTCGTAGGTCTGAAGGATTTGGGCGCGGTTGCCTTGGGCGTTGGGTAAGGCTTCGATCGTGTTATTTGGCCCCGGAGAATTTTCGTACATCACGATATCCAATCCTTTCACCCATCGCCCTGCACCCAGTTCCGATGTCCCATTTAGAACGTAGCCAACATAGCCCAGGCTGGGAAAGGCTTTCGACTGCCGCCAGAAATAGCGTTCACTACTGGCTCGATCGGCCAGATCCAAATCGCCACTGGCGATCGCGCCCTGGTTAATCTGCGTCAGTTGGAGCGGGATTTGGAGATAATTGTCGAGATGTTGATTGACCTGTTGGCTGGTTTTGTCCAGGAGTTGATCGGCTAAATGCTGAACGGCTTGTTGTCCATTTTTGTAAGATAAATAGCCGACGAGGCTGACTGCCGCCACGACTTGAACCACGAAGGGAATGACGAGAACCCATTGGAGTGAGATGGTGCGGGGTTTGGGCGGCATGAGTGAACCTTGGGGACAATGCTGTAAAAATTATGGGGCTGATCGCCGAATTAATCGATCGGCAGTTGGATAATAAATGCGGTGCCTTGGCCGATCGTCGATTCAACGCCGATCGTGCCGCCATGTTTTTCGACGATGATTTGCTGCGCGATCGCCAATCCGAGTCCGGTGCCCTGACCCACGCCTTTGGTCGTAAATAAGTGATCAAAAATCTGCGCTTTGACCGTTTTGCCCATACCCGGCCCATTGTCACGAATGGTGATGGTGACCCGATCGGCGGCGAGCTGGGTCTGAATCGTAATCTGATGCGGATTGGCCTGAATGTCGCTAAAGTGGCGATCGCCAGTTGCCTCATCCATGGCATCGATCGCGTTGGCGATGATGTTCATAAAAACTTGATTCAGTTGACCCGGAAAGCATTCCACGTTGGGGAGTTTACCGTAGTCGGTGGTGACTAGGATGTCGGGGCGGAATTCGTTGGCCTTGAGTCGATGACGCAGAATCAATACCGTACTCTCAATCCCTTCATGCAGATTGAATGACTGTTTGACGTCGGTGTCGGCGCGGGAGAAGGTGCGTAGACTGCGGCTAATCGATTTGATCCGATTGCCCCCATCGCGCATCGCCCGAATCAGTTTGGGCAAATCTTCGCGGATATATTCCAGATTGATGGTTTCGAGTTCGGCCGTGATGGCGGCTCCCGGTTCGGGGAATTGGGTAGCATATAAATCCAGGACGCCCAGCAAGTCATTAATGTAAGCCTGCGTCGCGGCAACGTTGCCGACAATGCACCCGATCGGGTTATTAATTTCGTGGGCGACGCCCGCGACCAAGTTGCCGAGGGCGGACATTTTTTCGCTTTGCACCATTTTGAGTTGGGCTTGCTGGAGCGATTGGAGGGCTTGTTCCAGTGCGATCGATTGCTGCTGGACGGCGATTTCGGCGACTTTACGATCGGTGATATTTTCCACACTCGACCAGATAAACTGTTCGCCATGCCGTTCCACGATCACGCCGGAGAGCTGTACGGGTACGAGGTTGCCAGCTTTGTGGCGATATTCCTTTTCATACGGGCCATAGCTGCCCTGGGTTTGCAGTCGCTGGAGTTGGGCTTGTTCCTGGTCGGCATATTTTTCGGGGGTTAATTCCCAGTAGGTGAGCTGCAATACTTCCGGCGGTGTGCGGCCAATAATATCGGCGAGCGCGGCGTTGGCATAGACTAAGCTGCCATCCATCCGACAAAGTAACAACCCAATGGCCGATCGTTCAAATAAGTCGCGATGATAGGCTTCACTTTCGATCAGCGCTGTGGCGGCGGTTTGCCGATCGGAGATGTCGCGAAAATACCAAATGCGGCCACAGTAATCGCCTTCGGCGGTGCTGACGGGCACCGAAGTCCGTTCGATCGTCCGGCCATCCTTCAGCCGAATTTCACAGTGACTGGATTCATCGACGTGATCGTACAAGTGCAGTACTTGGGCGAGAAAGGCCTCAGCGTCGGCCACCTGACTCACAACAAAGCCCAGCATTGTATGGTCATCCCGTGTCGTCCGCAGCGCCGTGGGAATCCGCCACAAATCGAGAAACCGCTGGTTGAACGAATTAATCTGACGGTGCTGGTCAACGACTAAAATGCCATCAAGTGACGATTCCCGCTGCGCTTCAAGGAAGGCATTGCTCTGTTGGAGATCAATGGCCGCTTGTTTGCTGGCTTGGAATAGGCGCGCATTGTCCAGGGAAATCGCCGCTTGGGTACAAAGCCAGTTCAAAATCAACACCCGACCGGGGGTAAACACGCCGCTGGCCGATCGATGATGCAGGTACAAAATCCCGATCAAATCGCCTTGATTAATGATCGGCAAGCACAGCAGACTTTGTGGCTGGTGCTGGGCGAGATAGGCATCGACGATCGCCACCTCACTGTCCCGATCGTTGACGACGATCGCGGCTTGGGTCTGGGCCACCCGCCGAATCAACTGGTGCGGAAAGTCCAGGGCATCCGTCGCTGGCATTGGCTGACCGGCGATCGCCACGACCTGCCAGGTATCCCGATCGTCTGGCAGGAGCAAGGCACAATGACCGGCTCCAGAATGTTGCAGCATGACTTGCGTCAGCTGTGCTTGTAATTCATCCAGTTGGATCGTGCGGGATAGCGCATGGCACGCCTTCAGAATCGCGGCGAAGTCGATCGTGGCGTGGAGGTTGGGGGTGTCAGTTAATAACATAGATCGAGGGGGATTCGCGCATTGTGCGTTAGCATTCCCCCAGGATTCCCCTTTATTGTGTGATGCTACCAGTTAACGCCCTTAACGTGGACTGGTAAACGTTTTACTGCGCCATCGGTTCAGCCGGGATTCGCCGATCGCGGCGAAGGCGCGGGCGACTGCGAGTTCTTGTTGGAGTGCGGTGATTTGGCTGGCCCGATCGTTACCAGTGGGCGGACGGGGATTGTCGTTGCCACTCCACTGGGCGGTGATGGCGGCTCCAATGCTGGCGGCTCCGCGAATCTCCGCAAGTTGGCGTTGGAGGGCGGCGATTTCGCTGTCCTGTTGGCCACTGTTGAGTGCGGCGGTGTTGCCGCTGCCGTAGTAGTGGTTGGGGACATTCGCCTCAGTGGTGCGGCGGAAGGTGGCGGCGAGGATCTGGGCCACATTACTGGCGGTGCCGACGCTGGGGGGACTGATGATGGCGCGGGTGAGGCGGGGGGTGGCGTCGCGATCGCTGCTGGAGACACTCTTGACCAATTTCAACATATGGTTGAATTGCAACATGCCTTTGGCGGTTTCGCTGCGATGGCCCCGGTAGTAGGGGACGATGTTTTCGCCGAAGCATTGGTTGTACTCGGCGCTGTCGAGGTAGCTGTCGATTTCGGCGTTGTCGCCTTCACGATCGAGGATGTCGCTATGCTGCCGCATTTCCTCAAAATCAGCGGGGGCACGACCGAGTAAATGCTTGAAATTCAGTTCGATCGTGCGGTAGCGATAACAGTTTTCGACAAACCGACTCCGATACAAATCGGACTGGGCCACCAGCCGGACGAATTGGCGGACGCTGATGCTGCCATTTTGGAGTTGGGATTCGGCGGTGGTGAGGCGTTCACTTTCCATCACATGGGCATTGCCGAGCACATGGCGATAAACGGCCCGAATCACGGTGTCAATTTCGCTCTTGGATGCGCCCGGACGGCGTTCAACGCGGGCCATTTCGTCAAAGGTATTGACCCCTAACTTGGCATCGGGGTTGACTGTGGGATTGATAAATGTGTTTGTCATCAAGGTGTTTGTCATCGGGGTTGATTCCTATAGTCCAATCAATACTCGCCCCTAAGTCCATAGCAGGAAGCGTTGGCCGGAAGGAATCATCTGATACAAAAGTCAGTAAATTGCTCCGGCTGGAAACGTCGATTGGGCGCGGTACGATCGGGCTGAGGCGTTGGCTGGCCGGGATTCCACCTTGGGTCAGGTGATGCGATCGACGACTTGTTTGGCGCGGATCCGTGCGGGGTAATGGGCATCCGATCGGGTGGTGCGAGGACGATCCCCCTAAATCCCCCTTAAGAAGGGGGACTTTGAGATCACACAGGCTGCTAATCCTGTTCTTATCCCCTCCTTACTCCGGTTCCCCCTTCTTAAGGGGGCTAGGGGGATCCCCCACAAATGCCAAAACCTGCGCACAAACCAGATCGAAATCCCCCAGCACCGCCGCATTCGTCACCCGCAAAACCTGTAAACCGTAGCCCGCCAAAATGTCCGATCGCTCCCCATCGTAACTTTGTGCCTCTGCGGATTCATGCACTTCGCCATCGACCTCGATCACTAACTGCAACGCTGCACAATAAAAATCGACAATAAAATAATCAATCGGACGTTGCCGCAACACCCGATGGGGAAACTGCGCCAAACAACCTTCCCACAACTTCCGCTCCGCTGCCGTTGGATTGCGCCGCATTTCCTTCGCTCGATCGACCAATTCCCGATCGTAAGGCAAACAAAACACCGATCGTTGCAACTCCTTTGATCGCCCCATACCAAATTCTAAAAACACTCCACCCAGTCTGCCCCAATGCCCCAAAAAGCAATCAAAGTCCCCCTTCTCAAGGGGAATTTAGGGGGATCGTGACTCACGCCACCACCCGACTAAAACCGCACACAAAAAAGCCGATCGGGCCTTTGGGGACGATCGGCTTTTCAATCAGATGAATGCAAATAATTTATGCTTCTACCGCTTCTGCGGCCACGGGGGCTTCATACACGCTCACCTTCTTCTTTCGCTTGCCGTAACGTTCAAACGTCACCACACCCGCAATCAAAGCGAACAACGTGTCATCCTTACCAATCCCGACATTGTTGCCGGGGTGGAGCTTGGTGCCACGTTGACGCACCAAAATGTTGCCGGCCTTGACCACTTGGCCGCCATACCGCTTGACACCCAAGCGTTTGGCGTTTGAGTCGCGGCCGTTTCTGGTACTACCTGTACCCTTCTTTGAAGCCATGATCGGATCTCCTATCGACGAAATGGATAAAAAGTTGCATTGCTTCCAGCGGGCCAACCACCGGAAAACGGCTTATTCGGCGACCTTGAACTCTTTGCCACCGACTTTGATCGACTCAACCAAGAAACGCGTTTGCTCTTGGCGGTGACCCCGCTTTTTACGCGTTTTCTTTTTCGGCTGCATTTTGTAGACGATCACTTTCTTGGCGCGAAATTGCTTCAAGATTTTGCCACTGACCGTCGCATCGCCGATTAGGGGTAGCCCCACCGTGATGTCGCCGTCGTTGTTCACGAACAGCACTTTGTCGATCGTCACGGCCGTCTCAGCTTCACCAACGATCCGCTCAACGTCGTAGAACCGACCCGGCTCCACTCGCATTTGCTTACCGCCAGTCTCAATGATTGCGTATACCATAGGTTCCTCGTAGGATGCCGTACAGGTGGCTTGAGCGCCAAGACGAACTTGGGCCGCTGCACTTAGGAAGAACCTGATCCGAGCAGAAAAATAATCACAGTCTTCTACTATGCCAAGTCCCTACCACTTCTGTCAAGCGATCGATAGTCCGGTCAAAGTCAAAATGTCGGTTGCACGATCGGACGGTGAGATGGCCTTAGGGCCGTTTGGGGAGGCTGAATGGTGGACAGGTTATTGATATATTGCTACCATGCAATATATGCAAGCTCGTCTGATCGCCAAAGCTAAAGAAGTTCGCGATGACGGTTCGATCGTCGAAATCGTGATCTGGCAGGTTCCCATCCCAGTTCTGCCCTGCACGCACAGCTACAAGTACCGACTCTACTACGGTGCTTTTGGTCTGTGCCGGGTTCGCTACGATAATGAGCGTGGCAAGGGGGATCATCGCCATTTGGGAGATGTGGAGGAAGCCTATGGTTTCACGACCGTTGAGCAACTGCTGGCCGATTTTGAGCGTGACGTGAATGAATGGAGTGAACGATGAAAGCAATTATTGAGTTAAGTCATAAAGGCTCGATCTTTGGGGCCGTGCAGCAGCAACTTGTGGATGCGGCTCAGGGACGGTCGATCGATTACCATTTGGGGTTTGAGTCGGCGCGGGCGTTGTTTGCGGATTTGACTCCGGCGCGGTTGGATTTGTTGGATACGTTGCGGCGGATGGGGGCGGGTAGTGTGTATGCGTTGGCGAAGATGGCCGATCGGAATTACTCGAATGTCCATACGGATGTGGCGCGGCTTTTGGAGTTGGGGTTGATTGAACGATCGGACGATGGTCTGGTTTCGGTGCCGTTTGACGCGATCGAGATTCGATTTCCGTTGGCACAGGTTGTATAGCCTGTGGGGCCGTATCCTTGAGTGGAATTTCATGTTAAATGACGATTCTGATTAGAAAATGGGGCATTCTGGTGTGAAAGAGTACCAAGTTTCCTCACAATATTTGTCATGATGCAGCAGCAAAGCCTGATTGAACTTGCAAAACAAGGTGACGCAAAGGCGATCGCCACTCTCATAAACCGACATCTCCAGCCCAAAGGTATTTTAGCGAAGGCGGCATTGAAGGAAAGTTGTTTGCAAATAATTCTAGAAGCAGAATCGCTTCCTCCCCAACAAGAATTGGTGGGGTATATCTGGAATGCTATGACTAAACTTGGGGCCTCATCTATTCAAAAAGTCAAAATCTATGGCAAACAGTCCGATAGTGACTTCCCAACGTGGGATCAGGAATTTAAACTTCAACTTGCTAGTCAGATTAGTCATCCACAGATCCCGTCTGCTGAATCTAGGCCAATAGAGAGTGAGTCATCACTGAGTATCGCTAGCGACAAGATTCTTATTGAGTGTCATGGAACTGCTTGTGCGCTGATAGTGAAGCAAAGTGGAGTTGTTATAAGACGTTTAGGTGGTTTCCTTAGTGTTCATGCTAAAGGAGATCGTTTCGTTTCTTACGATGATATTTTGAATGTGCAGTTTCATGAAGCCAGCTTCCCGTATAGCTTTATTTATCTTCGAATCACAGAATCTTTGCCTAATGATATTAAAGTCGGAGAAGCCGCCTCAAATCCAGATGCGATAGTCTTTGCAAAAGAAAAGGTAAGCAACTTTGATAAAGCAAGAATTTTGATTTCAGATAATATTCAGTTGCCTCCTCAAACGATTACTGTCCGCCGAACTGAACATCAAAGTGTACCTGTGGTGCACGAAGAAGTTCAAATCAAGTGTCCTAAATGTGGTTCTACTCAAATAAGTGCGAATAAAAAGGGTTTTAGTATTGGTCAAGCTATAGTTGGCGGGGTGCTTACTGGTGGAGTGGGACTTGCCGCAGGTCTTTTAGGTGGTAATGGAATTCGAATCAACTGTTTAAGGTGCGGGCATCGTTGGAAGCCAAGGAGGTAGTGAATTTATTCTTCATGACGTAGCAAGTTATGAAGAATGAATGCGATGATTTTACGACCTGACAAAAATTACAAGCCCAAAACTTGACTGATGATCGAAAATCCAATCGCCAAACCCTGCTGCCCCGAAACTAAATCGAAACCTGGATACCAATCGCGCTCGTTTCGCCTTGCCGATCGGGCATGGGCCTGTAGTTGAGATGCTACACTGGGTCAATGGCGACGTCCAATCGATCCTTTCGCAGGTATCCCATGGTAGCGATTCTCCTTGAGCAACTGACGATCGAACCCGGTGAACGAGTCATTCTCCGCGATGTGGATTGGCCGCGATTTGAGGCGATCTTGCAGGAGTTGGGCGACGATCGGAATACGCGCATTGCCTATTTTGACGAGGTTTTGGAAATCATGTCCCCATTGCCCGAACATGAAATCAACAAAGAAAGCCTCGGCGATTTAGTCAAAATCTTGCTGGAAGAACTGGGCCTCGACTGCATCGCGATCGGCTCCACTACCCTGAAAAAGCTGAAAAAACAGGCAGGCGCTGAACCCGATTGCGGTTTCTACATTCAAAACTGTGCACGAATGCAAGGTAAGCTGTCGATCGACTTAACGATCGACCCACCGCCCGATTTGGCAATCGAAATCGACCTCACTTCCAAAACCAAACTCGATGCCTACTTGACGATCGGCGTCCCCGAAATTTGGCGTTACGACAACGGTGTATTATCGATCGATGTCTTGCAGAATGGTCAGTATGTCGCCGTTTCGAGCAGTACGATTTTGCCGATGTGGATGCCGCCGAGTTTATTGATTAGCTTTGCGACCCGGATACAAATGGGGAGTCGGCTGGAAACCATTCGGGCCTTTCGATCGCTCATCCGAGAACAGTTAAACTCACTGAATTAGCAACGATTGTGGAACGCTAGATGATGGAACAGCATGAACAAATCACGATCGCCGAATATCAAAACACCGCCGCCAGTTTCCGCGACGGCACGTGGGATCATGATGTTTCCCAAAACCGCCAAGCGCTAATTGCCGCGATGTCCCGTAATCCCGGTCGGATTCTCGACTTCGGCTGTGGCCCTGGTCGCGATATTGTGGCATTCCAAGCCGAGGGCCATGAAGCGATCGGCCTTGATGCCACCCCCGCATTTGTCGAAATGGCAAAACAAGCTGGCGGCGGCGAAGTCTGGCAACAGAATTTCTTGAACTTAGATTTACCGGAGCAATTCTTCGACGGCATTTTCGCCAATGCGTCATTGATTCATGTGCCGCAAGCGGAAATGCTACGGGTGTTGCAAGATCTACACCGATCGCTTCTCCCTGGTGGTGCGATCGTCATGTCATTAGCCCGTGGGGATGGCGAAGGTTATGCCGATCGGCTTACTGGACAGCGTTATACATCGTTCTGGGAATACAACACGATCGGCCCCTTAATCGAACAAGCGGGATTTACGATCGCGCATCATTATTATCGGCCACCCGGACTACCCCAGGAAATGCAGTCTTGGGTGGCGATCGTCGCGCACCGATCGGTTTAAATCAAATCAAATCAATTGTTGATTGCAATAATTGTGATCCCCCTAAATCCCCCTTCAAAAGGGGGACTTTGAATCCGGTTCCCCCTTTTGAAGGGGGGCTAGGGGGGATCGCAACCTTCGTGCCCATTGATAACTATTCCACCGTCACCGACTTCGCCAAATTCCTCGGCTGATCGACATCCAACCCGCGCCGTGCCGCAATGTGATACGCCAACAACTGCATCGGAATCACCGACACGATCGGCGACAGGATTTCATCCACATGGGGCACTGGAATCACCACATCAAAGGTCTCCGCTGCTTCCACTTCATCCATCGGCGTCACCCCGATCAACCGCGCATCCCGCGCTCGCGCTTCCTGAGCGTTCGACAACACCTTTTCAAACACGCTTCCTGGCATGGCGATCGTCACCACGGGCACCTTCGCATCTAATAGCGCGATCGGGCCATGTTTCATCTCACCGGCGGGATAACCTTCGGCGTGAATGTAGCTGATTTCCTTCAGTTTTAATGCCCCTTCAAGGGCGATCGGGAAATTGATCCCGCGACCGAGGAAAATGAAGTCCTGGGTATCGACAAATTCATGGGAAAGCTCTTCGATATAACGTTCCTGGCTTTCGAGAATACTTTCGATTTGGGAGGGCAATTGCCGCAATCCTTCCACGATTTTTTCGATTGCTTCAATGTTAGTCGCTTGCCGCCGGAATGCTAAATCCAACGATAGGAAATAAAATCCCATCAACTGGGCGATGAACGTCTTCGTGGCCGCTACGCCGATTTCAATGCCCGCCTTCGTGTCAATGATATGGTCAACCATGCGACCGAGATTGCTCTCCGGGCGGTTGGTAATCCCCATCAACCGACAGGTAAATTCATCAGTCTTGCCCGATCGGCGGGTTTTTTCCATTTCGATCGCGGCCAACGTATCCGCCGTTTCCCCGGATTGGGTGACGCCGATGATTAAGGTGTTGGGCGTCAAGGGCGGTGCAGCGTAGCGATACTCCGACGCATACTGCACCGTGGTCGTCACCCCGGCTAATTGTTCCAATAGATATTTTCCGACCAATGCGGCGTGCCAGCTTGTCCCGCAAGCCACAATATTGATGTGCTCCACCTTGCTGTAGAAGTCGGGCGGAATCCCCAGGGCGATCGGCGATGTGCCCGAACTTGCCACCCAATCCGGCGTCAGATAGGCCTCCAAACCACTCCGCACCACCCCTGGCTGCTCGTAGATCTCCTTCAGCATAAAGTGACGGAAGCCCTGCTTCTCCACCATCACCGGGTTCCAGTTCAGCGTCTGGGGCGATTTGCGCACCTTATGCCCATCAAATCCGAATATCTCAATCCCGGCGATCGTCATCCGCGCCATCTCACTGTTATCCAGGGACAAGATGCTCGTCGTATAGGGCACCAAGGCAGGCGTATCCGAAGCGCAATAGAACTCGCCTTTGCCTACCCCCAAAACCAACGGCGCTTGCTGCCGGGCGACGATAATCTCGTCGGGGAAGTCGGCACTGATCACGGCGATCGCGAAGGCCCCTTGCAATTCCTTCACCGCCAGTTGCACTGCGTCCATCAGTAAAGATGGCAGATGTGGGGTTGCGCCACTAGCCTTCAGCGTTTTGAGATGCTCCGAAATCAGGTGGGGAATCGTCTCGGTATCGGTTTCCGAGAGAAACTGGCAGCCCATGCCTTTGAGCCGTTCCCGCAGTTCGCGGTAGTTCTCGATGATGCCATTCTGCACCACGGCGATCCGCCCTTCGGTGTCACGATGGGGGTGAGCATTGTGCTCTTCGGGTTTGCCGTGGGTGGCCCAGCGGGTGTGCCCAATCCCGATCGAGGCGGGATTATGCTCCAGCTCCAGCTTCTCTTGGAGATTGTTCAGCTTGCCCTTGGCCCGGACGCAATGGACGCCCTGATCGCGTAATGTCGCAATCCCAGCGGAATCGTAGCCGCGATATTCCAATTTGCGCAGACCCTCCAGCAAAATCGGACTCGCCGCCTGTGGCCCAATATAGCCAACAATTCCACACATAAATTTCTCCTATAGTGAACCGATCGTCGATGGGGGTATTCTCCCATGCCACACAAAGCCTGCCAAACAAAAAAGCGGGGCTAAAGCTAGCCCCACCATATTGAACCCACATGAATGAAAAAGTTGCGTATTGCAGGAATTTCAAACCGAAATACCGTTTAGTACGCCAGACCCATGCTGCGGGTCGTTTCTGCGCCGAGGTACACCCGGATACTCAGGAAGTCGGTGGGGCAAGCCGTTTCGCAACGTTTGCAACCGACACAATCCTCAGTCCGAGGTGAAGACGCAATCTGACCCGCTTTACAGCCATTCCAAGGAACCATTTCGAGAACGTCCGTCGGGCAGGCTCGAACGCACTGAGTGCATCCGATGCAGGTGTCATAGATTTTGACTGTATGAGACATGTTATGAAAGGCTCCAGATCAGTGCTTTTGCAGTCTGTTCCCGGCCTAGTCACAGCAACATCTGCTGTCCTAGACCTCAGAACCCACGATTTAGTGTACTCCAGGGGATTTCCTGGTTTTGCGACTTGGTTGCAAAACTTTGCACAATGTGACGGCATCGACCCTGTTGGGATCCAGCTTTAGGGCCGCGCTTCAACCTTGATTCAGAATCTCCTCGGTGAGCCGATGGTCGGATAGCTGGTCGATCGCGCCGATTTGTTGGACGAGGGCGACGAGCTTGTGTAGGCGATGCAGGGTTTTGGCGTGGAGTTTGGGGGGTTGGTTGGTGAGTTGACTGAGGGTGTCGAGGGTTTGGCAGTAGCGGCGTTCGGCGTCGCCATAGCGCTGCATCGTCAGGTAGACCTTGATTAGCGTGTCGAGGCAGACTTCGGTGTGGGGATGCACCCAGCCGAGTTCCAGTTCGCTGATGGTGATGGCGCGCAGGGCGAGGGTTTCGGCCTGTTGGTAGGACCCGAGGTAACGGTGGGTGTTGGCGAGCTTTGTCCAACTGAGGATTGATTCGGGGTGACCGGGGCCAAGTTGGGCCTTGTGGATCGCCAAGGCGCGTTTGTATAGCGGCAGGGCGGCGTCATAGCGTTCCATCACGATGTATAGATTGGCCATGCAGTCGAGGCTGATTGCCGTCTGGGGATGTTCGGCCCCAAACTGCGCTTCGGAAATCGCCAAGGCGCGGCGGGCAAAGCTTTGGGCTTCGTCGTACTGCTGCATCAGGCTATACAACTGGGCCAGGTGTTTGAGCGTTTCGACTAGGGCGGCGTATTCCGGTTCGAGTTGGGCGTCGCTCAGGTGCAGGGCGCGTTTGTGCGACTGCTCGGCGTTCTGGTAGCGCTGGGCGCGGGAATAGAGGACGCCCAACTGGTTGAGATCCTGGATATGCCCGATCGTGGCATGTTCGCCCCAATAGTTCACGGCCTGTTGCAGGGCCGCGATCGCGGCCGCTTGATCCGCAGCGGGATCGACCGTGGTGCCTTGTTCGAGGCGCATATTGTGGGCATTGCCCAATTGGCTATACAAGCCAGCTAATAACTTGCTGTCAACGCTTTCCGCATCGCGCACCAGCTCAATTTGCTGTTGCAGTTCAGTCGGATCGCAAATTATCGCGAAATAGCTGCGCCGCGCCTCGTTATAGGCTGATGCAGATGCTTGATCGTTCATGCTGATGGCTTCCCAGACTTTGATCTCCTTGATGTTCCCTAGGGTTTCGATGCGCCACAAAAATTCGGTCTCTAGATCAAATTTACCCAATCGGGAAGATGTGGGAACAACCGACTAATCGGCAATCCTACGGAATTTATCGGGGCTTAACTGAAGAGTTCGGCCAGGGGAATGGAGAATCCCGGTAAAACTTTTTGGGTGGCGATCGTTTGGTGGGGCATGAAGGCGAGAACCGCTTGCGGCAGCACGATAAATGCCAGTTGGGTCTCCGGCAGGAGGATCCAGACCTCTTCGGCTCCGGCTTCGAGGTATTCCTGCGCCTTGGCGAAGAGCATTTCGGCGGTATCATCCGGGGAAGCGATTTCGGCGATTAGCGGTGCGGGGATGGGGAGAATACTGGGCTTGCCATATTGCGTTTGGAAGGCGGGCGTGACGTACACCACATCCGGGCGACGCTTCTGTTTTAGGGTTTGGCAGGGGGCTTCGGGATAGGCTTTGCCGCCATGTTTGGTGGTTTTGGCATATTGCGTCCAGGCGAATGCCAGGTTGCCTTGGGTCTCAGCGCGGCGGATCGTCATACCAGTTTTCTCTAAAGGCGTTCCATCGACAAGTTCGAAGCCTTCGGGAATTTCATCGAAGGCTTCGGGGGGCAGTGGATTGGCGTCGTAGTCGAGTTCGGCAGTCAGATTCATTGTTACTAAAACCCCAGTTTTGCCAAGACCGATCGGGTCGAAACCACATGCCGATCGAGACCCAAAACCGACGGCTCGACGCCCAAGGCCAGACAAACCAACTGCGGTAAATGCAACACCGGAATCCCCAGGGTTTGGCCCGTGACCCGTTCGATTTCCGGCTGGCGCGAATCGAGCTGCATGTGGCAGAGCGGACAAGGCGTGACCAGACAATCCGCCCCTGCCGCGATCGCGGCTTGCAAATGCCCTCCCGCCATCGCAAAGGACTGATCCGTGGCATAGCTCGACAGCGGCCAACCGCAGCATTGGGTGCGGCCCGGATACAGCACCGCCTCCGCGCCGACGGCGCGAAACAGGTTCTCCATCGACTGCGGATTCACCGGGTCATCGAAGCTGTTGGTCTGACCCCGGAGGATGTAGCAGCCGTAGAACGCCGCGCAATTTAAGCCGGAAAGTTTGCGCGTTACCCGTTGCGTTAGAGCCTCTAGCCCATAATCCGCCACCAATGCCCAGAGGATATGCTTCACTTCGCCACTGCCTTGGTAAGGCGCGCAACCTTCTTTCTGCAAAAAGCCATTGACCTGCTCGAAATATGATGGATCCTCAGCTTTTGCGGTTTTGAGTCGCTCATCCACATGACCGATCACGCCCTGACAGGTGCTGCAATGGGTCAACAACGGCAAGCCCAGGGACTCCGCCAAGGCGATATTGCGGGCATTGACCACATCTTCCAGGAGCTGCGAATCTTCTTTGAAGGTGCCTGATCCACAGCAAGAAGCTTTTTTCAGTTGGACCAGTTCGATGTCCAAGCATTGCGCCAGCGCTAGGGTTGAGTCATGCAATTCACGGCAAGCGCCCTGGGCGACACAGCCCGGATAGTAGGCATATTGCAGTTTTGGGGGGGCAGCGATCGGACTCATAGTTCAGCCAAAGCGGGGTTTCGCTCTATTTTAGAAGCCTTGGGGCGACCGGATGGCCGTTCTTAAGCAAATCAAAATCCTGTCGTTTCCTCAAGCTCTCGCCTTTTCGGTCCCCTGGCATGGAATAATTATTTGCTTGAGAAGAGCGGCGTGCCGCTTGCAACTTTTTGTGGAGTTGCCCCTCGTATCTGGGTTGTTAGCGACCCCTAAAGTTAACGACGATCGATTTTTCATCAACGGTTAGAGCAAAGGAAAGTTATGAGCGACACAGACATTTTTGAGAAAGTCAAAAAAATCGTTACCGATCAACTCGGTGTCGAAGCGGACAAGGTGGTGCCGGAAGCCAGTTTCCAGAACGACTTGGGCGCTGACTCCCTGGATACAGTGGAATTGGTGATGGCATTGGAAGAGGAATTCGATATCGAAATCCCCGACGAAGCAGCGGAAAATATCGCCACTGTGCAATCGGCGGTGGATTTTATCAAATCGAAGTCGGTTTAGATTCCGATCGGAATCGCTGCCGATCGCTCCAGCCATTGTGGGGCGATGTTTTGTCTGAGGGTGGGCCAATGTTTTGCGACGTTGGCTTACTCTAGCCCTGTTTGACTTTTCGTGACCTGAGCAAAGAGTATGGCAACTATTGAGTTAAAGCGCGTTGTAGTGACGGGGCTGGGTGCGATTACCCCGATCGGGAATACCCTGGCGGAATACTGGGACGGCCTGATGTCAGGACGGAACGGGGTGGGCGAAATCTCACTGTTTGATTCTTCGGCCCATGGTTGCCACATTGCGGCGGAAGTGAAGAATTTTGACCCTTTAATCGGGATTTCGGCCAAGGACGCGAAGCGGATGGATCGCTTTGCCCAATTTGCCGTTTGTGCCAGCAAACAGGCGCTGGCCGACGCCAAGTTTGAAATCAATGAATCGAATGCCGAAGATATCGGCGTCCTGATCGGCACGGGCATCGGCGGCTTGAAGGTGCTGGAAGATCAGCATGAAATCTACCGCACCAAGGGACCCGATCGCTGTAGCCCGTTCATGATTCCAATGATGATCGCCAACATGGCCGCTGGTCAGACGGCGATCCAAGTGGGAGCCAAAGGCCCGAATTCCTGTTCCGTCACGGCCTGCGCGGCGGGTTCCAACGCGATCGGCGATGCCTTCCGTTGGGTGCAGCGCGGGTTTGCTAAGGCGATGATCTGCGGTGGGGCCGAAGCCGCGATTACGCCCTTGTCGATCGCCGGATTTGTCGCCTGTCGGGCCATGTCCACCCGCAATGATGACCCGCAGCGGGCCAGTCGTCCCTTCGATGTGGGCCGGGATGGCTTCGTCATGGGCGAAGGATCCGGGATTTTGATTATTGAGGAAATGGAACACGCGATCGCCCGTGGTGCGCGAATCTATGCCGAATTAGTCGGCTATGGTGCCACCTGCGATGCCTACCACATGACCAACCAGACTCCCGGCGGTGCCGATGCGGCGCGGGCGATGACTTGGTGCCTGAAGGATGCCGAATTGCAGCCGGAGCAGGTGAGCTACATCAATGCCCATGGGACAAGCACTCCGGTCAACGACCCGACGGAAACGGCGGCGATTAAGAAGGTGTTGGGCGACCATGCGAAAAAGATTACCGTCAGTTCGACCAAATCCATGACGGGGCATTTGCTCGGGGGTGCGGGTGGGATTGAAGGTGTGGCGGCGGTGATGGCGATCGCGCACGATCGGGTGCCCCCGACGATCAATCTGGAGACGCCTGATCCGGAATGTGATCTGGATTATGTGGCGAATGTGAGTCGGGAGCAGGAAGTGAATGTGGTGTTGTCCAATTCCTTCGGGTTTGGGGGACACAATGTGACCTTGGCGTTTAAGAAGTTCGTGCCGTAGCGACTGTGTTGAAAGTCAAGTGAGAAAGTGAGATTTTCCTTGACGGTACATGGTCGCCACGAAATGACCGTCTGCGGATGCGCCGCAGGCGGTATCCAGGCATGATTGGCGCTTGATTAAACGGGTTCTACCCAG
>JANOQX010000065.1:0-9101 GCA_031415035.1 Cyanobacteria bacterium VAR_4_metabat_243
CTGGGTAGAACCCGTTTAATCAAGCGCCAATCATGCCTGGATACCGCCTGCGGCGCATCCGCAGACGGTCATTTCGTGGCGACCATGTACCGTCAAGGAAAATCTCACTTTCTCACTTGACTTTCAACACAGTCGCTACGATGGTGGGTGGTTGTGGTTGTGGTTGTGATCATGGCTGTGATCATGGCTGTGATCATGGCCGTGGCTGTGAGCGTGGGCCTGATAGGCTCCGGCCTGGGGGTAGAAGGGGGCTGTTTCTTCAATTACTTGTACATGCAGTTGTTCAACCAGCATCGCCTTCAGGACGCCATCCGGGGCGAATCGCAGGTAAGTCGCGGTGACTTCTAAGGGCACGTGGCGATTGGCGAGGTGATAGGTGGCGAGTAACAATTCCAAGGTCGTTGTCGCGGTGACGGTTAATACTGTTTCGGGTTTGGCGGTGATGCGCCAGGCTGCGCCGCCCTCCGATCGCAGCAAGTCGCCGTCCTGTAAGACCGTGCCCCGAGGCAACTGGAGATGGACGATCGTCCCATCGGGCAAATCATAGCGAAACCGCGATCGGGTGCGTTCATCGGCGGTGAGGGCGAGGGTGCCGCTTACGCTGGCAGCGGCATCGGCGTTGCCGCGTTGGGTCAATACAACCATCATAAAATTCTCGGATCACTGGCTGGTCTCATCCTAGGGCGCGATCGGGGGGCAAATGAGCGATCGCTGAAAGCTTTAGCAATTCTTCAGGAAGGGTCGATCGATCAGAAAACCCATGGTTTCATGACGTTTGGGGGGTGAGAGTGCGGGCGCGATCGGGGACATCGGTGAATAAATCCCCACAGTTGGTATTATGTACCTGTGGATACAGTTTGGCGGGTGCATGAAATCTACATTGCAAATGGAATTGTGCTGTCTGAGTTTTAAATTACCCCGATCAAATTCGCTTTAGTATTCTCGTGTGAGGGAAGTTGAATTCCATGACTAATCAAATGAATCGACGGCGCTTTTTGTTATTTAGTTCGGCGGCGTTGGGCGCGAGTGTGTTCCTCAAAGCCTGTAGCAGCCCCGCGACGAAGTCTGGGAACGCGGGTGGTGGCACGGTGAAAGTTGGCCTGTTGCATTCGCTCAGTGGCACGATGGCGATTAGTGAAACGACCGTTGTCGATGCGGAAGAACTGGCGATCGCCGAAATCAATGCCGCTGGTGGTGTTCTCGGCAAGCAAATCGAAATCGTCAAAGAAGATGGGGCGTCTGACTGGCCGACCTTTGCGGAGAAAGCCGCGAAGCTGATCGACCAAGATAAAGTCGCCACGGTGTTTGGCTGCTGGACTTCGGCCAGCCGCAAAGCGGTGAAGCCCGTGTTCGAATCGAAGAACCACATGCTGTGGTATCCCGTGCAATACGAAGGCCAGGAATGTTCGAAGAACATTTTCTACACGGGTGCTGCGCCGAACCAACAGATCGAACCCGCCGTGGATTGGCTGCTGGCGAATAAAGGCAAGAAATTCTTCTTGGTCGGGTCGGACTACGTCTTCCCCCGGACGGCGAATACGATTATCAAAGAACAGCTCAAAGCCAAAGGCGGCACGACCGTCGGTGAAGACTACCTGCCCCTGGGCAACAGCGAAGTCACGCCGATTATCGCCAAGATTAAGGCGGCATTGCCCGATGGCGGCGTGATCTTCAACAGTTTGAACGGCGACAGCAACGTGGCGCTATTTAAGCAGATGAAAGGCGCAGGCATGGGTCCCGATAAGTATCCCGTGATGTCCGTGAGTATTGCCGAAGAAGAAGTCCGCCAAATTGGTAAGGAATTTCTGATCGGTCACTACGCCGCTTGGAACTACTTCCAGACGGTGGAATCCCCCGCCAACGACAAGTGGGTCAAGGCGTTTAAAGCGAAGTACGGGGCCGATCGGGTGACGAATGACCCAATGGAAGCCGCTTATATCATGGTGTACCTGTGGAAGCAGGCCGTGGAGAAAGCCAAGACCTTTGACTTGGAACCCGTGCGAGCGGCCGCGATCGGGCAATCCTTCGATGCGCCTGAAGGTAAAGTGGAAATGAAGGCAAATCACCACATTTCCAAGACCGTGCGCATTGGCGAAATCCGCGAGGATGGCCTGTTCAAGATCGTCATGGCGACTCCGGCTCCGGTTGATCCGATTCCGTGGAACCAGTACGTGCCGGAGACTAAGGGCTTTGCTTGTGATTGGTCTGATCCGAAGAAGGGTGGTCAGTATAAGACGAGTTAGTCCGATCGGTTTGATGGGATGGTGACGATCCCCCTAAATCCCCCTTAAGAAGGGGGACTTTGATTCCTGTTCCCCCCTTCTTAAGGGGGGCTAGGGGGGATCGTTACTGTCGCAATTAACCATCAAATTTGGGATGAGTTGTTCCTGTTGTAGTAGAGACAGCCTGTGGCGTTGTTTATTAGTAGCCTGTTTGATGGCGTGAGTGTGGGGGCGGTGCTGTTGATGTCGGCCTTGGGGCTGGCGATCGTCTTTGGGCTGATGGGTGTGATTAATTTGGCCCATGGCGAGATGATGATGCTCGGGGCCTACACGACCTATGTGGTACAGAACGTGATGGTCGGCTGGGGCGGCATCTGGCAACAGTTCTACATTTTTCCGGCGTTGGTGTTGGCCTTTGGGGTGGCGGCGATCGCGGGGTTGATTCTCGAACGCGGGGTGATTCGGTATCTCTACGGCAGGCCGCTGGAAACCTTGCTGGCCACCTGGGGCGTGAGTTTGATTTTTCGGCAGTTTGTCCGCAGTGCGAATTGGGGCTTGACGATCGGGATTGTCTTATTCAGCGCGATCTTTTTTGGTGGGCAATGGTGGTTGAACCGATCGCGCCCTGATGGGAATCTGCCGTCGCGCCTGCGGGCGGTGCTGTTTGGGGTCGGGGCTGGTGTCAGCCTGACCATTGGCCAAATCCTCCTGAGCCAGGGCAATCAATCGTTCTGGGGCAAGCTGTGGTTCAGTGCGCGGAATATTGATGTGACGCCGCCGGGTTGGTTGCAGGGCGGTTTGACGATCGGGGCGAGTACGTTTCCCTATGCGCGGATGTTTATCATTGCGTTGATGATTTTGTCGGTGTTAGGCACATATACGTTCTTGCAGCGATCGCGCTGGGGATTGCGGATTCGGGCCGTGACGCAGAACCGCTCGATGAGTGCCTGTCTGGGGATTTCGACCGATACGGTGGATGCGTTGACCTTCGCCATCGGATCGGGGTTGGCGGGGTTGGCGGGTTGTGCGGTGGCGCTGCTCGGTTCCGTCGGCCCAAATCTGGGGAGCAACTACATTGTCGATGCCTTTATGGTCGTGGTGGTGGGTGGTGTGGGGAATCTCCTGGGTACGGTGTTGGCCGCGTTGGCGATCGGGATTCTCAGCTATTTGATCGGATCGGGAACATTGGCTTCGGTGTTGAGCGGTTGGAATACCAGCCTGTTTCAGCCGTTGATCGATCTGCTGACTTTCTTTGCGACTTCGAGTATGGCCAAGGTGTTGGTGTTTGCGTTGATTATTTTGTTCTTGCAGGTGCGCCCAGCGGGGATCTTCCCGCCGAAGGGGCGATCGGTGGACGCTTAGGGGAGATTTTGTGATGATTGCTACTGCACCGCGCCGCCAGAGAGAACGATCGCCTTGGGTCGAAGTTGGGATTGTGGCGGCGATCGCCCTGGCGGCGATCGTGATTTTGCCGTTTGTCCTGTCGGCCTTTCGGCTGAAATTGTTAGGGCGGTTTTTGGCCTTGGCGATCGCGGCTTTGGGGATTGATTTGATTTGGGGCTATACCGGGATGTTGAGTCTCGGTCATGGGATTTTCTTTGCGTTGGGGGGCTACGCGATCGCGATGCATTTGAATTTGCAGTCGGGCGCGTTGCCGGATTTCTTTACGGCCTATGGCGTGGACAAACTGCCGTGGTTTTGGGCACCGTTTCAGTCCTTTGGGTTCACGGTAATTGGCCTCTGGCTGATCCCGATGATCGTGGCTGGATTGCTCGGTTATTTGGTATTTCGCAACCGGATTCGCGGGGTGTATTTTTCGATTTTGACCCAGGCGATGTTGCTGGTGTTTTTTAACTTTTTTAATGGTCAGCAGAAGTTAATCAATGGCACCAATGGCCTGAAAACGGCAACTGAGAAGTTGTTTGGGGGTGAGGTCGGCTCCGATGGGGTGCAGCGAAATTTGTTTATCGCCACGGTGATCCTGACGGTGTTGAGCTATGGGTTGTGCCGTTGGCTGACGCGGGGGCGGTTTGGCAATTTGCTGATTGCGATTCGCGATGACGAACCGCGTGTGCGCTTTTCGGGCTACAACCCCACCAGTTTCAAAACCCTGGTATTCGCCATTTCTGGGGCGTTGGCCGGGGTGTCCGGGGCGCTGTATACGATGCAGTCGGGGATTGTGTCGCCGCAGTATATGGAGATTGGCTTCTCGATCGAGATGGTAATTTGGGTCGCGGTCGGCGGTCGCGGCACACTCGTCGGCGCGATCATCGGCGCATTGGTCGTGAACCTGGGCCGTAGTCTCCTGAGCGAACAATTTCCCGAAATCTGGATGTTCTTTCAGGGGGCGCTATTCCTGTTGGTGGTGACGGTGTTGCCCCAGGGACTGGTGGGCTGGTGGCGGGAGCAAGCGGCCACCCAATGGCGATCGTTCTTGGGCAAGCCGATCCCGGTCGAAACCTATCCGCAAATTGATGTTGACCCGGAGGTACAGCGTGAACGCGACAGCATTAGCTAATAGCCGATTGGCCAATAAAATCTTAGCCACCGAAAATCTCACCGTGAGTTTTGGCGGTTTCACGGCGTTGAATAATCTGAATTTCAGCATGGATGTGGGCGAACTGCGCGTGGTGATTGGCCCCAACGGCGCGGGCAAAACCACTTTCCTGGATGTGATTACGGGTAAAGTCCGACCGACTTCCGGCATGGTCACGTTTAAAGGCCACAGCAATCTGCACAAACGATCGGAGGATCAAATCGCGCAGATGGGCATTGGCCGTAAGTTTCAGACGCCCCGCGTGTATTTGAACCTAACCCCGCGTGAGAACTTGCAACTCTCCTGCGATCGACCTAAAACGGTATTTGGATCGCTAATGGGTAAACCCTCGCGATCGGCCCAACAAACGGTAGCGGGATTGCTGGAGACGATCGGCCTCGATCGGAAGGCCGAAAAGCCCGCCCATCTCCTATCCCACGGCGAAAAGCAATGGTTGGAGATTGGGATGTTGGTGGCGCAGTCACCAGATCTTTTACTCGTCGATGAACCTGTGGCGGGGCTGACCGATGAGGAGACAGAACTGACGGGGAAGCTGCTGCTAGATTTGGCGCAGAGTCATTCGATTATCGTGATTGAGCATGATATGGAATTTGTGCGGCAAATTGCGCGTCAGGTGACGGTGCTACATCAGGGGACAGTGCTCTGTGAAGGGACGATGGCCCAGGTGGAGGCTGATCCGAGGGTGATTGAGGTGTATTTGGGGACGGCGGTGTGAAGACGATCCCCCTAACCCCCTTAAAAAGGGGGGACATGAGCCGATTCAAAGTCCCCCTTTTTAAGGGGGATTGAGGGGGATCGTGAAGTGGGGCGATGACCGACTGACATGGCAGGAAAATTGAGTAGTTTTGGTGGTGATGCGGATGCAAACGGAAGTGGTCGATCGGATGGTGCAACCTGCGGCTGGGGCAACGTTGCAGGTGACGGGATTGGATGTGTTTTATGGTGAGAGCCATATTTTGCGGCAGGTGGATTTGACGGTGTTGCCGGGGCAGATGGTTTGTCTGATCGGCCGGAATGGGGTGGGGAAGACGACGTTTCTGAAGTCGATTATGGGGTTGCTGCCGCCGCGTCGGGGGGAGATAATCTATCAAAATAAAGTGCTGAATCGGTTGTCGCCCGATCGGCGGGCAAAGCTGGGGATTGGCTATGTGCCGCAGGGACGGGAGATTATTCCGCGTTTGACGGTGAAGGAAAACCTGCTGTTGGGTCAGGAGTCGTTGAGTCAGGTGGATGCGGCGCGGAGTCGGGAATTGCTCGATCGGGTTTATGATTTGTTTCCCGTTTTGAAATCGATGTTGAGTCGGATGGGCGGGGATTTGAGTGGCGGGCAGCAGCAACAATTGGCGATCGGGCGGGCCTTGATGGGCGATCCGCAGTTGTTGGTACTGGATGAACCGACGGAGGGGATTCAGCCATCGATTATTTTAGAAATCGAGGCGGCGGTGCAGCGGATTATGCGGGAATCGGGGATGTCGGTGCTACTGGTGGAGCAGCATTTGCAGTTTGTGCGGCAGGCGGATTGGTATTATGCAATGCAGCGCGGGGGGATTGTGGCGCAGGGGCAGACGACGGATTTGAGTCAGGATGTGATTAAGCAGTTCTTGTCGGTTTAATGTATGGATGCACGTAGGGTGGGCATTGCCCACCGCCACAACATTGCCCCCAACCCCCCGATCGTGATCGATCGCGGTGATGGTGGTGGGCAGAATTCGACGATCGGTGGCGGTGATGGTGGTGGTGGGCAGTGCCCACCCTACCGTTGGCGGGGTACTCTTGATCTGACCTACGCGCACAGCGACGGTACGACTCGTCCCATTCACGTCCAAGCCCAAGCACCACTCAAAATCCAACGGCCCCATTATCCCGAAGGCCCGGAGATTTGCTACTCGACGATCGTCCACACAGCGGGCGGCATGGTCGGCGGTGACGAACTGACGCAAAACATCCATCTGCAACCCGAGAGTCAGGTATTCCTTACAACTCCGGCGGCGACCAAGGTTTATCGCTCGATCGGTGCCACCTGCACCCAAACCACCACGATCCAACTCGATGCGAATGCCTACCTGGAATGGTTTCCGCAGGAAACAATCATTTTCAATGCGGCCCAATATCATCAAACTTTGCGGATTAATCTCGAACCGGGGGCGACGGTCTTACTTTGGGACATCACCCGATTTGGGCGGACGGCGCGGGGGGAGGCATTTGAGTCGGGTGATTGGCGATCGGATGTGGAGGTGTGGCAGGGCGATCGGCCTTTGCTGATCGATCGGCAATGTTTACCGGGAAGTCCCGAAATAATTGCGAGTCCCCATGGGCTGAATGGTTTACCTGTGGTGGGGACTTTTGCGTTGGTGGGTGAGGATTTGGATGATGCGACGATTGGGGATTTGCGCGAAATCTTGGATCGAACCGATATTCCGACGGCGCATTGGGGTTTGACGCGGAGCTTGAATGGGTTTGTTTGTCGGTATCGGGGGGATTCGAGTCAGGGAGCGCGGCGGGGATTTGTGGCATTGTGGATGGCGTTGCGCCGAGGGTCGCTCACCGACCAAAGGTCAGCGCGGTTTGGATCAGTACCGCCGTTGCCCCGCGTATGGTATTAAAATTGGACATGAAATTTGGACAAGCCTGCCTGACTACTAAGATCCTATGCAACTGACTCCCCAGGAAAAAGATAAATTGCTGATTTTCACCGCTGGATTAGTGGCGGAACGGCGCAAGGCAAAGGGCTTGAAGCTGAACTACCCGGAGGCGATCGCCTATATTTCCGCCGCGATTTTGGAAGGGGCACGGGAGGGGCGCACGGTGTCGGAGTTGATGAGCTACGGCACGACGTTATTGACGCGGGATGATGTGATGGACGGCATCGCCGAGATGATTGACGATGTCCAAGTCGAGGCGACATTTCCCGATGGGACAAAGTTGGTGACGGTACATTCGCCGATCGCGTAGGGTGGGCACTGCCCACCTTCCCCAGACATACGCTATAACCAAGAAACATCACCTCGAACCGGGATCGCGCTTTACAGGTATTAATTTACTATGTTGCTTCAAAAAATCATCACAGAATTGCAAGATGTACCAGAGCCGGAACTCAATGAGCTATACCAGTTCATCCAACGCTTGCCATGCAAAAATGTTGTGACTACCACGCCCCAAACCCGTCAGCCGGGATTATTGAGCGGTAAATTGGGCGATCGGTTTTTTGAGCCTTTGCCAGAGGAAGAGCTTCAGTTGTGGGAATAAGTTGCCTGATTGATACGCATATTCTATTGTGGTGGGTGTTTGACGATCCACAGCTCAGCCCCGAATGTCGTGAAATCATCCGTTCACCGGAAAACCAAATCTTGGTGAGTAGTGCTTCTGCCTGGGAAATCGCCACCAAGTACCGGATTGGCAAACTACCTGAAGCGAAGGTGTTAGTGGCGCAATACGAATCAGTCCTGCAACAGGCGACATTCATTGACCTCCCGGTTACGACCGCTCATGCCTTACTGGCTGGCAATTTGCCGATCGAGCATCGCGATCCGTTCGATCGAATGATCATGGCCCAAGGCGAAATTGAAAATCTTCCTGTGATGACCTATGACACGGCATTTCATACAGGCCGGATTCAAGTCATCCCAATGCCGCCATAGCTTGTATTCCTAACCCAATATTCTGCGGTGCAACAATCATGAAATTTGGCTACACGATTGTTTACGTCGATGACGTGCGCGCCACGATCGACTTCTACACCAGTGCCTTTGGCTTTGAGCCAGGATTCCTCTCGGACGACAATGGCACGATCGATTATGGCGAATTACAAACGGGTGCCGTCACCTTAGCCTTTGCCAATCACAGTTTGGGCGAATCCAATTTCAACGGTGAATATCAAAAGGTGTCACCGGAAGGCTTGCCGTTTGGGTATGAATTGGCGTTTGTCGATGACGATGTGCAAGCGGCCTACGATCGGGCGATCGCGGCGGGTGCCACCAGCATCAAACCCCCGACTCAAAAATCTTGGGGCCAAACGGTGGCTTATGTGCGGGCCAAGGAAGGCACATTGATTGAGCTTTGTACGCCTGTGCCGTCGTGAGTTCTCGCATTGGTCGGTGTGATGCAACATCTACCTTGGGTTCAAACTCCAGGCTCATAGCGAAAACCAGTTGAAACTGGTTAAATGCCGATGGAATATACGCCTTAGGAATGAGGATTAAATAAAGTCCGTAAATCGGTCGTAGCATAGTAGACTGGAATTGCTGATCAACTGCGGCAATCCGATGAATCCATATCCATCCGCCATTGAGGCCCAAATGCAACGATTGTATTCATCGTTGAGT
>JANOQX010000066.1:0-21467 GCA_031415035.1 Cyanobacteria bacterium VAR_4_metabat_243
CGTTGAAGAGACGATCGAGATCCTCCATGGTCTGCGTGAGCGCTATGAGCAGCACCACAAGTTGCACATTTCCGATGCGGCGCTGGAAGCGGCGGCGAAGCTAGCCGATCGGTACATCTCCGATCGCTTCTTGCCTGACAAAGCGATCGACTTGATCGACGAAGCGGGTTCCCGAGTGCGGTTGCTGAAGTATCAGCGATCGCCCGAAGAGAAGTTGATGGATGAGAAGCTGCGCCAAGTCCAGAAGGACAAAGACGAAGCCGTGCGGAACCAGGACTTCGACAAAGCGGGTCAACTGCGCGACGAAGAAATGGAAGTCAAGGAGCAGCTCAAGGCCCTCGGCAACAACCGTAAAGCCCTCGCTGCGGCGGAAGAAGGGCCATTGCCCGTCGTCACGGAAGAGGATATCGCCCATATCGTGGCCTCCTGGACAGGCGTTCCGGTCAATAAATTGACCGAATCCGAGTCCGAGAAGCTGATGCATATGGAAGATACGCTGCACACGCGGTTGATTGGTCAGGACGAAGCGGTGAAAGCCGTGTCCCGTGCCATTCGTCGTGCCCGTGTCGGCCTGAAGAACCCCAACCGCCCGATCGCTTCGTTTATCTTCTCCGGCCCGACTGGGGTGGGTAAGACCGAGTTGACCAAGGCCTTGGCGGCTTACTTCTTTGGTTCGGAAGACGCGATGGTGCGCTTGGACATGTCCGAGTTCATGGAGCGCCATACGGTGTCCAAGTTGGTCGGTTCGCCTCCGGGCTATGTCGGCTACAACGAGGGTGGTCAATTGACCGAAGCCGTGCGTCGTCGGCCTTACACCGTCATCCTGTTCGATGAAATCGAAAAGGCTCACCCTGACGTGTTCAACATGATGCTGCAAATCTTGGAAGATGGTCGTTTGACCGACTCCAAGGGCCGCACCGTGGACTTCAAGAACACGCTGATCATCATGACTTCGAACATTGGTTCGAAGGTGATCGAGAAGGGCGGTGGTGGACTGGGCTTCGACTTCGGTGGGGAGAATGCCGCCGAGTCGCAGTACAACCGCATCCGCTCCTTGGTGAACGAGGAACTGAAGCAGTACTTCCGCCCAGAATTCCTCAACCGATTGGACGAAATCATCGTCTTCCGTCAGTTGCAGCGCGAGGAAGTGCAGCAGATTGCCGAAATCCTGCTGAAGGAAGTCTTCCAGCGGCTCACGGACAAGGGGATTACCTTGGATGTGACGCAGGCGTTCAAAGCCCGGCTGTTAGATGAAGGCTACAACCCGAGCTACGGTGCTCGTCCGCTCCGTCGGGCGATCATGCGCCTACTGGAAGATTCCCTCGCCGAGGAGATCCTCACAGGCCGCTTGGGTGATGGCGATAACGCGATCGTCGATGTCGATGAAGCAGGTGTCGTGAAGATTGCGAAAGGTGAACCAAAGCGGGAACTCCTGCCCTCGGGCGCACCGACGGAATAACGATCGATTGAATTAGTTCAGGATTGACCGGGTGTCAGATGCGATCGCATCTGACACCCGGTTTTCCGTTGGGGGATGACTCGGGTGATCGTGAGGGCATGGTGTCAATTGTGACGAATTCAGTGAAGATACGGAGGGCTTGACGGTCGCGAATCTTAAGCAATGATTAAATTCCGTATTTTTACGCTGTTTGGCGGCGAAATATCTCTCAAAAGACGTAGTCCACTCGTTAGAACTACCGATATAATGCTGGCAAGATTTGTTTTCGTACCCGTAGGGGGAAATCCGAGATGGCTGGAATTGTTGATGATTTTAAGAAGTTTTTGTCGCAGGGCAACGTTGTTGACCTGGCAGTGGCGGTGATCATCGGTGGCGCATTCGGTAAGGTCGTTACGTCCCTTGTCGAAAATATGGTGATGCCGCTGGTTTCGATGGTGATGCCTGGTGGGGACTGGAAAAACGCTGGCATTACGCTTGGCAAGATTGCTGATCCAGCTTTTCCGAATGATCCGAATAAAACCATTGATAATATTTGGAAGATCGGTTCGTTTTTCGCATCGATCCTGGATTTTGTCATTATTGCGCTGGCGATTTTCCTGATTGTCCGGCTGTTGGAAAATACGAAGAAGCGGTTTGCCCGCAAACAAGCGATCGCCGAAACGGCCGCACCAACTACTGAAGAGCAGTTGGTCACCACCTTGAATCGATTAGCGGATTCCCTCGATCGGCGCTAAATCGCGTTGATTTGTGTGATTTGACTTGTCCCCTGAATGGGTAAGTCGTGTGTTTTCTGTGTTGTATGCCCTGGATTACGTTGGTGATCCGGGGCGTTTTTTGTTTTGGAGTGGTGGGATTTAAAACCGAGGGGCGGGGACGCGGGTAATTAATGGAGAACGGCCAATTTTCTAGGGTATCGTCAGGGTGTGTGCGATCGGATCACGTTAGTTGAGATGCAGGCAGATTGTGCGATCGAATCATCCCCCCAACCTTGAGGCACTATACGACACCTACGGTGAGGCGGTTTATCGGCTGGCGCTGCGGATGTTGGGCAATGCTGCTGATGCGGAAGATTTGACGCAGGAAGTGTTCGTCGATTTTTGGCAAAAGCAGCAGTACGATGCCAATCGGGGCAGTCTGATCACGTTTTTGTTGACGATGACCCGATCGCGATCGCTCAACCGCATCCGCCAGCGGCAATCCAAATCCCAACTGCTGCAACGTTGGGAAAAGGTGATGCCCATGAGCCATGCCGACAATTCCTTGGAAAAGGCGGCGCTGGCTGAAGTTTCCCAAAAAATTCGGGTGGCCCTGGATCAGTTGCCGGAAGCCCAACGGCAAATCTTGGAAATGGCCTACTACGAGGGCTTGAGTCAGTCAGAAATCACCGATCGGCTGGCGATTCCTCTCGGCACCGTCAAAACTCGATCGCGCCAAGGCTTATTGAAGCTGCGCAAACTCCTACACAATCTCATGGACTAACCGGGTACGCGCCCTATGGATAACTTAAATTGGTCGGACAATCCCGCAGCGATCGAGGCGATGTTGGCGGGCTATGCGCTGGGAGATTTGGCGGCGGCGGAAATGGCTGAGGTTGAGGCTTATATTGCCGCGCATCCCGAGGCCACGACGGCACTGGCACGATTGCAGACGACGTTGGCGCTGTTGCCGCTGGCGTTGCCGGAGTCGTCGCCGTCGCCGGATTTACGATCGCGGATTTTGGCCGCAGCCGCAACAACGCCTGCTGCGACGAATAATGTGATTGATTTGGCGAGTCGGCGGCGATGGTCTTTGACCGACGGTCGGTCATCGCCCGTGGCGCGAGGGACTTGGCTGGCGGGGACGATCGCGGCGGGATTGGTGGGGGTGTTGGGTTTCCAGAATTATCGGCTGACGCAGCAAGTGGCGGGACTTGAACAACAGGTGCAGGTGGCGCAACAACTCGATCAACAAACGGCGTTGGTGAAGTATCGCGAATCGATCGATATGTTGCGGCAGCCGGATAATCGGTTGATTACGCTCAAAGGCATGGCGGATCAATCCTCGGGGAGTCTGATCCTCTTCACGCTGGACAAAAAAGCGGCGTTGAATCTAAAAAATGTGCCGCCGTTGCCGGATGGTCGGATGTATCGGTTGTGGGCGATGGTGGAGGGGCGGAAGGTGTATTGCACCGAGTTTCAGCCGGATGGATCGGGGATGGTGTCGTTGATGATTCCGTTGGATCAGTTGGGGGCGGCGCGGCAGGTGGCGGTGACGATCGATCCGCAGGCGGCTCCGACGGTGGAGCCGGTGGGGGATATGGTGATGTCGGGGGCGGTGTCGATTTGATGGTTTGTTGCGGGGAGGTTGGAGGGTTGGGGGCAATGTTGGCTGGGTGGCTGTGCCACGATCCGGGGGACTTCCCCCCGCGCCCCCGCTAGTCAGGAGACGGAAGCCGTCCCCCGACACCCCCTCGCTATCAGAGGTCAATTCGTCGATCGCGCAGTGGCGGCTTTAGTTCTGGGTTTATGGCACCCGGATCTGGCATCGAACCAATTCAAACCGGATCTGGCATCGAACCAATTCAAACCGTAGGGTGGGCACTGCCCACCACCATTAATTCCCGCCGCGATCGCACCTCCAGATAAATCAACAGCGCATTAATATCCGCCGGATTCACCCCCCCGATCCGCGACGCCTGCCCGATCGTCAAAGGCTGCACTTTCGTCAACTTCTCCCGCGCTTCCTTGGAGAGGGTGATAATCCCGTGATAGTCAAGGTTGGGGTCGAGCGATCGTTGGGTTTGTTTGGCGGTTTGGGCGATTTGGTGTTGTTGGCGTTGAATGTATCCGGCGTATTTGATGTCGATTTCTGCGCCTTCTTTTTCGGCCCGATCGAGCTGCTCGTTCCCCAAACCAAATTGCGTCAACTGGGCGTAGTGAAATCCCGGTTTGCGGATCAAGTCGGCGAGGGTAACGGAGCCGCGAATCGGTTGCTCGATCTGGGCGGCGATCGCTTGGCCCGTTGGCTCGTGCTCTTTGACGCGGGTGGTATCCAACCGCGCTTTTTCGGTGGCAATATTCGTCTGCTTACGGTTGAAAATTGCCCAACGCCGATCGTCGATCAGGCCAATTTCCCGGCCCAGTGGCGTTAAACGCTGGTCAGCATTGTCCGATCGCAGGATCAAACGGTATTCCGATCGGCTGGTCAGCATCCGGTAGGGTTCGCGCAAATCCTTGGTGCAGAGGTCGTCGATCAACGTGCCGAGATAACTCTGTTCACGGGCGAAAATTACGGGATCTTGGCCCCGCACTAGCCGCGCCGCATTGATGCCCGCGACTAATCCCTGTGCCCCGGCTTCTTCGTAGCCTGTGGTGCCGTTAATTTGGCCCGCGCAAAATAAGCCTTCGACTTTTTTGGTCATTAAAGTCGGGAGGCACTGGGTCGCGGGCAAATAGTCGTAGTCTACGGCGTAGGCGGGCCGGAGCATGACGCAATTTTCGAGGCCAGGGAGCGATCGCAGCATGGCCAGTTGCAGCCGCTCGGGCAGTCCGGTGGAAAACCCCTGGACATAGACTTCCGGCGTCGTCCGGCCTTCGGGTTCGAGGAAAATCTGGTGGCTCTCTTTATCGGCGAACCGCACGATTTTGTCTTCGATGCTGGGGCAGTAGCGCGGCCCTTTGGAATCCACCCAGCCGCCGTAGACGGGGGACAGATGCAGGTTGTCGCGGATGATTTGGTGGGTGGCGGCGGTGGTGCGGGTCAGGTGACAGGGCATTTGGTCACGTTCGATCCAAGCCTCGGGATCGAAGCTAAACCACCGCACATCATCGTCGCCGGGTTGGGCTTCGAGTTGGCTGTAGTCGATCGACCGCCGATCGACCCGTGCCGGAGTCCCAGTCTTCAACCGCCCCGTTTCAAATCCCAGGCGATTCAGAGTATCGGTCAAACCCGTAGCGGCAAATTCCCCGGCCCGTCCGGCTTCCATCGATTTGTCGCCGACCCAGATCCGCCCGCCCAGGAATGTCCCCGTGGTCAACACCACAGCTTTGCAGGCAAAGCCGACGCCGAAGTAGGTTTCGACGCCGACGATTTCGTCGTTTTGGCCCAGCATAATGTCCGTGACCATGCCTTCGCGGATGCTGAGATTTTCCTGGTTCTCGACGATCGTCTTCATCGCAGCGGCATATTCGCGCTTGTCGGATTGGGCGCGTAAGGCCCAGACGGCGGGGCCACGGGAGGAATTGAGGATGCGCTTTTGGAGGTAGGTACGATCGGCGACGCGGCCCATTTCACCGCCGAGGGCATCGAGTTCATGGACGAGCTGCGACTTGGCGGGTCCGCCGACGGCGGGATTGCAGGGTTGCCAGGCGATTTTGTCGAGGGTGAGGGTGAGCAGCAGGGTGCGACAGCCGAGGCGGGCGCTGGCCAAGGCCGCTTCGCAGCCCGCATGGCCCGCGCCGACGACGACGACGTCATAGGCATCCAGAATATCCACGGTTCCCGTCATGACTCAAAACTCGCCCAAAGGTTCAGTTTCCTATTCTAGCGGTTTGGCTCATGGGTTAGAAGATTCTGTGGGTGAATTCAGCAATTGACCGACTCCGATGCAAAACCGCCCCACGACTGGAAGTCGGGGCTATGGGCGAAAGTCCTGACCGGACTGATGATTTAGTCCCTTTGGGACTTGCGCGATTAGCCCCGACTTCCAGTCGTGGGGCGGGTGACTTGCATTGTCGTTCCCCTGACGTTTTACAATGACAATCCGGGATATTTCGATCGCTACACCGGGACGTTTCACAAGGGGAATACCGCCATGTCCGATAACTGGAAAAGTCAAGCCATCACCCAGGGCGTTGCCCGATCGCCGAATCGCGCCATGCTGCGGGCCGTGGGCTTTGGGGACAGTGATTTTGTTAAACCGATCGTCGGGGTGGCGAGTGCCCACAGTACGATCACGCCTTGTAATATGGGGATTGCCCCGTTGGCGACGCGGGCCGAAGCGGGTGTCCGGGCGGCGGGCGGGATGCCACAGCTCTTTGGCACGATTACGATTAGTGACGGGATTTCGATGGGTACGGAGGGGATGAAGTATTCCCTGGTGTCGCGGGATGTGATTGCTGATTCGATCGAAACCGTTTGCAGTGGCCAAAGTTTGGATGGCGTGATCGCCATCGGCGGCTGCGACAAGAATATGCCCGGTGCGATGATTGCCATGGCGCGGATGAATATTCCGGCGGTGTTTGTTTACGGTGGAACGATTAAGCCGGGACATTTGGATGGCGAAGATTTAACCGTGGTGAGTGCGTTTGAGTCCGTGGGTCAGCACAGCGCGGGCAAAATTAGCCTCGATCGGCTGACGGCAGTGGAAAAAAATGCTTGCCCCGGTGCGGGTTCCTGCGGCGGGATGTTCACGGCGAATACCATGTCCTCGGCGTTTGAGGCGCTGGGCATGAGCTTGATGTATTCCTCCACGATGTCGGCGGAGGATGCGGAGAAAGCCGAGAATACGGAATTGGCGGGCAAGGCGATCGTCGAAGCGATTCGCCAAAATATTCGGCCCCGTGATGTGATTACGCGCAAGTCGATCGAAAACACGATCGCGGTGATTATGGCCGTGGGGGGTTCGACGAACTCTGTCCTACATTTCCTGGCGATCGCCCATTCCGCCGGGGTGCCACTGACGATCGACGACTTTGAAACAATTCGCGGTCGGGTGCCCGTACTGTGCGACCTCAAACCCAGTGGCCGTTACGTTGCCACGGATCTGCACAATGCCGGGGGGATTCCCCAGGTGATGAAAATGTTGTTGAGCCATGGGTTGCTCCATGGCGATTGTCTGACCGTGACGGGCGAAACGATCGCCGAACGACTGAAAGATATTCCCGATGTGGCGGTGCCCCACGAACCGATCGCGGGCCATCCCGTGATTCGGCCTTGGGAAAACCCGATGTACGCCCAAGGTCACTTGGCGATCCTCAAGGGCAACCTGGCCACCGAAGGTTCCGTCGCAAAAATCACGGGCGTGAAGAATCCGGTGATCAATGGCCCGGCGCGGGTGTTTGAATCGGAGGAAGAATGTCTCGCGGCCATTTTGGCCAACCAGATTAACCCCGGTGATGTATTGGTGATTCGCTACGAAGGGCCGAAGGGCGGGCCGGGAATGCGGGAAATGCTGGCACCCACGGCGGCGATTATTGGGGCCGGACTCGGCGATACGGTGGGCCTAATCACCGATGGGCGGTTTTCGGGTGGCACCTACGGTATGGTGGTCGGGCATGTCGCGCCGGAAGCCTTTGTGGGCGGGACGATCGGCCTGGTCAAAGAAGGCGATTCGATCACGATCGATGCGCCGAATCGGTTGCTGCAACTGAATGTCGATGACGCGGAATTGGCCAATCGCCGATCGGAATGGAAACCCCGCCCGCCGCGCTATACGACGGGCGTTTTGGCAAAATATGCCAAGTTGGTTTCCTCCAGCAGCTTAGGCGCTGTGACCGATATGGGGTTAGGTTAGGTCGTTTGATGTCGGACTGGCCGGGAGCAATGGGGCGACGATTACACGACTAACGCCGCACCATTGATCGAGCCGTTGGACTGCGCCGATCGCCGAGTGGCTGGCGCACCGTGGCGTTAATCGCACGGTGGGTCAGTGCACCCTCGGCTGGCTCGGACAAGTGAGCCGTCCAGGCGATCGGCATGGCCCAATGGCAAACCAGTTAGACAATATAAGTTGAGCGATTGCTGCCACTAAGTGTCGCAGTGGAAGAGTTATACTCCTGGATCAAAATTTTGACCCTCCGCAATTGCCGATCAGTTTTGGGCCGATCGGATTTTGGGGGATGCTCGACTTAGGAGGATTTACTGGCTTGGGCAATCAGGGCGGCTCCGGCGAACACACTGGCGGTGATCAAGGCCCGCTGGGTGGCCAGTTCGTGGTTGCCTTTGATGGTGGTGAAATGCAGGCCACCCAGCCCAACGGCGCAAACCAGCCAGCATTTCACCTGATCGTTGAGCGGTGGAAGATTGGGTAGAAACATAGATCACTGACAATTATTCAATGACCGCATTATAGAAATCGGCTCCTGGGAAAAAACTCGCAATTTCACGGAGTACGGCCCCTGGATTTTCCCAATGCAGGTTATGTCCTGTCTGTTGAATTACGGAGCCAGTCACCGAGGGGGCGATCGCCCGCATGGCAGTTTGGACTTGCGTAAACTTTTGATCTAGTTCCCCCGCAAGTAAATGCAAGGGGGCAGCATGGGTGGCCAACTCATCCCAAAGACGCGGCTGAAAACCCGTGCCCATTCCATGCAAGGATTTTGCTAAGGATTGTGGATTATTTTGCAATCGCTGATTGTACAGGTCGGCGAAGTTTGGGTGTTGTTGGAGGGATTGGAACAGGGGTTGCTGGTACCAATGCTGGAGCCAGTCGGCGAAATCAGCGGGGGTGCTTTGTGCTAGTCGATCGGCGATCGCCGCATCGGCCCGTTGGCGCTGTTGTTGTTCAGAGGCGCTCAGGCAACCGGGGGAAGCGGATTCCAGCATCGTATGCCGAAAATAATCGGGATAATGGATCGCCAAATACAGGGCCAATCGTCCCCCCATGGAATAACCATAGAGATGGGCGGGAGCGACTTGCGCGCGATCGATTCGCTGAATGACGAATTGCGCCGTGGCAGCCATTGTGTAGTGGGCGGAGTCGGCAAATTGGCTATCACCATGGCCCGGCAAATCGATTAATAAACTTGAATAGCGATCGACTAAGGCCGTGGCAATTGCCGCAAAATCGGCCCCCCGACCCAAAAAACCATGGAGGAAAACGATCGTTGGTTGACGCCGATCGCCGATGAATTGGCTGTGGAGCTGGGGCATGGGACGATCGGGCCGATATGTGGCCACGGGCGAAAATAATCCGACTCCGGCGATTTTGTGCCGTAATTTACAATAATTTCATACCTTCCTCCCTCCGGGATACCTCTTTAAGCAGATTAACTCTGCTGGATTAACCCGATACAATGGTTGCCATGACAGTTGGCTGAGTTAAGCAGTTCCTGAACTATATTGCGCATTTAGAGTTCCGATCGCCAATTTAGGCCTTATCCACGATCATTCAATATCGCTTTGACCATGCTGACAATGGCATTAGCCACAGCACTTTCCAATATTTGGCATAACGCATTAACCCTGCACGGTTGAACCTTGCACAGTTGAACCTTGCACAGCGGCATCTCAACCGTCGAGATGTGCGCCAACACGGCATTGCTCTGATCCTTTCAGTTTAGTCGGGTGAATTCGATGGGTCGTTCTTCCAATCCATCGCGACGTTCGATCGTGAACGCCGCGACCAACAATCAATTGACCACCGCTGCGGGGCCGGCGTTGCCGCCCCACGATCAGGCCACGGCAACGATGATTTTGACGGATTTTTTGGCCACGTATCAGCCGCCCGGAACCCAGGCGGCAACGGCACCTTGGCAACTTCAAACAGCGGCGATCGGGACGGTGCTGGCGATTGATGCGCCAGACTCGGGACTGTGGCTACTCGGGTCGGGCCAACTGCGCTTGATCCTTTGGGATGAGACTCAACAGAAAAATGTCTCTATCGAATTGCTTAGTCCGGGAGGCGTATTTGGATTTGGGTCTCTCCTCCTAGCGGAACATCTCGCAGGACATACGCCGGAGCAAGCCGTGGCGGCGAGTGATTGTCAGGTGTGGTATTTGCCCTTGGCGGCGGCCCAAACGCTGCTGGCGGACTGTGCCGACGCGGATCTGACGGCGGATCTATTGCAGCTGGCCCAGACCCGATCGCGCCTGGCATTCTTCCGCACCCAAACGACGATCGGCTCCACCGCCCACAATCCCCTGGGCAAAATCCTGACGCCGCCCCAATTGCAGCAATTCATTGCCCGATTGCAACGGCGGACGTATCCGGCAAATCAGGATCTAAGTCAATTGTCGGGGCGCTGTTGGTTGGTGTCGGGGGCCGTGGCAGCGGCGACCGATCGGCGCGTGGGCGATGGCTGGGCAATGGGTGATGGCGATCGGGCGATCACCCCGGTTTGCATCGAGCAATTGGCCGCCGAGGACTGGGCGATGCTCACGGCCTTGATACCGAGCTTGGGCCAAATTCCCTTGACGATCGCGGCGGGGCGGGATGCCGGGGGCGCACCAACCGTGGCCGCTGTACGGGCGACGCCGATCACCCCCAGCCCGCGCGTTGCCTCCGGCTCCGTGCCGCCCGCTCCGGCCCGCCGCCCACACCAAATTCGCTTCCCCCAGCCGCGCTGGAGCCGCTATGTCCGGTTTAATTTCCCCTTTATCGCCCAGCAGAGTTCGTCTGACTGTGGGGTGACTTGTTTGGCGATGATTGGGCAGCATTGGGGGGCGGCTCCCTATCCGCTGCATCAGTTGCGGGAATGGGCACGGGTCGGCCGATCGGGCGCATCGCTGAAAAATCTCGCCACCACCGCCGAAAAGCTCGGCTTCGTGGCGCGGCCCGTGCGGGCCAGCCTGAATGTCTTGCAGGATCAGAAACGGCCCTGGATTGCCCATTGGCAGGGCGATCACTATGTCGTCGTCTACGGCCAACGGGGCAAGTCGGTGCTGCTGGCCGATCCGGCGGCGGGCAAACAGGTGGTACCAGAGCGCGAATTTATGGCCCAGTGGAGCGGCTATGCCTTGACCCTGGAAACGACGCCCCAGGTCTATGAACAGGAACTCGAAACGGGCCAAAAACTCAGTGGCTTTGGGCGGTTGCTGATTACCTATCGGCATATTCTGGCGCAGATTATTTTGATCTCGCTGTTGATTCAGGTGTTTGGCTTGCTGACGCCCGTGTTGACGCAGATTATCTTCGATCGGGTGGTGACCCAAAAAAGCCTCTCGATGCTGCATCTCTTCTCGATCGGGCTGCTGATCTTTGGCGGTTGGCGGTTGGCGATGACCAGCGTGCGGCAATATTTGCTGGATTATTTTAGTAATCGGCTGGAGCTGACGCTGGTGAGTGCGTTCATTCGGCATACCTTGAGCTTGCCGATGTCCTTCTTTGAAGCGCGCAACGTGGGCGACATCATCACCCGCATCCAAGAGAACTCAAAAATCCAACAGTTCTTGATGCGCCAAGCCATTTCCACTTGGCTGGATGCCGTGATGGGCGTGGCTTATCTGGGTTTAATGTTTTATTACAATGCCCAGTTGGCTTGGGTTGTGGTGGCGTTGATTCCGCCGTTGGTGATTTTGACCCTGGTGGCGACGCCCTTTCTCAAAGCAATCTCCCGCGAAGCGTTTAAGGCCTCCACCGAACAAACCTCGCTAGTGGTGGAAATGATCAGTGGCGTCGCGGCGGTGAAAACAGCGGCGATCGAACAGGAGATTCGCTGGCGCTGGGAAGAGCTGCTGGCCCGCAGTTTGAACATTCAGTTCAAGGGCCAAAAGCTGGGCAATACGCTGCAAGTGCTGAGTGGCTTGATCAATATTGGCGGCAGTACGGCCTTGCTGTGGTTTGGGGCGACCTTGGTAATTCAAGACCAAATCACGATCGGGCAGCTTGTCGCCTTCAATATGTTGATTGGCAATGTGCTTGGCCCGGCGATGAGTGTGATTGGCGTGTGGGATGAATTTCAGGAGGTGCTGATTGCGGTCGAACGCCTGAATGATGTCTTCGCCACCGCGCCGGAGGAAAGTAATGCGATCGCCACCATGGTCTTGCCCCAACTCCAGGGCGAAATCCGCTGCGATCGCCTGACCTTTTCCTATGACGGAGCGGAGGACAGGCCGATTCTCCAGGGCTTGGATTTTCGGGTTAGTCCGGGTGAAACCGTGGCGATCGTCGGTCGCAGCGGCTCCGGCAAGACCACGCTGATTAAGCTATTGCAGGGGTTTTATCATGCGACTGAGGGCCGAATTTTGGTCGATGGCCATGATATCCAACATCTTGCGCCCGCATCATTGCGATCGCAGTTGGGCGTGGTGCCCCAGGATTGTTTTCTATTTTCGGGCACGATTTTGGAAAACATTCGCTTGCATCGCCCGGATTATCCCTTGGAGACCGTCGTGGCGGTGGCCAAGCTGGCGGAAGCCCACCAGTTTATTCAGGAATTGCCCCTGGGTTATAGCACCAAGGTCGGCGAACGGGGAGCCAACCTCTCCGGCGGCCAACGGCAACGGATCGCCATTGCGCGGGCCTTGCTGGGCAATCCTGGTCTACTGATTCTGGACGAGGCCACCAGTGCCCTCGATACGGAATCGGAACGGCGGTTCCAACGCAATTTGGAACGGATCAGCCGCGATCGCACCACGTTTATCATTGCCCACCGACTTTCGACCGTGCAGAACGCCGATCGGATTTTGGTGCTCGATCGGGGTCTCTTGGTCGAGCAGGGCAATCACGCTGAATTAATGCAGCAGGAGGGATTGTATTACCACTTAGCCCAGCAGCAATTGAATTTGTAGCCGCGTTGAGCGGATGACCGTTGAACCAGGATATTGAACCAGGATGCTCTAGGAGTGCGTGTTTATGTTTACAACAGCCGAAACAACGACGGCGATTAATCCGATTCATCCGACCCGAATCGCGCCCACTGCCACGCCGGACAGCAATCCGGCGGATTGGTCAGCGGCGATCGAAACTTTACTGAACCAACCCACCTCGGCGCTGCCCCTGCGCCTGGCGATGTTGGGCATCTGTTTTACCGGGGCGACGGTGACCTGGGCCTGGAACGGGCGAATGGATGAAGTGGCCACGGCCAGCGGCAAACTGGTGCCCAAGGGCCGCACGGCCTCGGTACAGCCGCTGGAAATGGGCACCGTCGCCCGGATCGCCGTGAAGGAAGGCCAAGTGGTGAAAAAGGGCCAGGTGATGTTGGAAATGGATACGACCTTGGTCGATCGGGAAGTCGAACGCTTGCAAACGCTATTGCAATCACTGCAAACGGAATACCAGCAAAGTGCCATGCTGATTCGCCAAACCCAACTCCAGGGTGAAACCCGGTACAGCATCGCCCGATCGCAAATTGATGGCCAACAGATTGCCATCGGTCAATTGCGGCAGGCCGCCCGCACCCAGCAAACCGTCATGGCCCAACTGCAAGACGACGCGATCGCCCAGAATACCCGACTGGCGAGGTTCAAACCCCTTGCCGACGTGGGGGCAATTTCGAAGGAGCAGGTATTTAGCGTCGAACAGGGGGTGCGGGAACGGCAGCGCAGCATGACCCAAAGCCAAGGCGAATTGACCAATAACCAAGGCCAAATCCAACGCCTCACCGTCGAACTCCAACAAAAACAAGCCGAAGCCCAACAGGTGCAGCAGGCCACCAATCGCGAATTACAGGAATTGAAATTGCGATTGGGCGCACTGGAGGCGAAATCCAAGGAAACCCAGGTGATGATCGCCACGGCCCAGGTGAAACGCGATCAGCGCTTTATCCACGCCCCGATCGCGGGCACGGTGTTGGCGCTCAACGTGCAGCAGCAAGGCCGCGTGATCCAACCGGGCGAACAACTGGCCGAAATCGCCCCGGCGGGTCAACCGCTGATTCTCTCGACGGTGTTATCGAATCAACAGGCGGGGTTTATTAAATTAGGCATGCCCGTGAAGGTCAAGCTGGATGCCTATCCCTACCAAGATCACGGGACGATCGCCGGAAAAATTGTGGCGATTTCTCCCGATAGCCAAGCGACGGAAAAACTCGGCCAGGTCTATCGGGTGGATATTGCCCTCGATCGGCATTACGTCACGGCCAAGGGCCAAAAGCGGGAATTTAAGCCCGGTCTCACGGCCACGGCAGAAATCGTCACGCGGAAACGGCGGGTGATGGATGTGCTGCTCGAACCGTTCCAAAAACTGCGCAGTGATGCGGCATCGTCATAGTGCCCGCGCTACCACCAATCCCTCGTTTACCTGTGTTTTTGTGCATGCGACCTCTATATCAGGATGGATTTCAACGCGATGAATACCCCTTTTACTCAGACCGTACAAGACGCCGAGCGTCAACTGAAGTCGGACGAAATGGATCAGATTCTGGGTGCGATCCTGTCAGGAAAATATTCCTGGGCCTGTGCGTTAATTCTGCGCTACACCGGGCATGAGCCGCTAAATTATCTGCCGCAACGGACCTACACCCGGATTATGCGGGAAAACTGGTATTCGCCCAATCACAACCGCAAGGATCGGCCCGTGGCCCCGACCAATCCCTATCCCAATTGGCCGACCGCACAATCGAGTCATTTACTGCGCGATTTAGACCATCACGATCGGGCGGATGCGGATGGTGAGCAGGTGCAGGGTGGTTGCTTTAATCCCTGGTTCTATCGTCAGCCGCTGTGCTAGGCCGATCGCTTAAATCGCTCAGGATGGTAAAACAGGCATTGGCAAATACCGCTGATGCCTGTTTTTTGGGTTAAATGCCAATGCCAAATGCTCGAAGTTCGGTTCGTTTGGTGAATTAATTTATGCATTCTGGGCGGCAAAAGCGACACAGTAGTGATAATGCTAACTGCATCAAAAAAATATCAAGTTAAGCCATTATGGCCATACGTCAAAGGTGAATCGAAATACTATGTATACATCGGCTGGAACACGGCTGAAACACACACAAATCAGAGGTTATTCCAATGCTTATTCAAGACATGAACCACATCGAAGTTGCTCAAGCTGAAATCTTGGGTGCCAGCGGCCGCAACCTCGGCTTCAACTCCAACAACTCCTTCGACGCTAAAGTCCGTGGCAACGTGCGGTTCAACGGCGACGTTGCAACCATCGGCGGCGCGGCTGATGCAATTGGTGGCCCTGGCTACCGTGCCTTCACGAAGATCGACGGTGAAACCTTCGTCCGTCCCGGCGTGTCTTCCTCGACCTTGACTTCGGCTTCGGCTTTGTTGCCTAACCACTAGATTAATCCGCTGCGTGGGTGCAATCAATGATTACACCCACGAGCCTGGTTGATGATCTGAGTTATTTGCAATGGTTTGCTGTTTGCAACTTTCCAATGGTCGTTCACCTTTGAATCGTTACAATCAGCAAACTGTTTCAATATTCGTCAATATTTATCTGTGAATGCCGCTCAATGCCTTTGCAGGTAAAGATCTTAGGTAATGTTGTTCGATCACATAATTGTAGGTCAATATCATGTTTGAAGATTTTGAGTTCGCTGGGCCGGGTCAAACCGCAGAGGTTGCATTCGGTGATGGGGATTTCTATGTCCGCTCCTCGGGGCGATTGTCCGTAACGCCAAACTCATCGCTTTCGCGTGTTTCTTCCAGCGCGATCGGGCCATCCACTAAAACCGCCGCATTCGGCACATCCAGTGCCCGGATTTTGTCGGCTTCGGTGAGCCGTGGCGTTGGTCAAGGGATGGGTAGTTCGATTGCTTATGCTGGAATTTTCTAGGAGGATTAACATGATTTACGATTTAGATTTTCTGGATACTTGTGCTAGCTCGGGCATGGTTATGGGTGCGGGTGCAGCGGCTGTGGCTAACACTGGAATTAGCATTGGCCCGGGTTACGCCACTGCGGGTGCGGAAGCGGGGGCAAGCGGTCGTAATGGTACCTATACCGATGCGGGTGCGATCACCTTGGCCACGCCGGGATCGGGTCGGGCGAATGCCTGGGCCACCGCTGTGGGTCAAGATGGGAATGATACGGCCTATGCGAGCAGCCGGACATCGGGCTATTCGAATGGTGGGACGACGATTACCCGCAGTTCAAGTGGTACGCGTTAGATTTAATCACACCCGATTCAATTACACCAGCAGCGAGTTTTAGCGATGCTCTATTTCCCATCACAGGTGTTGCCGGAACAGATTGTCAGTACGTTGAAGCAGTCAATGCAGTATAAACCGCTGACCCAGGCATTCCTGAGTCAGTTGTTGGTCCAGCAAGTGGCGGCGGAGCATGGACTGAGCTTGACGGCGGGTGAGGTGCAGCAGGCAGGTGAGCAACAACGCAGCGAACTCCGGCTGGAACGCGCGGCGGACACCCTGGCTTGGTTGGCCGATCAGCAGGTAACACCCCAGGAATGGGAACAGGGCATTCGCGATCGGCTGCTGCGGGAAAAACTGGCTGTCCATTTATTTAGCAAGGAAGCCGAAAAGCGGTTTATCGAAAATCGGTTGAGCTACGATCGGGTCGTGCTCTATCAAATTATCGTGGCGACGTCCGAACTGGCGCAGGAATTGTTCTATCGAATCGAGGCGGGTGAATCGAGCTTCTTCGATGTGGCCTACGAATTTGATCTTGACGTCGAGCGGCGACAACGATCGGGCTTTGAAGGGGTGATTCAGCGGTGGGAATTGCAGCCTGCCATTGCGACCCAGGTGTTCAATGCCCGCGTGGGTGAACTGACGGGGCCGATCGCCACCAGTGCGGGCTATCACATTCTCTGGGTGCGCGAGTTTCTGCCCGCCGAACTGACGGACGATCGCCGGGCCGAATTATTGCAAGCGCTATTCCAGGAATGGCTTCAGGCCGAACTCACCTATCGGCTGTATCACCAGCCCGAGCCAGCTGCGACGATGGCGTAGCTTGGCTCGGGACGCGGGCGATGTCCCGATTTAGGCGGCGTTGCGGCGTCGCCGTGCCACTGCCGCTGTGCCCAGTGCCACAAACGCGATCGTCAGAGTCGGTTCTGGAGCGGCGACAGAAACGGCATTGCGTTTGAGTTCAAACACCGTGAACTGTGTGGCCTGAGTCACCGCACGGCTGTAGCGTCCCTGGAGCGCAAACTGCGTCGCCGTTTGGGTGGGCGTGAACTTGAACCCGTTGGTGGCCTTGAGGTTGAACAATGGCTCCGATCCGCCATCGTCACGGCCAAACAGATCCAATGTGTCAACCAGATTCAGCATTTGATCCGCGCCGCGACTATAGATTGCAAAACCGAATAGTCCCGAAGCCTCGCTCCGCTCTTGGCTCGGACGATCGCTAGTGGCATTGATTGACAGCAGCGATTGCCAATCAAAACTGAAGGTTTGGTGGGCCGCCACTTGGAAGTCAAACCCCGTCACCGTGGCTTCGCTTGCGGCTTCGGCGCGGTAATTTTGGCCCGTGCCATCGGCCCGACTGATCGAGACATTGCTGGCTGCCGCTGCGCCGCTTTGGGACAGGAATTCGGCATCGGCAAAGGCGGTGGCACTCACCTGCCCTGGCGTACCAATGGCGATCGCGTCTTCGAAGGTTTGGGCATCCGCCGCCCGGGGCCGATGGCTAAAGTTAAATAAGTCTGCCGCTGCCCCCGATTGGGCCAGGGTATTGGCGTTGGCTTGGGCGGCAAGACCGATCGTCGAAATCAGGCCGATCGTCAGGCTACCGAAATAATGTGATGAGGTTATTTTCATGGAACACTGGATGACAAGAAACTGCAATCAAAGCCGCGTAACTTGATGCACACCCAAACGCACCGATGCCCACGTGAATTCACGCAAGGAATCAATGGAGTTGCGCCCAGCCTAACAGTCCGATTCCCGCCATGTCCGTAAATTCGCGGAAACTTCATCGCCGATCGCGGTTGCGCCCGCTGCCTCTACCCAGAGACTGAGGCCGATCGGCAGATTATTTTGTCAGGACGACAATTCCGGATTGGCGTTTGCGGCGGAGATTGACATAGGCCAGTCCCAGGGAGGCGAACAGGGGAAGTTGGAGGATGCGTTTCCAGCCTTTTTTGGGTTTGCGGCGATAGCTGAAGAAGGCCAGGTCGTAGGTGTGGGGATAGAACTGGACTTGGCGAAATCCCACTTGCTGGGCGGCGCGTTTGATCAGCCACGGCGGCATATCCCGCTCGGTGACGCCAAATTGCTGCATTGCTTGGATGGATTCGGCGCTCTTGGCATGGCCTTCGCCCGGTTCGGAGGTGATGCAGATGCCACCGGGTTTGAGCGCTTTGTAGACCGCCGCCAAGGCCGAAACTTCATCCACGGCATGGTGCAGGCAATCAAAGAACACGGCACAGTCAAATTCGTCCTGGAACGGCATTGCTTCATAATCGCAGGTAACGAAATCCAGCTGACGCAACCCCTGCCGATCGCGGTTCTGGTGGGCGTACTGGATCATATCGGCGGCAATATCCTGCCCCACAACCTCATAGCCCCGCTTGGCCCAGAAACAGCTCGTCCAACCCGTGCCACAGCCCAAATCCAACAGCCGTCCGGGGGGCGCGGGCAGCAGCGACATCACCGCCCCCATTTCCATCAAATAACCGCCGCAGAAGTCATCGGAGAAGGGCTTGTCGATCGCGTGCTGAATCCCCTCAGCGCCAATATTTTTGAGATAGTCGATTTCTCCCTGCTTGGGCATGGTGCGTGACTCGGGGTAGATGGGGCGATTCCGCCAGGGAATGGTTTGGGGGAACCATGGGCATCATACCAACGTCTACGTTAGAATGTGTCCAACCTGACGGTTCCGATCGAGTTATCCGCCGATTTACCATTTTTACGACTTCGCCCTATGAAATTTACTTCGCGATCGCACTGCCTGACTGTAACCTTGGGGCTGACTGTGGCTTTGGGCCTGACTGCCGCCTTGGCGACGCCCGCCATGGCTCAGAATGCTGACACTCAAGCCAATCCCCTGGCGGACTTTCAGTCGCAGACCAATGACCCATTTGCTGGAAACAGCGACGCCAGTAAGAGCATGATGAATTTGATGCAGCGGGTGATGCAGGGCGATCGGCCCGATCCAGCGGCATTCGCGGCGTCGCAGCAAGAGAACATGAATGACGCCATGGCGAATTTCCGGGCGAAGCAAATGCAGTTGATCAAGGCCCGGCAGGCGCAGCTACAGCCCGGTCAAACGGCAGTTGTGGCACCCGCGCAACCCGGTGTGGTAACGCCGATCGCCCAACCCGGCGCAGGACAATTGGCTCCGGCTCCGCTCTTGGTGATGCCGCTCAAGTAGGATCCGTTTTTGAATTGGATGGAACAGCCCTCGCCGCATTGGTGGGGGCTGTTTGCTTGAATTATTCGCCGGTGAGGTGGACGAAGAGTTCGCGATCGCTGCCCCGATTGCGATGCTCCCAGACGTAGATGCCCTGCCAGGTGCCGAGGACGAGGCGACCTTGGGCGATCGGGATTTGTTCCGAAGTATTGGTTAACACAGTCCGAATGTGAGCAGGCATATCATCTGGCCCTTCCGCACTGTGGACATAATGCGCCGTTTCCGGGACGAGTTTGGCGAAGAAGTTAGTGAGATCCTGGAGTACGTCGGGGTCAGCGTTTTCCTGGATCGTCAGGCTGGCGGAGGTGTGGCGCAGGAAGAGATGGCACATCCCGGTTTGGATTTTGGAAGCGGCGATCGCGGCTTGGACATCGCGGGTGACTTTGTGGAGGCATTTGCCGCTGGTGCGGATGGTGAGTTGGGTTTGGTATTGCATGGGGAATTGAGAATTGAGAATTGAGAATTGAGAATTGAGAATTGAGAATTGAGAATTGAGAATTGAAGATGGTCGGTCGATCGCGTGACCCGCCCCGCGCGTCAACGGCAGGGCTAGTAAGGAAACCCGGCTAAACCCGGCTAAGAGATGATCCGAGTGCCCTTTAGGGCAGTTTCCTTACTAGCCCGCCGTTAACGCGCGGGTGGGTGTTGCGGCTTACGTTGAGGTAAGTTAAGTTTCAAAAAAATCCACCACGGCCTGCGCGATCGTTTCGTTACCATCTTTGGCGAATTGCTGATGCGTCGTGGGCGGCTTCAGTGGCTGACGCAAAAATTCCCAGTTGCTCTCAAATAACTCATTGAGTTGGATGATTTGATGGTGGGCCTGGGTTTGGAGGCCTTCGAGTAATACGGGGGCTTCGGCGAAGCCATCGCGGACGATGCTGATGATTGGTAAATCCAGGCGGCAGGCTTCAGAGAAGGTGCTGTATCCGGGTTTGGAGATGATGCAGCCACAGGTTTCCATGAAGTCCACGGGGCGGTAATGGTTGTCGTCCACGCGGATCAGGTTGGGATAGTCGGGGGCGTTGAGGTCAAAACACAGGAAACGATGATCGGGGAAATGCTGGACGTTTTCGTAAGGGATCCGATCGAGTCCCAATCCCCCAAAGGTCATGAGAATGCGATGGGATTTGGGGATATGTTCGAGGCCAAATTGGGCGACGATTGCGGCTTCGCTGTGGCGCGGTGATACCCCGGTTAAACCCACATCTTCAATCTGGGGAAATGCGCCCATCGGTTCATGGAAGGGCATTCGGAACAGTCGATCGCACTGGCCGAAGCATTCGCTGATCCAGTCCGCCACGGGGGTAAATTCGGGGCCAAAGTCGCGGTAAATAAAGTCCCAGCCGAAGTTGCCCATCATCCAGCCAGGCACACCAGCGGCACGGGCGATCGGCGCAGCCAGCGGCGGAATATCGGCCAATACCAAATCCACCCGGTTTTGTTTGAGCCAATTGGCTTCGGAGACGATCGTCGCTTTGGCATTGCGTTGGATCGTTTCGAGTTGGGCCAGCGTTCCGGGCAAGTCCATGGTGATGCTGTCGGCTTGCAAGACGCCCACATCCAGGGCGCGGGGCCGATGGATGAAGTTGTCGCCGAGGTAGGCTTCGATCACCGATCGGGGAGCCGTGGTGGCGAGAATCAGTGTGAGGTCGGGCATCCGGCGCTGGATGGCAGCGGCGACGGCGGCGGCGCGGGTGGCATGACCGAAGCCATGGTTGGTAATCGCCAGATAAAGAATGGGCATGGGCCACGCACACCAGAAATAAACCCAATCATTATAGGATTCTGTGGATGAATTTGTCCGTTGACTGGATAGCGCGGGTCATTTCCCAGCTTCAACGATCCCCCTAACCCCCTTAAAACGGGTGTTTTAAAAGTCTAACTGCTTGTTGCAAACGTCACGATCCCCCTAAATCCCCCTTAAAAAGGGGGACTTTGAATCCGGTTCCCCCCTTTTTAAGGGGGGTTAGCAGGGTGGTTTCATACAACGGAAGATAAATATTGGAAGCACATACCGACAATTCGGAGGTAGGAAAATGAGGATGGACTGATTGTCGTAATTCAGTCGAGTCAGCCCATGAGCCTCATGATCCAATTAAAG
>JANOQX010000067.1:0-23846 GCA_031415035.1 Cyanobacteria bacterium VAR_4_metabat_243
CGCCAAGGATTCCGAACTGTCCCCCAAGCCCTCAGATCTTGGGCCAATTTACTTGATAAGGTATTTCATTTCTTTGTATGAAACCACCCTGCTACCCCCCCTTGAAAAGGGGGGAACTGGATTCAAAGTCCCCCTTTTGAAGGGGGATTTAGGGGGATCGTGGATTGTTGGCTATGACCGTCGAGACTGTTTAAAACATCCCCCAAATCCGGCTCTAATGCCCCGATATCCCCAGATATAGCTCGCCCACTTTGGGGTCATTAAGTAGATCCGCGCCGCGTCCTTCGTACTTATCCTGGCCCGATTCCAGAACATAGCCCCGATCGGACATTTGGAGGGCTTGTTTGGCGTTTTGCTCCACCAGGAGGATCGCGGTGCCTTCGGCTTGGATCTGCTTGATCTGGGCGAAGACGTTGGTCACCATGATCGGTGAGAGGGCAGCGGAGGGTTCATCCAAAATCAACAGCTTGGGCCGTAGCATCAGGGCTTTGGCCATGGCGAGCTGTTGGCGTTCACCGCCCGAGAGGGTGCCTGCTTGTTGGGATTTTTTGGGGGCGAGGGCGGGGAACCGATCGTACATTTCTTGCTTCAAGGCCCGAATCCCGGAATTGCGGACGAAGGCTCCCATTTCGAGGTTTTCGTCGATCGAGAGGGATTTGAACACATTGCTGATTTGGGGGACGTAGCCCATGCCACTGGCGACGATCCGATCGGGCGACCAGCCTGCGATGTTTTCGCCGTTGAACCAAATTTTGCCGGTGTGGGGCGTCAGGAGGCCAAATACGGTTTTGGCCAGGGTGGATTTGCCTGCGCCGTTGGGGCCGATGATCGTGACCAATTCGGCGGCATCGACCCGGAGATTAATACCCTGGAGGATATCGACGTCCTTGATGTATCCGGCATGGACGGTTTCAACGGCCAAGATTGATTCAGACATGATGGCAGCGCAAAGGATTTCGGGGTAGGAGATTTTGGGGTGATCGCGGCTTTAATATTTGGGCAAAAGCTGGACTTCGGGCCGCTCTTCGGGAATAATCGCCCCTTCCACGGGACATACCTGAAGACAAATCCCGCAGTCAATACAGGTCGAAAAATCAATCCAATACCAGTCCGTTCCCTGCACGTTCTTGCCGGGACCTTGGTCGATGCAGGCGACTGGACAGGCGGCCACGCAGTCGGCGACGCCTTGACAGACATTAGTGACGATCGAATGGGCCATGGTGCAAGTTACTCACGAAGGAAATACAAGGGAGCCGCGATGATTTTACTGGGTGACGGGGGCGATCGTCACCTCACCCGTCGCGTCTACCCAGGCAATTTGGGGGATGCGGCGGGTGGTGGCGTAGTCGGCGATGCTGGCGCGATCGAGGGGTTGCCCGTTGTCGAGGTGGAGTTCGACGCGCTGCTCGGGGTGGGCCGATCGCAGGTGTTTGGCTTGATCCAAGGCGCAGGACTGGGCCGCTGGGGTCAGGGCCACGACCAACCAATCACTGGCGGCGATCGCGCTGGGTAACTGGCCCAGGGTGCGGAGCACCGGATACAACTGGTCAATCTGGAAGCTAAAGCCAATCCCTGGAACGGATTCACCTTGGGGATGGTAGCTGCCGAGCAGTTCGTCGTAGCGGCCGCCCTGGGCCAAGACTTGCTGCACGCCGCCGCCCGTATTCGCGACTTCAAACACGATGCCGGTGTAGTAGTCAAAGGTGCGGATCAGGCTCAAATCCAGGACGATCGGCAAGGGCACATCGGCTCCCACCGTCGCCTGCATCAGTTCAAACAAGGTTTTCAGCCGTCCGACGCGCTCCCGTTGGGGTTCGTCCAAATCCCACTGGCTTACCTGCTGCAAGACGCTGCCGGGATTGCCGCGCAAATCGAGCATCTGCAAGGCCCGATCGCGCAATTCTGGGGCCAATGGCAATTTTTCGAGTGCGGTCAAGTCCAACTGGGCGATCGCCTGCCGCACCGAACGACGCAAATTCTCCGGGAAAACGGACAGTAGCGATCGGGTCAGGCCCGCTTCGCCGACGATGATCTGCCACTGGGGCGCTTTGACGTCCCCCAAACCCAGATTTGCCATGCAGTCGATCAGCAGCCACAGCATTTCGGCGTCGGCCAGACTGCCGCCGCTGCCCAGCAGCTCTACCCCACTTTGGTAAAACTCTTGCTGCGAACTGTGGCCGTCGGTTTCGGGTCGGCAGAAGACGTTGGCATGGTAATACAGCCGTTGGGGAAACCGCGCGACGGCCATCCGAGTGACGGCGGCGCGGGCGATCGAGGCGGTTAGTTCGGGTCGTAGTCCGAGGTTTTCTTCGGCTCCGCCTTGGACGGAGAGGATCGTACTGCGGTCGATCGCGCCCCCGGCCATCAGGGTATCCAGCCGTTCTAAGGTGGAAGTAATGATCCGGTGATAGCCCCAACGCTGAAATACTTCCTGCAACCGCTGCTCAATCCAACGTTGCTGTGCCACATCCAAGGGCAACAAATCTTTGGCCCCGGTGGGGGGTTGATACACCATGCGATTTTCCTTTCAACCCACGATTAATGACTGCCGCTACTTCAATCCTGGCCGCGACTGATTGCGCCGCGACTGATTGCACCGCTACTTATTGCGTCCAAATAGCCCCCCCAGGAAGCTGCTCCCGGATTTCTTTTTGCCCTGCTCCGCGACGTTCGCCGCGTTTAACCGCTCGACGGAGCGTTTGCCGACTTGGGCTTGCTCGTCATCGGGATTGATGTCGAGGGCTTTGTCGAAGTGGATGCGGGCCATGGTGGGCTGCTTCTGGTTGAAGTAGGCCATTCCGAGCATACTATGACTCGGGCCGTGGCGAGTGTCGATCGCTAGACCATCGCGCAGTTCGCGGATCGCTCGGACGTAGTCGCCTTTCTTGTAATAGCCTTCAGCCCGGCGGAAATAGGGTTCGGCCAGGGATTCGCGGATGGGCCGCTGGGGCTGCACGTCCATCACCCCGGTGCCAGTGGGCGGGGTTTCGGAGAAGCTCGCGCCGATCGTGTAGAGCGGGCGGGTGCTGCTGACGGTGTTCTCGCCGGAGGATTGCTTGCGCATGATGTAGGCCAGGTTCAGCTCGCTCAGGCGGCCCGTCAGGTCGATCGTCTGATTCAGTTCGGTAAATTGCTTGTTGGTGATGTCGGTCATCGCCGATCGATAGAAGAAGTCGGGATTGGGCGCGGTCAGCAATTGCTGGGCGATCGAATTGAGATGGACGGACTGGGAGGCGTTCGCTCCAGCGGATTGGCCCTTCATCTTCAGCAGAATATTGTACTCAGTGCGGGCTTTTTCCTGGGAGAGGCTTTCCCAGGCGGGGTTGACCCATTTTGAGAGCAATTGGCCCGCCAAGGCCCGATCGGTGTCGCTGCTCAAGCTGCTGCTGTCCGGGTGCAAGCGCCGGGCGATTTTCAGATAGGCCTTGCGAATGTCCGTCGGATCAATATCCAGCGGCACGCCCAAGATCGCGTAATGATCCATAAAATCAGCGGAAAACAAACCCTTATCAATTCTCAAAGCCATGACTCAACCTGCTTGCAAGATGTAATCGAACAACGTCGTCCAACGACCGAACCCAAATCATCAACTGTCCAAAATTATCAACGATCCAACGTTCCTCGCCCGTACTAGTTTAATGGCGGAAGGCCCAAGGCGGGAATGGCATTACCACTCATTTTATCCAAGGGTTTGACGCGTAACAACTCCTGACTCAGGGGCGACTGGATCACCCCATTTGTGGCCAACAGTCGCCCTGACCCGATCGCCAACGGGGTTTGGTCATAGGCCGTCACCTGGCCCCCGGCTTCCCGCACCAGCACAACGCCCGCCGCCAGATCCCAGGGCGACAGCCCCCGCTCCCAGTAGCCATCCAACCGCCCACAGGCGACATCGGCCAAATCCAGCGCCGCTGAACCCGCCCGCCGCACGCCCTGGGTGATATGGGTCAACTGACAAAACTCCGCATAGTTATTATCCGGCGTCTCGGTGCGATCGTAGGCAAATCCTGTGACCAAGAGACTCTGGCGCAGTTCGGCGGTGCTGGACACCCGCATGGGCCGTCGATTCAACGTCGCTCCGAGGCCCGTCGCCGCCTGAAATAGCTCCTGCCGAATGGGGTTATACACCACACCGACCTGGGGGACGCCATCGATCAACAGCGCGATCGAGACGGCGACGACGGGATATTGGTGGGCGTAGTTGGTGGTGCCGTCGAGGGGGTCGATCGCCCATTGGTAGCGACTGGCTTGATTGCCGAGTAAGCCGGACTCTTCGGCGAGGATGGCGTGATCGGGGAAATGCCGCGTGAGGACTTCGAGGACGGCCTTTTCAGCGGCGCGATCGGCTTCGGTGACCAGATCGCCCGGTCGGCCTTTTTCCCGAACATCGGTGAGATTGCCCCAGTAGTATTGGAGTTCGGCTCCGGCGGCGAGGGCGGCGATCGTGGCAATGTCGAGGAAGATTTGCAACTGCGTCGGGGTGCAATCGGGGGGTGTGGGTGGGGACATGATTTTGGGCTTTGCCACAGGGAGACAAGGGACTTATTTAACCATCTTTCCGGGTCGGCTTGACCGCATGATCGCGCGATCGGCCGCCTAAATCACTTGCCTAATCATCGTCGATCGGTAAGGCCCGTCGCACCTTGCCCTGGCCAAAGTAGCGGCCAAATTGCATTTCGTAGACCTCGTCTTCATCCTGGGTTTCGACCACGAGATCGGACTGGGCATAGCTGACACAGAGCAACGCATAGCCCTGGCGGCGCAGATCCGGCGACAGCCCCATCGCCTCATCCTGGGTCAAATGCCCGGAGATCACCCGCACTGCACAGGCCGTACAAGCGCCATTGCGACAGGAAAAGGGCAGCTCGACGCCCGCCCGTTCGGCTGAATGCAGGATATAGCGATCGTTGGGCACCTGGACTTCGTGAACGGTGCCCTTCTGGCGATAGTTGATCCGAACGGTATGATGCTGGGTCATTGGGAAACTCGCAGGGACTCGAAAACTTTTGGACGTTGCCTGATCCAGTATGCCGTAATGTCTGATACGATAGTTTCGCACTGGCAGTTTTTTGCTGTTATGGCGCAGTTGGAGAGATGGCCGAGTGGTTGAAGGCGCAGCATTGGAAATGCTGTGTAGGGGTAACTTTACCGGGGGTTCGAATCCCCCTCTCTCCGTTTTTAATATCAATTGACGATCGTGGTCAGAATCTTAAATCCGATCGCGGCCACGATCGCGGCTAACGGAATCGTCGCGAGCCAACTTAACCCGATCGATTTGAGCGTGGCCGTTTGGATCGTCACGCCTTGGGCCAATCCGACGCCGACCACGGCTCCGACGAGGGCATGGGACGTGGAAATCGGTAGGCCAAACCGCGAGGCCAACAAAATGGTGATCGCCGTGGCGATTTCGGCGGCGAAGCCGCCGCTGGGCTGGAGTGGGATAATCCCTTCACCGATCGTGGCCATGACTTTGCGGCCCCATACGATCAACCCGGCCACAATCCCGATGCCCCCGACGGCCAAGACCCAAAACGGCACGGCCAAGTCGGATTGGGGAATGCGTCCGGTGGCTTGGACTTGGACGATCGCCGCGAGGGGCGCAATCGCGTTGCCGACGTCATTGGAGCCATGGGCAAAGGCGACGAAGCAGGCGCTGATGATTTGGAATTGGCCGAAGATCTGTTCGATCGATCGGGCGATCGGGGGTTGACGCAGTAGCCAAAGATTTAAGCCAGTCAGCATCAAGCCGCCAAGACCCAGGATCACGGCTCGATCAGGCAGGCGTTGGTGAATCAGAGTGACCTGCAACCGATCGGCCACGGACGGCAACACGATCACGCCAAACACCAGGACTAAGCCCAGGGTCAGCCAGGGGATCCATTCCTGGATGCGGTGGGTGAGGGATTCGGTGAGGAACGCCGATCGTAAGGCGCGATAGAGCAGCGTTGCCACTAAGCCACTGATCAAGGGCGTCACCACCCAAGTCAGCGAAATCCCGCCCAACGTCGTCCAATGGATCGCCTGCCAATCGATCGCCACGATCCCGACTCCGGCGATCGCCCCCACGGTGGCATGGGAAGACGAAACGGGCAACCCCAGCCAGGTGGCGAGGTTCATCCAGACCCCAGCGGCCAGCAGCACGGCCAACATGGCGATCACAAATGACTGCGGCCGATCGACAAACCGATCGAGGTCAATCACCCCGGTCACCAAGTTCGCCGTCACGGCCTGGCCAAAGAGCAACGCTCCGGCCAATTCAAAGATCGCCGCAATACCGATCGCCTGGGATAGGGTGACAGCCTTGGAGCCAACGGAGGTGCCCATGGAGTTGGCCACATCATTGGCCCCGAGATTCCAGGCGAGGTAGAAGGCGACGGCGATCGCCGCCAAAGTCAGCATGGCCATGGTTAGGCTTTGAAGAATTCGCTGGCTTGGTTGCGGTGTTCATCGGTGATGTAACGCGCGACGGTAGCTAAGGTCGTGGCAATCACCCCCGCATCATCGGTAAAACCCAGACCAATAATAAAATCCGGCAACGCATCGATCGGCGAGATGAAATAGGCCAATGCCCCGGCGATCGTCCCCTTTACAAAGAATGGCGTCTTCGGGTCAATCAGGCAGAAATACAGCGCTACGGCGTCATTGGTAAAGGGCACTTTGCCGACGAAACGGCGGACATCGACGAGGAAATTTTCCATGGTTCCGGGTAGATTGGTTTCAACGGTTGGATCTAACGTTGTTATCTTATGCGAGTTTTTGGGCGGCGCAACGTCCGATGCCGCCGCAATCACCGTACTTTCCGCCGAGGATCACCGTACGGCTCAGGGTTAGTCGGCGGGTTGGTGCGATCGGCCGTTCACGCGGGAATGCTTAAGGTAAATGCAGCCGTCCTCTGGATCGCGCACATCCTTGCATCGCCCCCGGCCCGATCATCCCCACCCCGCCCATGAAAATTCTCCAAATCGTCCCCTCCGTTTCCCTCGTCTATGGCGGCCCGAGCCAAATGGTGTTGGGTCTGTCCAGTGCGCTGGTGCGCGCCGGGGCCGAAGTGACGCTGATTACCACCGATGCCAATGGCGACATTGACCAAGATCCGCTCGATGTGCCGCTCGAAACGCCGATCGACCAGGATGGCTACAAGCTGATCTATTTCCGCTGTGCCCCGTTTCGGCGCTATAAGTTCTCGACCAAGCTGCTGATGTGGTTGGCCCGCCACGCTCAAGAATACGATGTGGCGCATATTCACGCGCTGTTTTCGCCAATTAGTTCGATGGCCGCGACGGTGGCGCGCCAACAGGGTTTGCCCTATGTGTTGCGGCCCCTGGGCACCCTCGACCCCGCCGATCTGCGCAAAAAAGCCCGCCTGAAGCAGATCTATGCCACCGCCCTGGAGAAACCCAATCTCGCTAATGCCGCCGCTGTACATTTCACGACGCAGCAGGAAGCGACGGTGTCGGAGCGGTTTGGGGTGGAGACGAATGATTGGGTGTTTCCGTTGGGGGTGGTGTTGCCGGAGTCGGGTCCGTCGCCGCGTGCGGCGTTGGGGATTGCGCCCGATCGGCTCGTGATTCTCTTCATGTCGCGGATCGATCCTAAAAAAGGGTTTGACCTATTGATTCCGGCGTTAGAACAGATGATTGCAGCGGGGCAGGAATTTGACTTTGTGCTGGCGGGCGGCAATCCCCAAGATCCGGGCTACGTTGAGAAAATTCACCAACAAATCCGCAATTCACCTTTGGGTGCACGATCACATCTTGTCGGGTTCGTTGGGGGAGGCGAGAAAACTGCCTGGCTCGAAACGGCGGATGTATTCGTCCTGCCATCCTATTACGAAAACTTTGGCATTGCCGTGGCCGAAGCGATGACCGTTGCGACTCCGGTGGTGATTTCTGATCAAGTTCACATCTGGGATGCGATTCAGGCATCGAATTCCGGTTGGGTTTGCGAATGTAATGTGGATTCACTGGCGCAATCACTCACGGCATCGCTACAAGATTCAACGGAACGCCAACGACGAGGCCAAAACGCACAGCAGTACGCTTTGACCCATTACAGTTGGGACGCGATCGCCGTGGCGATGATGGCGGCCTATGCGGAAATTTGTGCGCCTGTGGGTTAGGGTGAGATTGTGGCCTGTCGCCGACAAATCGCCGGGTGCATTCGCAAGAGTGATGGCAATATGGTTTTGCCTTGGTGCAATAGCGTACTGGCGGCGGGGGATTTGAGATTAATCCAAACGGTGTAATGTTGGGGCGATCGGGTGATCATGCAGACGACATCGCGTTGGGCTAAGGTCCAAGCCAGTTGGTAGGCTTGCAATTGGGCGTCATGGTGCCACTGTTGGAGTAAGCCATAGAATTGGCCATGGTGGACAATGCCTGCTTGGGTGCGTTTGCCCCAACAAAACTGAAATCCCTGGCCGTCGATTTCGGGTAACAGTTGTGGGAGGCGGCGCGGCAACAACTGGCCCAGCCGCAGGCCCAATAAATGTTGAATCTGCAATTCAATCCGATGGAGTTCGGCTTTCACCGTGGTCGGTGAGAAGCGCGATTGATTCGATTCCAATTTGCTGTAGGCGTCAATTAGGGATTCTAGCTCATAGAGTAAAACATTGAATTTCTGATCACTGCCGCAGAGACTGCGTAGGACTTTAGCCAAATCCGCCCGATCGGGATCAGCGACCTTGAGGTAGGGGGTGAGCGATTGGGGTTGCGCCAAATAGCGCCGTAACAATTTACGGACAAAATATTGCGTAAAGGGAGACAAGGGAACACCTGACAATAAAATTGAGATTTTGGATGGTGATGATCGAAGCTACATCGTAGTCTGTGTCGATCGTACTGTCAGCCGTGGATGTTCGGAGGAAGCGGGGGCCAGATTTTAAATCGGATAAAGCGCAATTGCTGCAACTTTACCCGATCGATGGTGAACATCCGTGGAAGTGACATTTACAGACGTGAAGTAAACTGTGGAGATTGCGTGCCGGACTCCCGCAGTCAGAAATGGGTTCATCGCCTTTACCCGTGACCATGTGGCCACCCAAATGCTAAGATTTAGCCTGTTGTTCCTCCTGTGTGCCATGTCGCTGACACTTGATGCCACTAACCCACAGATAATTGGGGATAGCCAGTTATCCCATCAACTCACCTGTTCCGAGTATTTTGCGGGAATTGGATTGGTACGGCTGGGGTTAGAGCAGGCTGGCTGGAATGTGATTTTTGCCAATGATTGGGCGGCGGAAAAACAGGCGATGTATGCGGCCCATTTCACGGATCGATCGGCGCATTATCAACTTGAGAATATTTTTGACCTGAATCCGGTAACGATTCCTTCGACGCTGTTGGCGACTGCGGCTTTTCCCTGCATTGATCTATCGCTGGCGGGGAATCAGCAAGGGATCGGCGGGAAACATTCGAGTGCTTTTTGGGGATTTGTGCGTATTCTCGAACAGCAGCCTCAGCGGCCCCCGCTGGTTTTGCTAGAGAATGTGCCGGGATGGCTGACGGCAAATCAAGGCCAGGATTTCCGTTTGACGATCCAGTCCTTGAATCAACTCGGTTATGCTTGCGATGTCTACGCGATCGATGCGGCCTATTTTGTCCCACAGAGTCGGCCTCGGATCTTTGTGGTGGGGATGCAAACCGGATCACCCCATGCCGACCCCACAAATTTTCAGCGACGCGATGATTCTTTGACCTCAACGGCATTGAAACGGGCGATCGCGCAACATCCCGACCTGCACTGGAGTTTTCTCAACCCACCACCCTTATCTAAACCTGTGGGTATGGCGTTGATCGATATTGTGGAGCATCTGTCTGAGAATGATCCGCGTTGGTGGTCGGAAACCGAGGTGGAACGGCATTTAGGGATGATGAGTGCGGCGAATTTGCATTATTTGGAAGCACTGCGATCGCTCCCAACATATACCTATCGTTCGATGTACCGACGGGTGCGGCAACATCAGCAACGGGCGGAACTGCGTAAGGATCAGATTGCGGGCTGTCTACGAACAGCTAGTGGTGGCAGCAGCCGTCAAATGATTGTCCGAATGGGACAAGGCGGCGTTCGGATGCGGGTGATGACGCCACGCGAATACGCCCGACTTCAAGGTGTCTCGGATGATTATCCGATGCCGCCGACTGTAAATCAGGCGTTGACGGGGTTTGGGGATGCGGTTTGTGTTCCGGTCATTCGTTGGATTGCCCAGCATGTCCTGAATCCGTTGGCAATTGAGATTCGGGCGAATGCGCTAACTGCCCTTGGGCGATGACGAGAATTTTTTGGCCATATTGGCGTACCGTGCCTCGGCTGATCGATCGGCGAAAGCGCTGTTTGCCATTGGCTTGGTAGTTTGTCCGCAGTTCCGGTAGCCAACTATCAAAGATCGGGATTAACTGTTCCCGATCGACCCACCAAACCTCAATATCGCTGTACGTGGGGTTTAGGGAAATAAAGAGGTGATCGACGGTCTTGTCCGCTGCGAGTTTTTCGAGGCCGTGTGTTTTATGGTACTGGTATTCAAAGCCGTTATTCGTTGTCAATACTGCTGGTAAATTGCCGCTTTGTCTTGGCTGTACTTGAGAATAAATTGTTTGTAGAAGGCGAAGGCGGCTTCAATATAAAACGTTTGTCCGACTGTCACTCGTGCCTCTTTATACCGATAGAACTCTATCAAGATAAGGCCTTTTAGCAATATTGAATCGGATTTTAGGTGCGACTAATGGGTAGAAAAGGATAGGTAGGATTGCTGGGTGTCGGTGTTGGCGATCGATATAGTGATGACACGCTGTGCCATCCGCTGTGACACTTCGGGCGGTTTCCCGGTGCCGGGATTGACTGGGTAGGCGGGGTAGCAAGCGGCACTGATGCTGACGCGCAACTGGTGGCCTTTGGGTAATACGGTGCAAGTGGGCTGGATGGAAAGCGCGATCGGTTGGGTATCCGTGGCGCTGACCCGCTGATAGCCTTGGGCGAAGTTGGACGATCGGCCATTGGGTTGGACATCGCTGAGGACAACGCAAATATCCCAACTCGGCGCATCGGCCCCGCAATGCAAAACGAGTAACGGCTGACCCACGATCGTTAAGCGTTCCGCGAGGGGTTCGGTGGTGTAAGTCAAAACGTCACTACGGGCCTCGATCGCCGATCGCTCGATCGGGCCACTGGGCGCACTGGCATGACCGCCGATCGCTGGGACGGGCCGCCAGGGATCATGGACGAGATAATCGGGTTGGGGGACGATCGGTTGGGGGATTTTGGGGGCGAGTAAGCCATCGGTCATCGCGGTTAAACCCGTTGGATGCAGGTAGAGTTTCGACGTTGCTGGATTTTCGGGCCATTGATCCAATACCAACCAATCCTGACTGCCCATGGCAAATAACCGCACGGACGGTGCGGCCATCAAGCCGTGGTCAATGCCCTTGAGCCAATGGTCGAACCACTGAAGTTGCAACCGATCGCAGGGATTGATTGCCGCTTCGCCGTAGTCGAGTTCGCCCACGCGGCGGCCCCAGGGCAAATGCGCCCAGGGACCCATGACCAAATGTTGCGGTTGCTGACTTTGGGCCGCCATCGCCTGGTATAACCGCAATGTCCCGCGCGCAAAGGTGTCAAACCAGCCGCCAATATGCAGCATCGGTAAATCCGCCAGCACCGGGGCATAGGTTTGGGGCGAGAGTTTGCGCCAATAGTCATCCGTCGGCGGCCGATGCAGCCAGTCGTGATAGAAGGAATCAGGGGCAAGCGATCGTAAAATCTCCGGATCAACGGGCACCGCATCATTCAATGGCAACGACTTCGCCGCCGCCGCGAGGGCGAGAAATGTGGCTTCATCCCCTTTGAGTCGCGCCGTTTCCGTCGCCAATTGCAAGGCCCAACCCAAATTCGCCTGCCAGCAAAATGCCCCACCCTCATAGGCCCAATCGGTGTAGAGATCATAGCCAATCATCGCGGGACAAATGGTTTTTAGGGCCGCTGGCCGGGTCGCTGCCGCATAGAGCTGGGTCATGCCCTGATAGGAAAAGCCATACATCCCGACATTGCCATTGCTCCCCGGCAACGCTGCGGCCCAGGCCACCGTATCGGCCCCATCGGCAATCTCGGTTTCAAACAGCCGAAACTCGCCCGCCGAACTGCCTCGTCCCCGGACATCCTGGATCACCACAATGTAGCCCTGGGCCGCATACCAAGCCGGATGGGCATAGACCACGGTGGAGGCGATCGCGCGGCCATAGGGCTGTCGCATCAGTAATATCGGAAACGTCCCATCCACATCGGGATAGTAGACATCGGCATCGAGTCGCACGCGATCGCGGGTCAGCATCGAAACGAGTTGGGGAGCGCGAACCTGAAACATGAACCAGCCTAACTAAGGTAAATCAACGGGTGAATCGAAAACTCTTTGGTGAGAGATTCTCATTTCTCCATTGTAAGCAAGGTTGGGGATCAAGTTAGGGATTAAATCCGATGGCAGCAATTCCAAATTTAAAGACGCCGCTGACTCTCCGCCTGGGGTTTTAACCCAAGGTGGTGTGGGCGATGACGCGATTTTCCGCAAGATCATGCTTGAATCTGCGGGTTCGCGGTTCAACTGGGGTGACTGGAACTTTCCCATTGGTCCCACCGTCCTAAACCCTATGCAACTTTGACACAGGCCGTGATCAGATTGCGCCATCTTTTCCCATCTGGGATCGCGTCACCGATTCCACTATTCCCTTAGGTATTAGCCCTATGCGACTTTCCTTTGCAGCGGCCACCCGACTCGGTACGATTACCAGTCTCGGTGCGCTGACCAGTGTGTGTTCCGCCACTCAAATCGCCCAAGCCGCCACGACTACAGCGGCTCCCGCCCCCGATCGTAATTGGGTTGTGCCCACCGCTGCGGCCCCGTTGGCCAGTACGGTAACGATCGCTCAGCCGGAAGCGCTGACGATCCCCGAAACCACTGCGCCGAAGCAAGTTGCGGCCCGATTGCCGGAACCCACTGCGACTCCGGCTCCGCCAGCGATTGCGCCGATCGCGGTACTGGAATCACGGGGCAGTGCGGCGGATTTGGTGACGACGCCACGCGGTCTGCCAGCCAATCCGGCCCCGACGGTGGTGGCGGCGCGGTTGCCCCAATTAGCCGCTGCGCCCGCTGTCGCCCCAGCCCGATCGGATGTTGTGATTGAGACGAGTCCGATTGCTCAACCAGTTGCTAAACTGCCACAACCAAAAAGTGAATCGTCAAAAGTTGCACTGGCGCAACTGGAAAAACCACCGATCGCGATTGCTGTGCCGATTGCGGTTAAGCCCCCAACTGTCATTGCGGCGAAACCTGTAGCGGCCAAACCCACAGCGGTGAAACCTACCGCCACGAAACCGGCCACGCCCGCCAAACCCACCACGCCCGTGGTTAAACCCAATCCCACCCTGTCGCCGGATTTGGCGGTGACGATTTTGGATGTGGAGATTGTGGGCGTTGATCCCGAGATTCAGGCGATTCTGCGCGATCGGTTGGCAACCCGGCCCGGTCGTCAAAGCAGTCTGAACCAAATCCGTCAGGATATTGCGGCGATGCTCGATACGGAGCTGGTGACGAATGCCAGCTTGACGACGCAAGTTTCGGAGAATGGCATTAGCGTTAAGTTCCAGGCGACCCCCGTGACGGTGCAGGGGATCGAACTGCGGGATGCGAAGGTGCTGACGGCCGATATTGCCACGCGGATCTTCCAACCGCAAATTGGGCGGGCAATCCAGCCCAGCCAACTCGACGCGGGAGTGCGGTTGATTAACCAGTGGTATATCGACAATGGCTTCAGCCTGGCACGGGCGATCGATGTCGAACCGAATCGTAGCGGCAACTTGAAATTGACCGTTAAAGAAGGCACGATCGATGAATTGAAAATTCGGTTTGTCGATGAGTTTGGTCGATCGGTGGATGACAAGGGCAAGCCGATTCAAGGTAAGTCTAAGGAAAGTTTTATCCGGCAGGAAATCAAGTCGAAGCAGGGTGACATTTTCCAGGTCAGCAAGATCCAAGCCGATTTGCAAAACCTGCTGAAGACGGGCTTGTTCGTCAATGCGGGCGTCACCTTAGAAGGCGACGAAAATAACACCAGTGTCGTTTACAATATCGCCGAAGGTAGCAATCGTCAGGCCAATCTCGGGGGTGGCTTCAGTAGCGATTCCGGGATCTTCGGTTCGGCGACTTATAACGACAGCAACTTCGGTGGCAAAGGCAATCAGATTGGCGGTCGGGTCTTGCTCGGCTCGAAGGATCTGCAATTTAATGGTAAGTTCAGCAGCCCGTTCCGCGCCAGTAATCCGAACCGTTGGGGTTATAGTATCAATGCCTTCCGGGAGCGGGGAATTTCCCGCGTGTTTGATGATGGGGTGTTGTTGAGCAATGGCGATAACGTCCGCGAGGGCAAAATCGGTGCAGGCGTGGGTCTGTCGAAGGCCCTCGGCAATGGCTGGAACGGCGCGATCGACCTGAATTACACCCGCACCAGTCAGCGCGATGCCAGTGGCAATGTGGTGTCGAGTGATGCCTCGGGCAATCCGCTATCCCTGAGTGGGCGCGGGATCGATGACCAAGTGAGTTTGGGCTTTACGGCGGGATTTAATCAAGTGGATAATCCGGCTGATCCAAAGTCTGGTTCGCGCCTGCAACTCTCGACGGAGCAAGGCATCCCGATCGGGATTGGCAGCGCGGCGGCGAATAAGCTCACGGCGGATTTCACCCAATACTTACCGATCAACTTGTTTAATAAAAATAAGACCGATCGGGATAAGCAAGAAGTGTTCGCGTTTAATGTGCAAGCTGGAACGACGATCGGGGCTTTGGCACCGTATAAAGCGTTTACCTTGGGCGGTGTGAATTCGGTGCGGGGCTATGAGCAGGGCGCATTGGGCATTGGGCGCAGTTATCTGCAAGCCAGTGCGGAATACCGCTTCCCGTTAATCTCGGCGCTGGGTGGGACGTTGTTTGCCGATTATGCAACGGATTTGGGTTCGGCGGGTTCTGTGCCAGGGACGCCGGGACTCGATCGGGGCCGTCCGGGGAATGGCTTCGGTGTGGGTGCGGGGTTGCGGGTGAAGTCGCCGCTCGGTGTCCTGCGGGCCGATTGGGCGCTGACCGATGCGGGCAATAATCGCTTGCAATTCACGATCGGGGAGAAGTTCTAGGCCACATACATAATCGGCGATGCGATGCGTTGCCCTGCGGGACAACGCATCCTACGTAGGATGTGTTTCTGCGCTAGCAAAACCCATCACCTGAAACATCGCGTCTCCCACTTCATCACAATTGCCGTGTCAATTGCGTTCCCAACGAAACTTCCGATCGGCTTCTGCGATCGCCAAATCATTAATACTGGCAAACCGTTTCATCATCAGCCCATTCGCCGCAAATTCCCAATTCTCATTCCCATAGGCCCGATGCCAAGCGCCTGACTCGTCGTGCCACTCATACTCAAACCGCACCGCAATCCGGTGATCCATAAAGCACCAGAGTTCTTTGCGGAGCCGGTAGTCCTGTTCCTTGGCCCATTTGCGGGTAAGAAATTCTTTGATGGCAGTACGACCCGTGACAAACTCCGATCGGTTACGCCACTCGGAATCTTCGGTGTAGGCCATTGATACTCGCTCTGGATCACGAGTGTTCCAGGTGTTTTCGGCGGCCTGGACTTTGGCGGTGGCGGTTTCGAGGGTAAAGGGGGGCAGGGGTGGTTTGGTTTCCATGGGGCGTCAGTTGGGTAAATTGTGGGAATTGTTGTCACATAGAATTTAACTGATCGTGCGGCACAAAGTTGTTAAGCATTTGTCGTTTTCGGGTGTTGTGGCGGCGGCGGGAATTGTGTCGATCACGATCGGTCTCCCTGTTTGATGGGTTCAGACATCGTGGCCTATTTTTTGACGACTAACGTGCTGGCGATGATGCAAATCGATCGATCGGCCTCAAAGGCTCAGTCGGTAACAAAGATTTTTTACGACCGACCTTGGGCATAATTAAGCCAGATGACTGCAACCGCCGCGTTAACGATAATCTCCTCTCGCACCACTGCCATGAAGCTCATTCAAATTTCTCCCCGCCAGCTAATCTGCGAAGATGATACTTATCGTCAACACCTCATCACATGTTCTGGAGCTGCTGTTTTAGGTGTTATCACCGTCATCAGTGGCATTCTGTCTGGATTTCGGGAAATGGGGGTAGGGATAGGGACGGTGATGGTACTGCTAGGAATGACGATTTATGCCGGACTACCGCAATATACGGCAACCATCGATCTCGATCGTCAGTCAATTCAGATCAAACAATATTGGCCTCTATTCCGGAAACGTAAAATCAAGCAATATCCGATCGCCATGATTAAACGCATCGAAGTTAACGTTGATTCTGATCGGAATTGTCTAGTTCGGTGGCAACAGCAAGATGGTGCTGTTGTGATGTTTAGTGGAAGCTATACATATGATCGATCGAAGGCCGAAGCGGATGCGGAAATTATTCGATCGTTCCTCAATCAAGATGGACGCGACATTGAAATCGGCTGAGGTTATTCAGGGTGAAAAATATGGATTTACGATCGTTTGATCTTAACCTGCTCGTCGTACTGCATACGCTGATTGCCATTTTAGGGGAGATTGAGCGGACGCGTTGGCGGATTTGGGGTTGCCCGAACGGCGAGTGCGGTTGACATTGCCGCATGTGTTGGCGGTTCCCGCAATGGTCGCTGCAACGGATGGGATTGTGACATTAGCAACGCGGATTGCTCAACGATTTGCGCATACCGAACAATTGCAAATTCTGCCGCCGATCGAACTTGCGGGGTTTGAAGTGGTGATGGCTTGGCGATCGGTGGTGATACATGACCCGGCAATTCAGTGGTTGCGGGGGGAGTTGGGAAATATTGGGAGCACGATCGGTCTCCTTGTTTGCGGACTAGTCCGGTTACGGGAGCCGTATGCCTAAATTCCCGCCTTTAACGGCGGGGAAAAGATTAACCTGCGAATGCTCCCTATTTTTGAAGAGATTGATTGATTGGGATTCTTGCTTTGAGCGGATTGCTTCGAGTGGGGATGTGAGACTTCGCCGAAGTTACGTATCATAACAATTCGCTCGCACCAGTCCGCCGTAGTGTAATCGTGAGAAGCGAAGCCAGTCTGAGTCCGGTGATCGTGAATGCTTAGCCTTGGGTGATCCGGATTGGACATCGGTCAGTGTTCCGGATTGGTAGCCAGAGTATGAGGAAGCCTGCATGATGTTTGGCGTGGTGCGTGATAGCTGTGAGGCGATCATCAAAGCAATCCGGTAGTTTGAAGCGATCGGGCCGGATTGAGCCGGGGACTTGCTAGAATAGAAGGCTGAGATGGTGTGAAATCAGTCGGGTTGGCTTGGCATATGCTGCGGATTAATGAGATTAAGTTGCCGTTGGATCATCCGGAGGGGGCGCTGCGGGCGGCGGTGCTGAAGCGGTTGGGGATGATGGCGGCGGATTTGAAGGGGTTGACGATTTTTAAGCGGAGCTATGATGCCCGGAAGAAGGGGCAGATTGTGCTGGTTTATGTGGTGGATGTGCAGGTGGCGAAGGAGAAGGCGCTGCTGCAACGGTTTAAGGCGGATAAGCAGATTTCGTTGACGCCGGATACGCGGTATAAGGCTGTGGTGTCGGTGCAGGCAGGCTGTGAGAATCGCCCGATCGTGATTGGGATGGGTCCCTGTGGAATGTTTGCGGCGTTGTTGTTGGCGCAGATGGGGTTACGTCCGATCGTGTTGGAGCGGGGGAAGTCGGTGCGCGATCGGAGTGCGGATACGTTTGGGTTTTGGTTGAAGGGGCGGCTGAAGCCGGAGTCGAATGCGCAGTTTGGTGAGGGGGGAGCGGGGACGTTTTCGGATGGTAAGTTGTATAGCCAGGTGAGTGATCCGCAGCATTATGGGCGGAAGGTGCTGGCGGAGCTGGTGGAGTCGGGGGCGTCGGATGAGATTTTGTATATTAATAAGCCGCATATTGGGACGTATCGGCTGGTGAAGATTGTACAGAATTTTAGATCGCGGATTGAGGCGTTGGGGGGGGAGATTCGGTTTCAGGAAAGGGTTGAGGATATTGAGATTATTGACGGCCAGGTGCGGGGTGTGCGGCTGGAGAGTGGGGAATATATTGCGAGTAATCATGTTGTATTAGCGGTTGGTCATAGTGCGCGGGATACGTTTGCGATGTTGCTCGATCGGGGGGTGTATATTGAGCCAAAACCGTTTTCGATCGGGTTTCGGATTGAGCATCCGCAGGCGTTGATTGATCGTTGTCGGTATGGTACTCAGGCGGGGCATGCGCGGTTGGGGGCGGCGGATTATAAGTTGGTGCATCATTGTGCGAATGGGCGATCGGTGTATAGTTTTTGTATGTGTCCGGGGGGGAAGGTGGTGGCGGCGGCTTCGGAGCCGGGGCGGTTGGTGACGAATGGGATGAGTGAGTATGCGCGGAATGAGTCGAATGCGAATAGCGCGATCGTGGTGGGGATTACGCCGGAGGATTATCCGGGGAGTCCGTTGGGGGGGATTGATTTGCAGCGGCGGTTGGAGGAACGGGCGTTTGAATTGGGGGGTGGGACTTATGAGGCACCGGGGCAGTTGGTGGGAGATTTTCTCGTAGGGCGGGCTTCGGTGGGGGCGGGGGCGGTGGTGCCGTCGTATAAGCCGGGGATCCGATGGGGGGATTTGAGTGGGAGTTTGCCGGAGTTTGCGATTGTGGCGATTCGGGAGGCGATCGTGGCGTTCGATCGGCAGATTTCGGGGTTTGCGATGGATGATGCGGTGTTGACGGGGATTGAGACGCGGACTTCGTCGCCGATTCGGATTAAGCGGAATGAGCGGTTTGAGAGTTTGAATACGGTGGGGTTGTATCCGGCGGGTGAGGGGGCGGGGTATGCGGGGGGGATTTTGTCGGCGGGGATTGATGGGATACGGGTGGCGGAGGCGGTGGCGTTAAGTCTTGTGGGGGGAAATGTGGGGGACGATCGTTCCTGATATGATCGGGGGCGTTATTGTCCAAGAAGTTTAAGATCGGCCATCATGACTAAAACAAAAGTTGCCACGACTGCGGAAACGAGTGCGGATAAGGTGCTGAAGGCCAATGCGAATGGTCAGTCGGTGTTGGTGGCGAAGGTGGGGGATAAGTATTGCGCGATCGCGAATAAGTGTCCGCATTTGGGGCTGCCGATGGCGAAGGGGAAGTTTGAGAATGGGGTGGTGACTTGCCCGTTCCATGGTTCGAAGTTTGAGATTTGCAGTGGGAAGAATGTGGGTTGGGTGGATTCGGTGGTGGGGATTCCGTTGCCGGGGGCGATGCAGAAGATGATGGCGATGGGGAAGGGGCCGACGGATGTGGCGTGTTTTGGGGTGATGCAGGAGGGGGAGGATTTGTTTGTGGATGTTTAATCCTGGCTGAATTGATGGTTGATTGCGAAGTTCAGGCCCCCAAACCCCCAATGCTGGGGGCTTTGATTCTCTCTAACTCCCCCAGTATTGGGGGCCGGGGGGCGGTTCGGCAGGGATGTTGATGCGATCGAATAATTAAATTTTTATAGCTGGAAATCTGTGACGATCGGGAGATGATCCGAGCCACCGTCTTGGCCAACGTATGATTCGATCGCGCGCAAATTCTGGGTGTGCCAGATGTAGTCGATGCGTTGGAGGGGGAGTTTCCAGGTTTCGCCGATGAAGGTGTGGCCGAGTCCCCAGCCGGTTTGGGCGAAGCTGTCGGATAGTCCTTGGGTCATCTGGGGGTAGGCTTGGGATGTGTCGGAGAGGTTGCAGTCGCAGAGGATGAGGCTGGGATGCGGGTTTTGGCGGGTGTATTGGAGGAGGTGGTCGATTTCGGTGTGGCGGCTGGTGTAGCGGGATTGGAGTTCGGTGGGATAGGGGCGGGGGGCGTCGGGGGGGACGTAGTTGGGGGTGAGGTGGGCGACGATGATGGTGATGGGTTGGTTTTGGATGGTGATGGTGGCGCTGAGGCCGCGTTCGATCGATGTTTCGGGGAGGATGGTGAGGGACTCGATCGGGTAGCGGCTGAGGATGGCGATGTTGTGATATTTGGGGGCGGGGTGGATGGCGATGTAGGGATATTCGGGGAGGGCTTGTTTGAGGGCGGTGATGTGGTGGGGTTGGGTTTCTTGGAGGCCGATAATGTCGGGGTTAGCGTTGCGAATAGTATTGGCGATGGTGTTGTAGTTTTTGTTGCTGAATAGGATGTTAAAACTCATCGCGCGGAGTTTTATTAATGATGAATTATTTGATTCTATTTGTGATTGTTTCATCAATCTGGATTTAATTTTTGGTGGAAGCATAATGTATCCCCAAAACCAGACGCATAGTAATGCTGGTAGTGTTAATCCAATGATTGCAAATTTTGATATCTTATGGTTGTGATGGCGGTGAAGTATGATTGGGAGCAGGATGAGGCTGGGGATGAGGAAGTAGAAGGCGTAGGTGTTGAAGAGGGAGAGCCACCAGACGCGATCGTCGAAGAATGCGAGTCGGAGGGCAAACCATGTCCAGATGAAGCCGATGTAGATCCAGAGGCTGGTGCGAAGGAATTGGCGGTTTTTTTGGCGCATGGGCTTGGGGACGATCGGGGTCTTTTGGGTCGCAAATTGGTCTTGAGATGTGTCTTATTTTGGTCTTGAATGAGATTGTGGGATTTGGTGGTTTTGTCTAAAGCCGTCAAAAAATAATGTCGTTGATGGCGCGCTGTTTTCTTTCCTTTTCTCGTGCTTCTTCCTGCTGTCTTTCCTTTAGCTGTTCGGCTCGCGCTTGTTCTTCGATCGCGATTTTGAGTCGGGTTGCTTCGTTGTGTAGTAGATAGGCTGGGACTTTCTCGCCACAGGTGCTGCATAGTGGGGCGAGCCGCGATAGGAGTCGGTTGTGGCAAGAAGGACAAATGGGTGGGGTTTTATCTGGTTTGGGTGACTGAGGGGAATTGGCTGGTTGGGCGGAGTCGGGTTGGGGGGTGCGGCCAACGCTGAGTTCGTAGAGGTGGAAGGGGTGGCGGGTGGTGGGCCAGAGGAGGGTGCCGCCGGATTCGAGGAAGTGGGTGAGGCGGTGGAGGATGAGTTGGGTGCTGAGTTGGAGGGCTTGCCAGGAGTCGAGGCCTTGTTGGTCGAGGAGGTTGTCGTGGAGTCCGGTGAGTTGGACGGGGCAGGCCCAGGTGGTGGGGCTGATGGCGTAGGGTTGGCCGATGCCGAGGTGGATGGTGAATTCGCGTCCGGTGGTGTCGATCGCGATTAATGTGCGATCGGCGATGATGCGATTTAGTTGTTCCATGAGGCGCGTTCTTCCTGAATGTATCGATCGACGTCTGTGGGTGTCTGAAAGATTTGTTGTCCTGGAGCTGAGGTGAGAATGTCGATCGCGTGAGGTGTGAATATGCCGGATGCTTCGTTGTATGTCCAAAGGCGTCGGCGATCGGGTCGTATCCAGCGATGTGAGACTGGTACACAAGCATCGCTTGGCTGTCTTCTTCATACCAGCCGCTGCGCTGGTTTATGCGGAGGATGCCTTCAATGCCGTAGGTTTTGAAAAGATAATGCCAGCCTGGAGCGTAAATGATTGCTTCAAAAATCTGGCAGTAGTCGAATAGTACTTCGACGGTTAGTTCATTTTGAAGGTCTTCGGGTGAGTAGTTGGTGCCGTTGGGTTCGGGATATTTGCGCCAAGCGAGGCAGGGTTGGGGTTGCGGCATGATCTACCACCGATCGTGGTTGTCTACCCAGTTGATGGCGGCCCAGTACCATCCGGCGGAGAGTCCAAAGCCGAGGCCGATGATGAAGAGAGGATTCCAGAAGGCGGCGATGAGACAGACGATCGTCAGACCCGCGCAGACTCCGGTGAGGGCGAGGGCGGCGGTGCGAGTGGGGATGCCCCAGAGGCCGATTTTGACCCAGGTGGGATACTTTTGTCGATCGCGCATTTCGGTTACAGGACTAAAGTTTACGGAATCTCGGCATCGATTTCGGTGGGGAGTCCAGCGGCTTCTAGACGCAGTTTCAAAATCTCATTTTCGGCTTTTAGGGCCGCTAATCCTTTGAGTTTTGGTAAGGCATCGAAGCTGCTCACATCCAAGTCGAGGAATTGGGCGATCGCCATCTCAAGTACCTGATTGTCGGACAATCCGCAGGTGTCAGCGTGATCTTCGAGGGCGTTGACGATCGATTTTGGGAGGTACTGAAGTACTTCGCTCAGATTTTCGGTGGTGGTGGTGGTGGTGGCGACCATGCTTGCAATCTCCTGAGAGGACGGCATATGGACATTGTATCGCGGCTGGACTGCCACTTAAGAGGATGTTTTAAAAAGAATCAACTGTTGATTCCGCGCTCAACGATCCCCCCCTACGGTGTACACACAAGTTGGGTCTGAGTCAGTTTCCAGCCGAGGAAGATCGCCTCAAACAGCTTCAGGCCATGGACGAGAGTGGGCATACCGGGTGGCCGCTGCGAGCGATAGCCAGACCAGCCGCCAAGGCGGGCAATGAGCCAAGTAGCCCAAGGTAAAGAAGCCAGTGGATAGGGATTCTGCTGCTTTTGGGTGCGCCCAACGAGCGTCGGTGCCAGTTGCGCGAGGCATTGCTGCTGTTCATCGGTAAAAACGGTGTCAGCTTTGACCTCAGCGTCATCGCGGGCTTCGAGCATTTGTAAGGTGCGCACCGCCACGGACAAGGCGAAGACGGTTAATCGCTGAATGGCCGCGACCGATTCCAGTTGCGTGGCTTCGAGCTTCAATCCGGCTTGTTTAATCGTGGCGAACAACTGCTCAATCCGCCAGCGCCAGCGATACCATTCCACGACTTGCAGCGCCTGTTCCAGGGTGACAACGCGATGGGTGGTCATCAGTCGCCAATGAATCGGTTCTTGTCCGACGGGTGGGTGGATTTCCTCGACTTCCACGGCATAGAGATCCACACTCGGGACATCGTCATAGCCCTTCAATTTCGCGGGTCGTTGAATGGAAACGGGGGCGATGCGGACTGACAGCCAGGCTTCGCGGGCCGTGCGACCAATGCGCGGGTCAGCCAACACGGGCACGGCGTAAGCCCCTTGAATCGGCTGTTGACGCAAATGCTGATAGAGCGAGTCGGTTTGACCCAACAGCCGCCGGTCTTGATGGACTCGCACTAAAACGTGGTTGACGGCATCCGGCACGGTGGCCCACTCCTCATACAAATCACTCTCCCGGTCGCCAATGTGGGTAATCATCTTGACGCCGCCAGCACTCAAATGGCGGTCAGTATCCTCGGCGGAGCGCAGCCACTTAAATGATTCCTTCTGCTCAATCGGCAGCGTGGCATACCGCCGTTCATGCTTATCCGCATGGTCTAACGCCCGCGTCCACAGCTGGACCGCGCTTAAACCCAACGGAAAACCACTCGCGGCATTCAAGACCAACGTCGGATGGATGAAAAAGCCCAAGTCCCGGTTGTTCCCCACCACACCCAAGCCCGCTGGTTTTAAGCGACCCGCATGGGATTGCAAGTTGATTTCACTGCTATCACTAATCGCCAGAACGTGCAAACCAGCCACCTGGGTTTGGCAGCTATCCGCCAGACTCCGGACTAATTCCGATATATTCACGTTCACGTTCTCCAAGAAGCGATAGTTGCCCACCTGATCCGCACGATTTCGACTGATTTGGCGAATATTCACCGATTGATGCCGACTCATTGCTTCATACAATGAAGCCCCCTTTTGACCAACCGTGGGTCACCAAAAGTCACACCCTTCACTTTCGCATCATGAATCAGAATTGGATTATCCATGCCTAACAGCTCTTTCAGAGGGCGATCCTAGTTTACCTTCAACTTGTGTGTACACGGTAG
>JANOQX010000068.1:0-36284 GCA_031415035.1 Cyanobacteria bacterium VAR_4_metabat_243
GCCATGACCTAATCCCGACCGTCCCAATTTAATCCCTCCACCCACGGACATTTGCTGCGACAACTGTCCGACAAGCCGTTTGCCAAAAAATACTGGCAAAAATTAGCGCTTGCATTCTAGGATTTAATACAGTATCTACAACATCTACAATTTAGCCAAAAAAGCCCTGCATCCAAAAGATACAGGGCCAAAAATTTATCCAACCCACAAAACCGATCTAAGGCTTCGGCAAAGCATTCGGCACCGCTGTCGGTGCGGCCAACGGCGCTTCCGGATTCACGCCACCTTCGGGCTTCGCCCCAGGCGCGCCACCTTCGGGCTTCGGCGGAGCCGCATCGCGATTGATTTGATCCTTCACTTCCGCTGGGGCTAGGGCCACCGCCTTCTCAAAGAACGGCTTGGCTTCCGCCAATTTCCCCTGCTCCTTCAACAACACTGCCTTGTAATAGACGGGCTGGAAATTCTGAGGATTGTCCTTCGCAGCATTGTCAAAACTACCGATCGCTTCGTCAAATCGCTTCTCCGAGGCATACACCTTGCCGAGCAAAATCTGCACCGACGCCGTATCCACACTGCCCGGAGCCGCTTTGTTCGTATTGGAGGCTTCTTTGAGCGTGTCCTTGAGTAGGCTGACCGCCGATTCGGGCCGCTTTTGGGTGATCAAGAGGGCCGATAGTCCGCCCAGGGCATCCAGTTCGCCCGGCTGCTTCTGCAAGACGCCCCGATAAACTTGGGCCGCTAATTCGGGTTCGTTATTTTGCTGCCGGACTTGGGCCAGCAACACGGCCAGCTTGCTATCCTGGGGATTGATTTGGACGAGTTTTTCCAATGGCTCGATCGCGCCTTTGACGTCGCCCGCCTGCAACTGCACCAATTTCAACCGCGCTTCGAGTAAGCCCCGCAGCGCCGTCGGATTTTCCGGTTCCCGCTGCAACAACAGGGTATAGGCTTCTGCTTCCTTCTTCACCTGCTCCACCTGATTCGGGGCCGCCGCCGGACTGCCGATCGGGCTGGGTTGACCGGCGGGATTCGGGCTGGGGTTGGTCGCCGGGTTCGCCGCAGTGGCGTCGGGTTTGCTCATCAGCATAAACATCGGATAGGCCGCTGTGCCCACCAGCGCTAGCACGGCACCAACCAGTACTGTGTTCACCAACCACCGATTTTTACGTTTTTCTTCTGCCACGGGAATTGCCTTCGGGTTCGGGGATAAACTGTCCCAGGATTCTAGCGCAAGACGCACCCAACGCAACAACCGCCGATCGCGCGGCTGGCACGATCGGCGGTTGTCCGGTTCAAGCGGAATGGTGCCCGAGGTTAAACCGGGGCGGTTTGCGTCGGGACGATCGGCGCTGCGGCCTTCGTCGGTCGGCTAGCGGCCTCAGCCACTAGATCCACTTCCTTAATCTCAATATGGTTGAGCAAGGTGGTCACAAACGCGAATAGCAAGAACGGCAGCGACAGCACCAAAATCAATCCCACGGTGGCCAGCGCATACAGCGGTCGGGCGGCACCCATCAGGCCCATGGCCGCCGCCAGGCTCACAAAAATCACCAACAGCCAAGTAATAATCTGACCGTAAATGTCCCCAAACGCGAGGGTGCAGCTTAAGCGATAGCGATGAAGTGAGTTCATAGGAGTTAACATCCTAAAAATGGATGAAGCGACTGATATGTCCTGACTGTAAGATCTTTTCTCATCTGATTGGCAGTTCGCAATCTTACTGCACGGTTCTTGATGCAGGTTTACAAATTGTGAGCCGCCACTCATAATCCGATCGCGCTTTTGTTACAAGCGTTACCCTGACCGACTGCGGCCCCGCCCGCCCCGCGCGTGAACGTCAACCCCGCATTCAACCGCGCCAGCCGATCGCCCAACAGCGCATAAAACCCCGCCGCATCGATCGAGTCCGCCACCGTCGCATTCGGCGATCGGCCCGTCACCTGCCACCAATCGACGATCGTCTGGCCCACACTCGTCGGACTCACAGTCTCGACTTCGACAAAGCAATCCCGCGCCTCGAACAACTGCGGCTGCAACAGATAGGCGATCACGCAGGGGTCATGCAACGGCGCACCCGCGAAGCCATAGCGTTGTTGGTCGTAAGCACCATAGGCCGTCAGCAGATCCGCCACGATCGGGCCGAGGGGCGCACCGATCGATCTCAACCTTTGCAAGCGTTCCGGCGTCGCGATCGCGCCGTGGGTCACATCCAGCCCAATCAAGGTCAGCGGCAGGCCCGCCGTCAGCACAATCTGCGCGGCCTGGGGGTCACAGTAAATATTGAACTCGGCGCTGGGGGTGATATTGCCTTGGGCGATCGCGCCGCCCATCACCACGACTCGCTGGATATTGGCGGTGATTTGGGGGGCCTGGACGATCGCCATGGCCAGGTTGGTCAGGGGGCCAAGGGTAGCGATCGTCACGGGTTGGGGTGATTCGAGGATCGTGCGGATCATCCAGGCCACGCCATGTTCGGATTGCAACGTCATCGTCGGCGCGGGCAAATCCACCCCGATCAACCCCGTTTCGCCGTGGACTTCCGCCGCCGTGACGAGGGTGCGGAGCATCGGACGGGGACAGCCGGCGAACACGGATATATCCCGCCGATCGGCCAGTTCACAAATCCGACGGGCATTCGCCGCCGTCACTTCAAGCGGGACATTGCCGCCCACAGTGACAATCCCCAACAGATCAAATTCCGGTGAGGCCAAGGTCAGGAGCAGCGCGATCGCGTCATCCACGCCCGGATCGCAATCAATGATTAATGGTATTGAATTCGGCATATGGCACAATTTATCACACCCCCTATCCTCGCCCCCATGCCCGACACCCAGCCGATCGTTATCCTCACCGACCAAGAAGTGCGCCGCACCTTCACCCGCCTGGCCTCCCAAATCATCGAACGGGCGCAGGACATCGGCCAACTCGTCTTGCTCGGCATCCAAACCCGTGGCGTCCCGATCGCCCACAGCCTCGCCCAACAAATCCAACAGCTCGAAGGCGTCACTGTCCCCGTGGGCGCGATCGACATTACCTTCTACCGCGACGACCTGGACAGCATCGGTGCCCGCACCCCTGGCGAAACCCACATCCCGATCGACCTGAATGGCAAAACCGTCGTCCTGGTGGATGACGTGATCTACACCGGACGCACGATCCGCGCTGCGATGGACGCGATCGTGGACTACGGGCGGCCCGACACGATTCGCTTGGCCGTGATCATCGATCGGGGCCACCGCCAATTGCCGATCCAACCAGACTTTGTGGGCAAACTAGTGCCCACCACCCGCGACGAAAACATCAAAGTCGCCATGCTTCAAACCGATGGTCACGAACGGGTAGAACTGATCAAACCCGCCAACCTTTGAGCTATCCTAAAACCCGCACCGCAACCCACACCATCGACTCCCCGACTCGCCTTGCCATGATCGCCCAACCGTCCCATCCCAACCCGCCCGAAACCGAATCGCGCAAAGCCGATCACCTGCGGGTCTGCCTCGAAGATGACGTCCAATCCCACCAGATCCGCACCGGACTGGAACGCTATCGCCTCACCCACTGCTGCCTGCCAGAACTCGACTACGCCAACATCGATCGCACCACCCAATTCCTCGGCAAATCCCTGAATGCGCCATTACTGATCTCCTCGATGACGGGCGGCACCGACCAAGCCCGCCTGATCAACCAACGCCTCGCCGCGATCGCCCAAACCTACCGCCTTGCCATGGGCGTCGGCTCCCAACGCGTGGCGATCGAGAATCCCGCCGTGGCCGACAGTTTTCGGCTCCGGTCGATCGCCCCCGATGCCCTGCTCTTCGCCAACATCGGGGCCGTGCAGTTGAACTACAGCTACGGGTTAGCCCAATGCCAAAAAGCGGTTGATCTACTGGAGGCCGACGCCCTGATCCTGCACCTCAACGCCGTCCAAGAAGCCGTCCAAACCCGAGGCGACAAAAATTTCCAGGGATTATTCGCCAAGATTGCCCAGCTTTGTCAGGCGTTGCCCGTTCCCGTGATCGCCAAGGAAGTCGGCAACGGCATTTCCGGTGTCATGGCCCAGCGGCTGATCGAAGCAGGCGTCAGCGCGATCGATGTGGCAGGGGCAGGCGGCACCTCCTGGGCCAAAGTCGAAGCCGGACGCGCCCAAGATCCCCAGCAGCGCCGACTGGGCGAAACCTTCGCTGACTGGGGCATTCCCACAGCGGAATGTTTGGTGCAAGTCCGATCGATCGCGCCAAGCATTCCGCTGATTGCCTCCGGGGGCTTACGCAACGGACTTGATGCGGCGAAGGCGATCGCGATCGGAGCCGATTTGGCGGGACTCGCGATGCCGTTCCTCGCAGCGGCCAATACTTCCGAAGCGGCATTGCATGAGGTGACCGAAATTCTCCTGGCAGAGCTGACGACGGCGATGTTCTGTAGTGGGGCCGGGGATTTGGCGGCATTGCGGCAACCGGGGATATTACAGGAATTGCGCCATTAGGGCCGGAGTCGCGCCAGGATTTCTGGGGTTTGAAGATTCTACTGGCGCAGTCGAAACCAGATTTTTCGATGCAGAATTGGGGGATCGGCATTAGCATAGAAGTCCGGCGGGCATCCCCGCACTTCCCCCAATCAATCCGGCCCCTGAAACATCCATGCGCGACTTTTTTAAGCACACCCTGTCAACGCTTCTGGCGCTCTGCATTTTTGCGGGCATTGGGATCGGCGGTCTGTTGATGTTAGTGGTGGCGATCGCCGCCAGTGGCTCGAAGGATGCCAAGCCGATGGTCCAGAAGCAATCGATGCTGATGATCGACATGGGCCAGGCGATCACTGATGCCGAACCGGAAGTCTCGGCCCGCGATCTGATCCAGAATGGTCGCCCGAATGTGACCCAACTGCGCCCGACGATTAAGGCGATCGCGGCGGCCACGACGGACAACCGGATTAGCGGCATTTTCCTGTTCAATCGCGATTCATCGGAGAGCAATGGCTCCAGCTTCGCCAACCTCAAGGAAGTGCGGGAAGGCCTCGAAAAATTCCAGGCCTCAGGTAAGAAAATCTACGCCTACAGCGTCGATTGGAGCGAAAAGGAATATTACCTCGCCTCCGTCGCTGACACGATCGGCATGAATCCGATGGGCAGCTTCGAGCTGAATGGATTGAGCAGCGAAACGATGTTCTACGGCGGTGCCCTGGAAAAATTTGGGGTGGGGGTACAGGCGATTTGGCGCGGTAAGTACAAGTCCGCGATCGAACCCTGGGTGCGCAAGAGCCGCAGTGAAGCCAGTCGCCAGCAAACCGCCAAACTGCTCACCGACATCTGGCAAGAATTCCTCGACACCAGTGGCAAAGGCCGCAAACTCGACGCCAAAACGCTGCAAACCCTGAGCGACACCAAAGGGATCTTGACCCCGAAGGAAGCCAAGGAAGCGAAGGTGGTCGATCAACTGGTCTACAACGATCAAATGATTGACGAGCTGAAAAAAATCACCGGCGAAGACAAGGAAAGTAAGTCATTCAAGCAAATCAGCCTGGCCAACTACATCGAAACCGTTGACCTGAATGGCGGCAAAACGGGCGATCGGGTGGCGGTGATCTACGCCAGCGGCGACATCGTCAACGGCCAAGGCGGGCCAGGCGCGATCGGCGGCGACAGTCTCTCCCGCCAACTGCGCAAAATCCGCCAAGACGATGACATCAAGGCCGTCGTACTGCGAGTGAATAGTCCCGGCGGCAGTGCCACGGCCTCGGACATCATCCAACGCGAACTGATCCTAACCAAGAAAATCAAACCGATCGTCATTTCCATGGGCGGCGTCGCCGCCTCCGGGGGCTATTGGATTGCGACCTACGGCAGCAAGATTTTTGCGGAGCCGAATACGATTACTGGATCGATCGGGGTCTACGGTCTCCAGCCGAATTTCCAAAAAGTTGCGAACGAAAATGGCATCACCTGGGATGCGGTCAAGACGGGCAAGTTCGCCGATAGCATGACCATTTCCCGCCCGAAGAACAAAGAAGAAATCGCCGTAATCCAACGGACGATCGGCGAAATCTACGACCAATTCATCAGCAAAGTGTCCGAGTCGCGCAAATTGGACAAAGCCAAGGTGGCCGAAATCGCCCAAGGCCGCGTCTGGTCGGGGATTGAAGCAAAGAAGCTGGGACTGGTGGATGAGATTGGCGGCTTAGAACAGTCGATCGCCGCCGCCGCTGGTCTGGCCAAACTCGGCGACAACTGGCAGGTGCAAGAATACCCCGAAGTCCAGAGCATCGAAACCCGATTCCTCCGATCGCTGTTCGGGAATAGCCGACTTCAGAGTTTCTTCCAAGCCGAAGCCCAGCCCCAGGCACAAGACGTATTCAGCGCCGAGCTGAAAAATCTTCAGACTGATTTTAATAGCCTCCGCGCCTTGAATGACCCACGGGGCATTTATATGCGGATGCCGGAGAACCTGCGGATTAAGTAGGGCAGTGGTTAGTTAGACAAAACCGCCCGATCGTCACCATGACAACCGAGCGGTTTTGCGTCATCAAACCCAGTTCTAGAAGAAGGACGGCTGGTGACGAATCAGGTTCAAGAATTCCTCACGGGTCTTCTGATCCTTCTGGAAGCAGCCCACCATCGAACTCGTCACCGTCCAAGCCCCCGGCTTCTGCACACCGCGCATCACCATGCACATGTGCGATGCTTCCATCACCACCGCCACGCCCTTCGGTTGCAGCGCTTCTTGCAAGGTCTCGGCGACTTGCTTGGTCAGACGCTCCTGCACCTGCAACCGGCGCGAGAACATCTCGACAATCCGGGCCAATTTGCTCAGTCCCACCACCTTTTGGTTGGGAATATAGGCGACATGGGCACGGCCCGCAAAGGGCAGCATGTGGTGCTCACAAAGGCTGAAGAAGTTGATGTCGCGCACCAGCACCATTTCGTCATGGCCTTCGTCAAAGATCGCGCCGTTCAGCAGGGTTTCGAGCGACTGGTCATAGCCACTGGTGAGGAATTTCATCGATTTTGCCACGCGCAATGGCGTTTTCAGCAGACCTTCGCGATCGGGATCTTCGCCCACGCCCACCAAAATTTCGCGCACGGCGGCTTGCATTGCCAGCATCGTCGCATCATCGGCCCCATTGGTGTCATCGATTTGATCGGCCAAGGAAACGTTCAGAGGATTGTAAGTAGTCATGGTTAGGATTCGTTATTCAGTAATCGGTCGAGTCAAATTAGGTCTGGCAATCAACGCCGATCGCTAGAACGTTCCAGCATTCGGCAACACCTTCAGGTCTTCCAGGGTGGCCGTAGTTGGCATCAAGGCGGCATAGACGATCGTCGCGGCCACCGTTTCCGGCGTCAGCATGGCACTGCGATCGAAATCCGCTTGCACCGTATCGGTGTCCCACAGGGGGGTATTCACAGAACCCGGTGAAATGGTCATCACCCGAATCCCGTTGGCCCGCTCTTCGTCCGCCAAGGTGGTCGAAAGCGCCCGTAGCCCAAACTTGCTGACACAATAAGCGCCCCAATTCGGGAACGTCTGATGTGCGGCAACCGACGAAATATTCAGGATGGTGCCTTGTTGCTGCTGACGCAACGTGGGCAACACCGCCTGGATCACCTGAAACACGCTGGTCAGATTCAGGTTGATCACCTGCTGCCAGTCGGCCAACGGGGTATCCATCAAATGGCCCGTATAGCCCATACCCGCATTGTTGATCACAATGTCGAGCCGGGGTAGGGACTGAACGATCGCGCTAATCCGATCGCGCACCAGTTCGACCTCGGCTAGATCGATGGAATGGGTCGAAACCACGACGCCCGCCAAGCGGGCGGTGGCGGCCACGGCATCGAGCTTATCGAGCGATCGTCCGACCAGAGCGAGGTTGATGCCCGCCTGCGCCAGGGCGATCGCCGTCGCGGCACCGATGCCGCTACCCGCGCCAGTTACGAGCGCGTATTGAGGATTGGGTTGTGTCATGGATGGGGTTAAGAAGAGGACGCTGCGTCACTTTTAGGCAATAGGGCGCGGGTAGTCGCGCATTAGTCCAGAAAGCAGAGTGCGACGAGATTCGATACGACAGATTAAAGTCGAGCTAATTATTAACGAATGTTAAGAATATGATCATAACATGAGTGCCGGGTGTAGCAGTGACCGTCCACCGAGGGGGGATTGCCGAATCTTCCCCGCAACGGTGATCAATCTGCGTCCTAGGCCGAATCGGTCGATTCGTTGAACACGCCAATCCGCCGGAATTTCTGGTAGCGGGCTTCCTTGCGATCGGCAGTCGTCATTGCCGCGATGTCCGCCAAACTACGAATCAGGGCCGCTTTGAGGATTTCGGTCGCCTGGACGGGATTGGCATGGGCACCGCCCACGGGTTCGGGCAGGATCTCATCGACGATGTTGAGCCGTTTTAGATCCGTGGCCGTGATTTTCAGGGCTTCAGCGGCCTTGGCGGCCTTAGTCGCATCGCGCCAGAGGATCGCCGCACAGGCTTCGGGCGGCGCAACACTGTAGACCGAATGCTCGAACATCATCACGTGATCGCCCACGCCAATCCCGAGAGCACCGCCCGAACCGCCTTCGCCAATCACCGTGCAAATAATCGGCACCGAAAACCGGAACATCTCCCGCAGGTTATAGGCGATCGCCTCGCCTTGGCCAAACTGCTCCGCCTCAATCCCGGCCCAAGCCGCTGGCGTATCAATAAACGTCAAAATCGGCATGCCAAACCGATCGGCATGATCCATCAAGCGAATCGCCTTGCGGTAGCCACCGGGAGACGCCATGCCAAAATTGCGGGCGATATTGTCCTTCGTATCGCGGCCCTTTTGCTGCCCCAACATCACCACAGCTTGACCATTAAACCGGGCCACCCCACCCACCATCGCCGGATCATCAAAGCCCCCCCGATCGCCATGCAACTCAAACCACTCATCACTGATGGCCTGAATATAATCCAACGTACTCGGCCGCGCCGGATGCCGGGCCACCTGCAACTGCTGCGTCGGCGTCAGACTACTAAAAATCTCATGGCGCAGCGACTTCGCCTTCGCCTCCAAGTCTTGAATTTGCTTCGCCAAATCCACCCCATCATCATCGGCCAACTCCCGAATCTGATTAATCCGCTGCTCCAAATCCGCCAGCGGTTTTTCAAATTCCAACAGAAAGGGGCGAGGGTTGGCCATAGGATTAATTCTTTGTCCAAAGCAATAGGTGACGCCGCTCCGGCTCCGGGCCGATCGACGGTAAGAACCTATATTTAAGCACAAAGCGGCAATCGCCCCTACGAGACCGCCGCCACCAGCCGTTGATCCTGCAATAGATCCGTCAACAACGTCGCCGGACGTGGCCCATAGCGCCAAGCAAAGGCGTGCCGGAACGCCGCATCTTGACAGGCTTGCAGTTGCTCGAAGCTGATGATGTCCAGCGTCAGCAGATTCTCGTATTCAAACGGCAACCGGACATTGTGCAACCCCGCATTATCCGTGCAGATCGCAATATCCACCCCCGCCTCAAAGCACCGATCGAAGACCACTTTCAACTTCGTCATATCCGTCAGTGCCCCGGTCTTCGTATAAGTCGAAGGACAAATCTCCAGACATTGCTTACGGGCGGCGAGTTCGGGGAGTAATTCGGGATAGTGCAGCGGAATCTGAATCCCGTGGCCAATCCGCATCAGATGGGGCAACAGTTCGGGATAACAACCATTCGGCGTTTCGTACAGATGCCCGGTGGTCTTGAGGCCGCGCGATCGAGCATAGCCATAGAGTTCAATAAATTCTGACATCCGTTCGCCATACAACCGATCGCTCCCCGCCAGATCAATCCCACACACCGCATGGCCGTGATCCGCCGCCAGATCCACCATCGCCCGGTTCACCGCATAGGGCAGGGCCGTGTGCATACAGAGGATTTGGCTGGTGACGATCGGGTATTCCACCGTGCGACTGGCCTGATGGACGATTTCGACGATCGTCGCCATTTGGTCAATCCGTTCGGTCTCCGACAACTGCCCATCGGTGCGCAGATAGGGCGTATAGCGCAATTCTAAATAGGCCAGATTTTCAAACACATAGGCCCCGCGCAGCAGCCGGTAAACGAAGTAGGGCAAGGTTTTGGCCGTTTGCACCTGCTCCACCAGTTTATGCAATTCAAGGTATTCTTCCAGGCTATTCCGGGGCCGCGTGTAGAAGTCCTCAAACGCCGCATAGTCGGCAAATTCGGCGACCAGGGGATTGGCGCTTTTCTGTAAATAGCCCCACAAAATCCGGGGAAACACCGAACCGCCAAGGTGACGGTGTAACTCAGCATACAAAGCCATAGACACCTCACAGGATCACGCATTCGAAAATACGAATTTGATCAATTATAAGCGCTGCAAAATTGGATTGGGGGCAGCCTCAATTACAAAAACGCGGATTTTATCGCCGCTAAATGGCGGAATTGCGGCACGCCTAAATCCGGGGCAACTCGATCCGCCGCTTGGCTTTCTCTTCGCGGATTTCGCCCGGTACCTTGACCCGCAACACCACCAAGGTCATATCGTCCTTCGGCGTCGTCGATCCCGAAAACTGCTCCACCCGATCGAACAAATGCTGCAAGATTTGCTGGGGGTCGCGGTAGCTCTGACAAGCTCGCTGCAACTCATCCAGCAGATTCGGTTCATCAAACTGATCGCCCTTGGCATTGGTCGCCTCGGTGAAGCCATCGGTGTAATAAATCACCACATCCCCCGGCTGAAGCTGCACGTGCGCCTCTTGAAACTGGGTATTCACATCCAGTCCGATCAGCATCCCCACCGTATCCAACCGCTGGATCGCATGGGTCGCGGCCTGCCACAGCAGCGGCGGATTGTGGGCGGCATTGCTATAGGACAGCACCTGGGTCACCGGATCGTACTCGGAATAAAACAGCGTCACGAACCGATTGGAATTTTCCAAATCCTCGTACATCACCTGATTCAGGTGGCGCAGTACCTTTGCGGGCGAGTGACCGTTCAACACCTCGGCCCGCAGCATCCCCCGCGTCATGGTCATGATCAGTCCGGCGGGAACGCCTTTGCCCATCACATCACCGATCGTGATACTCCAGCGTTCTGAGGGGTCGCCATTGGCATTGGTGCGGCGATAGGGAATGAAATCGTAGTAGTCGCCGCCCACCCGGCTGGCCGTCTGACACAGCGCCGCCAGCTCCAAACCCTGAATCACCGGATATTGGCGCGGCAATAGCTGCACTTGAATTTCGGCCCCGATTTCCAGTTCCCGATCGAGCCGTTCCTTGCGCCGCAGTTCGGTGGTCAGTTCATCGTTCTCCACCGCCACTGCCGTTTGATCCGCGACCAATCGCACGAGCTTCTGGCGTTGCTCCGTCCAGTGGGATTCCGACGTCGATCGGCTAAACACATAGAGCCGCCCCCGCTCCGCATTCTTGACCAAAATCGGGGTGCCAAAAATCTGCACGTGATCGCCCAACACGCGACTCACCTGGTAATCCAACGCGGCATAGGCCTGGAGCGACTTGATGGGAAGATCCGCCGCTTGCACTCCCATCAGAGCAGTTGTGGCTTGGCGGGTCACCCCTTCGAGCGATCGGCGCAACTCCTTGCCCCACTGCCCATCCTGACAATGCAGCCGTTCGAGCTTCACCTGACCATTACGAAACATTAGCAACGCGCCGCCATCCGCATCCGTCACCCGGCTGACCATCAACGGGATCAGCTCCAAAAACTGGTTGAGATTATTCAAACTCCGCAGCGCAAAGCCGAGGGAACCGAGTAAATCTTGAATCTTATTTTGCTCGCGATTGAGTCGGGCCACCAGCTCCTTCAGGGCCAGCACAGGGGTGGAATCGCCGCCATATTTGCCGGAGCGACTAACAGTCATAAAACAATAAAACGGGGGGTAGGATTGTCAGGAGCAGGCGGGGGAGACATGGAATTTAGCATTCCCTGATCCCGTGCAGTATACACAACTGGTTGCAAAACCGCATCGACTGATTTCCTGATTTTGGGTAATGCCTACCCCCAGGGAGTTTTGGGCGACGGAGCGGTGATAAACCTAACCGCTAACCAACGCCTCAATAAACTCATAACTGGAGAACGGCCGCAAATCCTCAATCCCCTCACCCGCGCCGATAAACCGGATCGGCAGCCCCAATTGCTGCACCACCGCCAGGGCAATCCCGCCCTTCGCCGTCCCATCCAGCTTGGTCAACACGACGCCGCTGAGTTGAGCTGCCTCGGCAAACACCTTGGCCTGTTGCAGCCCATTTTGGCCCAGGGTGGCATCGAGCACCAGCAGCGACTCCACATTCGCCCCAGCGGTCTGCTTGTCGATAATCCGGCGGATCTTGCTGAGTTCGTCCATCAGATTTTTTTTGTTCTGCAAGCGACCCGCCGTATCGACCAGTAGCAATTCCGTGCCCCGCGACTGGGCCGCACTAATCGCGTCAAATACCACCGAGGCCGGATCCGTGTTTTGGCCGGGATTGGCGATTACTTCGACGCCGCTGCGGGCACCCCAGACTTTCACCTGTTCCACGGCGGCGGCGCGGAAGGTGTCGGCGGCGGCAATCAGGCATTGGTAGTCGGATTGGGTGGCGATGTGGGCGAGTTTGCCGATCGTCGTGGTTTTGCCCGCCCCGTTCACCCCGGTAATCAGCCAAATATTCAGCTTGCCTGGTTCCGGCGCAAAGGCGACGCGGTGTTGGCCTTGGAGTGGTTCTTCCAGCAATTCCCGCAGGATTTGCTTCAGGTAGGCGATCGCTTCCTCGGGAGGCAACACTTCCTGCTTCAGCTTGGCTTGGAGCGCGGCAATAATCCGATCGGTCGCGGCCACACCGACATCGGCCTGCAACAGCAACGCCTCGATTTCCATCACCCCATCTTCGTTCAGCGGGCCTTGGCCGACGATCGAGCGCAAATTGTTGATCAAGCTGCGACGGGTACGATCGAGACCCTGACGCAGTTGTTTCAGCCAGGTAATCTCTTCGATCGAAATGTCTTCGGGCCGTCGGCCCTGACTGGCGAGGACTTCCGCCGACCAGAGGAAATCACCATCAAGCAATACGGGGGCGATCGGAGCCGCGATCGTCGCTGCCGATTCAACGGGGGGTTCGGTAACGGGGACAGGGGTTTCCACCGCTGTTTCCCGCAGGCGGGCCAACCGCACCTCCCGATCGGCGTCAGCTCTGGCCCAGAACGGCAAGCCCGAGTCATCGGGCAGCGGGGCGTAGAGGGTTGCTTCGGGTTCAACGGCGATCGCGGCGGGTTCAGCCTCGGATTCAATCGCCACGGCAGGCGTTACGTCGATCGGGGACACGATCGGCGCGGCATTGGCGGCCTCACCGGGTTCACTGGTTTCACTGGCCGCAGTGGTTTCTTCAGTCGCAGCGGGATTGGCAGCGGCTAATTGTTGGGCTTGCTTCTGCTTGATACTGTCGTAGGCCAGTTTGGCGTAGTTCAGTTGCTCCGCCGACGATGGCGGAGCCGCCGCCGCTGGCGGATCGGTGGATGCCGGGGCCTCGGTGGGCGCAGTTTCGCCAGCGATCGCCGCCGCTGCGGCCGGATCAACGCGGTTGAACCAATTAAATGACATAGCAGTAGCAATCCAGTGAGAGAGGGCGCGCCGAACAAATCTTCACTTACTATCCTATCGGCTGATGGGTGTCAGGGGAAATAGGCGAGGATGGAAGATGGCACACCAATGCCGAATGGGTGATGGAATTGGCCACCGACAGCCGCGATCGCCCCGCGAAGGTTAAATTTGGTTGGCGAATTCAGCACTGGCTCGACTCCGCTGCCCAACCTTGACGCGCGGGGCGGGCGGTGCCAGAGTCGGACAAATTCCGAATTCACCAACAAAATCATGGAACTCAGAGGTCGATCGCACAGCGGCAGCAGGCCATTGCTGAAACCCATCTAATCCGGCAACTGATCGTTCTCGATCGTCGCGGGGGGCTTATCGGGGCGGTTGATCGTCTGCACGACTTTGCGCAGCACGCCGTTGATAAATCGATGGCCATCTTCTTCGCTGTACCGCTTCGCCAATTCCACGGCTTCATTGATCGCCACCCGATCGGGCACGCCTAGATAGACAATCTCGACGGTGGCAATTTGCAAAATATGCCGGTCGATCGCCGCCAGCCGACTCAGTTGCCAATCCACCAAGGCATCGTCCAATTGCTTTTGGATCTTGTCGCGATCGCGGTAGTAGGCGCGGACAATTTCGAAGGCGTAGTCGCGAACTTCGGACTGATTCGCCAGTTGGACAAATTCGGGCAGGTCGATCGCCGCGCCGAGGCGGTTGATCGCTGTTTGGGTCAGGGCAATCGCTTCTTGGAGGATGCCCTTGGCCTGGTCGGGATTGCTGGCACGGGTTTCGCTATCGAGGATCAGGGCATTGCTGCGTTGGAGTTCGGCGGCAGCGGTTTCGATCGTGTCGCGGACTTCCGTGGTGAGGGTGCGCACCGCCGCCAGCAGCACATCTTGCAAACCCTTTTGATCCAGCTTTGCCGGATTGGCGGGCAGTTGGCTGAGGCTGAGGAGGGCGAGTTCGCGGGCAATTCGGCGGGCTTGCATGGCAGTTGGATGGGGAAGGCCCACCATCTTACCAGAGATCCGGGCCGCCCCCTAAGCCACGGCGGCTTTGACAAATACGCGGGACGTGGCGATCGCCGTGGGTGCCAGCGCCTCGGCCAACACATCCAGGGGAATCCGCAACGACAGCGACAGCAAAATATCGATCGTCGCAGGCAAGTTGGGTTGGCCCGCAGCGTCCGATCGGCCACTCACCACCAGGCAATGGGGAATGTCCAGCCGCTCTAACTGCGCCAAGGCCGCCGTGCCCGTGAGGTCGCCGTGGGATAGGCCGATGATTTCGCCATCGACGAACCGCACGACGATCGAGCGTTCCGCCGCCGTCAACCCCAAAATCGTGCCCGTGGCCTGGGTTTGGTGCAGTTGGGCCAATGTGGTGAAGAATGTTTGGCGAGGATTCATGAGTCCGCTTTCCCGATGTGCGCTAGATCGATTTGCTGTGGTTGATTCACAGTTTCGCGGCTGGGGGCCAAATCCGTGAAGCGCACTTTCACGGATGATTTTGCCCCGGAAGCCGCGATCGGCCCCGCCCATGACTCGAACGATCGGGAATCTACGGAGGCGGGATCTAGGGAATTTGGCTGAGGGCATGATCGGGCATTGCGGTTTCCGGTGAATTGGGATAATCCGGGCCGATCGCCTTGGCGGCATCAGTTTCCAGTGCGGCTAACGTCGCCACGGGTAAATGCCGGATCTCCCACGTCTTCAGCACAATCATGTACTCGTAGAACGCCTGCAACGTACACCAAGCAAAGCCCGCCCGCCCATCCAGAAAACCTTTGAGAAACACATACATGAAGATAAATCGGATCAAAGGCCGGAAGGGCAGCCGCTGGGACAAATCCTTCAGCGCATGTCGCCGATCGACCTCAGTTTTGCCAAACCACAGATCCGACCAATTCACCTGGCCCTGGGTCAACTGCTTCACCGTTTCCTTGGCTTCATTGCTGGAATAGGTATTGTGCTTGTCGAACCAGCGGGCGAAGCCCTTGCCCTGGGTGTAGTGGGGATAGGTCGCGGTCAAATAGCCCGTGGAGCCGTCGCACTCTTCCCGCTCGGTATGGCCATAGTCGCTAAACCACACGCGTTGCTTGTCGAACAGCCGCATTTGGTAGCGGGGATACTGGGTGCTGTGCTTAATCCATTGGCCCATGAACATCACCCGCTCGGCCACGAAGTAGCCCACATGCTGCGGCGCGGCCACGGTCTGGCGACATTCGCCGAACAGTTCCGGCGTCATCCGCTCATCGGCTTCCAGAATGTAGGCCCAGTCATACGTCGTCGCCACATTGCGAATCATCCAGGTGCGCTGCTGGCCGTGGCTTTCAAAGGCATGCTCAATCACGCGGACGGGATAGCGTCGGGCGATTTCCACCGTCCGATCGGTGCTACAGGAGTCGATCACGATGATGTCACTCTGGGCTGGGTCGCGGGCCGGGTCGCTGGCCTGCATCGCCGACTCAATACAAGCCGCGATATCCAATTCTTCGTTATGGGTCAGGATGAAAATCGAAAACATAAAAATCAGGCGGTGGGATGTGTCAAATTTCAGCGGTATCCTGCACCCACGACAAACAGCGCGATCGTTGCGGCATGTCACCGATCGCCCCTAAAAACAACGGTCGATCTTCCACGCGGAAAGATCGACCGTTGAATTACCGATTTTGGCGCGATCGGGCCAAGGTTGACTACGGCTTCGGCGCGCGGCGGGCTTTGGCTCCACCACTGAACAGACCCATTTCGCTCAGTCCCACCCAGCTAATGAGCAAGTAGCCCACAGACAGAATCAAACTGTTCAAAGCCACTTTGAGACTAGCTTTCCAGGGTTGGCTACTGAGTTGCTCGTCCGCCTTCTGCTTTTTCGCGCGAATCTCATTGAGGGCCTCATCCCGTGATTCTTTTGCCTTATTTTGCAGGGCAGCGGGATTGGTCTTAATTTCCTTCAAGTCTTGGGCCAATTTCGTAAACTGAGCCAATTGGGAGCGAAACTCCGTCAATTTGCTTTCTGGCTCGGCCTTACTTGCGACGGCCTGAACCAACCGCTTCTCCTCTTCTCCGGCCTGTTTAATCTGCTCATCCATCTGTTTGAGCTGCTCATCCAGTCGCTTCGGATCCTTCACCAGATTCGTCAGGTCATTTTGACGCTGTTGAATCCGTTGTTCCACTTCGCCTTCAGCATCTTTCGCTTTTTTGTCAACTTCCGCCCGCACCTGCTGTGTCGTCTGCGAAGTGCTATTCAAATGCACGGGTGCCAGAATCAAGAACATAACCCCCAGCAGTGCCGCCACGACCAAAACCACCAACCGGGAGATCTTGCTATTCCGGGCGGGCATATCGGCCAACCGCTCCAACCAATAGGCGGTCAGCACCAATGCAACGCCAACCAGGGGGATCGTTCCCTGACTAACCAGTTGACCAATCCCATTGACCAGGGATGGCTTGTCCTTGAAGTCTAATCCAGTCAGCAAGAACAGGTAGTCCAGGAGCGAGGCAAAGACCAGAATAAACCCGACTAATTTGAGGGCAAAGGGGGCTGATAGGAGATTATTTTTTGCTTTCATCCGAATCACTCATTAACTGACGTATGAACTGGGGGTTGAACTGGGGGGTAAGCCACTCAAGCGATCGCCAAACCACTGAGGCAAAATCGCAACAGCAGCCAAATTATACCGATCTGGGGGACTTTGATGCGGAGTTTTTTCTGACTCCCTTCTCCCAATACTGAAGATTCCACTGCTAATCCGCACAATCCCCATAGGTGATCTTGCGGAAAACGCTACCGACCCACTGCCAAACCGTCCTGATAAACACGGAACATTGCCCCGATCGGCGAAAAACCTGCGTCAAATTCAGTACATGGGTATATCTTCTACACGCAACCGTCCACGCAAACTGCCACGCGGCCCAACGGCTAACAATCAATTAGCGATCAATGTTAGTCTCAAGGGTGAGTTGGGGGATGCGCGATCATTTGTTCGGGTTGCGCCGTGAGTTTGCCGGATTGCTTGGGTCGGTCTTACTAAAAATCTTCTGTCAGTGCTGCGATCGTCATGCTAAAAAACCGTTTAATACTGAGCTTTGTGACTGGGGGCGTGGGGTTTGGCCTCAGTCTATTGATCCTGCGCGACTTCAAACAGGCCGCCTTCACTGGGGTGATGGGCTTTGTGGGCAGTCAGGCGGGGGTGATGGTCACCGGGCGGCAACAGGAAGATCAGCTCCACGATCGGCGCGAAGAACTCCAGCGTCATATCCGCGCGCTCCAAGCGCGCCGCACGGGCGTCTATGAGGAATTGGCCGCCTTGCAGGCACAGTACAAAACCCTGAGTCAGCAGGCCGTTCGGCCCGACCGATCGGCCATCAGCACGGCCAGCGCCCCCAATCCTTGGACGCCCAATCTAATGCCGCCGATTGCACCGAGTCGGGCCGCCCGCGTCAGTTGGGATTTGACCACGCCGCGCCGATCGCCCGTGGAACAGGAACTGGACGACATCGAAGCCCGGCTCCAATCCCTCGCCGCCGAAGAATCCCGGATCGAGGTGGCGCTCCAGGCCAGTCTCGCCGCCAAGCAACAAGCGGATTTGCATTGTCACAGCCGCGAGGCCGAACTGCAACAGCTCCAGGCCAAAGTTGCCGAACAGGCCACCCTGAAGCAAGCCCTCGACCAAACCATTCTGGAACTGGAACAGCAGCAGCAACAGCTTCAAACGCAGATTCCGGCACTCCAGACCCAAATTCACGATCTCGAAACCCGCCGCACCCGACTCGACCGCGAAGCCGCCTCGGCCAAGCCATCGAGCAGCGGCAGCATTGCCCTCCAAGGCGCGATCGACCAGATGCAGTCGCAGATTACCGCCCTGCGATCGGAACTCGGCGATCTCGAATCCCAAATCCTCGATCGGCGCAACCAAAAGCAGCAACTCGATCAGGCCCTGCAATCACCGCAAACTGCCCCGCCGCCCACCACGCGCCTGGCGGACGCCATCCCCACCGTCAGCAAAGCCGCTGCCAAACCCAAAGCCAGCCCCAAACCCACCACCAGCAATGGCCTTTCCCAAGAATGGACGGTGTTCAAAGGCAAGCTCCAGCCCTACGAATTCCAAGCCCTCTGCGCGATCGCCCTGGAAGAAAATCCCACCAGCGTCCTCAAGCGGCTCGCCGAAAGCAACCTGACCATGCCGGAAATGTTAATCGACACGATCAATGAACAGGCCTTAGAAGCGATCGGGGATTTGATTCTCGAAGCCGGACATGATGCCGCCAGCACGATCATCGCCCAGGAATATCGCGACGAAGTCGCCACCTTAATCGCCACCCATCGTTAAGAAGATGTTTTAAACGGCATTGACGGTTCGATTCAGCACTCCACGATCCCCCCTACCCCCCTTAAGAAGGGGGGAACCGGATTCAAAGTCCCCCGCCGGACTCAAAGTCCCCCTTCTTAAGGGGGATTTAGGGGGATCGTGACGTTCGCGACAAACAGTCAGACTTTATAAAACATCCTCTAACACCGCTGGAATCTGCGCGATCGACACCAAAACCCGATCGCCCCTAATCCCAATAACATCCCCGGTTCTGGCACGTTTTTGCCGATCGGCTGACCGGTGGCGCGCAGCACCCAATTGCCATACACCATGGGCAACGGAACAGGCGATGGGCCACCATTCGGAGCGAAGTTATTCGCGAGATTGTTCAGATCAATGTTGCTGGGTTGACCATCGCCATGATTGCCGATCGCAAACCACGATCGGCCCGAAATCGGCGGCGTTGTCCCGTTCACCGGGCCAAGATCCGCCGTGGCGGGACGTTGATTCCGTTCCAGGTTGCGGAATAACGCCCCCACGAAGAAATTCTGACCCACGGGCAGCGTCGTGGGAGCCAGGTCGATCGTGGTGAATTGGTCGGTATCGGGATTCTGGAGGCGGCCCGTGGCCTGGGTCAACAACTGGGCATCGATCGGGTTGCCATCATTATTCGGATCGCTGTAGAGCAGCACGGTGATGGGGTAAGTTTGCGCCGGGGCCAAGCCGGAGTTCAAGCTGAGGCCCGATCGGGGCGTTGCGCCGAAGGTGAGCGACACCGCATCGAGGATTTCGCTCCCCGGCTCGACGGTGTAGCGATTCAGCCACAGCAAGTCGCCGACCACCTGGCCGTTATAGTCGGGGCGCGGCTCCAACCCCACCGGAAACAACCGCGTCTGGCCCGGATCGCCCAGCCGATCGAGGCGATATACCGCTGCCTGACTCGGCGGGGGCGCGATCGCCAGACCCACCAGCACCAGTAGCCCGACGATCGGGTTACATAAAATAGTCAATCCACGCATCATCGGTATTCCCACACAAGCACCATAAACTTGGATCCCGCACAGAGATTTCTACAACTCAATATCCCCAAATTCAGTGGGAATACCGCCAGCTTCAACGAGTCTTAAAACTTGCGCCCGAAAAACCACACAGAATCGATCGATATCGATCGTTAGACATAGCTCTAAGGTGGGAGAGGCCAGCAAATCCGGCGAATTCGCCGGTGGGTATTTTCCCGGAGTCATCCGCAGGTATGCTTAAACCTTGAGTTAAACCGTCCGATCAATTACGAAGTTCTTACAGGAGCCGCTTTGATCGATTGCCTGTAGACTACGGTATCTTCAACCTTGGCTCAGTCGCGCAATAACCAATGTCACCATCTAAGTTATCCCCCAAGTTGTCGAAACGGGTTTCGACCGCGATCATCAATGCCCTGAGTTCCGGCGTCGTGCCTCGGGTGGGATTGGATCATATTGCGGTGGGGCGCGATCGGGAATTGCACACGCTGAAGAGCGATCTTGACAACATCGCCGCTGGCGGCTCCGCCTTTCGCTTCGTGATTGGCCGCTACGGTGCGGGTAAAAGTTTCATGCTCCAACTGATGCGCAACACGGCCCTGAACCAAGGTTTTGTCGTCGCCGATGCGGACATCACTCCGGAGCGCCGCCTGGTGGGCAGTGGCGGCTCGGGCCTCGCCACTTACCGCGAACTGGTGAATCACCTCTCCACCAAGAGCCGTCCCGATGGTGGGGCACTCAGCGTGATTCTGGAACGCTGGATTGCCGGGATTCAAACCCAAGTCGCCCAGGCTTCGGGCAAACGCCCCGCCGACGCGGGGTTCGATGACTTAGTGGAAGCGAAGATTCGCGAAGTCACCCAGGATATTAGCGATTTGGTCAATGGCTTTGAATTCGCCTCGGTGATCATTGCCTATTGGGTCGGCTATTGCAATGATGATACGCCGAAGAAAGACGCGGCATTGCGCTGGTTGCGGGGGGAATTCGCCACCCGCACCGAAGCCAAAGCGGCGCTGGGCGTGCGGGTGATCATTGATGATGACACTTGGTACGACTACATCAAATTGATGGCCAAGTTTGTCGCCGATATTGGCTACAACGGGTTGATTATCATGTTGGATGAAGCGATTCACCTCGCCAAAATCCCCGCCTCGGTCACGCGCCAAAATAATTACGACAAATTATTGGCGATGTTTAACGACTCGATGCAGGGTCGGGTGGCGCACCTCGGTACGCTGATCGGCGGCACGCCACAGTTCTTGGAAGATCCGCGTCGCGGACTATTTACCGATCCGGCGTGGCAGCGCCGCACCAGCCAAAGTCGCCTACTGGCCCAGTCCGGCGTCAAGGACGAAATCGCCCCGGTGATTCGGCTGGAGCCACTTGACCAAAAGGATTTAGCTAAATTGCTGCAACGATTGGCCGATGTACACCAAATCCACTACGGTTACGAATCGACGTTGACGCAACAGGATTTCAAAAATGTGTTGGCGGTGATCGGCGATCGGATGGGAGCCGACGCCTTTCTCACACCGGGCGAAATCGTCCGCGACTTCATTGGCGTCTTGAACGTCCTGCAACAAAATCCCCATATGTCGATCGCCGAATTGCTCAAACTCGAACCGCCTAAACCCCCTAAAGCGAAGACTAACGGCAAAGGCGAAGTTCAAGCGGATTTTGCGGAGTTTCGGATTTAAAAGCATAAAAAGTAAGGTGGGCATTGCCCACCCTACGGTTACTCTCTATTTCACGGTGAAGTCAGGATTTCCAGCGCCTACATGGGGCAAACGGCTTGGTTGTTCGCATTGAGCATGATCGTGCCTTCGGTGCCATTGAGCATGAAGGGGACGCTCTGATCGCCCACGACCCGCAGCAGTTTCGGCTTTTGTTGGAGGCAGTTGCGCACGCCTGCTGTCCAAGCGGCTAAATCCCAATTGGCTTTGCCTGTGTACCGATCGCTGATCGGCGTGGAGGAAGTCGCACTGGTATCCTGGGCCACCTTCAAGTCGATCGGCAGCGTGAAGAACGCGGGCTGAATCGGCGCAGAATCGGGCAAGGACACGGTTTTGATCCCGGTGATGGTTTCCTGGGGCAGCACCTGGGTCATCGCCGCTGGAACGGGGCCACTGGGGCGATCCATTGTGCTGGAAGGCATCGGCTTCGCAGGGGCACTATCCAAGGTGGGTAGGGGCATGGAAGGCTTTTCCGACTTCGGCATATCGCCCTTCGGCATGTCGGGCATCACGTCCGGCGTCGCGGCTGGGGCGATCGGGGTCGTGGCTGGCACCATTTCCACATCCGACTTCGGCATCTCCGCCTCTGGCATCGGGGCATCCTTCATCGTCGGAGCATCCTTCATCATTGGAGCCGCATCGGGCTTCAACTTCGGGTCCATCTGGGCCATGGCGGGGGTCTGAGCCACCAGCACAGCGCTGCTCAAAATGATCGCGGCATAAGAACGCAATTTCATAACCATGATTCTCCTAACTTGTGAGTGTCGCGATGGTTTCGCTCAATGATCAAGCCTCAAAAAACCGCATCCGGGGGACTTGTCACCGAACTGAATGAATACGTCAACTGCCAAACTCTCGTAGCACCTTAAACGAATGTTAAGACATGACTCAATCTACCAAAAGGAGGAAGATATATCGCGAAAATCTATCCCAGGGTAGATCTTTGGTTGGTTCGGGAACTTCTCGGCGATCGGGGCGTCGATGGTTGGTTTTGGGCTTTCACAGTACACTTTGGCGAGCGATTGGGGGCGAAAAATGGTAGTTTTTTAATGCGCGATCGAATAAAAATCCTTAACTGGGCCACGTCTGATGTTACCCACTGATTTATTGATGCACCGCTGGAGTGGTGAGACGATCGTCCCGAAGCGGCTGGAACTCGATGCGGCGAATTGTACGATCGCCCAGGAGTTGATTGCGCTCTTCCAAAGCTACCAGGGCCGATCGCGGGGCGAACTCAACCAGCAATTACTCGAACTGGAAGGCGAGGACACTGACTATCGGTTCAAGCGAGGTTTGGCGCATTTATTGAGTAATTCCTGGAGCGAATTTGAAACGGTGAGTCCGCTCGACCCACCCATGCTGCGCGATCGCGTCTTTGCCCGATCGGCCCAAAGCATTCCCAGTAATGCTCAAACGACCCAAACCCTCGCCGCCGTCGCCGCCGATCTAACCCAGGAACTTGGCCAGGAAGTCTTGCCAGCACAGGTACAAAAAGGGCTGTACGCCGACCTCAACGAAAACCAAATCCTGACCCAGTTTGAATCCCCGACGCCGGAAGCCCTAATCCATCGCTACAATCTCTCCCAAGTTCAAGGCGTGTTCTACCGGGCCAGCCAAGTGCAGATCAATGCCCATCGCAACGATCCAGGGGAATACAAGCTGCTGTTCCGCTATATGAAGCTGTTTCAACTGATGACTTACATCGAAGGTGATGCGGACACGGGCTTTACCCTGACGATCGATGGGCCAACGAGTTTGTTCAATGCTTCCACTCGCTACGGTTTAGCGATGGCAAAACTATTGCCCGCACTATTGCATGTCACGAAATGGGATTTGGCCAGCGAGTTGCAAATTAAAGACAGTTTTAGCGGCGATCGGCGATCGGGCAAGTTCACGATCGGGGCGGACTGCGGCCTCGTCAGCCACTACCCACCAGGCAAAACCTACGACAGTATGCTAGAGCAGAGCTTTGTCGAACGCTGGGACAAATGCAAGACGGAATGGAAGCTGGAGCGGGAAGTGGATTTGGTGCCGATTCCAGGGAGTGTAATGATTCCCGATTTTCGGGTGGTGCATCCCGATGGGCGCACGTATCTATTGGAAATCGTCGGCTATTGGCGACCGGAATATCTGCGCAAAAAATTCGCTCAGGTGCAGAAGTCGGGTCGGGATGATCTGATTTTGGCGATTTCGGAGCGACTGAATCTGGAGAAGGCGGGGGTGAAGTTTGAGGATACGTCGGCGAAGTTGATTTGGTTTAAGGATCAGTTGTTGCCGAAGGCGGTGTTGGCGGTGTTGGGGGAATCGGGGGAGTAGGGAGGGGTTTGCGGCCCGGAGTGGAACCACTCCCAAGCCCACTCCATGGGAAGGAGAGGGGACATGATGGGGGACATGACGGGGGTGAGAGGGGGAGTTTGCTTGCCGATCGGGCGCTCTACGGGTTTAATGGCAGAGGGCTGAGGACTGAATTTGGTCGGGGAATGTATGCTGACGGGTGAATTGCGATCGCAAATCGATAAAATCTGGGATGCCTTCTGGTCGGGGGGGATCTCAAACCCGTTGGAGGTGATGGAGCACCCCGAAAAATTCCTCGGTCATTTGCAAATGGCGATAGCTAGCCACCAATGCTCGATCGGAATTGGCCCGATGAATTTCATTCAGTCGTCCGCGCATTTGCTCTTCAACGCTGACGATCCACAAAATCAATGAGGCTATCCGCGTAAACCTGAAGGATTTCAGCCGTTCTCACAACATCCGATGCTTCCAGGCCGTCAAGCAAAATCGACTCCGGCTCATGCCCAACAAAAATGCCGCCACCGCCGAATTTCCTGCTTCTCGTCCGACCAAATAAGCGACCTCGGCCAATACCGTTTGCGGCAGTACAATCGATCGATACTGTACATAGACGGCTTTTGATGCGGCGTGACTGGCATCCTCACGATTGAGAAATGCGACCACAAATCCTGTATCCGCAATCACCTTCATCCCTTCCACGACCACCCCGATTGCGATCGCATTTCCTGGGCCAAAATCGCCTCCGACCGCTCCGCCAAATCCGGCGTACCCGAAAACATTCCGACCAAAGGATCATCTTCGATCGCGACGGGCGGGTCGAAGGCGGTCGATGCGCCCGCCACCAACATCTGCCAAACGGCGATCGGCACCACCACATCAGTCGGCTGACCAGCGGCATTGGTCAAGTATCTGACCTGCTCTAGCTCGGATTGTTGCATCTTGGCCCCCGTTCCTGTGCTTTTACAATTTGGCAGAATTTTTGGTGAACCTGGCTCACCGCGCCGTAATCAAATACCCGCATCGATGCTCGCCGCCCACCAGCCAATGCGTCCGCTCCACCTGACAATCGGGCAGCGCGATCGCGAACATCTCCAACTCATTCCCACAGACACTGGGATACGACGCGGCAATCTGCGAAATCGCACAATTGTATTCCGTCAACACAAACCCCGCCGCCGCATTCTCTGGCTCCACCAAATGGCACTCCGCCATATAGCCCTCCGACTGGCGTAATCCCACCAACTTTGACACGCGATCGAACAAATCCCCTGTCCCCACCTGCACCCGATACGCCGCCGCCTTCTGCTGCCACTGCTGCCGCAAAATCGAGGTCATCTGTTCCTTGCCCACGGTCTTCATCAGCGTATCGAGCAAATCGATCGAAAAGCTATCATACCGATCGGGAAATTGCCGCCGTCCCGTTGCACTTAACCCATAGACGTGATTCGGGCGACCCATGCCCGCCGCCGCCATTGTCACCTGGACGATTAGCCCCTCGGTTTCCAAATCCTTCAAATGCCGCCGAATCCCTTGGGGAGTCAACGCCAACTGTTCCGCCAACCCATGGGCTGTCAGTTGACCCTGCTTCAAGAGCGCGGTCAGGATATCCTGCTTCGTACTGGGCGGCTGGCTCGTCGTCATACCCATCGTCGTAATGCTGGCCTTCACGGGAAAGTCGCGGCTGGAATTTCGGGAAATATTGCGCCGACTTTGACAACACAAAGGTTGTTAAAGTATCCTACAATGGATTAACGCAACGATGTGTGTTGCTTTAATTATAGAATCAGTGAGCCGAAAGTTTACTTACCGCTACCGAGAGCGATCGCGTATGAGCACTTCCCCTGTTGCCACTTCGAATAACGCCGACAAGGCTTTGGACACGGTTCGCAGCTTTGCTGAAGCCTATGCCAAACGGACGGATACCTACTTTTGTGTTGATCCGGGCGTGACGGCAGTGGTGATCAAAGGCTTGGCCGATCACAAAGAATCCCTCGGAGCGGCGCTTTGCCCCTGTCGGCACTACGAAGACAAGCAAGCCGAAGCCGATGCCGCCTACTGGAATTGCCCTTGCGTTCCTATGCGCGAGCGCAAAGAATGCCACTGTATGTTGTTCCTGATGCCCGATAGCGACTTCGCTGCGCCCAACCAAAGCATCAGCCTCGAAGAAGTCAAACAACACATGTTGTAACGATCGCCCCTGAGCTTAGGGGATCCTCCGCTCCGCCGAAACCCACTCGACCCCGCATAATCCATGAGCGCAACTGTTCAGAATCTCGTTAATCAACCCTATAAGTACGGCTTTGTCACCGATATTGCGGCGGATGTGATCCCCAAAGGTCTGAGTGAAGATGTCGTGCGGCTGATTTCGGCGAAGAAGGAAGAGCCGGAGTGGATGCTGGAGTTTCGGCTGCGGGCTTACAAGACTTGGCTGCAAATGACCACGCCGGAATGGGCGCATGTGGAATATCCGCCGATCGATTATCAGGACATCATTTACTACTCCGCGCCCAAGCAGTCGGAGAAGAAAAAGAGCCTGGATGAAGTTGATCCCGAATTGCTGGCGACCTTTGAGAAGCTGGGGATTTCGCTGTCTGAGCAGAAGCGGTTGTCGAATGTGGCCGTCGATGTGATTTTTGATAGCGTCTCGATCGCGACGACGTTTAAGGAAAAGCTGGCGAAGGATGGCGTGATTTTCTGTTCGATTTCCGAAGCCGTGCGGGAGCATCCCGAACTGCTCCAGAAATATCTCGGCAGCGTCGTCCCCGTGGCGGACAACTATTACTCGGCCTTGAATGCCGCCGTATTTAGTGATGGGTCGTTCGTCTACATTCCGAAGGGCGTCAAATGTCCGATGGAATTGTCTACCTATTTCCGGATTAACAATGGCGATTCGGGGCAGTTTGAGCGGACGCTGATTATTGCGGAAGAAGGCGCATCGGTGAGCTATTTGGAAGGTTGCACTGCGCCGATGTACGACTCGAATCAGCTTCATGCGGCTGTGGTGGAACTGGTCGCGATGGATGATGCGGATATCAAATACTCCACCGTGCAGAACTGGTACGCCGGGAATGCCGAAGGCGTGGGCGGGATCTACAACTTTGTGACCAAGCGCGGCCTGTGCAAAGGTAAGAACTCGAAAATCTCCTGGACACAGGTAGAGACGGGTTCGGCGATTACTTGGAAATATCCGAGCTGCATTTTAATTGGCGATAATTCTGTCGGTGAATTTTACTCCGTGGCGCTGACGAATAATTATCAGCAAGCCGATACGGGCAGCAAAATGATTCACATCGGCAAGAATACTAAGAGCACGATTATCTCGAAGGGAATTTCGGCGGGTAAGTCGAAGAATAGCTATCGCGGTTTGGTGAAGATTGGCCCAAAGGCGATCGGTGCCCGCAACTACTCCCAATGCGACTCGATGCTGATTGGCGATCAGGCGGAGGCCAATACCTTCCCCTATATCCAAGTGCAGAATAAATCCGGCAAAGTGGAGCACGAGGCTTCGACTTCCAAGATCGGGGAAGACCAATTGTTTTATTTTCAGCAGCGGGGCATTTCGATGGAAGATGCCGTGTCGATGATGATTAGCGGCTTTTGCAAGGATGTCTTTAGTCAATTGCCGATGGAGTTTGCGGTGGAAGCCGATAAGCTATTGGCGCTCAAGCTCGAAGGCAGCGTGGGGTAAACAGCGATGGTACAGAGCTTACAAGCCAGTCGAATTGATTTGGAAACGCTGACCCGTGCGTTTAATCTGAAAGCGGTGCAAGTGGACGGCTTTTTTGAGGAATGGCGATCGGCGTTGCCTGTGGTTTCAGAGGCCGATCGGCAGATGCTTGATAAAGTTCGGGCGGGGTTTTGGAATGCGATCGAGCATCCGCCATTGCTAGAAAAAGCGATCCAAATCTTTGTATTGGGACCTTTGTTATTGCTCGCGGATTTCCAGTTGCCGCCCTTTCATATGAAGGTGGAGCATTCGGTTGAGATTACGGCAGAGGATAGCGATGTCCTGGTACGTGGTCAAATTGACATTCTGGTTTTGCGCGATGGCTTTTGGGTGTTGGTGATCGAATCGAAGGAGTCAAGTTTTTCGATCGAAGTGGGATTAGCCCAAATCCTTTCCTATATGTTGGCTCAGCCCGATCATGCCCGTCCGACATTTGGGCTGATTGCCAGTGGTGGCAGTTTTGTGTTTCTCAAACTGGTGCGCGGTGAGGTGAATCGATATGCCCTATCGCGGGTGTTTGAAGTCCGCAATCCCGGCAACGACCTGTATGAGGTACTCGCCATTTTGAAACGGTTTGCCTATTTACCTACTCTGGAGGTTGTTTAGAGTATGAGCATGGTACAGAGCTTACAGGCGAAAGATGTTGGATTAAATGTATTGACGCGATCATTCGGATTACAGTGGATTCAGTCTGACGATTTTTTCACTGAGTGGCAGACCGATTTGGCAGAACTGACCGTGCAGGAAAAGCAACAACTGGATCAGATCAGGGCTGGCTATTTCAACCAGATTCAAGACCCACCGTTGCTAGAGCAAACGATCCAGATGATTGTGGTTGCGCCATTGCTATTCTTGGCGGGCTTGTATTTGCCGCCGTTTCACATTCATGCGGAGCAGTCGATCGCCATTAGTTCTGAGGATGATGGTGTTTTGATTCGGGGAATGCTCGATATTTTGCTCCTGCGCGATGGGTTTTGGGCCATGGTGATTGAGTCGAAGAAAGCGGAGTATTCGATCGAGGCGGGCTTTGCACAACTGTTAGCTTACATGCTAGCCAACCCCAATCCTGATCAGCCTTGCTACGGTTTGATTGCTTCGGGTAGTGACTTTATCTTTGTCAAGTTGATACAGGATGAAGCCGGGCCGCAGTATGCCACTTCCGATCAATTTGGGATGCGGCGATCGGGTGACTTATACGAAGTTTTCCGTATCCTCAAACGGCTGGCACAAGCCTAAATTTTTGACTAACAATAGAGAGCATCCCTGTGATTAACGCCAACAGCCCCACAATTTTATCGGTCAAAAATCTGACCGCCAACATCGATGGCACCCCGATCCTCAAGGGGCTAAACCTCGAAATTAAGGCCGGAGAAATCCATGCAATCATGGGTATCAATGGCTCTGGCAAAAGCACCCTATCGAAAATCCTGGCGGGTCATCCGGCCTACGAAGTGACAGGTGGGACGGTGCAGTTTATGGGTCAGGATTTGCTTGAACTCGACGCCGAAACCCGATCGCGCAGTGGGATTTTCCTGGCGTTCCAGTATCCGATGGCGATTCCCGGTGTGACGAACTTGGATTTCTTGCGGGTGGCTTACAACGCTAAACGCAAGCACGAAGGACTGGAAGAAATTGATCCCTTTGACTTCGATGACATTGTGGCCGAAAAGCTAGAATTGTTGAAAATGGATTTGGCTTTCCTGACGCGCGGCGTGAATGAAGGCTTCTCCGGGGGCGAAAAGAAACGCAACGAAATTTTGCAGATGGCTCTGCTGGCACCGAAGTTGGGGATTTTGGACGAAATCGACTCTGGCTTGGATATTGATGCATTGCGGGTGGTGGCGAATGGCGTCAATGCGCTATCGAATGGTGACAATGCGATGTTGCTGGTGACGCACTATCAGCGATTGCTCGACTACATCACGCCGGATTATGTGCATGTGATGGCCGATGGTCGAATTCTGCAAACGGGTGGTAAGGAATTGGCGCTGAAGCTCGAAGCTCAGGGTTACGATTGGATTTTGGAGGGTGCAGTATGATGGCTGATGTTTTTGAAATGGCTGTGGTGCCGGAAGTGGGTGGCAAAGGCACGATCGTGAAAATCGATCGTACCGCCTACCTGAGCGACCTACTTAAACGCCGTCAACCGACCACGCTCGATTGGTTGAATCAGACGAGAGATCAAGCGGCGGCGATCGCGGCAGAATTTGCGATTCCCTCGACTCGCGATGAGGCTTGGCGCTTCACGGATTTGACGCCGTTGGTGCAGCATGATTGGCAGGTTGCACCGATCGATCAGGGGCTAGAAGCCTGCGATAGTTTGGTGGTGCCGGAAGCCAAGATTCGTTTGGTATTCATGAACGGGCGGTTCCAGCCGAGCTTATCCAAAACCACTGATTTGCCAACAGGCGTTTTCGTGGGTGAATTTAGTCAACTTACCGCTGAACAGTACGCCACGGTGCAGACGTATTTGGCCAAACAAACCGGGGCCGAGGAAGTCTTTACGGTGCTGAATACGGCCAGTATGGTGGATGGCGCGATCGTTTGGGTGCCGCGTAATGTGACGATCGATCAGCCGATTCACTTGGTCTTCCTGTCGCGCACGGCGGGAACCACGACGGTTTCCCATCCGCGTTGTCTGGTCATTGCCGAAACCAGTAGTCGAGTGACGTTGGTGGAGGAATACACCTCAGCGGATAAGCACGATCCCTATTTCACGAATGCCGTCACGGAGATCTACGTTGGCGACAACGCGATCGTCAATCACACGCGCATCCAGTGGGAAAGCCAAATGGCCTACCACATCGGCAAAACCGCCGTTTCTCAAGGGCGGGATGCCCAATATATCGGCATCGCGATCGGGCTTGGTGCGGTGATTTCTCGCCATAATTTTGAAGTGCATCAAGTTGGGGAACAGGCGCATACGCAGATGTATGGCTTGAGCTTGCTGGAAGACGATCAGACGGCGGATACCCACAGTTTGATTGCGTTTAATCAGCCGCACGGCACGGCGCAGCAGTTGCATAAATGTATCGTGGACGATCGGGCGCATGGGGTATTCAATGGCCAAATCTATGTGCCGAAGTTGGCCCAGCAAACCGATGCGTCGCAGCTCAGTCGGAATCTGCTGTTGTCGGATAAGGCCCGAATCGACACGAAGCCGCAACTGGAAATCATTGCGAATAATGTGAAATGCGCCCACGGAGCCACGGTGAGCCAGTTGGAAGATGATGAGGTCTTCTATTTGCAGAGTCGGGGGATTGCGGAGCCGGAGGCGCGGAAGTTGTTGAAGTTTGCGTTCGCGATCGAGGTGGTAAATCATATTCCGGTGGAGTCGCTGCGGCGGACTCTGACGGGGGTGATGCGCGATCGATCGCATTGATGATGGTTGGTGATGGCGTTATGTTTGGAAAGGTGGGCATTGCCCACCCTACGGTAAAATCCCCGGTAAATCTATGAACCTGGCTCAAATTAAACCTCTGGCATTGCTGACCCGTAAGGATTTCCCGATTCTGAATCAGGAAGTGCATGGGAAGCCGTTGGTCTATTTGGATAATGCGGCGACTTCGCAGAAACCAACGCAAGTGCTAGACGCGTTGATGCATTATTACCAATGTGATAATGCGAATGTGCATCGCGGGGTGCATACCCTGAGTGCGCGGGCGACGGATGCCTATGAAGGGGCGCGGGATAAGGTGCAGCGGTTTATTAATGCAGCCCATCGGGAGGAAATTGTCTACACGCGCAATGCCACCGAGGCGATTAATCTGGTGGCCTATAGTTGGGGTTGGGCCAATCTGCAAAAGGATGATGAAATCATTCTCACCGTGATGGAGCACCATAGTAATTTGGTGCCCTGGCAGATGATGGCGCAGCGCACAGGCGCGGTGATCAAGCATGTGCAACTGACGGCCACTGGGGAGTTTGATTTCGCGCATTACCAGACATTACTGACCGATCGGACCAAACTCGTCGCCACGGTGCATGTCTCGAATACCCTCGGCTGCATCAATCCTGTGAAGGCGATCGCGGCGGAAGCGCATAAATGGGGTGCGAAGGTTTTGGTGGATGGTTGTCAGAGTGCGCCACACATGCCGATCGATGTGCAGGATCTTGACTGCGATTGGTTCGTCGCATCGGGGCACAAACTTTGCGCGCCCACGGGAATTGGTTTCCTCTACGGCAAGTTAGATATTTTGAATGCCATGCCGCCGTTCTTTGGCGGCGGTGAAATGATCAAAGACGTGTTTCTCGATCACTCGACCTACGCCGGATTGCCCCATAAGTTGGAAGCGGGGACTCCGGCGATCGCCGAAGCGATCGGACTGGGGGCGGCGGTGGATTATTTAACGGCGATCGGGATGGACAATATTCATGCCTACGAGGAAGAACTGACCGCATACTTGTATCAGCAAATTGCCACGGTGCCGGATTTGACTTTATACGGGCCAAATCCCCAGGCGGATGGCGCGGGCCGTGCGGCGCTCGCCACCTTCACTGTCGCCAATTTGCATGCCAATGACCTTTCGACGTTGCTCGACCATGAAGGCATTGCCATCCGATCGGGCCACCATTGCACCCAACCGCTGCATCGTCTACTCAACGCCAATTCCACCGCGCGGGCCAGCTTGTATTTCTACAACACAACGGCGGAAATCGACCAGTTTATCGTGGCCTTAGTGGAGACGATCGACTTCTTCAAACGGATTGAAGCCTAAAATACACCCCAAAACCCGATTAAAGCCGCGCAAAACCAAGCTAGAATGGCAGGCAAATTCACGTGCTGGCGCTGACGGGCGATCGGATGTGTTTTCCTGGTTTCCGTGCGGGATTGATTCCTATGTTTGCTGTGTTTAATCAACCATTGCGGATCTTCGATCGGTTGAGCATTCAGTCGAAGCTGTTTTTGATGCTGCTGCTGGCGAGTTTGCTATCGATTTTGGTCACGGGCTATGTGGGCTACCAGAGCGGCCAAGAGGCGCTGGAATCGAGTCGGCTCAGTGCGCTGACGACGCTTCGCAGTAGCCGCGTCTACCAAGTGGAGTCCTACTTTGATGGGGTGAAGGCGCAGATTCAGACGATCAGTGAAGATCAGACATTGCTGGAGCATTTCAAGGGGCTACGATCGAGCTTCCAGGATCTCGATCAAACGGCGACGATCGCCCCCGCCGCCACCGAGCAGCTCAAAAGTTTTTATGAAAAGGAATTTATCCCGGCTCTGAGCAAGAACATTGATGGCAAACCCCTAGCGGATGACTACATGCCCCAGGGTAAGGCGGCCCAGTATTTGCAATATCACTATGCGGTGATTAATCCCAATCCGCTCAGTCAAAAGGAAGCCCTGAATGTGGCCAATGACGGTAGTGAATACAGTAAAGTCCATGCCAAATTGCATCCGACGATCGCCAGCATGTTTCAGCGTTACACCTACTACGACTTCATGCTGATCGATGCCAAAACCCTGGATGTGATTTATTCCTACGAGAAAGAAGCCGACTTTGCGATCAACTTGAAACAGGGTCCCTACAGCGATAACAATCTCGCCGTTGCGGTCAAAGAACTACTCCAATCCCCCGAGCGGCTCACCGTGAAGTACGCGCCCTACAGTAACTACCGCCCTTCCTACGGCAATCCCACCGCATTCGTACTAACACCGTTATACGATCGCAACCAAGTGATCGGCGTGATCGCCCTTCAGCTTTCCACCAACGAGATCGATCGGGTGATGACCAATAACCAGCAATGGGCCAACGCTGGCCTCGGTGAGACGGGTGAATCGATCGTCGTTGGGGCGGATTACAAAATGCGATCCAACTCGCGGTTCATGCTCCAAGATCCCGATGGCTATATCGCCCAAATGAAAAAAGTGGGAGCAGCGGCCCGCTTGCTCGAACGGCTCCGCAATACCAAAACCACCATTCTCAATCAGGAAATCCGCCTCCCCCTGGTGGATAAGGCACTCCAGAATCAATCCGGCGTCGAACGGGGCAAGGACTACCGCCAAGTGGATTCGATCATGTCCTATGCGCCCGTGCGATTTGGCGACGTGACTTGGGCCTTGATTACCCGGATGGATGAGTCGGAAGCGATCGCCCCGATCGCCCAGTTCCGCAAACGGATCTTGATCACCGCGACGGCAATTATTGTCTTGATTACACTATTGTCAACGCTGTTGTCGCGACTGTTTCTCAACCCGGTCTACGACATTATGAATGCCTCGCGGCGGATTGTGGCGGGGCATTTTGATACAAAGATTCAGATTCGCTCCAAGGATGAACTCAACCAACTGGCCAAATCCGTCAACCAAATCACCACCAAACTCCAGGAACAACAAGCAACGATCGCCGATCGCACCGCCGAACGCCAATCCCTGCTCAAAATGCTGCTGCCAGTGGCGATCGTCCCACGCTATCAAGCCGGCGAAACCCCGATCGCCGATAAAGCCAGTAATGTCTCGGTGTTGGTGATTGAAATTGCGGGATTTAATCATCGATCGATGGCCTGGCCCGCCGAACAATCCGTGGCCTACCTCAACGAAATTTTTTCCAGCTTTGATGCCGCCACGCTGAACCAGGGGATCGAACGGATTCGGGTGTCAGGCGTCAACTATATCGCCGTCAGTGGCCTGATGACGCCCCGCCTCGATCATGCCAAATATGCGGTGGAATACGCTCTCGCCATCCAAAATTGCCTGATCCAGTTTAATCAGAAACATGGCACGGATTTGCAACTGCGCATCGGCATTGATGCCGGAACGGTGATTGCGGGCGTCGTTGGCAGCGCCTACATCAGTTACAACCTCTGGGGCAACACCGCCATCCAAACCCATATCATTGCCGCGCATACGGCACCCGACGAGATTTGGGTCGGTCAAGCGGTGCACGATCGGCTCGGTGAGTCCTACGCCTTTGAGCGGCGCACCCCGATCGACATTGCCGGGCGGCACGGGGCAATTCCAGTTTGGGCCGTGAAGCGAGTCTAGGAGCAGATTACCCATGGGATTTGAGTCATTATTCCAAGAAGAGTGGTTTCGCTGGGCCGGTGGGCTGAGTCTGAGTTTCCCGCTCGTGATGTTGACCCTGACGGAGATCATCGAACGGCTGAAACGGCTGGATTCGCCGCTGCTGGAGGCCGTCAAGCTGGTGCGCCAATGGATTGTGCCCTTAGCGGGGGTGATTTTGCTCTTGCATCGCGTGTGCGGGATTGCCCCCGAGCAGATGTTGATGAAATGTCTACGCACGAGTATTTGGCTAGTGATTATCATCGCCGCGCTATCGGGAATTAATGCGCTGATTTTTAAGCAAGCCGATGCCGCGTCGTGGCAGGCGAAGGTGCCGTCCCTGTTGATTGATATGGGGCGGGCAATTCTCGTCATGGTGGGATTGGCGATCATTATTGCGAATGTTTGGGGCGCGGATTTGGGTGGGTTGCTGGGGGCCTTGGGGGTTGGCTCCTTGGTGTTGGGTTTGGCGCTCCAGGATTCGATGGGCAACCTGTTTTCCGGCGTGGCGCTGCTGTTTGAGCGACCCTTTTCGGTGGATGACTGGCTCAATATCGATGACAAAATCGGCCAGGTGGTGTCAATTACTTGGCGATCGGTGCATCTGCGCACCCCCCAACAGCAGCTGATCATCGTCCCCAACTCCGTATTAGCCCAAGGCAGCTTCGGCAATTACAGTCGCCCCAGCAAAATTCATGGCGAAGAAATCACCCTAGGATTTTCCTACGATGATCCCCCGAACAAAGTCATTGGCATCTTAGAAGACATCGCCCAAACCACGGAAGGGATCTTGACCGCACCGCCGCCCACAGTGCAGGTGATGTCCTACGACGATTCCGCGATCGGCTATCAGTTGCGCTTCTTCGTCGCGGAATATGCCCAGATGCCCCGGATTCGCAGTGCCGTGACCAGTCGCGTTTGGTACGCTTCCCAGCGGTATGGCCTAACGATGCCATTCCCCACCCAAGCGCAATATCAAGCGATCGATGCCGCTACCCGCAGCAGTTTAACCCATCAACAAATCATCGATGGCCTGCAATCTTTGCCGAGTTTTAGCAGTCTATCTTCCGAGACGTTAGTGACATTGGCGCAGGATGCCGAACTGCATGAATATGGCCACAACGAAACGGCCTTAGTGCAAGGCGAGCCGATCGATGGGATCTATCTGATTCTGCGCGGTCGGGCCAAGGTAATCCGGCGCGAAGCCGACGAAACAACCCAAGCGATCGGCGAACTAGTCGCGGGCGACCTCTTCGGCGAACGGCTATTACTGGGACAACTCACCAGCGATTTGACGATCCAAGCGGGCGAAGATTTGCAAGTCGTAATGTTCAATCCCAGTTTGTTCCAGGGATTCATCGATCGGATTCCGAATTTGGCGGCGATTATTAATGAGACGATGGAAGCAAGGCGGCGATCGTTGAAATATAAATCGAATTGACCCGAAGTCGGCGCGCCATCGCCCCGCGAATTCTAGGATTCTGTGGTGCGAATTCCGAATTGCCCCGACTCCGCTACCAAACCGCCCGCGCGTCAACGGCAGGGCTATGAGCGAAACCCCGCTAAAGCGGGCTAAGAAAAAATTCCCAGCCCGCTTTAGCGGGGTTCCCTTACTAGCCCTGCCGTTGA
>JANOQX010000069.1:0-9342 GCA_031415035.1 Cyanobacteria bacterium VAR_4_metabat_243
ATACCACAGTGTTTTCGATAGATTTGTCAGGCACTCAGCGCCGCGAGTTTGGCGACTTCTTGCGGGTTATCGGTCAGCCCAATCTCCGCAATCCCAAACAGCATTTGCTCAAGCCGATTCTCAACATCGATCGATTGTCGATCCATCAGCTTGGCCGCGACTTCCCAATCGATCGTTTTCGGTTGACGCGATCGACCGCCAAAAAACGACCAGAAATTCTGGATCTGAGCATTGGGAGAATTCTGGATCGAGTTCGCATCTCGTTTTGCCTGCGCGATCTGCACTGATCCCTCAGCATCAATGTCCCCCGCCTTCTGTTTTTGCGACCCATCCGCCATAACTCACCCACAGATCAGCGCATACTCACAGGATTCACACCCGCAAGAGAATATCCGTAGATTATGACGGAAAAACCCGCGATCGGATTCTTCTACAATGAAAATATCCGATCACACTTCCGCCACCATGCCCCAAACCAGCACCCTCCAAACCGCGATCGAAGCCGTAGAAGCCCTTTCCGCAGAAGATCAAGACTTCCTCTTCGACCTGATCCACAAACGCCGCACCCAACCCAGTCAAGCAATCCGCCAACGCCGCGAGGAAATCCGCCAAAACGAAATCGCCGCGATGGCAGCCGTGAGAAACGGCACCGCCAAACGAGGCACCGCCGCCGAATTAATCGCCGACATCTTTGACGACGAAACCGATTAACCCAACAATCCCGCCGCCAACCCCACCCAAGGCCCGATCGCCTTAAACACCTCCACCCCCGTCGCCCAAATCGTCTTCCCCGCCTCCGTCGTCTCCTTCAGATTCTTCATCGTCTCACCCACATTCTTCAGATTCGCCCCCATCAAATCCTTATTGGGATTCTCCTTCCCCGCCTCCCGCTGCGTCGGCTTGAGATAATCCTGAAGCTCCTCCTTCTGCGCCGTCGTCAGGCTTGAGGACTCGATCGCCCCCATCAGCTTCTCCAACAACGCCACCACCTCCGCCCCCGTCAATCCCTGCTGTTGACCCGCATTCTCCCCCGACATCGCCTGCGCCACATCCCCAACCGCCTGGGCGACCTGCACCTGTCCCCCATTCGTCGTAATATTCCCGACGACCTGCGATTGCGTCGGTTGTTTCTTACCAAAAAGCCTGTCCAGCATCGGGTTTCCCTCAGATTGATCTTGTCGCATCGTCGCCATTCTAGCAAACTGCCTAATCCGGCGAATATTCCTTCTTCATCACGCGCCCCTGCTCAAACTGCAACTTAATAATCTCCGCACTCAGCGGTGGTTCCAGTCGAAATAACTGTTTGATTTGACCATCTTTTGGCCCAGGTGGCTCAGTCTCAGTTTTGGGCTTGGGATACCAGCCATTTGGGGGAAAGGCTTGGTCGAGTCGTTGCTGGACTTCGGGAATTGTCATCCCCAGATGAATGCCATTATAAAAGCGATAAAACGGTTTGGTCGGACTCCAATCGACATTCCAGCCGATGATTAAGGCCGCGACATATAACCCGGTCAGCACCAGATACACTTTCCGGTGATGCCGCCGGAATAAACCGGGGCCAAGGATGATCAAGCCAGCCATTAGCGCCAGCCCTACCAGCAACCACGGCCCATAGACCGATCGCACCATATCATCGAAAATCAGCCAAATGCCATAAACGACCATCAGCGCGATCGTGGTGAGACCAGGAAAAATCAGCGAACGTAAGCGGCTTAGGGTGGCTTTCATAATGTGGTTTTGGGTATATCGTGCCTAACTTCACCCGCGCCTGAGACGATTCCCGAATCCCACGGGATTTTTTGGGATTTTTGGCTTTGAGTTTGAAGATTTGGTGAAAGGTGAGGCGCAGTCCAGTGCAGCCGATATGATGGGGTGGATTTCCCGATAATTTAGTTCCTGAATCCACCGAATGAGCATGGATACGGTTGAATATATTGAGTTGTTTTGGGACTGTCCAGAATGTGGGCAGGCGCATATCAGTGCCGTGTTCAATCCCCAGGGTAATCGCTGTCCCAGTTGTCTGCATTGGCGCGTTGACTCGATCGGGCTGTATGAGGCCCCTGATAGCCGGGTAGTCACTGACCCGAAGCGAATCAATCGGCCCCCGTTCTGGGTGTGCAAAGTTTGTGATGCGGTGAATACCGATACGGGATTGGCCCCGAAGTTGCTGCAATGTGAAAATTGCAATAGCTACCAAACCTCCGAAATCGGGGCTATTTCCGGTGCTCAAATACCGGATCAACAAGCCCCGTCGATCGTGGCCGTTGGGACTCCCGTAAAGTTGCAGAAGTCATCGCCCGCGCCGTTGCCGCGCCGTCCGGCCCGATCGACCAATGCGCCGATCGTGGCGGTGGGGATTTCGACGATAGCGTTGATGGGCGCAGGAATCGTGGCGGGAACAATTTGGTCATCGTCAATACCGCGATCGCCCATTCCAGTCGCGATCGCGCCCCCGGAACCGACAGTGCTGCAAGTCCAGGTGACAGATTTGAGCTGGGTGGCGGAAGTCGATATCGAGGAACAGAAAGGGTACAAGCGGGAATCCTGGCAAAGTGCGATGCCATCCGGAGCGACATTGCTCAAGACCGAAACCCGCGAAAATAAACGACCGGAAAATCGTGGCTTCCGCACGGTGATGGTGCCCGAACAATATCAAAGCGGCACCAAAACCGAAACCTATACCGAACCCGAAGAATACCAAAGTGGCACGACAACGAAAACCGATTACACATCGGAACGTTATCAAAGCGGTACGACGAGTGAAACCTACTACGAATCGGAACGCTATCAGTCCGGCACAGAAGAAAAATGCCAAACCCGATCGACGGGGAATGGTTTGGGCGCACGCAGTTGTACGAGCGTTCCGGTCTACAGCAGCCGACAAGTTTCCCGCAGTCGATCGGTGCCGACCTACAGCACGCGCCAAATCCCAAATACGCAGTCGATTCCGGTGTACAGTACCCGACAAGTTCAGCGATCGCGATCGGTGCCGGTGTACAGCACCCGCCAAATCCCCATCAAAGAACCGATCGTCGTGACGGTAACCTTTGCCGATACTTGGGCGACGTATCGGGTGACCGAATGGACATTTAAGCAAACCCAAACGGACAAAGGCAAGCATGATGCCCCCCGCAAACCCAAGGTCAAAATCGTCAAACTGCCCCCACAGCAAATCGCCGCCACAAAGATGACCTGTCGGCTAACGGGGCAATTCAGCGATCCCGATCGACCATACGGGCAACCCAAATCAAAAGTTGGGTTCTGGGATTTGCCTTGCGAAGAGTACGATCGGGTGAACATCGGCGATCGGGTACAACTGCAACCCACGGGGATAAATGCGGCGAATTTGGTGAGTGCGCCTTGAGCCAGCACCAAGTTAAGCCGAACTGGTCCCCACCCCCCCAAACCAAAAAATCCTGAAACGCGTTAGAACGATTGTATTGATTACTCAGAATCTTGCGGAAAACCTGCGCAGGAACTGACTTCAGAATCTAAAATAGTAATCCAATCAACCCCTTCTGTACGACTCCCATGACTGACTCCCTCAGCGGCAACCAAATTCGGCAAAAATTCCTCGAATTCTTTGAATCGAAGGGGCATAAGCGTTTGCCTAGCGCCTCCCTGGTGCCGGAGGATCCAACGGTGCTGCTGACGATCGCGGGGATGTTGCCGTTCAAGCCGATTTTCCTCGGGCAGCAGCAGGCAGAATTTCCCACGGCCACGACGTCGCAAAAGTGCATTCGTACCAACGATATTGAAAATGTCGGTCGCACGGCGCGGCATCACACATTTTTTGAGATGTTGGGGAATTTTAGCTTCGGGGATTATTTCAAAAGTCAGGCGATCGCCTATGGGTGGGAAGTTAGCACGAAGGTTTTTGGCATCAAGCCGGAAAATATTGTCGTCAGCGTATTCGAGGAAGATGACGAGGCGTTAGCGATTTGGCGCGATGAAGTGGGCGTGAATCCCAAGCGAATCGTGCGGATGGGCGCGAAGGATAACTTCTGGGTATCCGGGCCGACGGGGCCTTGTGGGCCTTGTTCGGAGTTGTATTACGACTTTAAGCCGGAATTGGGCGATGACAATATCGATCCCGATGATGACAGTCGATTCATCGAGTTTTATAACTTGGTGTTCATGCAGTACAACCGCGATGTGGACGGGAATCTAACGCCGTTGGCAAAGCAGAATATTGATACCGGCATGGGCTTGGAGCGGATGGCGCAGATCTTGCAAAAGGTGCCGAATAACTACGAAACCGATTTGATTTTTCCGATCGTGGAAACTGCGGCAAAGCTAGCGGGCATCGATTATCACAAGTCTGATGAATCGATAAAAGTATCGCTCAAAGTGATTGGCGATCACGTTCGGGCGGTCACCCATATGATTGCCGATGGGATTACACCGGACAATGGCGGAGCGGGCTATGTACTGCGGCGGTTAATTCGGCGCGTGGTGCGCCATGGGCGGTTGATTGGCATTCCAGGTATGTTTACGGCGGCGGTGGCGGAGACAGCGATCGAGCTTTCTGAAGGCGAATATCCGAATGTGCGCGATCGTGAAGCATTCATCAAATCCGAACTGAGCGCAGAAGAAGAACGCTTTGGCAAGACGATCGAGCGCGGTGAAAAAATGCTCGAAGAAATTCTCACCAAAGTCAAAGGCCAAATCCCTGGCAAAGATGCGTTTGAATTGTATGACACCTACGGATTCCCGCTAGAACTGACGCAGGAAATTGCGGAAGAAAAAGGCTTGACCGTCGATGTCCCAGGCTTTGAAGCTGAGATGGCAGCGCAGCGCGATCGGGGGCGGGGCGCAAGGAAGACGATCGACCTGACGGTTCAAGGCAGCTTAGACAAATTGGCTGCAACACTCAGTTCAACGGATTTCCTCGGTTATACCGCAGTCTCCAGTCCCGCAAAAATTGAACTATTACTCGTCGATGGAGAGGAGGTTGCCACTGCTGTTGCCGGAAGCGATGTGCAAATCATTCTCGATAAAACTCCGTTCTATGCGGAATCCGGTGGTCAGATTGCCGATCGGGGCTACCTATCCGTCGGCGAAACCCTGGTGCAAATCGACGATGTGAAAAAAGAATCGGGGTTCTTCGTTCACATGGGTCGGATTGAACGCGGCAGTCTGAAATCCGGTGAAACGGTCACGGCCCAAATCGATCGGACTTCCCGTCGCCGCTCCCAGGCCAATCACTCGGCCACACACCTCTTGCAAGCCGCATTGAAGCTCGTGGTTGACGACAAAATTGGGCAGGCGGGATCGCTTGTGACCTTCGATCGATTGCGGTTTGACTTTAATTACAATCAAGCCCTGACACCCGATCAATTACAGCAAATTGAAGCGCAGGTGAATAGCTGGATTGCCGATGCTCACGGGGCGGATGTGGCAGAAATGGCGATCGCTGAGGCCCGATCGAAAGGCGCAACGGCGATGTTCGGCGAAAATTACGGCGATGTCGTCCGCGTTATCGATTTCGGCGGTGTCTCGATGGAACTCTGCGGCGGCACCCATGTCGCCAACACAGCGGAAATCGGCGTGTTCAAAATCATCTCGGAAACGGGCGTGGCAGCAGGTATACGGCGGATTGAAGCGGTAGCGGGGCCAGCAGTTTTGGCTTACTTAAATGTGCGCGAAACTGTGGTGAAGGACTTAAGCGATCGGTTCAAAGTCAAACCCGAGGAAGTCGTCGATCGGGTGATCGCCATGCAAGCGGAACTGAAGGACAACCAAAAGCAATTGGCGATGCTGAAATCGCAATTAGCCGTGGCGCAGTCGGGGCAGTTATTGGATGGTGCAGTGTCGATCGGGGGCGTGAAAGTCCTGGTGGCCGAACTGCCCGGAGCCGATGCCGAATCCCTCAAAAGCGCGGCGGAAACGCTGTTACAGAAGCTCGGGGAAGGCGCGGTCGTCCTCGGTGGCAGCCCGGAAGCGGAGAAGGTGGGCTTTGTCGCGGCCTTTAGTCCGGCGGTGGTGAAGCAGGGATTGCAGGCGGGGAAAGTGGTGGGGGCGGTGGCGAAAATCTGCGGTGGCGGCGGCGGCGGGCGGCCCAACTTTGCCCAGGCGGGGGGGCGCGATGAAAGTAAGTTGGCGGCAGCGTTAGCGGAGGCGTTGGCGCAAATCCAAGCTGGGTTGGGTTAGGCGCACACCTGTTGGATACGCCTTGGGTTTGAAGATGCTGTGGTGCGAGTTGTAGGACTGCGGGTGAGACCGCCCCTCGAATGGAATTCGGGGCTAACAGCGCAAGTCCCTTTGGGACTGAATCTCTAGTCCGTGAGGACTTTCGCTTGTAGCCCCGAATTCCATTCGAGGGCGATAGTCAAGCGAAGTCGGTCAAATTTCGAATTCGCCACTTGAATTTGGCATGGCGGCAATTGCCTCAGCGAATCGTCTTGCCATTCCCGAACACCTTGACAATATCACGTAGATCCTTCGCCGGATTTTTCACCGATCGCGTGTGTTGGTTGAATCCATCAGCTTGTAGCGGTTCACCACTAGCAAAAATCAACCAGCGATCACCTGGCTGCATCGATCGCTTGAGACCGCCACAACTGGCATCATCGACGATCACCGAAATTTGCGGTGAATCCACGCCTTTCCACGATCGACTGACTTGAAATTGCACGGCGTACTGATTGAATTTGTTCGGGTCTTCTGGCAGCGCCGTAATCTGCATCACTTTGCCCACAAAAATCGCCTTTGACCCTTTGCTGTAATTTTGCAATGTTGTCTTGGGAACAGGGTTGCGACAAGCGCTGGCGGCGTTGGGCAGCAGACTAATTGCCGCACAGGCAATGACCGATGACCAGAGAATTTGCTTCATCGGGTAATGACTCATGGATAACAACCGATACGATCGACTTTACACTGGTTGTCACGCACCCCATAACCGTATTTTCCCGATCGGCAAGCGATTCACTTGAACGACAATAGGCACAGGAATCGTGGAACTTTTCCCGGAGCTGGCGGCGGAGTTTGACCGGAACGTAAACACTCATGAGGCTGTGGCTAAATCATCAAGTCGTTTCAACGTGTACAACGCACGGGCTTTCAAAACCATCAGATGATCGGCCTCGGCCAAAATCCGATCGACGGCGATCGATTCACTTTCCGACAACCCTAACTCGGCTTGCTGGGCCAACAAATCATCCAACCGCGACTGTTCGGCGGGGGACAGTTTGCAATTGGCTAAGACTACCAGTTCATCACGGCTGAGACCGACGAGGCACTTGCGATCGGTGAGTAGTGGGTTGGCCAGTTCTCGATAGGCTTCGAGGTCAAGCAAGACGCCAATCTGCTTGCCAGTGTCATCGGTGATGTAGCGAACGGTTTCAGACATCGCGGGGCGTCCTTGCGGCACAGCTTTCGTTTATTCTAACCGATCGGGTTAGGCGGCAACTTCGATGTAGGCGGATTGAGTTTGGGGTGCGGGAATCGGGAGACCGTCAAGTTTCATCCCTTCGATGTGAAACTCGATCGCTTCCTGCATATTTTCCACGGTTTCTTGGGCGGTGCTGCCAGTTGATACGCAGCCTAGAAGGTCGGGTGAGTAGGCGGAGTAGCCGGTGCCAGTTTTTTCGAGGACGATGAGATATTTGTTCATTTGAGACCTGCTTGTTTGAGAATACTATTTGCGGTGCCTGGGGCCAAATCATCGCTCAACTTGCCGGGAACGGTGACAAGTCCCGGTATTTCGGGGTGTTTGAATTGTCGATGGCTACCGCGAGTTCGAGCCAGATACCACCCATCGGACTCGATGAGTTGAATGATTTCTTTGACTTTCATGGGTTCTATAGTAGCGAAAAGCAACCCCGATCGGCAAACTCCCCCATTTGGTCTTCATTCTCAATTCTCAATTCTTCATTCTCAATTCCCTCTTCTTGCGGCAAAATAGATCAAACACATTGGGGCGGGGCGGATGACTTACCAGGCGGCACTCCAAAAGATTGAGCAGGCGGCGGAACATGTCGCAAAAACTTCTCGATTCAAAATTCTCTCTTATTGCAGTAAAATAGAGCAAAGACTTGGGAAAAGCGGATGGATCGGCAAGCGGTATTACAACTGATTGAGCAGGCAGCTTCGGAACAGGCCTCGGAACTCAATCTGTCAGGACTCGGGTTGATGGAAGTGCCGATGGAAATCGGGCAGTTGGTTAATTTACGAGAACTTGACCTCAGTGGCAACCAAATTAATATCATTCCCGATGAAATCGGGCAATTGATCAATCTGGAACATCTCGACCTCAGGAACAACCAAATTATTGTCATCCCAGAAGCGATCGGACAGTTAGTCAACCTGCAACGTCTCTACCTCACCCATAACCAGATCAGTGTTGTCCCAAGGGTAATTGGGCGATTGGTTAATCTACAACGTCTTGCTCTCCGCAATAACCAAATCAGCGTGATTCCCGAGGCGATTGGGCAGTTGGTTAGTCTGCAACGTCTCAGCTTCAGTCGCAACCAGATCAGCGTCGTCCCGGAGGTGATTGGCCAACTGGTGAATCTCAAGATATTGCTTCTGAAAGATAACCCGGACATTGATATTCCCCCCGAAATTATCCGTAAGGGCTGGGGGGAAGATGAAGCAGAAAATGGGAATCCTCAAGCCATTTTTGCCTATCTGAAAGCCTATCGGCAATCCGCTGCAAAACGCCCCCTCAATGAACTCAAGGTTCTCCTCGTTGGCGAAGGCGCTGTCGGAAAAACCTCCCTCTTGAAACGCCTCACTGACGAGTCCTTTGATGCCGCAGAACGCAAAACGCCCGGTATCAACATCAAATCCTGGCGATTCAAGCAAGGTGACCAATCCGTTCGCTACAATTTCTGGGATTTTGGCGGACAAAAAGTCATGCACAGTACCCACCAGTTCTTCTTCACGAAACGGAGCCTCTACCTGCTCGTCCTTGACAACCGCAAAAGCGAAGCCCAAAATCGCGTCGAATATTGGCTGAAACTGATCGAAACCTACGGCAGCAACTCCCCCATCATCATCGTTGGCAACTGTAGTGATCAGAATCCCCGTAGTCTTAGAGAGAGCTTTCTTAAGAAGAAATATCCCCAAATTAAACAATTTATTTCTACTTCTTGCCTAACAGGCCAAGGACTGCCCGAACTTCGCAAAGTCATCGACAATCAAATTGATAGTATTCCCCATGTTCGCGATCTCCTGCCTGTTGCCTGGTTCAACCTTAAACTCGATGTTCAAGTTTTTCATAATCCGCCAAATGGTACAGTAATACTGTATTGACGTATAGGTGTGATGCGATGTGGTTGAGCCAACCCTTGCCGTTCATTGAAGATTTTATTGATGAGTTAGGCCAAGGGTTGACAG
>JANOQX010000070.1:0-47709 GCA_031415035.1 Cyanobacteria bacterium VAR_4_metabat_243
TCTTAGCCCGCTTCAGCGGGGTTTCGCTCATAGCCCGCCGTTGACGCGCGGGTGATTTGGCAACGGAGTCGGTTCAGCGATTCAATCTGGCGGCTTTAGGCCCGATCGCGACACAGATTTAGAATTAGCGCCAGCCGCCTAAGGTTGTGCTGTCCAGTTCTGATCGGCATTCCTGAAGAATCTCGATCGCTTCTCTAGCCGTGATTTCATCATCAAAAAAGGCATCGATCTTTGCAACAAAGCGCTCACAGATTTCCGATAGGCCCAGCATCACGTTTTTTCGACCTGCGTAGGTGTAGAGTACGCCCTCTTCGACAAATGTTTGACTGCCTAGGAGCGCTTCGCCCCAGTTGGCGAGGGGACAACTACAGGCAGTCGCGGCCGCACCAACGATCGCGGTCGGGGGGTGCGATCGGAGCCAATCTTCAAACTTGTCGAGTGTTTCTAAATCGTTGGATTCTAGCGTGGCTGGAGTGGACTGGGGCATAAGTCGGGTCTCTACAGGGGGATGACGCTCGGCGATCGCGGGAACGATCGCTAAAGTGTTATTCCCATCTTCAGAACGATTTATCTTTGACCGGAATATATCCCTAATCTTTGTCCAACTTTACATGCCGTCGGCCCGATCGGAGCGCCATGAGTTGTACTTCTGCGCCAAGGCATCCCGATCGGCGAAATCGCCCAAAATCACATCCATGCCGCCATCGTAGGGATGAATCAGCCAATCCGTAGCGGGCTGAAATAGCATCACATTCCGCAAATGATCGTCCGCTACGAGTCGGATCAAATGGTCTAAAACCCCTGGCTGCCAGTCGATCGTCGAATGGTGTAGCTGGAGAAAGATCGGCCAGGGGTCGTCGTTCTCTAGCACTGATCGCCAAGGTGTCACGGGCAGGCCCAAGTTGAGTAAATTTGCGGCGGCTCCGGCGGGTGTGGCGCTGAAGCCCCAAGTGCTGGTCAAGAGGACGATCGGCTGGCCCCGCACGGCCAAATTGTCGATGACCTGATTTTGCCGATCGAGGAGGATTTCCCATTCCGCCGGGGTTTCGGCGTAGCGTTTAGCAGCGGGTAGTGAGTGGAATCGGATCCAACGATCGGGATGGCGATCGCGCAGTTCATGGGCGACGGGTTCGGCATTGCCGTAGTTGCGTGACCAAAAGTGATCAATTCCAGCCATCGTTGACAAAGTCGGGATTTTCCCGTTCGGGGGCGCGCCAGTCTTCATTCTCGCCACCCAGGATCACCTGTTCCAACGGCACAAATTCCTGGCTCAACCGCAGCAAAGCATTGACCAAAATATCGATCGCGATCGCGTCGCTCGTGCCCAAGTCCATCCACACCCGCCCCCAGTTGCCCTCGTACTCAAATTCCCCCATGTTATGCATGAGCGAAACGTAGGTGTCGTCGGGCTTGTCGGTGTCGTACTGCATGTAGCTGATTTCGTTGCCCGTGTCCTGGATTTGGAGGTTTTCGGCATTGAATCCGCCCAATTTGCCCAAGAAAAACCACGAATCAAAAATTTCTTCGACGTATTGCTTTTCCTGTTCGCTGGGGTTGAGCGGAAATTCGATCCAAAACCACACGTCAAACGGGTCAAATTCACGAAAACTAACTTGCATGGTGGAAGGCTGAAGGGATTGAACAATAAAAAAGGCGGTGCACTTGTGCTAGACAAGTTTACCGCCTGGGGTTGATGAATTATTAATCGAGCGTAATTATCGGTAGGTTGGGTGGAACGAAGTGCAACCCAACGTCCGGCCAATTGGTGTTGGGTGTTGGGTTTTCTCTTTCAGAGACGCTGCGCGAACGCGTTGCTCTACCCAATCTACGGATTATTTGGTTTTGGGGCTGGGTGTGGCGATCGGACTCGCGATCGGCGATGGGCTGGCCTTGGGGCTGGCGATCGGGCTGGCGCTTGGCGATGGGCTGGGCGCGACGGCGGCGATGCGCTCTTGGGCGCGGGTGCGTTCGCTGCTGATTTGCTCGACCAGTTTGGTGGGAAGCTGTTTGCTTTGCGCGAGGGCTTGGTCAAACCAGGGGAGAGCGGCTTTGTCCTCCTGTTTGCGGACAAGGATTTGGGCTTTGAGGTATTGCAGTTCGGGGTTGTTGGGGCTGAGTTTGAGGGCGCTGTCGATCGCCCCTAAGGCTTTCTCCGACTGCTTCAGGTCACGGTAGCCCCAGGCAAGGCTGCGATCGGCGATGTAACGGGGAGCGGCGCTGCCTTGAAGGCGGGCGATTGCTTTATCCTTATCCGAGAGCGGCATTTTGACATTCACTGCCAGCATCAGGTCGATATTGCCTTTGATCAGATTCAGCTCCGGATCCTGTGCGTCAATTTTCTCGGCGGCATCGAGGCTTTTGAAGGCTTCTTGGACTTTGCTGAGGGCACCGACTGCTCCGCGCACGAGGCCATCTTTTTTGACGATCGCGGCCCCTTCGAGGAAGTTGCCGACGGCGGTGTAGATGTTGCCGCGCATCGGGTCGGTGCTGACGAGTTGGGTGGCTTTTTCGCGGGTGGTGGTGGCGCTGCTACTGAAGGTGGCCGCATCGTCGTCATTAAACGCCAGCACCGCTTTCATCGCGTAGACCAGTGGCTCGCTGGCTTCTTTGGCTTCGGCTTGTTTGACGAGATCCTTGGCTTTGGTGTAGTTGCCGTCTTTGAACAGGGCTTTGAAGGCGGCTTCGGTTTGGTTGCCGATCGGTTTGGGGTTGCTGTTGCGGAAGGGATCGCCCGCCAAGGCCGGGGCGGCGATCGCGCCAAGGCCGATCGTGCCAGCGCCCAAAATGATCATCAGTCGAGTTGCAAATGCCGCCATAGCTTTAGGAGGAGGTTCTTCGTAGGTGGATTAATTCTGTCTACTGTTCTAGCGCGTCAAATGCCAGATTGGGGACACTAAATCCCTAAGACCGGCATTATGGGTCGAAAAGTTCCCGGTCGATCGGGCGATCGGGCGGTTAGGCTAGATGGAGTTTGGGATTAGTTGGTTTTTGACTCCGCCCACCCGTGGCTAAAGCACGGGCTAGTAAGGGAACCCGACTAAAGTCGGCTGCAAACTATGCCTAAAAAACCTCCGAGTGCCCTTCAGGGTACTTTCCTTACTAGCCCGCCGTTCACGCGCGGGGCGGGGCGATTGCGAAGCCAATCTATTTTCCGTAATAATCTACATCTAACTTTTATGCTGTATCTCCGCGACCTCTGCTATCATCCCACCGCCGTTCCAGAGCCGATCCTCAAAGGCGTCAGCCTCGAACTCGCCCCCCAGGAATTGGGCGTGATCGTCGGGCCGAGCGGCTCCGGCAAAAGTACCTTGCTCGAAATCCTGGCAGGATTAGCCGCGCCGACGGGTGGCGGCATCTTTTGGCGCGATCAGGAATTGACGGATCTGCACATGCAGCAGCTTTGTGGCTTGGTGTTCCAATTCCCGGAGCGGCATTTTTGTGGGGGGAGTGTGTTGGAGGAATTGCGGTTGGGGCATCCCGAATTAGATAGCGATCGGATTCAATCTGCATTAGCTGAAGTCGGGTTGGAGTCGATCGCCTTGAGAACGTCACCCAATGCCCTCAGTGGCGGCCAACAGCGGCGATTGGCTCTGGCCGTGCAATTAATCCGGCAGCCGAATTTGCTGTTGTTGGACGAGCCGACGGCGGGGCTGGATTGGTCGATGCGGCGGCAGTTGGTGAATTTGCTTGCGAAGTTGAAGGAGCATTGGACGTTGCTGGTGGTGTCCCATGATGCGTCGGAGCTGATCGAGATCGCCGATCGGTGTTGGACGATCGATCATGGCTTGATGACGGCGGTGGCACCCGCGCAGATGCAAAAATGGTTGGCCCAATCGGCGGCGGCTTCTTAGCGGGTGTGGCAGCCAGTGGCGTAAAATTGGCCAGTAGCCACAGGATTCACAGGTTTCAACTATGCCGGACATGATGCCCCCACCTTTGCCCCAAATGCTTGAACAGTGGCAGGCGACGTTGGGATGGCAGCCGACAGCGGCCCAGCAGGAGTTGTTTCAGCGGCTTTATCAAACGATCGTGATTACCAACCAATCGCTCAATCTCACCCGGATCACCGAGCCGACGGAGTTTTGGGAGAAGCATTTGTGGGATTCGCTGCGGGGGATTCAGACCTGGCTACCAGAGGATCCGGGCAGTTTAGATTCAACGGGCTTGAATGTGGTGGACATTGGCACGGGAGCGGGGTTTCCCGGATTGCCGATGGCGATTATCAAGCCCCACTGGAAATTGACGCTAGTGGACTCGACCCGGAAGAAGGTGAAGTTTGTCCAGGAGACGGCGGATGCGCTGGGGCTGACGGGGGTGACGGGCCTAAGCGATCGGGCAGAGCAGTTGGGTCACTCGAAGTATTACCGCGAAGCGTATGACCTGGCGACGATTCGGGCCGTGGCGGGGGTGTCGGTGGGGGCGGAATATGTGTTGCCGTTGGTGAAAGTGGGGGGCACGGCGATTTTGTATCGGGGGCAGTGGAGTGAGGAGGAAGCGGCGGCTTGTGAAGTGGCGGTGGCGCAGTTGGGCGGGCGGCTCGATCGGGTGGAAATCTTTGAAACGCCTTTGAGTCAGAGTATGCGGGCTTGCGTGTATCTGAAGAAGATGGCTACGACGTCCCATGAGTTTCCCAGGGCGATCGGGATTCCGACGCAGATGCCGTTGTAGGGAGTTGAGGGTATCGGATGCCCCTCGACTAAAAGTCGGGGCTGAGAGCGGAAGTCCACTTAAGTGGACTGGACGGAGCTATCGTCATTGTTGATTGTGACTTGTGTTTTTTCGATACCTTCCCAAATCTGGGACGCGGGAACTGTCTGCCCTGTCATGGCTTCCTGCCATGCTTGGCGAAAGTCCGCGAGAATCGTTTCCTTGGATTCATCCGCTTCTACATCTGAATCGCTTTCGGTGCTCATTCGGATCATGTCAGTGTGGTTAGAATCCATACGATTAGCGGCCAGCTGCCAACACTTGCGCTGCTGTTAGGGCCAGTTTGGGGAACGTTGGAGAGAGGATGACCTGTTTCCCCGTGAAGTTCTGAAACTGATATGCGCCATTCACCAACGTTCCAACTTTCACCCAAGCCCGATCGGGGTCAACAATCCAATATTCTGGGATGCCACGTTCTGCGTATTCAGCGGGCTTTTGTTCATAGTCCCGATCACGCGATTTTTTGTCGTTGGCGCTATTGGACACCACTTCGACTACCAGCATCGGCACCGCTAATCCGGCCCTGAGGATTCTCCCATCATTCATGATAGCCGCATCAGACTCGTCCGTATGCACGATCAGATCGGGTTGCCGCGCCGTTGCCCGACTGGAACTCACCCCAATCTGATGCCCGATGACTAAATTGTTGTCGGGAACCCCCAATCGAGAAAATTGGAGTAGCAGAAATACAGCAATCTTGGGATTCAGCGGATTCTCGGCACCCATCTCGACTAATACCCCATCAACCAATTCATAGCGGGCATCAGTCCCATCGTCATAGGCCAGGTACTCATCAAGACTCATTTTACTTTGAGTGGCGACGTTCATAGGGCAAGATGGGTGATGTTGGAGTGAGGATCCACTAAATATGAGCCAATCGGTATTAATGTGACGCCAAGGATGACAGTGGGAGTGAACGATTTACCGCTTTCCGTATGTTAACATTGCATCCGCCGTAAGCACTTGCGCCGCTGCTAGGATGATTCCGACGAAGGGATTAGAGCTGATTTGGTCGCACTTAAATGTCGCACTTAATTTGGTTATGGTGTTTTAGCCTATGTTAACATTCCCCAGATGTCAGCACTTGGGCTGCCACTAGGGTGAGGTCGGCGAAGGTGGGCGCAATCTTCGTTTTGAGCATTTCGTTAGTGGTGGTGCGGTAGCAGTTCAGGAAAGTTCCCGCATATTTCTTCTCAGTCAAAAATAGAAAACCGGATATTTCAAGCTAATTGGCAATCAATGCTTCGACTTCCGTTGAAACTATGGCTGTTTTGTCCGGTTTCAATCGGATAATCCTGAAGAAAGACGTAGTTTCTCCATTAGACCTATGAAAGCTGGAATTGTTGTCTCATCTCTCATTCTACTGGCGACAACGCCATTGCCAGTAAAGGCGGCTGAAGAGGCTGCTGCTGCTATTCCTTACAACTGTGTTGACTCGACCGTAACCAAAACAGGATATTACTTTGAGGGTAAGCCTGAGAGTGGTATCTATGCTGAGTTTGAAACCAAGATTGGGGTCGAAACGGCTAGCGACTATAAGGCGAGAGTCGTCGATCGCAGTTCACCTTTAAACTCGGTGATGGATGCTCAGGAAGTTGGTGATAAGGTTCAGGTCTGCTTGATTAGTTTTCCTGAAACTGACCGCCGCTGTAATCCCAAAAAGATTTCCGTGGTCGGGTTTATCGCGTTTACAACTATCGGCTCAAAGCTGCTTACAGTGGGGTTAATGCGAACCATTTGTGTGGTGGCGCATAGTTAAAGGGTTATCGGCCAGCGGTCAGCACTTGCGCTGCCGTTAGCTTCAGGTCGGGGAATGTGGGCGAGACGATGACCTGTTGCCCCGTGAAATTCTGAAACTGATATGCTCCATTCATCAATGTTCCGACTTTCACCCACGCCCGATCGGGTGCAGGGTCAACAAGCCAATATTCTGGGATCCCACGGGCGGCATACTCATCGCGCTTGTGTTCGTAGTCCCGATCGTAGTTTAGTGTTCCAGGTTCACCAGGGGAAACCACCTCAACCACGATCAGTGGGTTCGCCCCATTGCGCTTGAGACAAAATTCGGATTCATCATTCCCCGCCGCCGCTGAGGCTTCAGTATGGATAATTAAGTCTGGGTCACGGGCGCTCGCGTGTTGGCTCCGCACCTCGATCTTCTGCTTGAATCCAATGCGATAGCTAGGAATCCCCAGCCCCAGAAACACCGAAAATAGGAACCCCGCAATCAGGGTATTAATCTTGGCCTCATTTCCCATCGCGACTAAGACCCCATCCACCAGTTCATACCGAGTATCCGTGCCGTCGTCATAGGTCAGATACGCCTCAAGGCTCATGCTTTTTTGGGTGGCGTTGGTCTCTGACCTGCCGTAGGTAATCGTCATGGGGTCAGTCTCCCTTAGTTCACCTGGAATCAGTTTATTCTACAAGATGGGGCGGAATAATTAATCCGGATCCGCCCTTAACCACCGATGCCTACTACCTTGATCACCACCTTCCAAACCTGGCTCCCCCACCAAGTTTCCAATAGTTCCGATGATTTGGTGGCGCATTTGCTGGCGACCGATCGGCTCCCGTCCGATTGCCAGTTGTTGCGGCATATTCCCGTGGATTTTGATGTGGCACCGCGCCAAGTGCTTGCTAAAATTGCGGAACTTCAGCCCCAGCGGGTCGTCTGCTGTGGCATGGCCGAAACCCGATCGCAGTTGTCCGTGGAGTCCAATGCCCGGTGGCAAAGTGATTGGCGCTTTACCTCGGTGAATTTGCACCAGGTGCTGCGACCGACGATCGATACCGTGGTCAGTCATGATGCCGGACGGTTTGTTTGCAATTATCTGTATTACCAGGTGTTGCGGACGTTGCCCGCGTTGCCGACGATGTTTGTCCATGTGCCGTTGTTCACGGATGAGCATCGGGTGGAGACGATCGCGACGGATTTTCTGGCGATGCTGCGATCGTGGCCCGAATGATTTGCTGTTACTCCTAAAACTCATTGCATCTATGAACTTCGCCCGATCGTTTGCGCTCTCGTTGTTGCCTCTTTCATTACTGTGGACGGCCTGTGCCATGGCCGAAGCACCCAAACCCCAAGAAATCCTCGTCGGCACTCAGACCATCCGGGTCTTGCCTGGCAAGTTGGATGAGGTCTTGGTGTTCAATAGCAACAGCCCGGAGCTGGTGTTGGAGGAAGGGATTTTGCTTTCGACGTTTCCCAAGGCGGATAAGACGACGCCTGCGGCGCATCTCGATCGGGCGTTCAAGGGTCGATTTGATATTTTCACGCACCACATTGCGAAGGGCAGTGCGACGGATTTGCGGACGTTGTATCACGCGGTGGTGGCCCATAATCCCGGTATGGAACCCGTGACGATCGATACCCTCCAAGCGGCCAGCTACGTCAGTCAGCCCGATGCGCCGTTTGTGGAATTGCCTGCGGCGGTGTTGCCGAATAATCAGGGGGATGTCTATTCTGGGCCAGGATCGCGGGGGGCGAGTGATATTTTGCGGGGGCGGCGACAGGCTGTGTTTGCGCCGTCGATCGTCATTCCGCCGGGAGAAAGTCGGTTGATCTTCAACTTGCCGATCGGTGTGAAAACCCTAGAGCCGCCCGTGAATGGCCGATCGACGATCATGCGATTGCGCAGTACGGGGAATGTGCATCTGGCCAGTCTGGCGCTATTTGCCAAAACCGATGCGGCGGGGGCCGAGCGGGAGCCGACGCTGGCGGAATGGGCCGAGGTGATCCAAACGGGCAAACTCTCCAGTCCGCGTGATAAGGTGCCGACCCCGATCGGTGCGCCGGGGGGGCAGATTTATGGTCGGGTTTCTGGCGTGGCCCAGGGTTCCCAGTGGAACGGCACCCTCACCGATTCTGACAAGTTGGATCTCACTATTCCAGAATCGGGAAAAGCCTTCTCCTACGGGATTTCGACTCTGTATCGCGGCACCCTGGGGACGAACCAAAACCAGAGTGCGAAGATGCTCGATCGCTACGAGGACACGGCCTATGAAGCCCACGGCAACTACGCCGTGCAATATGCGCTAACGCTGCCGTTGGTGAATCCCACCGATCGGGAGCAAACGGTGCAACTGACCTTTGAAACGCCCCTGAAGCGCGAAGACACCCAAGCGGGCCTGCGGTTCTACGACCCCCTGCCGAAACCGACGTTCTTCCGGGGCACCGTGCGGTTTATGTACAACGACGATCGGGATATTCCCCGCACCCAATATTTCCACTTGGTGCAAAAGCGTGGTCAGCAAGGCGAACCGCTGATCACGTTGAAAATGCCACCGGGAGATCGGCGGTGGGTGAAATTTGATGTGATCTATCCGGCGGATGCGTCGCCGCCGCAGGTGTTGACGGTGAAGACGGGAATTGAGAATTGAGAGGATGTTTTAAAAGGCATCAACTGTTGGATTTAGCACTCAACGATCCCCCCTAGCCCCCCTAAGTCCTTCGGACAGGCTTCACCAACAAAAGGGGGAACCGGATTCAAAGTCCCCCTTTTGAAGGGGGATTTAGGGGGATCATGACGTTTGCTACCAGCAGTCAGACTTTTCAAACACCCTCTGAGAATGAGGAATGGCGAATTGAGACAGTTTTGCCATTCGCCATTCTCAATTCGGAAAAATGCTGCGGAGCTTGTCTAACGCGGCTTTGATCGATTCGAGTTCTTCGCCGTTCAATTGGTTGAAGCTGTCTTTCAAATATTCAATATTGTCCGGAAACACCTGCTCAAATAAGGCTTCGCCGGTGGTCGTCAAGACGACGCGGAAGCAGCGGCGGTTGTTGGGGGGGATTTCGCGGCGGACGTAGCCTTTTTGTTCAAGCCGATCGATGATGCCAGTTAGGGTGCCTTTGGTGACGAGGGTGCGATCGGCGAGTTCGTTCATCAACATGCCGTCGGTGTTGCCTAATGTCACGATCACGTCGAACTGCGGCACGGTCAGTCCCAGGGAGCGGATGTGCTTGTCGGTGTGGGTATAGAACGCCTGGTAAGTGGTGGCCAGCGATCGCATGACCGATAGGAATGGCTGTTGGGCGGCGGTTTTATGGTTCAGCTTGCCGCTGGGTTCCGGGGTATGGGGTTTGGGCAGTCGGGAAGGTCGCGCCACGGTATTCGTCAAGATAGAGTTAGGGCCATCATAATCCCGATCGAGCCGAATGCTGACCCTGAATACGCGTTAATCCTGGGATAATCCCGCCAGCTTGCCGAGTTTTAGGCCCTAGAAATCTGCTTCTAAATTGATCGCGTCGAGTTTGCGTTTGACTTCTTGGATGTCTTGCCACATTAGCCATTTGGGGCTGCCTTTGGCTTTGGAGGCGTTGCGCAGTAGGTAGGAGGGGTGGAAGACGGGCATACATTGGCGGCCTTCCCATTCGCGCCATTCGCCGCGAATTTGGGTGATTTTGACGGCTTTCTCGCTGAATAGCCCTTCGATCGCGGAAGCCCCGGCGAGCATGACGATGGGGGGATTCACCAGCCGAATTTGTTCGAGCAAATAGGGACGGCAGGCATTCATTTCGGTTTTGGTCGGTTTGCGGTTGCCGGGGGGACGGCATTTGACGATGTTGCAGATGAAGACGTCGGCTTCGGTGAGTCCGACGGATTCGAGCACGCGATCGAGCAGTTGTCCGGCTTTGCCGACGAAGGGTTTGCCCGTGAGGTCTTCGTTTTCGCCGGGTCCCTCGCCGATGATCAGGATTTTGGCCTCGGGATTGCCGCGACTGACCACCGCATGGGTGCGGGTTGCGCCGAGTTCGCAGCGCTGACAGGTCTCACAGTCCTGGCGCATGGTTTCCATGTCGCTGTAAGGCCCAATGCCGTCGGCGGGGACGGCGGCCATAGCAATGGGGACGATCGTGGCGGGGACGGTCGTTGGCGCGGAGTTTGGGGCGGCGCTGGCTTCGCCGAGATCAAACAGGCTGAACTGCTCCTCAATCATGGGATAAGCCCCCTCGCGGCGGGTAAGAATTTGCAGATCAATTCTAAGGGGAATTGGCATCATTGCAAGGTTTGGTGGCAGGCGTTATCTTAGCTCAGTGGTTTGATGTATCGGTTGTGACGGTGATCGGCATGCGGCGGCGACAATTATTGCGGAGCGGAGCGATGGGTTTGGCAGCGATGGGGTGGGGACAGTTCAAGCCGAAATGGGCCACAGCCGCGCCGCCGCCGCCCCAACCCTATTACCTCGGGACGACCTTTAGTCCGTTGCAGTGCTACTACATGGGCTTGGACTGGCGGCAGGCATTCAGCGCGATCGCGGATCTAGGCCTCGATCGGATGCGGCTGGGCGCTTACTGGAACGTGATCGAACGGCAGCCGCTGGGCTTTGACTTTACGGAATTGGATTGGTTGTTGGATCAGTGCGATCGGCAGGGGATGGCAGTGGCGCTGGCCCTGGGGATGAAGGTGCCGCGTTGGCCGGAGTTCCATTTTCCCGATTGGGTCAGTTTGCGGGGCGATACCGGGGCGGGCGATCGGCCGTTGGATCAGCGCAGTCCGGTGGTGGCGGAGTTGACGTTGAACTTTGTCGATCGGGTGGTGGCGCATTGCCGATCGGCTCCGGCGTTGAAGTATTGGCAGATTGAGAATGAGCCGTTTACGCGGCTGGAGATTGCGGGGGGGCGCTGGCTCAGTCCGGAATTTGTGCAGCGGGAAATTGACTTGGTGCGATCGGGCAAACGGACGGATCAGAAGATTTTGCTGACTAATGCGATTCATTTGCCCACGCCGAAGTTAGCCGAGGATCAACCCGCGTTTCAGGATAGTTTGCGGCTGGCCGATGCGGTGGGGATTAATGTCTACACCAAAGTCCCCACAGGCGCGCCGGGGCAGTATTTGGAGCCGACGCCGCAGTTTTGGCGGACGTTGCAGGATTGGCAGGGGGCCTTGCGATCGGCCGATCGGGAAGCCTGGGTAGCCGAAGCGCAGGCCGAACCTTGGGAGCCGCAGCAATTGGTTGCCATGCAAAAGTTGAATTATCCCAGTGCGTCACCCCTGCGGCTGCGAAATTTGACCCATCAGTTGCGGGATTTGGGCTATGGCACGATCTTGCTATGGGGCTGCGAATATTGGTATTGGCAAAAGCAGCAACGGCAATATCTCTGGTGGCGGCAGGTGCAACAGTTGGTCGAGGCCGCCCGATCGGGGCGGTAAAGGCGGCCCCGCAATGCATGATGCGGTTGGCGAATTCGAAGCTTACCCGACTTCGCCAACTAATCGCCCCGCGCGTCAACGGCAGGGCTACGAGCGAAACCCCGCTGAAGCGGGCTAAGCCGGATTCGATCAGCCCGCTTCAGCGGGGTTGCCTTGCTAGCCCGCCGTTGACGCGCGGGGCGGGTCATGTCGTAGTCCAACAATTGGTTCGATGTTCAATTCATCCGTTGAACCGAATGCCTAAAATGTCTCTTCCGCAAACATCTTCGATGCCGTCAACAGCAACACTTTAAAATCTTCCAGCAACGACCAATTCCAAATGTATTGCAAATCCAACCGATGCAAGAACGACAAATCCAACAGATCCAAATGACTAGCCAAATGCCAAGTGCCCGTAATCCCTGGCAAGCTATTCAGCCGATTCTGCAATTCCGGGGCAATCTGGGGCACATCACTCAGCCGTCGGGGACAAGCGCCGACTAGACTCATTTCGCCGCGCAACACGTTGATTAATTTCGGCAGCCGATCGAGGTGATAATGCCCCATCCAATGGCGATAGGCGCAGGTGCTATCGGCGCTATGAGTGCGGAAATAGTAGGCCTGGTACAGCCGACCGCGCACGCCGACTTGCCATTCCCGCCGGAAAATCGATTCGCGGGTGCTGCGCCGAATGACGAAGGCTAACGCGAGCAACAACGGACTGAGGATTGCTAAAATGCTGAATGCCGTGACCCGATCGATCAAGCATTTGGTTTTCCAGCGCCAGGGTTTTTGGCGTTGGGGCAGTTGGGCCACGCTGGGTAGATTGAGGAAAACGGGCTTGCCAGCGGCCCCACAGGCATCGGCCCAAAACACTAATTCCGCATGGCTAAATTGCCGATCGAGTTTCACGCGCTGAACGGTCGATCGGCGAAGGCAATCCGCTGCCCAACTGCCGCTGTCGAGGCCGATCGGTAGCCCCGCACTTGCAGTGGTCACCCGCTGGATGATCAGCGTCTTCTGCCGCCATTTCAGGTGGTAAGGGCTCGCATCGGTAGCGGGGGTTGGATTTCGGTGTAGCTGTTCTGCATGGTTTTGCATAATCAGTGGCTCAAGCGTAAGGCACGAATCATCGGACGGCTGGCGTAGATGGCAAACTGGGACTTGGGACTTCGATGACAAACTGAATTTAGGCGGCGGCAGCGGCAGTGGCGTAGGCGCTCGGGGTGTAGTTGACATCGACGCTGGGACTGTCGGCCCCGTTGGCGATCACGCCGATCACGTTGAGTGGCTTGAGGACAGCCATGGCTTGGGTGAGTTCGCTGCGGGTGACCCGATCGAGCCGCCCAACCAGCAAGGTGCCCGTGGTACAGGCGGAAGCCAGGACGGCATCGACCATGCCGAGGACAGGCGGCGCATCGATCAAAATCAGGTCGTAGTTGGCTTCGAATTGCGTAATTAATTCCTGCATCCGCTGCGAACTCAGCAACTTGGCCGGATCACTCGGACTGGGGCCAGCGGTAATAATCGCTAAGTTGCTGCGGCTCGATGCCGCTTGGGCCGCGACCAATTCCGCGATCGCGGTATCACTGCGTAATAATGACGATAACCCCTGTTCATTCGACAAATTGAGAAGCTTGTGTAAACTGGGGCGGCGCAAATCCGCGTCAATCAACAAGACGCGCTTATTTAATCGGGCGGCACTCATGGCGAGGGCCAAAGCCAGGGTGGATTTGCCTTCGCCGGAGAGGGCGGAGGTGACCACGAGGGACTTGAGTGCGCCGTGGGGATGGAGGAGCTGCATGTTCTGGTAGAGCAAATCGACGGCATCACGGAAGGGCTGCCAGTTGATGATCATGTTGATGCCAGCGGAGAGGGTGGCGGGCTTGGCAAAGGGCATTTGGGGGATGTTTTGGCTCAGGCGCATGCCGGGTACCATGCCCAGGAGCGGTAAGGTGACTTGCTTTTGCAGATCTTCGGAGCTGTGGACGGCATCATCGATCGCTTCGCGGGCAAAGGCAATCATGCCCCCGACCATGAGGCCAGCGACGGTGCCCAGCAGTAAGAAGCGCATCAGATTCGGGTCACTTTCCAAGCCCACTTGGGGTTCTTCGACCACTTGCCAGTCGTAGCCGCCTCGGGCGATTTCGATGCCGATGTCCTGTTGGGCTTGGAGCAGTTGTTGCATCGTGCCGCGATTCAGGATGATCTCGGGTAGGAGACGGTTGTAGACTGCCAACAGTTGAGGGAAGCGCTGTAATTCCTGCCGAATATTTTGTTCTTCGTTGATCAGATTTTGGTAGCGGGCGGATTCGCCTTGGAGTTCGACCTGGGTGCTGACCAGTTGGCTGATCAGGCCCATGTCCAATGCGCCGAGTTGGCCCGATCGGAGGAGTTGGCCACTATTGCCGCCGCTGGTGCCGATGACTCGCCCGACTTCGGTATTGAGTAGGGCAATTTGTTGTTGGCGCAGGTCGAGAATTTGATCGACTTCGGGGGTGCCGGGGCGGAAGCGCAGTTGTTGTTGGGCGAGGATCAGTTCGGTCTTTTGGACTTCGTTGAGCAGGGACTGGTAGCGACTGGACTGGGATAGCCGGGACGCCAGCACCGCTTGCTCCGGCGCGAGGCCGATGCGTTGTTGTAAATCGGCGTAGCGGCGTTGGAGTTCGCTGAGTTTGGTGCGATTAGCTTCCTGTTCTTGCTTGACGCGGTTGATCGAGGCTTCGAGCGCTTGGCCTTGAACGGCGGGATCGAGCAATTCCTGATCGCGGCGGAATTGTTCTAAGCGACTTTCGGCTTGTTTGACTTTATTAACGGTTTCGGGCAGTTGTTTGTTGACGAAGGCGAGACCCTTGGTGAGACGATCGCGTTGCTGTTCGAGGTTATATTCCTGATAAACCTTCTGCAATGCCTGGACAACAATCTGCGCTTTGCCCGGATCGTTGGAGCTGTAGGTCACCTGAAAGATTTTGGTGGCGGCTTTTTCCTTTTGGCCACTGGCGACTTGGCCGACGAGGAGCGCCTTTTTGAAATTGACGATCGCGCGGGGGTTGGCGGGATCCATTTCGCTAAATTGCGGCTGTAAGGCGCGCATGGCTTGTTGCACCAGCTTCGTACTTTTCAGCAATTCGTTTTGGGTGCCAATATCGACTTCGACCTGGACATCGGAGAATTGCTCCTTGCCCGCATCGACTTTCTTACTGCGATAGTTGGGTTCGACCAACATTTGCAGCGAGCTGGTGTAGCTGGGTTTGGCTAGATAGCCCGCAACGCCGCCCAAGGTCATCCCCAGCAAAACGCCGCTAATCAACCACAGCCGTCGCCGAATCAGAACGCCAAACAACTGGCCGTAGCCGAGATCCGGTTCGGCCATCGCCGCCAAGTTAGATGCAGAGTGAGTCGCCATAGCAGGTTTGTGTAAAGGGTTTTGAGTTTTAGCGGGGCCAGGGGAATAAATGATAGAAAGAGATATATGCCATTCGATCGAGATATAACATCCCGATATATCTATCTACGGATAGATACGGAGCCGTCCTGACGCTTTTGGAAGTTTTATTAAACTCAGGACTTTTGCAAATATTCTGTGAAGTCGATTGCCGTCGATCGATCCGGGCCGATCGGGGACTGGCTGGATTTGACTTTTGCGGCGGCGAGTTGGTCGGTCAGCTTTGTCACCTGCTGGAAAAACGTGGCCTCCGAGAAGTGGCTGATCGCATGGTCACGGATGGCGGCGTAGTCCCATTCCATGTGCTGGGCGCTGAGGAGGGCGCTTTGGAGTGATTCGGGGGTTTGGCGACGGAAGAAGACGCCCGTTTTGCCAGGGATTTGGGTGTCGAGGACGCCGCCTGCGCCGTAGGAAATCACGGGTGTGCCGCTGGCGTTGGCCTCGATCGGGACGAGGCCGTAGTCTTCCAGCGCCGCAATCACCACGGATTTGGCGTTACGCATCAGGGTTTTGCGTTCGGTGTCGCTGACATGGCCGAGGAGTTCGATATTGCCCATGGCTTGGGTTTTGAGCTGGGCGAGTTGTGGCCCATCGCCAGTGATTTTGAGCGGCCAACCGAGCCAGTTAAAGGCTTCGACAATGATGTCGAGGCGTTTGTAGCTGATGCAGCGGGCCGAGGCGAGGTAGTAGTCCTCCTTCTGGTCGGAATATTCAAATTGGTGGGTATCGATCGGGTAATTAATCACGATCGCTTGCTTTTTATAAATTTTGCGAATCCGTTGGGCGACGGTGCTGGAGTTGGCGACGTAGAGATCCGGTTCCTGGGCGTACTTCAGATCCTGTGCCCGCATGACGCGGAAGATCTTTTCTAAGAATGGGTAGAAATTTTGGAAATCGCTATATTCGCGCAGGTAGGTTTGGGTATCCCAGAGGAACCGCGTGACATTGTGGCAAAAGCAGATGTGGGTGGCATCGGGACGTTTGCGGACGCATTTGGCAAAGCTGGTGCTACTGCTAATAATTAAGTCGTAGTCCTGCAAATCCAACATCCGAAAGGCCGGATAGTAAAATGGGGCCATCAGCCGAAAATACTTGCTGGCACCGGGAACGCCTTGCAGAATGGTGGTTTTGACCAGCCGATCGCCCAGTTCGATCGTCCGATCGGGGTCATAGAGCGACGTAAAAATATCCGCATCGGGATAATGCCGACAGAGCAGCTCAAACACCCGCTCCGCGCCGCCCCGTTGGGTTAGATAATCATGGACTAAGGCGATCTTCATAGTTGACCTGCGGTGAAGACTAGCGTTCGAGTCACGCTAGGACGAATTGCCACAACAAAATTAAGTCAGAAACACAGGGGGAATGAAGGGGGCGATCGGGTTAACGAATAATGCCAAGCAATCGCAGCAAGCTAAATGCGCCGCCGATCGGGTTAGTTAAGGTGCCGATAGTTTGGCCAATGTTGGCCAAGCCGTTTTTCTTGACGATAATTGTGTCGCCTTTCCGCAGCGGCGGATTACCTGCTTCATCGACGCCTTTGGCCAAATCAACATTGATATCGCGCTTTGAAACGGTGCCGTTGGGTTCGAGCCGGACGAGGGTAACGACGCTTTTCTTGGCATTGCTATTGAAACCACCCGCCGCTAAAATCCCTTGATTCATGGGAGTATTCGGCGCGACTTCGACACCACCCGGTCGGATGACTTCGCCGATGATGTTAATCGCAATTCGATCGGGTGAAAAACTTGATCGTGAGTCTTCGGCCAGTTCCTCATTGTTGACCGTCGTGGCCCGAGCAACTTCGATCCGATCGCCATCTTGCAGCGGCAAATCCTGAAGAATGTCGCCATCGCGCAGCATCTTCCGGAAATTCACCGCAATCACCTTTTCTTCGCCCGTATGGGTCAACCGCCGCACTTGAATATTCCGCAAATCGGCCATTTGGGTAATGCCGCCGGAGATTTGCAAGGCCTTGGTAATGCTCGGGGCGACGGAGTTGGGTGTCGCGGTGCGATTGTCGGCCTGCTGTGCGCCTTCGAAAATCGTGTAAGGGCCGGGACGATTCACTTCACCAACGATCGCGATGCGCAGGGGCCGATTGCTGCTGGTGGCGATGTTGGTGCGGGTGCGTTCGCGGGCCAGGGCCAAATCGAGATTCGTGGTGACGGGAATATAAATGCTGTCGCCATCCTGGAGCCGGATGTCCTGAGCCGCATCGCCTGATCGCATCAGTTGCCAGAGATTCACCCGGTAGGTGCGGATGCCATCGGCCTGGCGGCGTTGGACGCGGACATTGGCCAGATCCGAGGACTGGGTGATGCCTTCGGCCAAGCGGATCAGTTTGGTTAATGTGGGTGTCTCTTGCCCGCTCGTGCCATTCAGGGCACTGTTCATGGCGTAGGCTCCGGGGCGGTTGATTTCGCCCGCGATCGCCACGTTTACCGATCGGCCCGCGACCAAACTGAGGGTGACCAGGGGCCGCGTCAGGTAGCGGCTAAAACTGCTGGCAATATTGGCCGTGGCTTGGCGCACGGTCAGACCTTGGACGCTGATACCCCCGACGCGGGGCAGGTTCAGGGTGCCGTTGGGGAGAACTTGATATTCCTTGCTAAATTCCGGCACGCTGAAAAAATCCAGTTGCAGCCGATCGCCGGGACCCAAAATATATTCATCATTGTTGCTCGTCACCTCGGCAGTCGTATTCGGGGGGATGGCGGTGGCAGGGCGCGTAGAGGTGGCGGTGGCGGGTCGCACTAGGGTGGGCAGGAGCAGTGCGGGCAGCACTAGGGCGATCGTGCTCAACTGGCCCACCGATCGGCCCGCTGGGCGCAGCCAACTCCGACGGTGACGGTGACGCTTCAAGAAATCCATAGTGAATTAGATAAATAAAATAGTTTGACGAACTTTTCCGGTCAGGCGTGGGTGAATCGGGGGAAGTATCTCTCGAAAGAGCGATCGAGGCTATGTCTTTAGATAGATGTACGGGGCCGAAAATCACCTTCCGGATTGTTCGTGTGATTTTACGGAAGAACATATCCCCGCTTTAAATTGACTTCATCAAATTTTCATGTCGATCGGGAAGGCTTTGTTTTGAAGGGTTTTGGGTAGTTTTGTCGGGGGCGGGGGAAATCTTTCGGCCCGATCGGGGCAAACCGTCCTGATCCGGTGCGGAATCTCTGGACTAAGTAGGTGGGCGGGAAAGCGCTAATTGTCTGTGTTGTCTTTGATTCATTTATGCTTTGCTCATTATTTAGGAGATGGGGGATATGATTCAGTTCCTCAAGCCAAGAAACGATCGCCAGCGTCGTTTGGATGTGGTTGAACCCGCCCAAATGCCCTTGCCGGACGTGATCGATTGGTTGGCCGCTGCGGCTGAACAGTCAGGGCTGACCGATGAAGAAGCCGCCGAAATCCAGGTGGCGTTCCAGCAGCAATCGATTGATGTGATTGAGCCGGATGAGTTTAGTCTGGATTTTGGGCTGGAGTCGTTGACGGTGCCGTCGCTCACGGCGATCGAGCCGATTGAGGTGTTGCCCACTGAGGCTGTCATCGTCGCACCATTGGCGGTGGATCCGCTGGATCTATCCCAGGTTGAATTATCCGAACCATTACTAGAATTGCTTCCCGCGCCTATTTGGTCGGATTTGTCACGATCGATCGCCCCCGCTGTGGCGTTAGTCGATGCCGATGCCCTGGTGGAATTTCGCCTAGATACCTGTGCGGTGGCGGCTTTGCCTGCGGCTCCAGCGATCCCGATGCTGGCGGCAGCCACGGACTCAGAATCCGTGGAATCGGCGGATTTGGCGGTGGATGCGCCGCCGATCGATTGGATCAATACCAATTGGGCCAGTGAAGCAGTGGATGTGGCGGCAGTGGAAGCGGCCGAAGTTGCGGCAACGACCAGTCCGCTGAGTTATTTCCAGTATTACCTGGACGAAAACGCGATCGGTGAGGGTCAAGCGGCCACGGATGAAACGCCTGCGCCCTATGTCACGCCTTGGCGTCAGCCCTCGATGCCGGGTGGCTTGATCGGGGCGGGAGTCTTGGGTGCAACCTTGGTTTCGGGCTTTGTGATTGCCGATACGGTCAAGACTCAGCCGATGACGGCGGTCAAGCGTCCGACGCCCACGGCACCGTTGCAATCGCTTTCGGCCAAGGATCAACCGATCGCCACGGCCCTGCCGAAGGTGATGCCGCCGGAAGTGATGAAGCCCGAAGTGGCCTTGCCGAAGCCGAAGTCGGCGACGATGTCCCAGCCGATGTTCCCGCCGTTAGCGCCGCTGGGTCAGTCGTTTACGTCTGCGCCGCTGGGCGTGGCGATCGACCGCAGTTCGAGTGTCGATTTGCCCCAAAGCAATGCGGGCATGGGCAATGGCCTAAGTGAGTCACCGACGGTGACCGCCCGCCGCACTGCGCCATTGCCTGTGGCGGCAGGGCCGTCGGTCGATCGTGCGCCATTGCAAGACTTGACCCGGAATCCGGAATTGCCGTCACCTCCGGCTCCCGTGATCTCGCAGACGTCTCCGGTGCAGCCAATGCCGGAAACTCGGCCAACGTCGGAGTTACCGGAGTTGAAGCCGGATATCACTGTGCCGATGCCGGAAACGGCTACGCCCGAAACGCTGCGGCCCGAAACCTCGAATCCAGTGCTGGACTCGACCACCGCCCCACTGCCGGTCAGCCGGATAACGCCATCGGTGCTCACTGAATTGACACCGGATCCGATATCCTCGACCGTTCAACGGGTGAATCCGGCTCCGGCCCCGATCGCCGATGTGGTGGTGCCGACGGCGGCAGCGCCTGCCCCGGTCGTCGCCCCGATCGCCGATCAGTCGGCGGCATTGCCTTCCGCTCCGACGCTGGAGTTGCCCACGGAGCGGGTCTTTACGCGGGAGGCAGCGGCAGCGCCGAGCACCATGCTACCCGTCGCCTTGGCCCAACCGATCGCCGATCGGGCGAGTCGCCTGCCGACCCAGGCCCAGGTGCAAAACCTCCTGGCCGTGCCAGCGGTGAATGCCTATGTGCCGATGGTGGCCCAGTGGCGGCCCTTGACTCAGAATGAGGCTAGCGTCGCGGTCAGCGCCCAGAAATTGGAGGGATTCACCCGCCAACAGCTCAGCCCGCAGGACTATCGCGCCGCCTACCAGTTAGTTAGTGAGCAAGCGGATGTGCTGCCCTCCTTTGGGTTCATTGACTATCAGCGGAAGTTGATTATCTTGCCGCCGGAGCCAACGACCGCCAGCAACCCGATCGAACATTCGCGATCGTTCCAGGGGGCAGCGATCATCGCCCGCCGGACGACCGAACTCTAGGCGCGATCGGGGCTAATTTCCGCAATCCGTGATTGGATCGATCCCTAACCCCAGCGAGTCACAATTCGCTGGGGTTTTTGGGTGGGGCGAGGGATTGGCACAAACTCCTTGCCATTCCACAACTCTCTCGCTACAATAGTGAGCCTGTGCAAAATCTGCGCAGAACAATTGCTCGAAATTTAAGGCGGGTGAAAATCGGCCGACAACTTGTACTTCATTACTAATTGGCAAGGTTTCTGATCTATGGAACAGTTTGATTTCTACGGGAGACATCTCCTGTTGAACTTCTCGGGCTGTGAAGCTGACCTCAATGATTTGGAACGTATCCGTCAGGACATGATTGATGCGGTTAACCATATCGGGGCAACGATTCTTTCCCATATGGAACATCAATTTGATCCAATGGGTGTGACTGTGGTTTTGATGCTGTCCGAATCCCACGCCAGCGTTCATACCTATCCAGAACATCGAGCTTGTTTTTTGGACATTTTTACTTGCGGGGAGACCATTGTGGTTGAGCCGTTTGGTGAACTGTTGGAAGAGCGTTGGAAGCCACGCTACATGACGAAGCAAAAGCACGAACGGCTCAATCCCAATCCGCATCCCCGGTTGATGCTGCCACCGATGCCAGTGCTGAGTCGGTAAAACCCAATAAATCGATTGCGAGCGGGTGCGGGGTCATGATTTGGCCTTTCACCCGCTTAATAGTATGATCATCTCCGTTCTGCATGGAGTACAGGCACTGTGGGCATCGAATGTACAAGCTGGCTAGTCGATCAAATTAGTCCAGATGAAATTCACATGTTTAAGCGCGACAGCATGATGATGGCGCTGAAGACCGAGTTTCAGGCGGTCGAATATGTACAAACCAGTGCGTTTGGTCATGCGTTGGTGCTGGATGGATTGTTGCAATCCACGGAGTTGGACGAGCATCTTTACCATGAAGCGTTGGTGCATCCGGCGATGTTTTTGCATCCCAATCCCCAGCGGGTATTGATTATCGGCGGCGGTGAAGGGGCGACCCTGCGGGAAGTGCTGAAGCATGACACCGTGACGGCGGTGACGATGGTGGATATCGACGGCGAACTGGTCGATTTTTGTAAGCAGAATTTGGCGGCTTGGCATGCGGGGACGTTTGATGATCCGCGCTTGACCCTGTTGCATGAAGATGGTCGCGCCTTCTTGGAAAATACCACCGATCGCTACGATGTGATTATTAGCGACATTACCGACGGGCTATCCGACAGTCCGATTCTGGCCTTGTATACCCAGGAATTCTACGCCTTGTGTCGCGATCGATTGACGCCGGATGGGGTGATGTCGGTGCAGGCCTTTACCTTGACGATTCAGCGGTGGCAGGAACATGCGTTGATCGCGCGGACGATCGCGGCGGCCTTCCCGATCGCCCGCAGCTATACAGCCTTCATCCCGTCGTTTCTGTTGACTTGGGGATTTGTGCTGGCGACGCAGACAGTTGACCCAGTGACCGTGACGCCGCAGACGATCGCCGATCGGATCGCCGCCCGTCAGATGGAAACCAAATTGCGGGCCTATGACGAAATCACCCATGGGGCGTATTTTGGGTTGCTGCGGGAGCTGCGCCAAAACCTGGCCCTGCCGGGGGGCTTGTTGGCGGATGGGCAGGCGTTTAGTAGTCTGGATGCCTAGGGAAAATCGGCGGCTTAGGTGCGATCGGACGCCTTGCTGGTGAATTGCAGGCGCAGGGCGTTGACCCGATCGAGGCGATTGCGGACGCGGCTGTGCAGTTCACTCACCGGAATCGGCTGTTCGAGAAAATCATCGCAGCCGGAGGCGTAGGCCTGGGATTGGAGTTGGGGGTCGTCGTGGCGGCCAAGGGCGACGATCGGCAGCCAATCCCAGGTTTTGCTTTGGCGAATGGTGCGGCAGAGTTCGAGTCCGGCGGTGTTGCCTTGGGTCAGATCGAGGATCAGCAGATGCGGTTGGATGGCGTTTAAATGCATGACCAATTCCGTTGGCTGAATCAATCCCATGGGCGTCGATCGCCAGTCACTTAAGGCGCTTTGCAATTTCTCGGCGCGGCTACTTTCGGCGGTGATGATCAAGAGTGAGGCGGCTTCGGCATTGCGGGCTTGGGCGATCGCGGCGCAGGCGTATTCTAAGTTGAGCCGATAGCCCAGGCCATAGACCGATTCGATTAAATTTTCCACCCCGACGGCCCGCAGACGCTGGCGCAGGCCTTTGATATGGGCTTTGACGGTATCTTCGCCGGGGAGTTCGGCATCGAGTCCCCAGAGCTGATCTAAGATCGCTTTACGGCTATAAATCCGCTGCCCATTGCGCAAAAATAGCTCCAGCATCAAATATTCCTTGGGCGATAGCTTCACGGGCTGCCCATCGTAGGTGACTTGACAACTGCTGGGGTCGAGTTTGAGGCGGCCTTGTTCGAGTACGGGGGTGAGTTCTTTGTGGTTGCGGCGGAGCAAGGCGCGGAGTCGGGCATTGAGTTCGTTCAGGGCCACGGGTTTGGCCAGATAATCATCGGCTCCCGCATCCAGCCCGGTGACTTTATCGGTGCTGCTGCTGCGGGCGGTCAACATCAGGACGGGGGTTTGGTAGCCCTTGGCCCGGATTTTGCGACAGAGACTGACGCCATCGAGCTTGGGCAACGTCACATCCAGCATGACCAAATCATATTGGCCATAGGTCATCAAGTCCCAGCCTTCCTCCCCGTCGCGGGCGACATCAACCACATAGTGTTGGTCGGTGAGGGCGTCTGCGAGTTGATCGGCCAGCTGGCGGTTATCTTCGACGAGCAGCAGTTTCATAAAATGTGAGGGGATGAAATTAGAGCAGGGTATGTTGTCCGCCAGGTGAATTGCTGGCTGAACTTATCATAGGTAGCAAAAGCTACGCTCAATACACTGACTTCCCGCTTCCTTCCCGATCGGGCAAACTCCCTGGGCGTGATAGCGTTAATTGATTTTCCGAGAGGAATTTCCGCTGCGGTTTGGGGCGTTGTATCCGTACTTGTCGTGTTAACGGTAACTTTGCTGACCGAATTACGTAGATGACGCAGATTTAATCCTCCATTTCACTGAAGCCATGTGTCGATTCTGACTTCCTCGTTTATGCTTATTTTAGGCGTCAAGCGTGGATTCCGCTGGTTAATTCGAGCGGTTGAGGGCGCGGTTGCGATCGGTGCGAATGAGCGTCAGATTTGTTGGTTAAACATGTGTCAGTAGTCTTTGGTGAGCGTTCCCGATGAGTAAGACTTTAGATAAAGATGGACTTCAGCGCAAAGATTTAATTACGGCGTTGATTTTGTGGGCGGTATGCGAGTTTGTTGGGTTTGTGATGTTCCCGGCATTGCAGCTGATCCAGGTGGAAAAGTCGGTGCTGCGCAATTGGTTTTTGACCAGTTTGCCACTGGGTTTGGGTGGGATCTTGTTGACGTTGGCGGCGGCCCGATTATCGGTGTTCAATACGGAGAACGATCACCAGCTGAAAAGTCTCTCGTCCTATGTGCTGGCGGTGTCCGGTTGGGTCGCTTTGGCGGGTATCCTGTATCCCTTGGGTGTGGCCTGTTTGGAGTTTTTCACGAAAGGGGTCCCCGGCGGCAGTTAAGTCACCCCCGGTAACACCATTGATAGTGAAGTCAAAAGATCCGTTACTCCACTGATGGCGTTTTCATCCCAAAAGAAGCATAAAAAAGTCGTCCGAAATCTCGACTTGCGACTATGCTGATAGGCAGCCAATTTGAGGTCTGTGGTTAGCTGGTATTGAGGCTAGTTGCAACTGAGGTTTGGTCCGCTGGGCGTGGATTGGGTGCTGTTTATGAGTGTCCAGCGACGCGAAGCGCAGCAAACGACATTATTGGGTGAAGCGGCAGGTCATCATGACAAAAAATACGGCGGCATTACGACAGTGGGCATTATGGCAATGGATTGCGGGTGGGGCGACCACTTTCGGTCAGTCTTTGACGATCGGGGCGTTGGGCACGATCGTTGCGGCGAATGCCGTGCAGTCCGCACCGTTGGAAGAATTTACCTATGATCCGCAGACGGATCAGCTTTCCTTTGTGTTGCCCGATGGGGTGACGCCCCGCTCTTTTCTGATGGCCCAGCCCGCCCGGATTGTGGTGGATATTCCCGACACGCAGATTGGTGATTTGCCATTGGAGCAAAGCTTTTCGGGCGCGGTGAAGCGGGTGGAAGTCAGCCAGGTGCAGCCCCAACTGGCCCGCGTGATTTTGGAAATGTCGCCGCAGGCGGTGTTTGCCCGAGGGCAGGCGAATTTGCAGAACGTCGGCGATGCGGACCCGAATAAGGATCGCTGGGTGCTGAAGTTGCTGTTGTCCAGTCGTCCAGTGGCGAGCGGGTCGAGCAGTCCGGCGAGTAATCCCTTGCCGTTAGCGGAACGGGTGTTCCAGAAGCCGATCGCGGCGAAACCGATCGCCGCGAAGCCGATCGTGCCTGCGGCCAAGCCTGCGCCTGCGGTGGAATTGCCGCCGGGGATGGAATCGGTGTTGGGTGCTTCGCCGTTGCCGAATCGGCCCACCGCACCCGTAGTCGCGGCGGTGCCAGCGCCCACGATCGTGCCGTCGCCATTGCCGAATTTGGCTCCCGCGCCGATTGCGGTGCCGATCGCCCGTTTGCCGGAAGCTGCGCCGTTGCCGAATTTGGCCCCGGAGCCGTCGCGCCAAGCGACGATCATCAATCGCGGCCTGCCGAATCCGAATAGTCCGGCGGCGCAGATTACCCCGACGCCCGTGACCCGTGCCGATCGCCAAGCGCCCTCGCTCCCCGGCAGTTCGCCCTTGGTGACGGTGCCGCCGTTGGCGTCGATCGGGGTGCCGACTGCGCCGCCGCTGGCGACGACGACACCGGGTTTGCCGCCTGCGCCGCCCCTGTCCGTGGGCGGTGCCACTGCGGTGATGCCGACATTGCCGCCGGGAATTGCGACCAATCCACCTGTGGCGACCAATCCACCTGTGGTGCGGACGAATCCTGATGTGTTGCCGCCGTTGCCCGATCGGGCGTTACTGCCAGCGCTGAGTACGCCGACGGCTCCGGTGCTGTTGGCGGTCTTACCACCGAGTAATAGTTTGCCGTCCAATGCCTTGCCGATCGCGCCAACGCCGTTCCAATTGCCTGCCACTGGGGTGGTGGAATTTGGTCAGCGGTTGCCGGGGGCGGTGGCGATCGCGCCCCAATCGACCTTGTTGCCCGTGAATGCGGGGATGCCTGCCGCGACCGCAACGGTGGTAGCCTTGGATAATTTGACTACGGGGGGCGTGGTGATTCCGGCGGGCACTTTGCTCAGTCTGCGTTACGACCAACCCGCGCCGCTCAAACTCAAATCTGGCCAACGTCAGCAGGGCATGTTCAGTTTGCAATCGCCGATCGTTGATTCCCGTGGCCGACTGTTGGCGGCGGCAGGCAGCAGTTTTGTGTTGGGTGAGTTTGTCACCAGCGGGGAAGGCAGTCAGTTCACGACCCAAGCCCTGACGATCGGCAATCGTAATCTGTCGTTGTTGGCCCAGTCGGACGTGCTGCGATCGACCAAGCGGGTGTCGAATAATCGCTTACTCCAGAACTCCGGCATTGGGGCCGTGGCGGGGGCAATCCTCGGCGGCTTGAATGGCAGTGTGTTGGGCGGTGCAGCGGCGGGTGCGGCGATTACCTACGCGATCGCACCCAAGGATACGATGTTGCAGCCCGGTCAGCAGGTGCAGGTGAAGTTGGTACAGGATTTCTTCGCCGGACGTTAGGGCGGCAAAAAATTGGGCAGCGGTGGGCAGTGCTACGTTTTTATTCAATCGTAGGGTGGGCACTGCCCACCAATTCTCCGCCGTTTACAGGCGATCGGGAGTTTTTTAATCCTCCGCAATGATCGATTCCAGCCAAGCCAGGCGGCGGGGGGCATCGATCGCGGCGAGGAGGGTCATGGCTTCGGCGAAATCCGCTTGACTGGCGGGGCGATTGCCCATGGTGCGGTGGGTGATGCCGCGTTGGATGTAGGCGTCGGCCAGATCGCAGCGGGCGGTGATCTGTTGCAATCGATCGATGGCGAGGGCGTGTTGTTGTAAGGCTTCGGTGTAGCGTTCGCGGATGCGATTAATTTGGGCCATGCCGTGGTTGGCTTTGGCGACGATGTGGGTGAATTGTTGGGATTCGGCGAATTGGAGCGTGTCTTGATACAGTTCGATCGCGGCTTCGATTTCGCCGATGTTGCGATAGGTGCTGGCGAGGTAAAGCAGGCTAGAGGCTTGGCCCCAGGAGCTAATTTCGGGTTTGAGCGCGAGGCCGGGGATTTGGTGCAGATAGATCAGCGCCTGGGCCGGATCGGCTTGGCAGGAATAAACGTAGGCCAGACAACAATTGGCATAAATCACGTAGTCGATCGCCCCGGCGGTCGCGGCGATTTGTTTGACGGCTTGGAAATGCTCGATCGCCGTGGGCAATTCCCACAGATCGCGGTAGCACAGCCCCAGGTTGAAGCGGGTGGAAATGATGCAGCGTTGAATGTCGATCGTCGGGGTGGTGGCTGGATGTAGTGAGGCCGTGATGTCGAGGGCCGTGGTGTGATGTTGGAGCGCCTGTTGGGGTTCGCCGCAGAGCCGACAGACGTAGCCCAGCAGGTTGTACAGTCGTCCGGCGCGGCTGTCGGTGGGAATATGCGGCAGGATGCGGGTAATGGCGATCGTGATCTGTTGCAGCAAGCTAAAGCGGTAAAACAACCAACCAACTTCGATCGTTGTGTTCCAGCGATTCGGTTTGCGGGTGACCAAGACCTCGCAGGCCTGTTCGTAATCGTCGATTTCGAGGTAGTGGTGATAGGCTTCAAGCAAGCGTTGGGCGTCTTCGACCGTATCGACGCTGGGGGTGGCGGCGAGCCAGAATGCCCCCGCTTGGCGATGGCTGGTTTCCCAGTCGGGGGTGGCGCGCAGCCGTTTCCAGGCGGCGCTTTGGAGCATCGGATGGAGCCAGAAGATGGTTTGGTTTTGGCGCGATTCTAATAGGCAACGATCGCGCAGGGCTTGGATCACGGCGGCCTGTTGGTCGGGGGGAATATCCCAGAGCATCGCCGTCACCCCGGCGCGGGAAATCGAGGAATTGTTTTGGTAGCGATAGGCTCCGAGGCGGCAGAGCAGGCGGTAGGCGGCGGGATGGCGTTGGCTGATCGCCCGCAGTTGGCTTTCGACCAGATGTTGGACGTTGCCATCCATTAATAAATCCTGCTCGCAGCTTTGCCAATAGGCGTCCAGATCGCCATCAAATTCGCTAATTGCTGCGCCTTTGAGGATTTCCATCGCCTTGGGATTGCCGAGGCAGGATTGCCAGATGGCCGCGAGATTGGCGGGGTTTACCTGGATTTGGTGGTGTTGGAAATATTCGACCCAAACGGCGGCACTCAACCCGCTGAGGTGGTAGCGCAGCGGTGTGACGGTGCTTTCTTTGAGTTGGGCGCGGCTGGTGATCAAGGCGATTACGGGTAGGCTGGGGTCGGCGACCAAGCGCAGCAGTTCCACATAGCCCCGGTGGGGCGGGGCGAATTCCCCCTGGGGGTCGAGGGCCGATTCGAGATTGTCGATCAGAATGCCGATCGGCGGGTTGGCGGTCTTGAAGCAGCGGCGCAGCCGATCGAGATTAATCCCAAAATCCCGGCCCGCATCGAGACCAAATTCGCCCCGCAGCCATTCTTCCACCACCAATTCGACCGGGGTGACCATGCTGGGGGATTCGGCGGGCATCCAGATCGAGAGCATTCGGTACTGATGCAATTCGAGGTATTTGCGGGCCAGGGTGGTTTTGCCGAGACCGCCTTCGCCGTGGATTAGGACGATCGCGTGGTGGGTGAGCTGTTGGGTGATGGCGTCGAGATCGGGCTGGCGACCGAGAAAATTGCTTTGGGCCGGATCAACTGGGGCGATCGGCGGTGTGATGCGCGGTGTGGGTGGCGCACCGATCGGGCCTGCCAGCAGCGCGGCCTGGGCCTGGAGCTGTTGCAGAATGGGTTGAAAATGCTGTTTGCTGATGGTGGGATTGTCGAACAACTCCTTCAGCAAACGGAACATCTGGGATCCCACATCCCGGACATAGCTTTCCTCATAGCCGAGGGATTTGGCGATCGCCTCGTAGGTCTGTTTGTCCCAGGCGGCGGCAAAAATCGACTTTTGGAGTTCGCTGAATTGCACCCCTAATTTGTCCCAAAGGACGGTTTCAACCCAAGCTAGCGCACGATCGGTATCCATGTGTTTTGAGCGGTTTAACTTTTCTTAATGTAGCGGTTTTGGCGGCCAGTTTGTCCGGACTCACGGTCTGTATGGAGGCTTATCACCGCTTTGGGCCGAATATACGTAGGCGATCCAACAAATTATCCAACAAGATCCAACGGGAAAATTACGGTGGCGGATCAGCAAGATCCAACAGCATCCAACGGGCAAATCACCTTCCACAGAAAAACAATGGTCAGTACGAGATGAGTTCTTATCCACATCGCCTCATCCCCGGAGTGCACTATGACGACTCAATGGCGTTTTGCAACAACTCCCGCCGCCCAGCCGCGTCTGTGGTCGCCGATCCTGGATTTGCCAGAACCCCTGGTGGAATCCTGGGTCGAACCCCTGCCTGAATCCCCGGCCGCACCTCAGACTGAATCCCACGCTGAATCCCCGGTCGAATCCTGGATCGAACGCCGGAGCGCGCCCACACCCAGCGCTCAGCTGATCCGCGAACACCAACGGCAGATGGTCCAAAACATCGCGCTGAAGGCGCAGAATCAACATCTCGCCGCCCAGCAGGAACGGGCTATGACCCGGATGGCTCACCTCTCGACCCAGAACGATAGCCTGCGCCAAAGCCACGATCGGGCCGAATCACAACTCGAAAACCTCAAACGCCAACTTGATGGTCTCCGACCGACCGGAGGTCATCGGCAACGGCAGCGAGCCAATATCGCGCTCGATGTGACGCCCGTCCATGCCGTGTCCAATCCCAATCCCGCCCTGCGCAATGCCCGTGGTCACTATGTCCAACAGGCGTTTTGGCCCCGCAAGCAGCACCGCCCGATCGTCCGCACTTGCCTGAATCTGGTGGCGGCCTCGCTGGTGGTGGGGTTGAGCTACTTGCTGATGGTGCTGGTGGCCTCCCTCTTGGCTCCTGGCATGGTGCCTGACCTGTTGGTGCTTGGCTTGAACTGGGGCCGGGTGATCCTGGCGATCGACCTGTTCAGTTTGGGGTTGGCCATGGTGACGGAGTCGGTGTAAGACGATGGTTTAAAGGTCTCACTGCTTGTCGCAAATGCCACGATCCTTCTAAATCCCCCTTAAAAAGGGGGACTTTGAATCCGATCCCCCCCTTTTTAAGGGGGGTTAGGGGGGATCGTTGAGTGCGGCACAAACCTTTCCGGACGGATAATTGTAACGAAACGTCTCAACCCTCTCAGAAAATACCGGAATCTCCCCTACCATTAACACTTGGAACGAGTCAGGCTTCTTCGACATACTTGTTAACAATTCAAGCTGGGGAGCCGAATCGTTCTAATCTTGTTAATGTGCGACGCAGCGAGTCGCGCTGGTCAGCATGCCCGATCGGCAATGTTTGGCCCTAGTCGATGACGGATCAGATTTAGACACGATCGTTTAAGTGGGAGCTTTAGGAAACCAATGAGTGTTAAGGCAAGTGGTGGAAGCTCGGTTGCCCGTCCGCAACTTTACCAAACTGCGCCCCTGACTGTGATCTCGCAGGCAGAGCAGCAGGATCGCTATCTGGGCCGCAGTGAATTGGCGGATCTCAGTGCGTATTTCGATTCCGGTATCAAGCGGTTGGCGATCGCTAACTTGATTACCCAGAATGCGGAATTAATTGTCTCCCGTGCGGCGAACCGGATTTTTACTGGCGGTTCGGCGGTCGGATTCTTGGAGCGGCCGGAATTGCTGGCTCCTTCTCCCGCGACGGTGGCGGTGTTGGCGGGGGCCTTGGGCGGTCAAGCGGCGGCATCCAGTGGCGGCGCGTTGCAAAATCTCTTGGGTGGCGGCGGCGTCACGACCCCAGCGGGTTTCCGGCCGATCGGGGTGTCGAGCTACGGCCCGTCGAATATGGCCAAGTCCCTGCGGGATATGAGCTGGTTCCTGCGCTATACGACCTACGCGATCGTCGCGGGCGACCCCAGCATCATTGCCGTGAACACACGCGGTCTGCGGACGATTATTGAAAATGCTTGTTCGGCTCCCGCGACGATCGTGGCGTTGCAGGAAATGCGCGTGGCCGCGATCGGTTACTTCAAAAATGATGCCCAAGCGGCGGAAATCGTCAAGCAGTATTTCGATGTGTTGGTCACCGAATTTGAGGGCGCAACGCCTTCGAATAAGCTGCGCCAGCGCCCTTCCAACGACCTCCAAGGTCTGAGCCTGCCCCAAATCTACGCCAATGCGGCGGAGAAGCGGCAGAAGTTTGTGATGAAGCCCGGTCTGTCGGGTGTGGAAAAGGCGGATGTGATCAAAGCCGCTTACCGTCAGTTGTTTGAGCGGGACATTACGCGGGCCTATTCCCAGAGCGTCTCCGATCTCGAATCGAAGGTGAAGAACGGCGAAATCTCGATGAAGGGCTTTGTGCGGCGGATGTGCAAGTCGCCGCTGTACCGCAAGCAGTTTGTTGAGCCGTTTATCAACAGTCGGGCCTTGGAATTGGCGTTCCGGCACATCCTTGGTCGTGGGCCTTCCTCTCGCGAAGAGGTGCAGAACTACTTCAGCATCGTGTCGGCGGGCGGTTGGGATAAGTTAGTGGATGCGTTGGTGGATTCCAACGAGTATTCCGATTACTTTGGCGAAGAGACGGTGCCCTACATTCGCGGCCTCGGTCAAGAGGCCCAGGAATGTCGCAACTGGGGTCCGCAGCAGGATCTGTTCCGCTATAGTGCGCCGTTCCGCAAGGTGCCGCAGTTCCTCACCACCTTCGCCCAGTACGACCAGCCGTTGCCTGAACAGCACGTTTATGGCCGGGGCAATGACCCGATCGAGAACCAGTTCGGCGCGATCTTCCCCAAGGAAGGCCGCAATCCCAACGGCAATCCCGCGCCCTTTGGCAAGGATACCCGTCGCTTGCTAATCACCCGTGGCTACGGTATTAACAACCAAATCAGTAACCCCGCTGCACGTGGTGTGACCCCCGGCAGCATGGGTCCCCAGGTATTTAAACTGGCGCAGATTCCCAGCACCCAGAATGTCAGCGTCAAGTATACCGAAAGCTCGACCCAGAAAGTGATTCGGGCTTGTTACTTGCAAGTGTTTGGGCGTGATGTCTACGACGGCCAGCGGCTGAAAGTGGCGGAGATTAACCTGGAGAATGGCGACATCAGCGTGCGCGAATTCATCCGCATCTTGGCCAAGTCCGAACTCTATCGCAAGCTATATTGGACGCCGCTGTATGTGATGAAAGCAGTGGAATACCTGCACCGTCGTCTCTTGGGCCGTCCGACCTATGGCCGCCAAGAAACTAATAAGTACTTCGACATCAGTTCGAAAAAAGGCTTCTATGCCTTGGTGGATGAACTGATTGGCGGTGCGGAGTACGATCAGTCCTTCGGTGAGGACACGGTGCCCTATGAGCGTTATGTCACGGCCTCCGGCCATGCGGCCCGGATGAACAAAATGGGCGGTAAGGCGGCGTTCTATGAAGCGGCGATGGCTGATACCATGACCCCGCGCTTTATGGAACTGGGCGCAGTCACCGCGCCACGGGCCGAGGCGGAAGTGGCGGCGCGGGCGACTCAAGGCGTCACCAAGAAGCGCGAACAGACGAAGATCTTCAAGCTGACCAACTTGGGCGACAAGCCGAATTTGGAAGTGTTGATTGGGGCGGCTTATCGTCAGGTGTTCGAGCGAGATATCGCATCCTACCGGACTCAGAACGATTTTGTCGGATTCGAAAGCCGCTTGCGCAATGGCGAAATCACCGTGAAGGAATTCGTCGAAGCCTTGGGCTACTCGAAGCTCTATCTGAAGGAGTTCTATACGCCTTATCCGAACACGAAGGTGATCGAGTTGGGGACGAAGCACTTCCTCGGACGCGCGCCGTTGGATCAGTTGGAAATCCGCAAGTACAACTTGTTGCTGTCGAATCAAGGTCTCAAAGCCTTTATCGGTGCGATGGTGTCGAGTCAGGAATACCTGACGGCCTTTGGCGAAGATGTGGTGCCTTACAACCGCTATCTCACCCTGCCAGCGGCCAACTATCCGAATACGCAGCGGTTGTATAACAAGCTGACGAAGCAGGATGCGAAGCTCGAAGTGCCGAGTTTTGTGCAGATTAACTAGCCTTTCGGCGAATTAGCGATCGATTAAAGCCGTCCCGATCGGGGCGGCTTTTGGTCTGGACGATCGGGCCAGTGGGCGATCGTGTAACGGATTGTCAGGCAATTATGATAATCCGTTGCAATGTGCGAATCGTGGCGACGTAAGTACGAGATTTTGCCCGCCGAAATTCGCTTGACAGAAACGGGATGATCCCCATGAAGCTGCGATTTCCGATAATCTGAGGAACTTTATTACAAAATATTGCAATGGTTCAGAAGAGGTTCGCACAATAGCGCAAAATTGAACACGGAAGGTCGTAAACGTTCTGTGCAAACAGCCGTTGGCCCACTCGGGAGCCAATTTTTTTAAGGTCCTCCTGCTTTTTAGATCATCGGTTACATCCTTTTGGAGGAATCCATCCATGAGTATTGTCACGAAATCCATCGTGAATGCAGACGCCGAGGCGCGCTACCTCAGCCCCGGCGAACTTGATCGGATCAAGGGCTTTGTGTCCTCCGGCGAAAAGCGTTTGCGCATTGCTGAAGCCCTGACGGGTGGCCGTGAGCGAATCATCAAGCAAGCGGGTGACGCGCTGTTCCAGAAGCGCCCTGACGTGGTTTCCCCCGGTGGTAACGCCTACGGTCAAGAGATGACCGCAACTTGCTTGCGTGACCTCGACTACTACTTGCGGTTGGTTACCTACGGCATCGTTTCCGGCGACGTGACTCCGATCGAAGAAATCGGGATCGTCGGTGCGAAGGAAATGTACAAATCCTTGGGTACTCCGATCGATGCCGTGATCGAAGGCGTGCGCGCCATGAAGTCTGTGGCTACCTCGTTGTTGTCGGGTGATGACGCCGCTGAAGCGGGCGCTTACTTTGACTACGTGATCGGCGCAATGGGTAACTAGTAAATTTCATTTAGGGATGTTTGATCATGCAAGACGCAATTACTGCTGTAATTAATTCTTCCGACGTCCAAGGGAAGTACCTTGACGGTTCGGCTTTGGAAAAGCTGAAAGGCTATTTCGTCACTGGTGAGTTGCGCGTGCGCGCCGCTTCCACGATTTCGGCTAACGCTGCGGCGATCGTCCGTGATGCTGTGGCCAAGTCCCTGTTGTACTCCGATACCACCCGTCCCGGCGGTAACATGTACACGACTCGTCGCTATGCGGCTTGTATTCGTGACTTGGACTATTACCTGCGGTATTCGACCTATGCGATGCTTGCGGGCGACCCTTCGATCTTGGATGAGCGCGTGCTCAACGGTTTGAAGGAAACCTATAGCTCCTTGGGCGTGCCCGCTGGTTCCACTGTGCAAGCGATTCAAGCGATGAAAGAAGTGACTGCTTCTTTGGTCGGTGCGGATGCTGGCCGTGAAATGGGCGTGTACTTCGACTACATCTGCTCTGGCTTGAGCTAGATCGGGTTTGCGGAGGCCAAGTTGCTGGCGGCGCTCACCAAAGGCTGGGTATTTTATCTGGTTTTAGCGATCGCCGACTCGGGGAATTTGGCTTCCGTTGTTTTGGTGTTTGTGATGATTGGGGTATTTTCGGTGGCGGGTGTGGCCTGCCACGGTAAGTGCGAGAATCCCTTTAAAGCGAAACGGTCAAACTTGCTTTGGTTGCCAACTAGGAGAAATTACGATCATGAGAATGTTTAAGGTGACTGCCTGCGTACCGAGCCAGTCGCGGATTCGCACCCAGCGGGAGTTGCAAAACACCTTCTTCACGAAGTTAGTGCCCTACGATAACTGGTTCCGTGAGCAGCAACGCATCCAGAAGATGGGTGGTCGGATTGTGAAGGTGGAGCTGGCAACGGGTAAGCCCGGTCGCAATACCGGTTTGGCTTAAGCGAGTTTGGTTGAGTTTGGATTAAAGGGACGATCGGGCAGCCGATCGTCCCTTTAGTTTTGCTGCCGATCTACGGCTGGGTGGCGAGACTGTCGAGGATACTGTGGCTTTCGCGGGCGACTTTGTTGTATTTGCCGATCAGTGCTTTGTATGCTTTGACGTTGGCGTTAAAGTTGGCGACGCGATTGCGTTGGATTTCGGCCCGATCGTTGTGTTGGTTAACGGCTTGGTTGAATTGGGCTTGTTGTTGTTCGAATTGGGCGACGAGTCCGTAGGCCTGGGCGGATTCGCGCTCGAAGGCGGCTTCGGCATCGGCTTTGGTGGCGATCAGGGTGGCTTCGAGTTGTTCGAGGTTTTGGCCGCTGGTTTTGAGTTCGGCTTCGGATGATTTGATTTGGGGTTCGAGTTGTTTGAGTTCGGCTTCGAGTTGGGTGATTTGGGGTTTGAGGGCGTCGGCTTGGTCGTCGAGCTGTTTGAGCACTGCACCCGATCGTTGGGCCAGGGCGACGAGTCGGGGCCGATCGGTGAAGTAGCGTTGGTAATATTGGTCGAGTTTGGGGTCGCCGAAGTTGGCCAGTTCGGTGCCAAGATGGGAATGCAGTTCGTTGTGGTAGCGATCGCGGTTCTTGGCAGCGTAGTCGTCGAGCACGACTTTGAGTCGGGGGTCTTGGACGCGGCTGGCGGCTTTGGTGAGGCGCTGGATGAGGTCTTGACGTTCACTGCGACTCAGCCGTTCGTAGGCGGCGTGGAGCATCTCATGGGCGGCGGTGACTTCCATCGTGCCTTTGAGTCGGGGGTCGGTGACGTTTTGGATGACGATTTTGCCGCTGTGACCGCGCTGCACAAAGCAGCCCAGCATAATTGATCTGTCGGGTACCTGACACTGTTCCAGAAACGTCCCTTTCGATTCGATCGTCGGACGTTGGCGATAAAACAAGCGTGCGCCCATTGGGGTCATCAGCGACTTCTGGGCAAGTTGCTGGATTACTGGATCGGCGGCGGGTTGGGCAAAATCCAGCACCGCATCGAACCAGCTTGAGCTTCTGGCGACGATGACGATCAGGATGAATAACCCGGCCAACCATACGGGGCGAAAACGCATCTTAATCTCTCAAATGGCAAGGGCGGCGGGTTTATAGCCGATCGGGCTGGGGGGCACGGCGCGCGCCGCGCGGGCGGCCACTCCCGTCGGGTCGGGGGGCGGCTCCGTTGCCGCTGTTGCTGCCACTGACATTGCGGTAGGCGGCTTGGGGGTCGGGCTGATTGATCTTCAATTGCTGACGACCATTGCGCACGACGCGCAGCATATCGGACATTTGGGTTTCCATATCCCGCAGGACGGAGTCGGCATATTCGTCGGCTCCCCGCTGGATTTCTTCGGCTTCCTGGAGACCCAGTTGGCGCATCCCTTCGAGGTCTTGCTGTGCCCGCTGACGCATCTGCTCAATCTCGCCGATCGTCTTATCCTGGGCCGCATCGCACTCGGTTTGAAGCTGCGATCGCAGTTGTTGGGCCTCGTATTCGGCCTGGCGCAGGATGACGTTTTCGTTGATCAGTTGGGTGGCGCGGCGCTCGGCATCTTCCACCACCTTTTGGGCGTATTCCTCAGCTTGGGCCAGCAGGTCATCGCGCTGACGCACCACCTCTTCGGCTTGCCGAAAGGCTTCGGGCAGGCTTTCGCGTACCAAGTCCAGCTGGTCGAGGAAGTCATCTTCATGGACGATCGCCAACCGAGTGAACGGGAAATGGCGGCTGTCAATGAACAACTCTTCCAAGCGATTCAGTTCACCTTGGATGTCGAAGTTTTCAGGTCGATCGTTTAGGGCAGTCATGTATCGTTAAAGAATGATTTTAATGCGGGGTCAACCGGAATGTGATGAACCAATAAACCGCTAGGGGCGGGCAAAGCGCTGCCGGAGGGCGTGGGTAATGTGCGGTTGCACGAGGTGATCCAACGGACCTTCGAGCTTGGCAATTTCGCGCACAACGCTGCTGCTTAAAAAACTATATTCGTTTGAGGTCGCGAGGAAAACCGTTTCGACGTGATTTGAGAGGGTTTTGTTGGTATGGGCCATCTGCAACTCCAATTCAAAGTCAGAGATCGCCCGCAACCCCCGGATCAAGACAGCGGCGTTTTGGTCTTTGGCATAGGTGACGGTTAACCCATTAAATGTATCAACGGCGACGTTCGGTAGATGCTGCACGGCCTGACGAATTTGTGCGACCCGCTCGAGTGCGGTAAATAGTGGCGTTTTGCTGCCGTTGACCGCGACGGCGACAATCAGCCGATCGTACAATCGACTGGCGCGCTGAATAATGTCAACGTGACCCAGGGTAATCGGGTCGAAGCTGCCGGGATAAACCGCAATCACAAGTTAACTCAGGCAAAGAACTTCACTACTTTATAGCAGGCATCGCGCTTTGTAAATTTCTCCGCCCGATCGGGGTGAAAATCTTACCCGAAGCTCCATCCACCGACGCCTTGCCACAGCATGTAGGCGATGCCCGCGCAGGCGATCGTGATCACGGCTGACAGGCCGTAGGCAAAGCACATTAGCAAGCCATCGCCCTCCAGCATGGCGACCACGAGCAGCAGAATCCCGATCGTCGGGATCGGATTGGTGAAGGGGATGGGTGCGATTAAGAGAATGGCCAGCCAGGTAATAACGAGTCCGTTGATCCGCCAAATCCAGGGATGGGTCGCAATCTGGCGGAGGCGAGTGCGGGTGATTTTTTCAAATAGGCTGGTGATCCGGTGAACATTTTTTAGCAGGGCCTGGGAGAGGGCCTTGGGGAAGGGGATTTGGCGCAGTTTTTGGGGGAGCCAGGGGGTTTGGCGGCCAAGGGCCATTTGGCTGCTGAGGATGATGCAAGCGCTCCCCGAGAAGCCCGTTAGCCCCGGCGGAACGGGCAGCAGAAAGGGCATAACCAACAGGGCGATGACTAACCCGAAGCCGCGTTCAGCGGTTTGTTGCAGGATGTCTTCGAGGGTGAGGGGTTCGTTGGCGAGGCGATCGAGGAGGATTTTTAGATCTTGGGAGAAGCGCAGTTGCATAGGATTGAGCACAGGAACATTGTTCGTGAGTGACTTCACGCCGCTTCAGCATAATTCCTGAAATGGGGGAATGGGGGAATGGGGGAATGGGGGAATGGGGGAATGGGGGAATGGGGGAATGGGGGAATGGGGGATTTCCTGGCTGTTGCTCAATGATGCGACTCTGATTTTAGGCGGGGGATGATGTCAAAATTCCGGTCGGGAGGCCATCGATGCTGGTTTGGTTATTTTCCGCCCAATATTGTTGTACGCCGGTTTCGCCTTTGCGCTCGGCCCAGTCAATTAACGATGTCCGCTGTGCGCCAAAATCATAGGTTGGTACGCCCATGCCGCAGGATGTTTGGGCGGAATCAACGGCAATTTTGATAATTTGCCGCGTCCCCGCGATCGTGGGAAATAACCCCACCCACTGGGGCCAATCCGCATCCCGATGCCGAATCACCTGGCCCGTGCCGTACAGCCGCAAGATTAACGGTTTGGCGGTGAAGCTGCAAAACATAATCGTGATCCGATCGTTTTCCAGCAAGTGGGCACTGGTTTCGTTGCCGCTGCCCGTGAGATCCAGGTAAGCGACGGTCTGGGCATCGATCAGCCGAAAACTATCAATCCCCTTCGGCGACAAATTAATTCGGCCCGTGGCGACACCAGTGGCTGTAAAGAACATCTGCTGCTGGGCAATGAAATCCTGTAATTCAGCGGTAAGCTGGGGGTAGAATTTGGCCATTTTTTCAAAAATATGGAGATAAATCGAAATCTGTTTAGGATTTTGGCTGTTCTCGAAATGAGGGTTTAGCCAAACGGTTGACCAGGTTAGCCGAAAAATGCTGCTGGAGAAAATCCTGTTCGCAGCCAAACGCGAATAGTTGGGTAGGAAGATCTTCGCGTCGAACTTTCTTTAATGATAGCGAGCACAGCATCAATTTTTTCGGCTTGAACTGGCTTTGAGAGTGCTCGATTGCCGATCGGTCATCTGGCGGGGGGAATTGCTTGCTGGTGGGCGATCAGCCATCGGTGGCGTTATTATAGGGGTAATTCAACGGGAAAAGCACCATGCAAATCACAGTGGACATTCCTGACGCGATCGCCCAGCATTGGGGACCGTTACAAGATGAGCTGTCGAAGCTCTTAGCCTTGGGCTTAATCGAGGTGAATGCGAACCCGACGATGCGGTTTTCTGGGTTGGCCGAGGTGTTGGCGTTTTTTGCCAAACAGCCTGCATCCGAGGAAATTTTTGGGCTGCGATTGTCCGAGACGGCACAAGCACAGGTTGAAGACCTATTAGATCGCAATCGGGATGGTGGGCTGAATCCGGCTGAACAACAGGTTTGGCAGCAGTATGAGTTTGTTGAGCATCTCGTGCGGATGGCCAAGGCGGAGGCATTACTGAAACTCCAGGCAGCCGCATGAGACTGGTATGAGTAAGACGTATGTTTCAGTCAAGTTGCGTTAACCCCGATCGCACAGGCAACCGCACGGTTATTGCCACTGAACCGGTCGGAGTCAGTCGCAGAGCGATCGATGTTATTGCGGGTGGGGCGGTTGGTGATTCCTTAATCCGCACCGATCGGGGTTGGTTGGTTTGGGGCGGGGATGTGGGAAGAGGGCGCGGGATGCGCGCCCCTACGGGGTTTTACACGCTGGCGGCTTGTTTTCCGGCTTCGCGTTGGGCGTGGGTACGATCGATGCCACCACTCTCGATCACCTGATACAACCGATTTAAGGCGTTCACATAAGCCTGGGCGGAGGCGACGATGATGTCGGTGTTGGCCGATCGACCGGAGAAGATCCGCTCGTTGTATTTCAATCGGATCGTGACTTCGCCGATCGCGTCGATCCCGGCCGTGACCGATTGGACGGAGAATTCGATTAGCTCGTTGGGCACGTCGATGACGCGGTTGATGGCGCGGTAGACTGCATCCACGGGGCCAGTCCCGATCGCGGCGTCCATTAGTTCTTCACCGTTGGGTGTGCGGAGTTTGACTGTGGCGGTGGGTTGGGCGTTGCTGCCAGCGGAGACTTGCACCATTTCGAGGCGGAACAGTTCGGGGGGCTGTTGGGTTTCGTCGTTGACGATCGATTCCAAGTCCCAGTCGGTGATGGATTTTTTCTTGTCGGCGATGTCTTTGAAGCGGACGAAGGCTTTGTTCAGTTCTTGGTCGGCGAGGTCGAAGCCCAATTCTTTCAGGCGGGTGCGGAAGGCGTTGCGGCCCGAATGTTTGCCGAGGACGATCTGGTTGTCGGTGAGGCCGATCGACTGGGCGTCCATGATTTCGTAGGTGTTGCGGTTCTTTAGCATGCCGTCTTGGTGGATGCCGGATTCATGGGCGAAGGCGTTGGCTCCGACGATCGCTTTGTTGGGTTGCACCAGCATTCCGGTGAGGTTCGACACCAAACGCGAGGTGCGATAGATCTCGGTGGTGTTGATGTTGGTCAGGGGCTTTTCCGAATCCACGGGCCGACCCATGAAGGGGTTGAAGTACTGGCGGCGCACATGCAGGGCCATGACCAGTTCTTCCAAGGCGGCATTTCCGGCCCGTTCGCCGATGCCGTTGATGGTGCATTCCAATTGGCGGGCACCGTATTTGATCGCTTCCAGGAAGGAGGCCACGGCGAGGCCCAGGTCGTTGTGACCATGGACGGAGAGGATGGCTTGATCGACGTTGGGGACGTTCTCCTTGATGCCGCGAATCATGTCGCCGAATTCGCTGGGGGTCATGTAGCCCACGGTGTCGGGGATGTTGATCGTCGTGGCTCCCGCCGCGATCGCCCGCTCCAAAACTTGATACAAATACGCTGGCTCCGATCGGGCCGCGTCCATCGGCGAGAACTCCACATCCTGGACGAAGGATTTGGCGTAGGTCACCATTTCTTCGGCGATCATCAACACCTCCGATCGGCTTTTCTTCAACTGATATTCCAGGTGAATATCCGAGGTGGAAATAAATGTGTGGATCCGCGAATGTACGGCGGGCTGCAAGGCTTCGGCGGCGGCTTTGATGTCCGCCGGGATCGCTCGCGCCAAGCTACAAATTACTGGGCCATCCTCAGTGCCGCACAGTTCGGCAATCCGTTTGACGGCGTCAAAATCTCCCGGACTGGCAAAGGCGAAACCCGCTTCGATTACATCCACACCGAGCCGCGTGAGTTGGCGGGCGATCGCGATTTTCTCTTCCACGTTGAGGGTGGCACCGGGAGCCTGCTCGCCGTCGCGCAGGGTAGTGTCGAAAATAATGATGCGGTCTGGATTGGAATCAAATTTCATGGATCGCTCTCCCTGGGGGCATGGTGCTACGTTTCATTGTAATACCAAACCCGCCACGCTTGTAACATGAAGTTTCAAGCGTGCTACAAGGGATTTACGCATACTCGGCCTTTTCGATGAACGGGCGGATCACGTTGAGGTCGATGTACCGATCGGTGGCATTCCGCAATTCCCGCGCAATCATCCCTTCGGTGGAAACCACGGTGATGTGGGTGTTCTTGGAGCGCAATAGCTCGATCGCCCGCTCGAAGTCGCCGTCGCCGCTGAATAGGATCACCCGATCGTATTGATCCACCGTGTTGAACATATCCACGACGATCTCGATGTCCAGGTTCGCCTTTTGGGAATAGCGGCCCGAATTGTCGTCGTAGTATTCCTTGAGGATTTTGGTGCGGACGGTGTAGCCGAGGCTGATCAGGGCGTCCCGAAAGCCGCGCTGATCCTGGGGATCCTTCAATCCCGTGTACCAAAAGGCATTCACCATCTCGACTTCACGCTCGGTGGTGAAGTACTCCAAAACCCGCTTCGGGTCAAAAAACCAGCCGTTCTTCTGCTGCGCATAGAACATATTATTGCCGTCCACAAAAATGGACAGGCGATTAGCCAAATAATGCATAAAAGCTGATACCTAATAAGCCTGTAGTAGCAAAAATGGAAATAACACCCGGTCGATGCACCTGAAGAGGGGTTGATATACCCGCTACTGGTTTCTATAGTTCCCACAGGGAGAAAAATAAAACAAACATCATCCGGCAGCAAACCCAGATTTTGTGAAGTCTAATAAGAATGGATGTTCAAGCTTAACGCCTCACTGCCCTCAATCAGCCTCCTCCTTAAGGCAGATGTTTTGGGAAATTTGGGTGAAAATTCGCCCGATCGTGGCACCACGGCGGCGGCTAATTTTGGCTGTAAAGCGTGCTAGTCAGAGAACATAGCAGTTTCTTTGGGGTAAAACTGTTCATGGGCACATAATTGATCAAGTCGCACAATAATCGATCGTCATACTTGAGATATTCACTTTAATATATCGGACTGTCCGGGACAAAGTGGGATTTTTTTGGGGGCGGGTGGGTGGCCGATCGTCAGTCCGACCCCGAATGACGATAGCCTGCCCGATCGTTTGAGACAAGTCGCTGGGCCAAATCCTCGGATTTCTTTATCAAACCTTCTTATTGGCGACCGATCCGCTTTAAAATGCTGTAGGTGTAAAATCAGCCCATGGGATTGCCGCCGTCGGGGGCGGAATCTCTCCGGATTGCGGGGCGGGGCGATGTAGGTAACAGTTCAAGCATTGTGTCCGATCGGGGCCTGGAGTGGGAAGCGCGCATGTCAGTGAATTTGCCGTCGCAGACGGAAACGATCGCTTCGGCCACTTCGGGGTTAGGCCCGCTCCAACGGTGGCGGCAAGGTCTAGTGCGCTTGATCGGGCAGTCCGGGCCGCAACTGGGCTTGGCGATCGGCTTGGCGACCCTGGCGGCGATCGGGGTGGGCCACAATTCCCCCGCCTTGAAATCGTGGGAACGGCAGATGCAGCGGCAGTTTTGGTTGCTGCGCGGCCCGGTGGCGGTGCCGCCGGAGATTGTGATTGTCGGGATTGATACGAATACGCTGAATCAGATTTCGAGTTGGCCGCTGGATCGATCGATCTACGCCCAGACCCTGAATAAATTGCTTGGGGCGGGGGCGAAGAGCGTGTCCTTTGATATTTTGTTCGATGTGCCGCGTGGGGCGGGGCAGATTGCGGAACAGGTCGAGGATTGTAGTGGCAAAACTCTGGGCGCGGGCGATCGGGCGTTTCGCGAGAGCTTGCAGCGCCATGGCGATCGGGTGACGTTGGCGACGTCCTTTGAGGCGATGGAGGGCGATACCCTGAGTCGATCGCGCTTGGTGGTGCCCTATTGCGCTTTTCCGTCGCCGCAGACGCAGTTTGGCAGCATTGATTTTGCGCTGGAAGGGGCGAAGAATAGCGGGCTGTTCTACCAACTGGGCGATCGGCTGTTGGCGAATATGCGGCAGAAGTCGGAAGTGTATCAGATGCAGCTGGATGACTATGGGATTATCCCGTTTGCCGCGTCGGCGCTGCGATCGGCGAAGGTGGAAGTGCCGCCGCACCCTGGTGAGGATATTTTCTTCTATGGCGGGCGGGGGACGTTTACGACGGTGAGTTTGGCCGATGTGGTGTTGCCGGATAACTGGCAGAACCAGTTCCAGGGGGGCGAATTTTTTCGCGACAAGATTGTGCTGATTGGGGTGACCGACGACACGCAGCGGGACGTGACCGATACGCCGCTCGGGCGGATGTCCGGGGTCGAACTCCATGCCAACGCGATCGCCACGCTGATGCAGGGCCGCGCTTTACGACCCGTTTTGGCCAATTCCTGGCTGGTGGCGGCGGGGGTATTCGTGGCGGTGTTGGGGGCGGCGGCGATCCTGGCGCGGGCGCAGCAGCCCGTGAGTCGGCTGCTGTGGCTGTTGGGCTTGAGCTTGGGCTGGGCGGGGTTGGGGTATGGCTTGCAGACTCAGGCGCGGTTGCTGTTGCCGACGGTGTTGCCGATGGGGGCGATCGCCGTGACGGGGGCGAGCTACTTGGGCCTCGGGGTGGCCCGCGACCAGCGGAATCGGCGGCAGTTGGAATCGAGCCTCAAGGATCGCTCCCGTGACCCGGTGGTGCGCGACATCATCAACCAACAAACCGACGAAACCCTGCGCCAATCCCTACTCCAAGGCCGCCAGCAAGAACTCCTCGGCGCGACGATCGGCAATCGCTATCAGATTATCCAGATCCATGCGGCGGGCGGCTTTGGCGAAACCTACATCGCCGAGGATACCCATCGCCCCGATGCGCCCAAATGTGTGGTGAAGAAGCTCTCCCCCTCCAGTAATCAGCCGAAGCATTTGCTGCTGGCCCGTCGCCTGTTCCAGCGGGAAGCCGAAACCTTGGAAAAACTCGGCAACCAACATGACCAGATTCCGCAGTTGTTGGCGTATTTTGAGGAGGATACGGAGTTTTATTTGGTGCAGGAGTTTGTCGATGGGCATCCGTTGAATCAGGAGCTGCCCCTGGGCCACCAGTTGCCGGAAACGCAGGTGTTGGCGATTTTGCGGGAGATTTTGCAGATATTGGGGTTTGTGCATAGCCAAGGGGTGATTCACCGCGATATTAAGCCGAGTAACTTGATTCGCCGCGATCGGGATAATCGCTTGGTGTTGATTGACTTTGGGGCGGTGAAGGGCTTGCAGACGGCGGTGGATGAGGAGAATATTTCGGATTTGACGATCGGGATTGGGACGCAGGGCTATATGGCTCCCGAGCAGCAGGCCGGACATCCGCAGTTTAATAGCGACATTTATGCCGTGGGGATGATGGGGGTGCAGATGTTGACGGGGATTGCGCCGAGTCAGTTGCCGCGCCAGGTGGAGACGGGGGAGATCGATTGGCTGGATAAGACCCATGCCAGTGTGGCGTTGGTGGAGGTGGTGCAGCGGATGATTGCCTATCACTATAAGCAGCGGTATCAATCGACGGAGCAGGCGCTTCAGGATTTGAAGAAGTTGTCGCTGCATACGACGCTGCCGGAGATTTTGAGTGATCTGTTGCAGGATGCGATGCCGGAGTCGGAGGAGATCCAGGAGACGCAGCCCTGGCCGACGACCTTTGATGATGAGGGGGCGTTGCCGCCGACGGAGCCGCCGCCGACGATTTGATCCTACGATGGATACGCGATGCGCTGGTGATTGGTTTGCTGCCAGACTTGGAGGAAGGCTTCGGCGATCGGGTCGAGGTCGTGACGATGTAGGCCGGATTCGGCGAGGACGCCGTCTTGCCACCGGGCGCGGAAGATTTTTTGGATCATGTTGGCGGCGATTTCGGGGCTGGCATTGTGGAGCGATCGGAGGGCGGCTTCGCAACTGTCGGCGAGCATGACGATCGCGGTTTCGCGGGATTGGGGATTGGGTCCGGCGTAGCGGAAGTCGGCGTCTTGGACGACGATCGTTGGGTCTTGGCGTTGGCGTTGGAGGGCTTGGTGGTGGAAGTAGCTGATTAGCTGTGCGCCTTGGTGTTCGGGGATGAAGCGGCGGACGGCGGCGGGAAGTCCGGCGCGGCGGGCCATGACGCTGCCTTCGGTGACGTGTTTGCGGATGATGATGGCGCTGGCCCAGGGATCGTCGATTTCGGTGTGTTTGTTGTCGCGGCCCATTTGGTTTTCGATGAAGGCGAGGGGGTCGTGCATTTTGCCAATGTCGTGGTAGAGCGTCCCGGTGCGGATCAGTTCGATGTTGCAACCGAGTTCGCGGCCAGCGGCTTCGGCCAGGTTGGCGACGGCGAGGGTGTGCTGGAAGGTGCCGGGGGTTTCGGCGGCGAGGCGTTTGAGCAGGGGGCGATTCAGGTTGGCCAGTTCCACCAGGCGGGTGGTGGTGATCAGGTCAAAGCTGCGTTCGAGATAGGGGCTAATGCCGATGGCGATGATGCACCAAGCCAATCCCAGCAAGCCATAGAGTGCCGTCCATTTGGCCAGTTCCGACCAGGGCATTTGGCTAAACCAGCCGAGGATGAAGTAGACGAAACCTTGGGTGAGGCCGACGATCAGACCGAGCAGGACGGAATCTTCGCGCGATCGTACCCGCGCCGAATAGCCTGCGGCGAGGATGCCGCCCGCCAGACTGGCGAGGATCGGTTTGACGCTGAGTCCCAGGCCGATCGGCAATAGACTGCTAATCCCACAGAGGGTGACGATCGCCAACAGCGGATTGTAAAAGCTGCCGAGCAAGAGACCCACCATGGGTAAGTTGACCGATGGCACCCCAATCAGGATGAGCAACGCCGTACTCAGGGTCAACAGCAGGATCAAACCGTCATCCTGGGGCCGTTTGGCGGGATAGAGTTTGGCGGCGAGGAGGTAGAAGCTGGCGAGGCCGAGGCCGATCGCGGTGCTGAATTGGGCGAAGCGGCGGAAGCTGACGATGCGCCGATCGAGCTTGAAATGTTCGAGTAGGCGGGCTTGTTCCGGGGCGATCGGGCTGCCAGCCGGGACGATGACTTGATTGGCGGCGATGTTGATCACCACGGGTGGCACATTACGCACGGCGGTATCGGCGGCCTGGGCGGTTTGGTCGAGGTCGGCGACGATGTTTGGTTCGAGGCTCTGGCGCAGCATTTGGACGGCGAGCATTTGGGTCGCCGGGGGCAACACGGCCTGGGCCTGCATCAAAAAGGCTTTCTGCCGGGTTTCCTGGGGCAGTCCCACGGACAATCCCTGGGTCAAGATCCGATCGGCCAGGGGCGGCAGCGCGGTCTGAAGTCGCTGCCAGTCGGCTTCGCTCAGATCAAATAGGCTCTGACTATGGACAAATCCGGTGGGGCTGAAGCCTTGGTCGGGGGCGGTGGTGAGGGCGGTTTGGTAGCGCTGGCGGGCATCGCTGAGGGCGGCGATCAGGGCGGTGCGATCGGATGCTGGCTGGAGCTGGGCGATCGTTGCGGTTTGCCAGGGGGTGAGGCTGGGGCCGGGTTTGGTGGCGAGGGCTTGGATCACTTGTTGCCATTCTTGGGGGGTGGCGCGGCGGATCGATCGTTGGTGGGTGAGGCTGAGGCGCGCTGGATCGACGATCGGCCAGGGTCCTAGCTGTTGGCGGAGCGCGGCGGCGGCGGTGAGGGTTTGGGTCAGTTGGCGTTTGCTCGTTTCGGTCTTGAGCGGATCGACCATGAACATCGGGAAAATCTGGCGCGCTTCCTGTTGTTTGATCGCAGTGGCGGCGGCATCCTGGACTTGGTCGGCATAGGGCGCAACGATCGTTTGGGGCGCAATGTCCCCCGCTTTCAACTGCGGCTGGGCATAGAATTTTTCGCCAAAGGCCGTACTCATCCCCAGCACAATCACCAACCCGATCGCCGTGCGGCTCAGGCGCGATCGCAGCAGTGATGTCACAAATTGCTTGAGCAATGGGGTGGGCAGTGGTTTCACTGGTCGGTGTACGGGTGGCGAAAATGTCCCGTCGATGGCTGGTCTAATCATCATACCGATTTGCTCGGCGCAAGACTACTACTCGGTTGCGGGGTTAGCGGGGACCCATGACCCGTGGATGGGTGCTGAGGGTGGCGGTGCGCCCCGACCAGAATTGGTTTAGCTTTTGGCTGGCGGTGGTAAAGGGTTTTGGGTGGGTGCTGGGGGCGATCGGGGGTGGGATGGCGTCGATGACTTGCAGCCGGTCGCAGACCATCGGGAAGCACGTCCAGCCATTGTAGGCTCCCCAAAGACCGCCGAGCAAGCCACCAATGCCGGGTGTGTCGAACTGGGCCGCAATCCGGGCGGCGATCGGCCAATCATCCGGCGATCGGCCGAAACAGTAGAGGGCCGCCGCGATCGCGCGTTGGGTGGCAGGGCAATTGCCCAAATCCGCTTGTACCTCATGTAGTGGAGTGCGTTGTTGTTGCCATTGGTGGAGTTGGGTGAGGCAGTCGTGCCAGGGTTGAGTTAGCTCTGGGGCACCGTGATTGGCGTGCTGTTGCCAGCGGGTTTGGAGGCTGGAGAGGAGTTGGGTGGGGTCGCAGGTGGGGCGGAGGAGTTGGGCGATCGCTTCGCCGTAGAGCCAGAGGGGGGGGAATTGAGAATTGAGAATTGAGAAGTGAGAATTGGGGAGTTGTTCGAGATAGTTTTGGCGTTG
>JANOQX010000071.1:0-18246 GCA_031415035.1 Cyanobacteria bacterium VAR_4_metabat_243
GAACCCGGCATGATCGCCGCTGGCATCCAAACCGACGCCCTGATCGAAATGCTCAAACGCGGTGACTTCATTGGCTCCGGCTGTCGGCTCTACTTCTACCTCGAAATGATGCATCTCCAAGGCGAAACCCCGTCCGAACGCCAAATCTGCAAAGATCTCAAAATCGCCCCCAGCACCCTCCGCAAATGGCTCCCCAAAGTCCATGCCTGGAGCCACTGCGCCGACTGGCTCCAACTCCAAGCCCGCAAAGGCCCGGAATACCCGATCCAACTGCGGATGCACGAAGAACTCGGCGGCAAAATGGAAGCCTTTACCGTTGTGGGTCGGATTGATTTGGTTACAGACACGGAAGTGATCGAAATCAAACAAATCGCCCAATGGAAAGACGCCCTGGGCGAAGTCATCGCCAAAGGCCAATGCTTCCCAGAACACCACAAGCGGATTCATCTGTTTGGTGAGTCGGACAAGTTGATGGAGAAGATTGTGCCGTGTTGTAGCGTCCTCGAAGTTTTAGTGACATTTGAGGTGAGTGACCTCTAAGCCATTCACACCTGCACGGGCAACTGTATTCCCGCTCCCAATCAATTGTGCCAACCACAGTCAATCATGCACCCCAATCCATTACGGATGGGGCGCACAACCAACAATTGACTACACCCAGACAATTAAGCCAATCACAGACGGAATTGCAAAATTCCTGTAACGACTGTGTATATGTAGCTTGGCATAGGAAGTTTGATTCGAAAATCCGTCTTTAGCTAGAACTCATTGGGGTGGCGAATTAGCTACGCTAGAGGCTATGAAAATCGTTCCTGCTTTTGTCACCTCCACCCTCGCAATCGCTTTCAGCACGGCATTCGGGGTCAGTTATGTCCAGGCCCAACCCTTGAGCAATGCCCCCCCTGAGGCGGGCGCTTCTCCCTCGCAGGGCTTAGTCAATGGCAAGCTGATCCCGCAGCAGGTGTATCCCGTACGGTCGGATATGCTGGCGATCGAAATTAACTCAGGCGTCGTCATCCGGGGCAAACAAAATCCCTTTAAGCCCAAATTCGGCGACCAATACGCCAAACAACGCCCGACCAAATCCGATGATTGGGTCAAACGATTAGGCCAACCGATCGGCGCATTAGTCGGGCCAAAACGAGATTTGCTCTACGGCTTTGATGCCATGGGAGGGAAGGATTTGACAATTTCGGATTGGCGGAATGCCGAAAAGATTCGCATCCAATCCAGCGACGATCCAGACTATCGCACCGCCCAATCGATCGTCACCCTCCACCGCAAAATGCGACCCCGCGATGCCGCCCAAACTGGCACCTGGAAATTTGCCTGGGCCAAAACCCACGTGCTGTATTTGAAATTGCCAAAACCCATGCAAACTGGCAAGTCCTACCGCATTACCAGCCCCGATCCAAACGTTGGCCCGATCGGCTTCACCTACCAGCCCAACCAAGCCCGCAGCGAAGCCGTCCAAGTCTCCCAACTTGGCTTCCGCCCCGATGACCCCACCAAGGTCGCCTTCCTCTCAACTTGGATGGGCGATGGCGGCGGCTTGGACTACCCCGTGGGCCAGAAGTTCTGGCTGATGGATGGCGTGGGCAAACACGTGTTCGCAGGCACCACCCGCCGATCGCGCGCTAGCAATCAAGCCGAAGACGCCCGCAATCAGAACTACAACCGCACCAACGTCGATCTAATGAACTTCTCGGCCTTCGATCGGCCCGGAAAATATCGGGCCTGTGTCGCAACGATCGGCTGTTCCTTTCCCTTCGAAATCGAGCCAAAAGCCTGGCGCAAAGCATTTTACACCTCCGTTCGGGGACTTTATCACCAGCGCAGCAGCATCAAAATCGGCGCACCCTACAGCACCTACGATCGGCCCCGCGCCTTCCATCCCGCCGACGGCGTCAAGATCTTCCAGGCCACGGCCCGGATCGCGGACAACGACCAAGGCTTCCTCGATACGGCCCCCAAATTCGCCACCGTCCTGGGCCAGACCCAGACCCCAACCACCCGACCGAATGCCTGGGGCGGCTACTTTGATGCGGGGGATTGGGATCGGCGGATTCAGCATATGGCCGTTTCCCGATCGCTGATCGAGCTGGCCGAGCTATTTCCCGATTACTTCCGCACCTTCGACCTGAACCTGCCCGAATCCGGCAATCAATTGCCCGACATCATCGACGAAGCGCTCTGGAACATCGACTTCTTCCGGCGGCTCCAGGCCGCCGACGGCGGCATCAGCGGCGGCATCCAGTCGGCCAAGTACGCCAAACAAGGCGAAGCCAGTTGGCAAGAAAGCCTGCCCGTCTTGGCCTACGCCAGCGATCCCTGGAGTAGCTATCTCTACGTCACAGGCGCGGCCCAGATTGCCTTGTGGTTTGACGATCGCGATCCGGGGAAAGCCGCGATCTACCGCAACAGCGCCATCCGGGCCATGGACTATGCCGAACGCCAGTTGCCCCAAGACAAGCACCGCAACCAGTTCCAAGTCCGCGATGCCCGCAACCTCGCCGCCCTCTCGATGCTGCGGATGAGCGCCAATGCGCCCCCAGCCACCCAGGACAACTGGCACAAAATTTTCATCGCCACCACGAAGTTCAACGACCCCACCGCCCCGATCGCCCAATGGAACGCCCACGATCAACGTGAAGCGGCCTTCCTCTACCTGCGACTGCCCCCATCCCAGACCCAACCCCAACTGCGGGCCAACATCGAACGCGCCTTCTTCCGCGCCGCCAACCAAATCGTCAAAAGCACCGCCATCTCTGCCCACCAATGGGCCAAGGAGGACGACTACGCCCCGATCGGCTGGGGCAGCGGACTCAGCACCCCAAGGGCCACCACGCTGCTGCGGGCGCATTACCTCAGTCAGGACGATCGCTATCTGCAGGCCGCCACCCGATCGACCCAATTCGCCGCCGGAGCCAATCCGCTGAACATGGTCTACACCACAGGCCTGGGCAATCGCAGTCCCCAACACCCACTGATCATCGATCATCGCATCACTGGCCAAGCCCCGCCCCCCGGCATCACCGTCTACGGCCCGATGCACCCAAAATCCTTCCCCGATGACTGGTTCACTAAGCTGATGGCCCCAGCGATCTACCCCGCCTGGTCGCAGTGGCCCACCACGGAGGCTTATTTCGACATCTACACCTCGGTCGGCATGTCCGAGTTCACCGTAATGCAAACGATCGGCCCAACGGCCTACACCTGGGGCTACCTCGCCGCCCGGCAACCCAAACTCTAATCCGCCATCGCCTTTGATGCATTCATCAAGCAGTTGAATTTATCGACTATTTTTTGATTCTGTTAGCAATCAGATATGCGATGTTTTATCTGTTCCGATTTAGTTTGCCGATCGCGCATTAATGCCTGCATGGGATCGCGCTCAGTATCGGATCAGGGCGGGAGCTATTGGTCGAGGAGATCTTCGGCCTCAAGCACCTGGGCCAATTCCGCCCCCAACATCGCACAAATCTGTTCGCGGTGTTTGGGCTGAATCAATCGTGCGCCCTTGATCCAATAGGTCACCATCGATCGATCCAATTGCAGCTGATCGGCCAACTTCGACTGCGCCATCCCTTTCAGCGCCAAGGCCTGGGACAAATTCCGACCCGTAAATCGCTCGTTCAGGGGCAGGTCACGCGGATCGGGTTCGACTCGGACATAGAACGGCGGCGTAATCCGCACCTGACATTGCAGCCACTGATCCATCCACTGACTGCTATCGGTCTGGAGATGGGCACCCGTGGCCTCCGGGTTGTGCCAAGCGGGTTGAAAATGGGCGGGATAAATCGCCGCATCAAACCCGATCGTCCAGCCCAAACGTTGGAGCATCTGGAGGCTGGTATTCCAGCGGCTGAAGGCCGCCTGGAGCCGATCCTTGCGGCGGCGCATTTCCATCAGGGCGGCTTTGGATTCGAGCTGTTCGAGGAGCGCCCCGATCGCGTAGGGTTGGGGGTCATCGGGCGACAACCGATCGAGCAGCATCAACAAAATCGCCAATTTGGCGGTCAGCTTGCGCCGATAGGGATCGATCTGCAACACCGTGGATGCCTGATGGCCAAACTGCAAGAGGCTGGCTTTTTTGTCGCGATCGCGGGTGGCGACAAATTGCTCCGTCCACAGCCCCAAGCCCGCCCGAATCGTCAAATCCTGCGCCGCTTCTGGCTGCGGTGGCCCCCCGATCGCCGCTGTCACCCGACCGCCGTATTCCATCTCCTCGATCACCCATAGCGGAATCCGCAGTGCCCGAAAGCGCGATCGTCCAGCATCGAGTTGGTTGATCAACAGCGACAGATTGCACACCAACTCAAACCAATTGCCCACCAACCGCAGGCGCTTGCCCTGGGACATTTCTACATCACGCTCCCAAATATTCAGCGTCAGCAGATCCTGGGTATTCAGCTCGACGATTTCGTTCCAGGGATCTTTGGCCTGCATCAGCCGCGTGGTCAGCAGCAACAACACATAGGCCGCCTCCAGCCCAAATTGATCGAGCACTTCCCAAGTCACCTGGGCAAACACCCGATCCAACCGCTGGGTACTGGCATCACCCTTAACGATCGTATGCTCCACAAACGTCGTGCCCGCAATCTCCCGCCAATCGGCATTGCTGCTACGCGGACTGGGCAAGCGCAGCGGCGGATAACCCACGGGCGCGATCGTCGTACTGTCGTCGATCAGCGCATCATCGGACAGCGCCACCGCCCGCTCCGACTCCGACAACGCTTGACGCAAACTCAGCTCAGCGGCGACCTCACGGTAACGCTGGGGGTCACCTTCGCCGATCGTCCGGCGTTCTGCCGTCTTGCGATCGTAAATTCGTTGCACCGAAGTCTGCCAATCCGCTGCCGCATCCGACGGCACATCGGCGGGCAGCGGCAAAATTTGATCGGTGGGGTGGTCTTCTGGATTCATGGACGACTCTCGCGATCGGACTGGGGCGTTTGTCGCCAAGGCTGAACCGTCGTTACGACGGCCGCACCGGGATCAGGGATTTTTGGATTTTTGAAAATCCGAAATTAACTATACCAGTTTTGCTGTTAGAATTGCCCCGCACGATGCCACCGCATCACGACCCATTCCCGTCCTGAAACCGTTCCACCACTCCGAATTTCGCCATGGCGAAATCCTGAGCCACCACTGCCCGCGCCCACTCTCCCAGAAATCACCCAAAAACTCAAAACCCGGCAAATATTTCGGGAAATGACAAGTAGAATGCTCTCGCAAGATTCCCGCCACACCCGATGACGCTAATTCCGCATCGATCGGAAACACCGGGTGTTAGACCGGGAAAACCGCCGCATTTTTAACCCATTACTTATACATTTGAGTCACTGTGATTATTACCATTGCTAGTTTCAAAGGTGGCGTCGGCAAAACTACAACTGCCGTGCATCTCGCCTGTTATTTTGCCCAGATGGGTAGCACGTTAGTGATCGATGGTGACCCCAACCATAGCGCTACGGGCTGGGCCGCACGCGGCGATGTGCCATTCAAGGTTGTGGATATTATGCAAGCCCCAATGCATTCGCGCCACTATGACCACATCATTATCGATACTGCTGCCCGGCCCAGTCGCGAAGACATTGAAGCATTGGTTGACGGTTGCGACTTGCTAATCTTGCCAACAACGCCCGACGCACTGGCAATGGAAGCATTGCTCCATACCGTGGAGTTATTGCAAGAATTGGGTTCGGATGACTACCGGATTTTGCTCACCGCGATCCCCTCCAAGCCCCGCAAAACTGGCGATATGGCCCGTGAAGCGATGGAAGGATTGCCGCTGTTTAATCAGAGCATTCGGCGCTTCGTCGCCTACGAAAAAGCGGCCCTCGAAGGAGTTCCGGTCTACAACACCGGCGACGCCAACGGCAAGATCGCTTGGCGCGAGTATGAACAAGTTGGCAAAGAGATTTTGCAATGACCGATCAAACTGAAAGCTCCGAAAATCGATTTAAGCGACTGTTCAAAGAGCACCCAGTCGGCGCGAAAGCGCAAGCCAAGCTCTCCGGCAGCGCCCCCAGCCACAATCCCAGCGCGCTGCCGAGCCGATCGGCGTTCATTGCCGCCGCAATCGCCGCTGCCCAAGCGAATGCGGAAGCGATCGTCGATCAAGTCGAGCGTGAAGACGGCGTGATCGACGTGGAAGCGATCGATGTGCCAACGATCGGCCTGCCCCCCGCCGATGTCGCGCCCGCCGCCCTCCCCCCCGCCGTCGCCCCCAAAAGCAAACCCGCCAATCCCCTCGCCCCCAAAACCAGAACCAAGCTCGATCCCGACCCCAAGCGTGGGCGCGGACGGCCTTCCAACGGCAAACGATCGAACCAAGGTTGGGCTAGCCGGACGTTCTACATTCGCAAAGCCACCGACGATCGCTTACAAAGCGCGATCTTTTCACTCCGTCGATCGGGCATCGAAGTCGATAAGTCACAGTTAGCCGATGCCTTGCTGAACGCCTGGGCCGCCGTGGAATTAGGCGAAGTCGAGGATTTTCACATTGGCGAAATGTTAGAGAAGCCCGCCAAGCCCGATGACAACTGACACACCCCTTGTGCGTGTGGTCGGGTAAAAACGCGCAAAACCTCTGACACATAGTGCTTAGACCCTTGTGCGTGTGATCGCAAAAATCACAGATTTTCACATTGGCGAAAGGTTGAAGACACCTGATGACAACTGACACCCCCCTTGTGCGCAAACTCGGGTAAAAATGCCCAAAACCTATGCCAGGTAATAGGTTTACCCTTGTGCGCAAACTCGGGTAAATCCCAAATTTTCACCTTGGCAAAAGGTTGATGACAACTGACACACCCTTATGCGTGTGGCCGGGTAAAAATGCTTGAAACCTTTACTTAGCCTTGGTTTTACCCTTATGCGTGTGACACGCGAAAGTCCAAAAACAGCCAGGGTCAATCAGTTAATACAAAGCCATCCGTAAAATGGCTAAAACCTTTTCTAGAAGATGATTTCCACTTAATACTACAGAAGAATAATTTAAACTAAATAGTTCGGTTGATCCTAAAGTCTCTCTTCGGATAGATTCAGTTGGCCATTTGAAGCTGTTTGAATAGGGAAAGCAGCTTTTGCCTTGGATAACAGCCAAAAGCAAAAGCCTAACCAATCCCTTGAAAGACCCAAAGGACAGCTAACTCTATGGATATCATGCGCGGCGATCGCGATGGCGTTGAATTTTACACTTTGATCCGCACAGGCATCGGTGGCATGAGTATGTCAGGAACGGGACGTTTAGCAGGTGTCAGTCAGAGTAATACTTCCCGATTGATTCAGAGGCTCGAAAATCCTTCTACCCCCCTTATGCACAAACTCCACTCAGAATCGCTAGGAGGCAATCCAGCAAAGGGCGCTGACCTTATGCACAAACTTTCAAAAAGTGAAGAAAATTTACTCCTCTCCAAACAACTCAGACCATTCATTGGCAATGTTCCAGTTTTATTTGATGGCCGTGACGATGAAAGCAAAGCAACTGGAAAACTGAAGATCTATCGGTATGATTTTAGTGCGGCTTTTATTCGTCACTATGCCTACCTGGGAAACACTACAGCCCAATACAGCCTGGATCAGTTTTCCGATATGGGCGTCTTGAAGTGGATTCAGGATATTACGGGCTGGACACCACCAGAAGTCGAACCCACGATCGCCCAGCGCAAAAAGATCGACCCGCAATACTGGAACGTCGAACTCGATCGGCATACGATCTACGACACATTGATCAACCCCGACATCACCGCCCCGATGTATCGCGCCTACCTCTACTTCCTCGACTGCGACCTCACCAGCCAACGGCCCACTCCCGACGAAATCGGCAAAAATGCCCGCATCGGTGCCCGCAATCTCTACGATCTCGTTGAGCGGATGCGCCCCCTCGGACTCGTCCCCGAATGGCTCACCCTCGATCCCACCAGCCGCAGCATCGAAGCCCAAATCCGCGACAAGCTCCAAGCCAAACTTGGCGGTATCGCCGAAGCCAGCTGTATCTGTGGCCCGATCGACCTCCTCACCGATCGCGAACTAATCGAAGTCAAACGCATCGACGACTGGAAAACCGGACTCGGACAAGTGATCGCCAAGGGCCTCGAATATCCCCAGCATCAGCGCCACCTCTACCTCTTCGGCCAATCCCACGGCGCACTCCGCAACGCCAAAGCCACCTGCAAGGCCCTCGACATCATCGTCAGCTTTGAAAAAGTCAATCTAGCTGCGGTCTAGTCGCCCCAAACAGCCGCAACCCCCCGATCGCCATATCCACCTGCCGTCGCACCCGATCGGAGATCGCTTCAAAGGCCTTAAGTCCAATAAATCGATTGGGTAATCCTGGTGTTGTTGCTGATTTTGCATCGAGTTCCCCATTCGTAGTCGGGGCTATGGGTGTGGTTTGGTCGTAGTCACCCGTGTCTGTTTGATTTAAACCAGAAGGGATGACTACCGATTCAAAAGCTGGGGGCGACTGGCTTCGTTCAATTGCCGCCAATCGCCGTTGCTGCCGTCGATCGGCAACCTCCAAGACCCGCTGATAATGGTCGCGTTCAAGGCGGTAGTAACGCTGCTGTTCGCCACGTCGGCCACGTCGAAAGGACTCGACCTTGAGACCCAATTGATGACAAAGCATCTGGAAAATCCAACCATTATTCGTGAACCGCTCCTCGATCGGGATGGTGATGCCGAGAATTTGCTTCACTTGGTCGCGGTGGTGGCGGACTTTGTCGCCAAGGGCTTGGAGGTCGGCGTTGCTCCAGGTGGCCTCCGGATCGAGATAGGGCATCAACCCCAATTGATCGCGTACAAAGCGTTTTAGCTCATGGAATGGTAGATCGAAGGGCAGGAAGCCATGGCCCCACTGGGTTTGGCGCGTGAGGGCGTCGAGATCGCGATGGATTGCCAGATCTTGACCGTGGAGCAAGGCTTCGAGCTGCAAAATCGCGGTGCGGTATTTGACATAGAACTCAATTTCCTGGGCACTGACGGTTGCCAAGGCGAGAAAATCAGCGGCTTGCGTTTTCTCGATGTCGAGTTGATCGGTGGGACTGACGGTTTCTTGGCGTTCGAGTTTTTCGAGTTCGGGGATGCTGAGGATTGTGGCTTGGGCAACGGCCTCGAAGTGGGCTTGTTTGACCTGCTGGCGGGCGGCTTTCATGGGGGAATCGTCGGGGGATTTGGACTCGACGATCGTAATCGGGTTGCCTTCGTGGTGCAAGCGGGCCATCAAGCTATCCCGCATTGTCCAGAGTGATTGGTTGGTGCGGGCAACGAGTTGGGTGAATAGGGTGATGTGGGGGTTTTGCTGCCAAACGGCGTCGAATAGCTCAGGCAGCAGCATGTCGGGACAGGCCAGGGAGGCGCGGATCACCTGGGCGGTGAGATCGGTTTTGTGTTTTAGGACTTGGGCGATCGCTCTTGGCTGGGTCGATCGGCTGAGGTGGCTGAAGTTTGTGCCTTGTTTGGCGCTCCAGACGGTGCGGGGAATGTTGGCGCGGACGCGGTTGATCGCCTGGGACGCGTCGGCATCGGTGGCGACGCCGTAGAACAGGCCATAGACTTTCTCAAAATGCTCGACTTCGATGCTGACGCCAGTGGAGAGGCTGGGCGTGGCCAGAATCCAGTTGTATTGCTGGACGGTGGCGTTGGGGTTGGTGATGAAGTCGCGCTGGGCGGGTTCGCCGGAGGTTTTGCTGTTGATGATCAGGCCGTGGGCGGTGGATTTAAGGTTGTCGATTAGCTGCTTCAGGGCTTCGGAGCCGTTGAGCGAATCGGTGGCGATGAAGATCTTGCGGCCAGCGGCGATGTCTTCGAGGATTTCGGCAACGATCGAGTCGTCTTGTTTGGCGTTGAAGAAGCGGACGGGGAAGCCTTGGGGCTGGAAGTCATTGCGGATCAAGTGGATTGGCTGGTCGTCGCCCCGCAGGATGCGGATGTAGTCGATCCCCACGTCAGCAGCATCGGCATCGGCCAGGATCACGAGGCTGGCGTTGCGAATGATCTGGCCGAGGCGGGCCAGGAGGGCGGGGCGCTTGCCGTTTTGGTTGCAGGTTTGGCTCATCAGCAAGTGGCGCAGGACTTGCATGAATTCATCGATCACCACGATCGCGCCCACGAATTCGTCGGGGTTGATCTTGCCGAGGCTATCGACGCACAAGCCCATTCGGTGGGTGACGCCGTCGGCATTGATCGCCTGTCCCCGAAATTCGTCCACGTCACTGCGGTAGTCCAAGCCCATCCGATCGCAAAGGTTGCGCATCAAGGCGATCCGGTGGCCCAGGGCGAGCACACGGGGGGCATCCTGGACGAGGTTGACGATCGCCTTGGTTTTGCCCGTGCCCTTGGCCGAGGCGAGGACGAGGATGCCCGCTTCCGGCAAATTCGTCGGCTGGAATTCGGCTTGGTGGAGGATTTGGGTGGGGATGGCGGTGAGTTCGGACTGCTTGCGCCATTGCCATTGCCAGACGGATAGCGGCAGGGCGGCATCGTAGTGGGTCTGGAAGGCCGCGTCACCCTGGGCCACCAGGAAGTCATCGACGCCCTTCTCCGGGCCAGGTAGGTCAATCACCCGGACATCGCAGCCAGCGGCTTGGAGCAGCTTCCCGGTGGTGGCGATCGCTACGCTGACTTGGCGGCGGGTGCTGGGCTTGGCGTCGTAGTCGAAACAGAAGTAGACGGGTCGTCCGGGCTGGGCGAAGTGGGCCAGCTCGGGGATGAGGGATTCGCTGTAGACCTGGCCCCAGTCGTCGCGCATCACCCGGCGACCATTAAACACACCAGGGAGGGCGATCGCGGCGTAGCCCCGGCTCAGGAGAGCGGCGGCTTTCTTGGCTCCTTCGACCAGGAGGATGGGCTGGCTGGAGTCAGCGGCGCGATCGGGCCAGAAGGTGGGAAATTGTGGATCCTTCAGGAAGAAGGCGCGGGTTGGGGTCTTGAGTGGGTGCTCGTACTTGATGGTTTTGCCGCGTTTGGCGTCGCGGCGGGGCTGGTCAGGCTTGAAACAGCCCCAGTTCATGGGTGCCCAATCGTTTAGGGGGTCGAGGCCCTGGCACCACCAGCCACCCGCTTCAGTGTGAGCGTAGCGGCGCAGGATGTGGGTGGCAAGGCGGCCCCCCTGGGTGCGATCGAGGCCAGGGGCGTAGCAGAGGTAGTCGTAAGTCGTTGCGCCATCGAGGCTGAGCAGGTTGGCGCGGATCAGTTCGGGGTGGATACCGCTATCGATCCATTCTTGCCAGTGCAGCGGGGCAATTTGATCGGGACAGGGAACAGATTTTTGGGAATTCTGGGATGGGGCCGAAAAGGCTGGATATCCCTTTGGATGGGGATTTGAAGGTGTGATCATGACTCTCCTAAGTGGGTGGAGAGAAATGAAGTCAGACCCAGGGTTAGAGAATCTTCCAAAAAAGGTTGCGAAACCTGATCGAAAGACTCTAAAATAGGAGCAACTTTAAATGAATTCATTCCGCTCGAAATCCCGCCGCCAAAGCAAGATCTTTTGGTCTGACTTCATTTCTCTATAAAGTTCAAAAGCCTTATTCGCTGGCCGCGGATAGGGTTTTTAACTTTTAAAGGGTTGTGGGCGGCGCACTTGGCCATTTACCTCGCAAAAAACTGCGTGAAATAGGATTGAGGTTGATGCTGAGCAGTCTGGCGAAGATACTCAGAAAAATACTGATCAATTAAACCACTTCAGTGGCTGATCATGGCGATCTGGATCCGAGATAAGCTTTTTGCTGAAAAGCGCTCTACGACGTCTTACAGATCGGTCTGATCAAAGTTAACCACACAAATCGGTACGGGGTGTAGGTGTTGACTTTGGGCGACAGTTCTGACAATTTCCGAGATTCGCATTGGCGAAATTCCAATCCGGTATCGGGCTTTGATCACAAGCCGATCGGGCAAGCTGAAATGTGATGCTTTACTTAACGATTCTTTACAAGCTTGTGTGATCCGCCCGCTAAACCGGATCAAGCAGGCGGATCGTCAGTTCTTCTAGACTCTCGTCGTAGGAATACTCGATCGGGGCAAAACCGAGCTGGATATCAAACTCATCACAGCGTTTTTGGATCTGTTTCAGGTCGTAGTCCGCTTCACCGAAGAGGAGTAGGCATTTGTGCCGATCGGGATAATTTTTTGCCTTGACCAAAACATGGCCGATGCCGTCTTTCCAGTTGTGGGCGGCTTTGACTTCAACCACCTCGTCATCCGTCAACAAGTCAATGGGGCCATCGGGAGTAGGGGCTTCGGGGATACCGCCGATCTTGGCCTGGAGCCAATCGCGCACGAACCGCTCAGGTTGGCGGCGGCGATTGGTCATGACCCAGTAGGGCAGCAGGCTGAGTTGGTCGAGGAGGTTGAGGGCTTTGTGGTAGGTGGGCCGGGTGATTTTGAGGTTTTTGCAGAGTTCGGCGATCGTCGGGCGATCGTTTTGCCGATCGGCGTCTTGGATCTGGAGGTAGAGGCGATAGCCGTTGATGGTGAGACCGTTGGGATTTTTGAGGATGTCGATCGCGTGGCGGGGAAGCTCGAGATCGGGGAGTCCCGGTGGTTTTAGCTTTGGATCGAGCCAGCCTGTGATGCCCTGAATCCAGCGTTCAATTCCCATTTTGGCGAACTGGCGATAGGCGAAGAGTGCCTCCTTGGTTTTTTTGCGGCGCGATTCGTAAGCGTAATATTCAATGACGATCGCCGCCACTTCCGCTTTTACGAGATTACTATTATTCTCTCCCGAAACTTCCAAGTGGAAACCTGCGGCCTCTAGCGGTTTCAGCTCTTCTGGACGGTATTTCCTTCCAACCGGACTGTCGGCCAGAAGATAGTTAATCGCTTTTGGTGTGACACCGACTAATCGCGCTAATCCAGATTCAGAGATCGCCGCTCTACCAGTAGCGTTGACGGTGAAAAACTCTACCTTGTCTTGGATAACACATGTGATAGTCATATGTAGCCGCTCCGTTGCTTGTTTCAATGGATTTGGTTAGCCGATCGGTGTTGTTGATGCGACATCGATCGGTGCTCTCTCCAGTGAAGCAAAAACGAGTAGAAAATATGTCCTGCTTAGGGTAGATATTTGGCTTTAGGGCGGTATTTCGGTGGGTTCAATCTTTTCGCCAATCCGAAATTCTGAAATTAAAGTCCGAACTGAAATTTGCTCACTAGTTCCAAGTCGAATTGCCATCGGGATATCGGTTTTGGCGGTTTTTTGGGTTGGTTAGTTCTAACCAAAATCTGGACGCCCGCGAATGAATTCGGGGCTGAGAGCGAAAGTCTGCATTGAACCCCAAACAGCAAAAAACCGATCGCCTGGGAAGACGATCGGGAGAAGGGAGAGGTAGTGCTGACGCAATCACGGTTGAGTTTTAGAGCGCCTTTTTCATCAAGTGGCGGATGACATTGTCCTTGATCATCAACTGCCGCATGATTTCCAACAAAAATTCTTGGGCCTGATCAGCATTCATGCCCTTCACTTGGTCTTCGTAGACCTTCATGCTGAACTGCTGTTCCATGGTCAGTGTTAGGGGTAAATCCATCAGTCGCTCCTCACAGGAATTACAGAAGGGCCGATCGCGAACCAGCAAAACCAGTTAGGCGGTCTTAGCTCGAATGACGCTCCCGACAGAAGCGTTGTTGCCAACTAATTATTACGCATTATAACATTTTCATTGACAACATGTCCATTTTACTATGTCAAGCAATTGCTTCTGTCGCTTTGGATACGAAAACAATATGTCAGAGGAACGTCCTATCATAGATTTCAGGATGTTTGCCCAAGGGAGAACCGTGATGGATGCAATGGAGTTTTTCCAAAAAAGTTCGGGAGTCTGGCGATCGCAGCGGACAACCCACCATTTGGCCTTCAAGCGGGCGGAGATGGGCGGCTCGGAGATCCGGGTGAACGCCCTGGACAAGCACGACCCGCAGATCGTCGAACTCTGTAAGATGCATGAAATTGACCCCGCCCTGACGATCGGCGGTGCCCACGTGAGCTGGGCCGGAACCATGGCCTGGGATAATACCGACGGCGAAATCCACGAAGGCAAAACCGCCTTTGCCCTGGTACCAGACGATGCCACGGGCCGCCACGGTCGCCTATTGCGCGAGTTGGGCTACGCCGAAATCGTCCCCGTCGTGGGTCGCTACGAAATGGATGAAGAAGATGGCCTGGTGCTGTTGACCGAATATGAAACCATGAGTTCGCGCGAGCGCTTCTGGTTCGCCAACGCCGATACACGCGTCCGCACCAGCACCGTCAAACGTTTCGGTGGCTTTAGCTCCGCCACCTTCTGTAGCGAAACCCGTGTCAGCCCCAGCGAAGGCGGCAAAGCGCCGACGGCGATTCAGAGTGAGGCGAAGGTGCCCTCGGTATTTGGCTGGTAGGGCGATCGACCCTTCACAACTCGCAATCCAATTGTTGAATAAGATTACAGTTCAGGGCGGGATTGATTGTGAGTTTCAGCTTCGCTTCTAGGATAAAGATTGAGCGGCCAAGTAGGAATAATTACTTACGGTGGCCGTGGCTTTGTAATGGATTGCCAATCTTTTTCATCGGGATTTAACAACTATGTCTTTGCCTTTGCTTGAGTATCAGCCGACATCCCAAAACCAGCGGGTTGAGGGCTTTGAAGTCGGTGGCGATCGGCAGCCGGTGATCTACTCCACCAGCACGTTGCCATCGGCAACGGAAATGGATAATTTGATCCAGGCGGCGTACCGTCAGATTTTCAATGAGCAGCAAATGACCCAAAGTGCGCGGCAGGTGACACTGGAGTCGCAGTTACGCAATGGCCAAATCACTACCCGTGACTTCATTGCCGGATTGGCCTCCTCCGAGCATTTCCGCACCCATAACTACGACACCAACAACAACTATCGTATCGTCCAAATGTGTGTGCAGCGGGTCTTGGGCCGCGATGTCTACAACGATCGGGAGAAATATGCCTGGTCGATCGTCCTCGCCACTAAAGGCCTCAAAACCTTTGTTACCGAACTGGTCAATACCGAGGAGTACCGCGTCAACTTCGGCGACAACACCGTGCCCTACCAGCGGCGACGTAGCCTCCCCTCGATCGGCAGCAACGCCATGCCCTTCACCCAGATGGCCCGCTACGACGAGTTCTATCGGGCCAACCTGCCCGAACCATCCCGATCGGGTTTCGGGGGTGCGGGCGGCAGTGCCTATCGTTGGGCTTGGCAGAGCAATCCGCCGCCTGCCCTGCGCCAAGCGGGCGCGGTGATTATTTGGGGTGGCGTTGCGGGGATTGGGTTGCTCCTACTGGCAACGCTGTTCCACCTCTAAAAATATGGCGCGATCGCGGCCCAGTCTGCGCCTCCCCGGTTTGAGTGCCGCACTCAATGCCACGCCAAACCCTTCCTGGCGTGGTATTTTTTGGGTTAAAGCGGCATTGTTGACAAGATTGCGGTCGAAAACCCGCGAATCGCATTAAGTTTCGTAAATAATTATCAGAATTGCCATGGTCGATTACAGCTATTCCCGTAAGATTTGATCTAAAGCCGGGATGAATTTTCATTAAGTCTATTTAGATATTGGAGGTTGAGGCGTGGCGATTCCTCTGCTAGCTTACGCACCGACTACGCAAAACTCGCGGGTCAAAGGGTTCGACGTAGCTAACGACGATCAGGCGAGAATTTTTTCGACTGACAATTTGCTTTCGACGACTGACATGGATGTGCTGATTGAAGCCGCCTATCGTCAGGTCTATTTTCATGCCTTTGCGGCCGATCGTGAGCCGTTCTTGGAATCTCAGTTGCGTAACGGTCAGATTACGGTGCGGGACTTTATCCGTGGCCTCTGTCTGTCCAACACGTTTACCAACAGTTTTTACAACCTCAACAACAACTACAAGTTCGTTGAGCACTGTTTGAACAAAGTTTTGGGTCGAGCGCCCTACAGCGAGAAAGAGAAAATCGCTTGGTCGATCGTCATCGTCACCAAAGGCCGTACCGGCTTTATCAACGATTTGTTGAACACCGACGAGTACCTCGAAGCCTTTGGCGATTCGATCGTGCCTTATCAGCGCCGTCGCGTGTTGGCCTCCGGCGCAGCCGAAATGCCGTTCAACATCGAGAACCCCCGCTACGACGAATATACGCGGACGAAGTTGGGCTTCCCGAAAGTGCTCTGGCAAACCACTGTCAAGACCTTCAAGGCGCAGGAAACGACCGCCAAGGCCGGAAGTCCCGAGAACTTCATGAGCATGGCTGGCTCATTGCGGGCGGCTCCAGTGGGTAATCCGGTGGCACGGGCCTCGGAAGTTGATTTCATCAACGGCGTGCCGTACCGCAAGACGACCTAAGGTTACGGCCGGAAATTAATTCAGAAAAATCCGCCTCGATCGAGGCGGATTTTTTTTGATGTCGTCCCTACGGGTTCACCCAAAATTTTCAATTCGCGTCAACGCCAACCTGGCCCGTGCCTGCACGGCAATCTCTGCATCCTGCGCGGCCACCTGCGCCAACCGCCCCTTAATTTGACCCGCCGCCTGACCTAACGACTCCAACCCCGCGATCGCCGAATACCGCACCACCCATTCCGGGTCATCACACAAACCCAACAGCACCTTTGCACATTTGACCTGTGCGTCCGCCACGTCCGCCGCCGCCATCAAATCCCAATGAATACTGCCCAGCCCCTTGGCCGCTGCCCGCCGCACACTCAACGCAAAATCATTTTCCGCCGTATCTAATAGTAGGGAGAGCGATCGCGGGTCACCAATGCCCGACAACGCCCGCAACGCCCAAGCCCGCGCTCCATAATTGTAGTTATCCAACAACTCCAGCAGCGGTGCCACCGCAGGCTCCCCGATCGCGATCAAGCCATCCACCGCCGCCACCGCCGCGCCCGGATTGTTGTAATTCAACGCCCGAATCAGCTCTGGAGCTGTCTCAGGAATTGCTTCCTCGGCCAAGGCTTTCACCGCATCCGCCAGTTTCGTCGCATTCTCCGCGACCTCGATCGACTGGAGCAGCGCTTTCACTTTTTCCGATTCAAGTCCAGTCATAGCAAAGGTTACAAATTTCAGAATTTCGGATTGGCGAAAATAATCGGGCTATAAAAGCCCATCCATCAAATCCATCACCGCGATCGCGCCAGAGGAAAGCGCTGCCTCAGCCTGCACGGGCGTGCGGCCGCACGCCCCAACGGGATTTACCTGCTTCTCCAATAATCCCTTCAACGCAATCAACTTCAAACTATTCTCCGCCAAAGTTTGAGCGATCGCCGCCGCTGCTGGCAAATACCCGATCGCCCCCACATCCGTCAGCGCCGCCCGCCGCAACTGCAAATCATTTCCCCCCAACGCTTCCACCAGCCGATCGCCATATATCGCCTCGCCCGTCAGCTGATACATCGCCCGATCGGCCGCATACTGCGTCCGCAACACCGGATGCCCCAAAAATGGTGCAACCAGATCCCGTAGGGGCAAGCTTTCCGCGCCCTCTGCCCCAATTCCCGCATCCCCACAAATCGCCCCCAAAGCCTCAATCACCGCATCATACGGCTCCCGCATATCCGGCTGATCCTTAACCAAACCACCCGCATCATCCAATCCCACCCGCAACCGCGCCACCAAACCCGGCACCGCTGCCCGATCGCCCAACATCCCCAACGATTCCGCTGCCGCCTCCCGCACATAGCGATCGGCGCAATCCAAGGCCGCAATCAAACCCGGCACCGCACTCATATCCCCCAACTTCCCCAACGCCCGCGCCGCATTTCGCCGCAACGGATAGCCTCCCTCCGGCGTCCGATCGGCCTCATCCCCCAGCGCCTCAATCAACCGCGCCACCGCCCGCCCATCCCGCACATTGAACCGCCCAATCCACCAAGCCGCATAAAACCGCAACCCCAAATCCGGGCCAGTCAAGTTCGCGATCGCCTGCTCCACCGTCAACTGCTCACCCGACTCAACCCCATCCGTCATCACGCACAGCCCTCGATCGGCAAAAATCTTTTATTCCTTCAAAAATTCTTAGTCCCCAGACCCACAAAAGGCGTCCCAAAACCTTGGAACGCCCACCCCACAACAAATTGACAAATTCAAACAAATTTGTTGACAGATCAACGGTAGTCCGTGCTATGCTTGCAAAGCGCTCGAAACGGAAACGAATCGAGACCGCGTCGGACCAAGACAAAAGAATAAGTTTGAAAGCTATTATAGCACTTACAACCCTGTCAAGTAAATTAGCTTTGTGTGATTGACCTTAGGGTTAATTATAGCAAGGCAA
>JANOQX010000072.1:0-22477 GCA_031415035.1 Cyanobacteria bacterium VAR_4_metabat_243
GTTGAATATACAGTTGGGGGGAATGCTGCATGGGATCAAGCTGGGCGTGTGGTAACAATCAGCTTCCCATAGCCTTCCCCTCCTTGCAGCAACATTCCCGGCCTGATTGCCTTTTAACCACTTCTGTCAGGCAGTCAGCTAATTGGGTTTCTGGATATTATGGCTAACTTTGGGAAGCGGGTCGTTGTGGCCTGGAAGTTTTGTGGGCGGAGTTTGCGATCGGATTGGCAGGGGGTTGTGGCGCTGGGGATGGGGCTGACCTGTTGAAGTATTTGAGGCGGTGGTGTGGGTGAGGGCGGGTTTGTGAGGATTGGGTGGGGAGTACGGATTTTGCTGGGTTGATGTCGTAAACGTGAGTGGCCGATCGGCTTTGTGGATGGAGAATTATTATGACTAAAAGTTATTGGTATGGGGTTGGGGCGCTGACGGTATTGCCTTTGGCGTTGGGTTTGAGTGTTACGCGGGTGGGGGCGCAGGTGGTGCCGACGGCGATCGATGGGACGGTGGTGAATCAGACGGGGAATCAGTTTGGGATCACCGGGGGACAGGTTTCGGGGGATGGGACGAATCTGTTTCATAGTTTCGATCGGTTTGGTTTGAGTCAGGGGCAGGTGGCGGATTTTCTGGCGAATCCGCAGATTCGGAATATTTTTGGACGGGTGGTGGGTGGTGAGGCTTCGGCGATCGATGGGTTGCTGAAGGTGAGTGGGGGGAGTGCGAATCTGTTTTTGATGAATCCTTCGGGGATTTTGTTTGGGCCGAATGCGCGGTTGGATATTCCGGCGGCGTTTACGGCGACGACGGCGAATGGGATTGGGTTTGGGGGTGGGTGGTTTAATGCGAGTGGGGTGAATGATTATGGGCGGTTGCTGGGGAGTCCGAATGCGTTGTCGTTTGGGTTGCCGCAGTCGGGGGCGATCGCGAATTTTGGGCAGTTGGCGGTGGGGCAGGGGCAGAGTTTGTCGTTGGTGGGTGGGACGGTGCTGAATCTCGGTGGGCTGTCGGCGGCGGGTGGGAATGGGAATGTGACGATCGCGGCGGTCGCGGGAAAGCAATCACTCAAATCCTAAATCAGGAGAATTATCATGTAATGGAAATCTTTCAGTCAAGACGTTAAGGAAGAATTCTGACTCAAAACAGAGGAAACGTTAGATTTTACATATACCAGGGCAATCTAGGTTCAATGGATATTTTAGGAATGGCTACCAGGATGTACAAAAGATTTGCCCAGAATTTTTTAGTTGCCTTTCTCTGTGTTTTCACGCTTTCAAGTTGTGCACTCTTGCAGGCAAACACAGACAAATTAAACGTCTTCGGACAAAAAACACATCTATATTTAGTACTTAATCCAATAAATGAAGCTGCACGTGAATCCACGGTGGATTTCCTCAAAAATGCTAAACAGAATTTACGCGGTAACTCAAAAATAATCGCACCAGGTCAGACTCTTACCGTAGCCATTTTTTGTCAGGACTCGAATCCTGAAATCCTAGGTGCTTCATATTTAGAAAATCAAGCCAGTATCAGAGAACTAATGGGAGGAGTAAACAAAATACTTAAACAGGTGGAAGGAAAAAAATGTGATGCAACAGCTAATTCATTGATTAGAATCTCCTCCAATATCAGTGATTCAGTAAAACACAATGCGCATCAAGGGAAAATTTTTGTCGTCATAAAATTGCCATGGAATAACTCTGAAATTATCGAAGATGCAACCTTAATAAATCGGTTAAAGCAGAATTTTGAAGAAATAGAAAAGAGTGGAAATGTCGGAAAAATAACCTTTCTGTGCGCTGACGGGCAAAACACCGATAAAATTGCTCAAATTTTTGGATTCCTGGGAAATAGATTGGTCGTGAGAAGTGATTTGCAGACGATTGAAGAATTGAAGAGCATCAACAAAATGCTTAATATTTAGAAATTTACCACAATAGAACCTGGGATGAAATTATCATGAAATCTGAATTCAAGGCAAATAACACGGACAAAGTAGACCATGTGGCTGAAGTCATTGATGCTATATACATTAAGAGTGGCTTGTATGACTACTATTGTGAACAACATCCAGCATTTTTTCACAAGCTGGTAACGGCAATCATTCCAGCGCATCGAGAAATGGAGGAACTCAAACTACTGTGTAATGAAAAAAGACAAATTCTAGATCAGTTGAACGAAGACCTACTTCAGCGAGAAAGAATTCGCGGTATGAGATCTGCTTCTATCCGTTTCTGGGAGCGTGAGGTGAATTGGCGGATTCCATTCACTAGCTTTAGAGTAAACTCGTATTTCTTGAATAATCTTTGGGATTGGATCCTTAAAATTGGCTTATCAGTGATTCAAATTCTTTCAGTATCTATTCTGCTAGGCGTAAAAATTACGGAATTGCAGAACTCCCGTGACTTAGCACTGTTTCTATTTGCATTATTTTCGGGGATCTCTCTGACATGGATGACTTCTTCCATCATTGTAAATCTTAGAATTTCTGAATCCTACTCTAAGTCAATATCTGTCCCCTTTACCTCAACAAGAAGAATTCGCAAGATTTATCTTATTGTTCCTACAATATGGTTTTTTGAAGCGATTATGGGATATTTCTGTGTAACGCCTATGCTTGCCGATCTTCAGTCTGATGTTGGTCCTTTAAGTCATCAGCAAAAAATCGAGATTTTTTTTGGTGTATCAACGTTTGCATTTATTAATATGTTTTTTGCTTTAAGCAAAGCAAGAATGTATCTATATACCATGCCAAAGAAAATCAGATTTGCAAAGGCTAATTCAGCTTATCAATCGATTAAAGACTACCAAAAATTAATTGAGTTTGACATCGAAAATATGTTAGAACAAATTAAATCCCTGCGGAAAATAGTCGTGAACGATATTCCATTTTCAGAAAGCTACGGAGACGTTGTTAGTAGTGTTAGTAGCAATGTAATTTCAGAGGTAAAAGGTAAATTCAAGGGTAAACATCCTGGAACTTATACAAGTAAAAACAAAATTGATTCGAAAGAATCTGTATCTTCTGGAAACACAGAAATTCAGAATAGAGAGTTTGTCGAACTTATCTATCAATCTAATGGATCAAACAATGGTCTAGCCTCAAAAACCTAATGCAGATCTATGGGGATAGTATTACTTTTGCAAAATACAATGAAGAGAATTCCATCATTCTTTTCCTGTAGACATAGTTGTAGAGTTCCCGATCCAGTCAAATCAAAATCTTAGAATTAACTAGGAACGGTTAAAATATGAGTCCTGAAGATTTACTCTCAGTTGTAACAATTGCATCACAAATAGCTTCAGGTATCTCTGCTGTTATACCAGCGCAAGAGAGTGAGAACTTGCGCCCGCCGTATTCGTACGAGACGATGATAGCAGCGCGTGAAGATGTCTTCAAAAAGCAGGAACAGAAAGCGCTAGAAGATGATATTGACAAGCTTTCACCTGATGTAGAGAGTGAAAAGAGAAAGCGAGAAGATCGAGACAAAGAGATTGAGATTGCAGAACAAAGTCGGATGCTTCTAGAACATGAACCTTCTGAGATTTTGTGAAGCGCAGTAGCTTCTTCATAAGGATCATATTCCAATTGGTAAGCATACTCAAACAAATCTTTAGAAATTTGGATTAATCTCGGTATGTTGACCAAAATAGCTCAACAGTAAGTACACCTAAGTATTGACAGAAGGCCAGTAAATATGAGTAGTGAAAATCCATCAATCAAAACAGTTTTACGCCAAGAAGAAGAGTATCTCGATGAACTTCGAAAGAACCCCAAAGCTGCAATGCCCGATATGGTATTTTACTCTCCCGCTACGGAGTATGAACCTCAACTTATAGAGGTCATGAATAGAATTCATGAAGACGGTGAATTAGATAAAGTTGTACTTATTCTTGAATCTGCCGAAAAGACATTAGCTGACTTTAAAAGTGACGGTGTTGTCTGGACAATATTTCAACGGTACCCTCGAAGATTTAAGATAACAATCGAAAAACTATTTAATGGGAACGAAACAACTGTATTCTTGACTAAACATATATTATTCAGCCATCATCTTAGTGACGCTGAGACAGCATATTGGGTGTCATTTTGCATACTGATTGCAACTGTTGTGTTATCTATTTTCACAAGAGATTTAAGAGTTAGTGTTTTATTACTACTAGTACTGATTGTTTCGGTTTGTGTTCAAATTAACATCTCCAATTCTGCGCTTAGTAAAACAGACTTTACTAAGGCGTTTTCTGCCATCCGCGCTGTTTATGAAAAAAAACACAGGAGTCATCTTGAGCTTATTGGTAGAGCTGCTGCATTATCTCAATTTATTGAAGAGCAGAAGATTCAGCTTGAAGAAGAAAAAGAAGAATCTCGACGCAAGGCATCTATTATTGGAGTAGATGAAGCAATGAAACTCGCAACTGAGCTAACGCTTAAAAAGTACAAGTTAGAAACTTTAGAGGATCTTCAAAGCCTAATGAATGGAGTTGCACTTGCAGAAGCTGGAACGACGGCAGCGGCTCAGGAGATTCACAATAAAGTTTCACTGAAGCATAAGAATGGACTAGAAAAAGTTGAAACTAGACGAGCTGCTACGCTATCCATTATAGATTCGTTGGGAAAGGCTCTCATTAAGAGAATGGAAATATTAGGTGAGGAAGGACGTGAGGATAGAAAACTGCGTCGGCAATTTGACCTGATAAATGAGATCAGAAATGATGTTGAGCAAGGAAATTTTTCTGCCGAAAAAATGAAAAATGTATATGATGATCTTGGATTAGACATGCCTGAATTTTAGTCTTTGGATCTGGTGTTGTTGAGCTTTGTTGTCTAAAAAATTGAAGCGAGAAGTTTTATGAAATTAACTGCATTCAAATCTAAACTTTTAGGCCAAATGTATTCAATAGTTCCTCTTGACAAACCTGAATCTATATTTTTTGATAAAGATAATAGGTTTAATATCGTTTCTAAAAGTATAAATATTCACTTGCAGAGAATATTATTAGACCCGTGTAAGAATACAGACGTTCACAAAAAAGAAGGCTCTATATTTCTTGGGTTTTCGACTAATAGACCGTCTGGAAAGAAAATCGTTGACAGTGATACGAACGAAAACGGAATTATTCACTCTAGAGTTCCTTTTTGGATTTCCTCAGATATCATTTCTAGCCATATTCTTATTGGTGGGAGTACTGGAAGTGGTAAGACCTCCCTAACATATCGGCTAATATCTGGGGCACTCAGAGATTTTGGCACTGTGATTATCGGAGAGGCAAAAGGCGGAAAGCAAGGCTATGCAAATGGGAGTGCATTTAATGATTTGGCGACATATTTGTCAAATAAGCTAAATGTTAAATACTATCGTTTTCCGCGTGGAAATTGTTGGTTTAATCCAATTTCTCATCTTCATAGTTCAAAGCAGAGAAGAGACTTTACTAAAGGTATAGCAGATACTTTGCCGATTAAGGATGGTACTATAAAAGCATACATCTATCAAGCTGCTGAAATTGCGGCATTGATTTTGGATTTTTCCTTTTATTGTTACTCGACAAAGATAGAGGTCATAACATTTAGACATCTTGCTGTTGCTCTCAAAGATCCTACTAAAATACAAGAAACAATCAGACATGTTTTAGATAAAATAGATGAAACTCCAAAAAATGCGGAAAATGCTTCTTTTTTTGCTGCGAATAGGCACATTGTGGAAAATATTTACAGAGATCTTGAAAGATTGAATTTTTTCGCTATTGGAGAACCAGGTGCACGACAGAACCTTATTCTGACAGCAAGTGGAATCAATCGCTTTTTAGAGGCATTTGACACGGAAGACTTACTGTACTACACAGAGTCTCATAGTACAGGTACTGATCCAGAACGGACTCCTTTGGTCGAGCTGAAACTCAATGAAATTCTTTACAGCAGGGCTATTGTTGTTATTAGCCAACCACTTGATCAAGTTGCATCCAAAGTAATCGGCCCAGCCTTTTGGGATACTCTACTCGCCAAAGTTTTACAACTTGGCCCTTATCCAGAAAAACGTAATGATCAGCCGCGAGAGAAAATAGCAGTCTGTCTAGATGAAACACATCGCTTACCAGTGGGGAAGCTAGGCCAATCCGGTGACTTTCTTCGACAGTACAATGTTGGTCTGATTGAAATAACACCTTCAGTGATTGACTTGGAGCGTTGGAATGCAAACAAGCATATTTATCAAACTGTGATTTCCATAAGCCCTGGGATTGATGAAGTTTTAGGATTGATTTATAATCATTTACCTCCTTATCTTGATAAGAGATACGTTGTTGATATGGATGTAAATGTTCCGGATTTAAAGGTTGAGACGCGCACCAGAAATACTCATCTTGATCCTAACTACCAAGAAAATCCTGGAGTTGCATTCAGAGGGCTTAGAAATACTGGTAGGTTCACCGCGCTGTTGCAAAGTACTAAAATAGACAATGTCTCTGGACTTTTTTGGATTGACTTAGAGGATCCTTTTTTTGCAAAGTTCGAGGAGCTAGTTAAACAGGCGTTGAAGCAAGAAGGAAAATCGGCAAATATCTTGGACTATGTTCTAGGCTTGGCTGACACGATCGAAACTTAGGTGATTCATGCTGATACTTACCTACTGCGTATTTTGTCAGATTAAGGCCGTGCTCATGTGACACGCTTAAACCCTCTAGGGGTACGCTTGACTCAACCCAGGCGTAACTGTTAGTAACGGTCAATCGCAAATCCAACAGCGCTGACTTATGCAGCATAGGCATCAGCACATTCAGGTCGATCGGGACTGATTCATCGCCCGATCGCAACGGCAACCCAAAACAAGGCAATCGATCGGTCTTCTCCTAGCCTAAGCCCGATCGGCCCTTCAATTGCCCGATCGGCTATACTCAAAGCACCACAGTTGAGGCACATACATCATGGGAACTGCCGAAATTCTTCAATCACTTCCTCATCTCACCTCGATCGACCAACTCAAAATCGCCGAAACCGCCCTCCAACTTATCCAACAGGATCGCCACTCCCTTACCCGCGACCAACGCCGTCAGCAAATGGCAGTTGCCGCTATAGCCGCGATCGAAGACTATGCCACCGATCGGGAACTCACCGCCTTCACCGCCCTTGATGGTGAAGATTTCCATGATGAACTCAGCACTATCAATTTGGCCAACCCCGATAGCTTATTTCTGACGCCCTCGCAATCTAATCACTAGCGACTAATGGCAAAAACCACCGACGCCCTCGCCATCCTCAAAGCCATCACCCCAGACGACCCAGAAATGGCCGACCTACTCAAAGCCGCATCCTTAAATGCCGAACTCGCCCAAATCATCTACGCCGCCCGCACCCAAGCCGGACTCACCCAAAAACAACTCGCCGATCGCATCGGCACCCAGCAATCAGTGATCTCACGGCTCGAAGACGCCGACTACGAAGGTCACTCATTATCCATGCTCCAAGCGATCGCTCATGCCCTGAACCAACGTTTAGAAGTGCATTTAGTCCCGGTCGATTTACCGCAGAGTGCTTGACCCGATCAGCCCTCCGTCACAGCCCACGCCCGATCGTCTATCATCGAGACAGTCCAATATCCGAGAGGAGTGGAAGCAATGTCCCTCGCCGAACTACTGCCGCTAGTCGATAACCTCAGCCAGCCCGATAAAGCACGGCTATTCGAGTATTTGGGTAATCACATCGACCCCGACGACCCCGACGACGAATCAGAAGCCATGGTTCTCGACAGCCTCCGCCGATCGCTCCAACAAATCAAAGAAGGCAAAGTCCATCCCATTGCCGAACTCTGGGAGGGCATCGATGTCGGATGAGACTGCTCCCGTCGAACTGCTGTTCTCAGATGAATTTAAGGCGCGTTTACGATCGCGAACAAAACCTCCCTACTCCATCTCAAACGAGACCTGCTGATTCTTCCCATCAAACTTGACACAGAACTGATTCAAAATATCCCGTCCAATAATCATCTGACCACCATCACCGATCGCGGCTGCCTCACAGGCAATGAGTTCCAACAACGAGAGTCGAAAATCCCCGAACTGCATATCAGCCTGACAAGGAAACCCCCGCGTAATCGCCCCACCAACACCCGCCACGGGCACCCGGCCATCCAGCAAAGGCAACCGTAGAATCGAAACCGCCTCCAAAGGGATTAAAGTCCCATACGCACCCGTATCTAAGAACGCATCCAACTCATAGGCCCGATCGCTTTGACCATCGGGATTGAACAACGTAATCCGCAAAATCGGCGCAGGTGGCACTGCCGGATCGCTCGAAATAATCTTGTATGGATACTGCTTCACGAAGCCGGATTCCTCAACGTCCGAAATCCACCGATTGAATACACCCGCTCTTCCACGCTCACCTTCCGCATCAGCAAATCACGATAGCCATATTTCGCGTAGATCCGCGCCGCCAAATTTTGTCGATCGGCATCGTGATCCAACACCTGACCATCTTCAAACGCCACATACTGATCCAAATATTCTGCCATCAGCACTGGCTTCGCCGCATCAAAAAGTTCTCGCTGGTGTTCAATGTAGTCCAGTCGATCGCGGTCAATGTCGGCATATTTTGCAATCTCTTCCTGCGTCATCATCATTTGACCTCCTGAAAAACGTCTTTCCCACATTATAGCAAAGCCGACCAGCCCTCCTCCAGCCACAGCCTGATGCGGCGCTACATCTCCAACCCCGTCTGACGCTGGCGCTGCTCTTGTTGCACTGGAGCCATCGATCGCCCCCGTTCCGCCCCCTCCTCATCCCGCACCTGCAACGCCCGAATCATCTGTGCCTGCTGCGCCACCCGCTGCACCAACACCTGCACCGTCGCCTTCAGCTCATCCCGCTCCTTCAACAACAACCGCCTGTCCGCCACCTGATGCTGAATCGTCGCTGTGTCCAACGCGATCGATGGCTCCTCCATCACCGCCGCATAATAATCCTGAATCGCCGTATGCGTCGCCCGACTGCCCCGCACCCCCCGCTGAATCCCCAACGGCTCCAACGCCTTTGCGTAGCTATCCTGCCACTGCCGCAGCTTCTCCCTATCCCCAAATAGCCCCTTACAGTTCAGTCGCCCTCGCTCATCGATCGGTACCAGATAGGCATGAATATGGGGCGTCGCTTCATCCAAGTGGAGTTCCGCCCGCACGATGCGATCGCCATAGTTCTCCGTCAACCACTGCTGCACCGCAAACTGAAACTGCAATAGCCGCACCTCATCCCACACCCCCGCTTGTTCCGGCTGCATCGGTCGAAAGTATTCCGCACTCGCACTCAGTAGCATTTCCACACAGAGCACCGCATCCTTCCTGATTCGTTGCGCCCCAATCCGCTGTTGCACCAATGTATCGAGCGTCATTTGTCCATCGATCGACGGCATACCGATCAGGCGTTGATTCGGTCTGTCCGGGTTTGCATTCGGCGTGTCTCGTGCGCGACTTGTATGCATCTCCGACATCGCGATTCCATTCCCTTTCAGTTTGGCAATTCTGGCTACCGCTCGCATCCGATTCACCTCGCAAAGTGAAGTAAGTACACTTCGATCGACGCTCGCATCACACCAACTAGAACCGGGTGTACAAGGCGAGGACATAACTGGTATAACAACCAACCAAGCCGCAAATGAATCGCAAATATTAAATTATTGTGATGGTGAAGGGCGTTATTGGTCGAGTTCGGAATTGCTTAAGGATTAGTCACGATCGAATGTGTCATAACCAATGGGTAGGCAATTCACATGACGGTGAAAAGTCATGGACAGTTCATCCCCAAATCACACGGTAGACAACGATGAAACACAACTCAACCAGATCGCAGCGGTACTCGAACAACTCCCAGAGAAAACCAAATCACTCCGAGAACGCATCACCTACTTGCACTGTTCAATCCAGGAAACCCTCGACAAAGGCTACTCCTACGCCGAAGTCGCGACCCTACTGAAACAAGAAGGCGTCCTAATCTCAGTCTCGACCTTGAAGCAATACATGAAGCGATCGACCATCACGATCGAGGAGTCCACCGATGAACTAGACAATCCACCATCAAACCCGGTCAAATCCAAAGACCGATCGGCCAAGCATCACATCACAATCAACCAAAATTTGTAGGAACAACACCATGCGAACCACAATCCAATCCACAACCAGAACTCATCGCACCCAACCCAAACAGGCAAAACGGATCGTCTTCATCACTGGCGATAAAGGCGGTACAGGCAAAAGCTCCTTCGCCCGTGGTCTACTCGACATCTACCAACATGCGGACATCCCCTGTCAGGCATACGATAGCGATCGGCGTAACCCCCAACTCTATCGTCACTATGCCCAAACCCCCGGTGGCGTGGATGAAATCGACATCATTACCACAGGCAAAAGCGATGACTTCCTCGCCGAACTCGACACCAATCAACCCGACCTCGTCCTCGTCGATTTACCTGCCGGAGCGGGTGAATGGTTTGAACAGTGGGAGCAGGAACTAGGCTTGATTGAAGATGTGGCCTTGATGGGCTACCGCGTCACCATGGTGTCAGTCATCTCGCGGGTGAAGGATGCCGTGAATTCATTGCGAATATTATTGGATTGCTACGATCGACGCATTGATTACGTCGTCGTGAAAAATCTCCACTTCGGCCAAGTCGATCAGTTCAAACGCTTTGACAGTTCCCACACCCGTGACCTATTGCAAGAACTCGACGCGATCGAAATCGCCATGCCTGATTTATTCGACGATGCCTACGACGCGATCGACGAACATGATTTGAGCTTCAGGGAAGCCTTGGCCGAAGGTTCACCCCTGAGTCGGGCCAATCGATCGCGCGTCTGTCACTGGCTCCGCAAACTCGAAGCCGAAGTCCAGAAAGCTGACCTCTATCTCGGACTAAAAGCATGAGTCAATCATTGCTAGAACTGCTGCTCGAAGGGCGGGACGACCCATTCAAAGCCAGGGTCTGGGAAATTGTGCAGCGGTATCATCTCGACACCGACGACCCCAATTTCCAGATCCTGATTGCGACTGGACAGCTTGAGGTGCTCCTTGAGACTGCCCCCGCCCAACTTGAGGCCGACATGATCAAGTTGATAGACAACTGCCAAAAGATGATTCAAGCCGAGGTGCGCTGCTTTCAGGAATCAGTCAGCCAAAAGCAACTCCAACTCGACCAAGCCATCCAACTAGCCCAGGCGCTAGTCAAACAAAACCAAGACACGATCGTTGCTGCTCAAACGCCTGCATTGGAATCAGTCAAGGCTTTTCTAGAGGAGCTACGCAAAACCCAGGAAGCGCAGTCAGCCGCCTCGATCGAGGTTTACGAAGCCGCATTGACCAAGGACTCCCAGGCGATCATCACAAATTGCTTGCAGCGAAATTGGTGGGTGCAGGTGACTTGGCCAGGGGCGATCGCGGCGACGGTGTTGGCCTCGATCGGGCTAATTGCAGGATGGCATGTCAAGTCAGCGCAGGTCTATCAGCGTTACAGTCCGGCGGAGTTGGAATACCTTGGCAAGCTGTGGCAGAAGAATAGCGATACGTTACTTCAATGCCAGCAGGATGCCAAACCCAACTGTGAAATCAAGCTGAAATAGCCGTTTCTACCATTAACCCCACGATCGGCGCAATGGCACGATCGGCAAATCAGGGCTGATTTCAATCACGGTGGTTTTGGCGTTTTCAACGACGGTATTGCCCATCATTGTGTCGTGCATCGCCTCAAACTTCGATGGGGCCGTAATCGTTCTTTCATAGTGCAGCATGACATGGTATTGCTTTTCGATCGGTTCTCCCGATTCGGATTGCTCTACGGTATACCAGTCGGGGGTTTGCTGTGCTTCGGCGATTTTGCGATATTGTTCGGCTAGTTGTTCGAGGGCACAGGCGATCGCGTGTGCTGGCGTTTGGCCATAGGAACGGATTGGCTCTCCAGCTTGGTTATCGAGGGTTCGCGCTAGCTCACAGAGAACATGGCCGTTGTCTTGATGCTGGATCGCGATGGTAATGTTTTCGATCGGCGGATTCATGGGAGTGTCAGTCATACAAGTAGTTGGATGATTTTATCGGATTGATTTTAATCGATTCTGACTGATCGCAGGTTCCCTGAATCAGTCGCTGTCATTGATAACTTAACCATTCAATCGCTTGGCTCGCTTTCGATTTGGGAAACTATCAGCGAGTATTCCCACTAAAGCTGTAACCAACCTTCTGCGCCAGTCAGTTTGCAACGATCTCAGCCAAGATGTTCTCCAGTACCGCGATCTACACCTGGGCTTGGGCTGTAATCCTTTCATCAATGATGCAGCAAAGCCGTAGAGGTGGTTGGTGTCCTTGGGTTGAAAGCTGCATTAATTGGATACAGGCTTGACCATAGCCTGTAATTTCATCCAATTCCATGGCAATGCTTGCCCGCTGGCTTCTTTCCCTTTGGCATGACGAAACCTCTGTGGATGAGGCGATCTCAGCCATTCTGGCAGATTGTTTGGGCTACTTCTAGGGGTTATGTTACAGAAGTTTACTTAGGGAATTGCCCGTAGCCCATCTGTGTCTAAACGATGGGCTAGTAGGAGAATCAGGCTAAACCCGGCTATTGGAGCTAGGGGTGGGTGTTTTCGATGGTGCAATATCCCGTTGAGACTGATCTCTCTCAAATTGCTCGGTGGCAAATTGAGAGAAGCGTAGGCTGGCATCAGAAGTTTTTGAGGAAGCCATCAGAGCCTTTCGATAGCCCATTTTTTCGAGCAAGATGAGTGTTCGAGGGCTATCTGGCTGTACTGGTTCCTCGGTTACTTCTCGAATCAGTGCTTTAATCAGTGGATAGAGGTAACCCGACCTTGATGTGCTGATACTGCGACTATCCGCGCGATTGAATTTCTGAGCAATTTCATTTGGTGTGTATCCAAGGAGAAACTCTGCGAGCATCTGCTTTTCGGTAGGCGAAAGCGGCTTCTCTGGAATTTTATGTGCCGCTAAATTTTCGCAGAGTTTGGCAAAGTACCAATACTGGTCGATCTCATTAAGTTCTGTAAGATCTTCGGCGAGAGTTTTGGGTAGAGCTGACATAGGTGACCAATCTGGATGGTAGAAGAAGTCTGCATAGGGAACCGATTGGGATAATAGACTTTCACTATTTTAGTGGATTATTTTGTCAATGTAGCAATTAGAATCAATCAATATTGATCTCCTTAGGTGATTCTGATCACTGCTATTTCCGCATATGAGGGGAAATTTGAAATTTTCCTTACGCAAATTTACTGACGATCGTCAGCATACAAAACAAAAAGGGGAATGTTATGGTGATTGGCATGGGTTCAAACCTAATTGATTGATGAGTGTGTCCTCTACCTACTACATATATGACTCCGGAACGTTCGTCTGATATTCCTGTGCCGCGAATCGCCACTTTTCCAGCGATGGCATTAGAAGATAGGGCTTTTGGTGATGCGGATTTAACGATCAGTGAGCACGATCGTATCCTCAGTTCCCCAATTTTGACGCGATCGGGCTTTAAGCTACGATCTGTTCTGCTGAGGCGGCGCTTGACCTGCTAATCCTTCAGCCTGCTAGACAGTTGACTATATTTTTGCCGCGATCGATTGCTGGATCGATCCGCTTGGCGCAGCTTTTTGACAGTTAGACGCTTTTCTTCTCGATCGCTGAACGCACTTTTGATAGACCTTTTGGGTCGCGTTTTCATCGCCAATACAGGTTGATGTAGGGATTTCTAATGTTTATTTGTGAGACACCATGAACTATAAAACACTTCTTCTGTTGACTGGGTTGCTATGCCAGCCCTTCTTTGGGCTTCTCTTACAACGCCCTGCGGTAGCAGGCTGCGAGGCTAATATTGCTCCTGGAGATTACATTCGTGAGAAATCATGGGTCACCTGCAATCGATACCGATTTGTTTTTCAGTCAGATGGCAATCTAGTTCTGTATAGCCCTTCAGGTGTCCCCCTGTCTAATCCAGTGAGCGTGGCTCTTTGGGCGACTGGAACGAATAGGCTAAAGGCAGACAAACTTAAACTTTCTGTGCAGTCTGATGGAAACGTTGTTCTATATGAAGAAAATCGACCTATTTGGGCAAGCGACACATCTGGAAATCTGGGGAGTCGGCTTGTGCTTCAAGATGATGGGAATTTGGTTGTCTACAAATCCAGTGGGCAGGCAATTTTTAGTACTGGGACTAATGGCAATCGGAAATCAACGCTATCAGCATCACGTACATGGCTAACTCGTTATATTCCTGGGCTTCTACGGTGGAATGATGAGACGTGGGACAAAGAAAGCGGTGATGGTTACCATTTCGACAACCTTCCCAAAACGAAGGGAGGAAAAACTGGTATTTCTGAAACTTCAGATGAACTCAAGAAAGTTTCCAAAGATCTTTCTAGAAACCTTTTGCAATCAGAAAGATATATGACAACAGGCTACGCATATGACGTTAGCCCGCCATATTATAATGCGAAAGATAGATCTCATGCGGGTATTGACTATGCAGCTTCTGCTGGAGAAAAAGTCTTTGCCGTAGTTCCTGGAAAAATAGTAAGCATCACTGGAAACAATCCAGGAAAATTCATTACTGTCGAGTCTGAGGATGGTAGACGTTGGATATATGGCCACATAAATAGTGACAAGAAAAATGATTCAAAAGTGGCTGCTGGAGAACAAATTGGAACGGTTGCCTCCCAGGCAAAGCCGCACTTCCACATAGAAGTTCATACTTCTCCCTTTGATGACACAAGAATTGTTGGAGGCATCCCTTATGAGACTCTTGGCGAATTCAACTTCGTTCTCAGTAAGACTGTCAGTCCTCTTCAGGCTTACTGGGAGTGGCGGAATCGATAGTCTAAATTTCTAACTTCCTTAAACTGGTTTAACTGCGCGATCGGCCTCACCCCAGAAGCCGATCGCCCTGCCCATTACCTACCCTGCCGCCAAAAGTCGCCCTGCCCAACCACCATTTGACGATCAGGAGGGCCGATGGGGTATCAGCGGCTGTGGGGTTCGACTTTTTGCGAAGAATCCCGATCGCGACGCTTGCCACCAAAATCAGCGATGATAGCGGTGGAACTTCCCATCAATGCCTATGCAACTACCCAATGGCGATCGGGCCATCATCCCGATCAAAAAACTACTTGGCTACTGTCTAATTTCTGCCTTCATCAAATAATTATGCAGCCAAAACTCCTTGATACCATCGCGCTTGTCATTAATGTCCCCCACGATCGCCTGTCATTGGTCGAACCAACCGATCGCCCGTTAGAACAATTACCGATCGGCCTCGTCGGCACCATCGTGCATATCTACGAGCAAGACGCAGCACCCAGCAAATATCTCGTCGAATTTTCCGACGCTGAGGGTCGTGAAGAGGCGATGGCAACCCTAGATGGACAAGAGTTTGTCGTATTGCAGTATGAATTAGCCGTCGCGTAGTTCTCAGCGGCGGGAGGGGTGTTGGTGCGCGATCTCATGGGGCATCTGCCTACAATCACTCTTGTTCATTACGAATCGGTTGAATGGCCACAGCCGATACAATAGTAACGACGATCGCTCATCACTGGTATCCAATCATGGCAAAAGGCTTTGGGGCAAAACAGGCAGAACAACTGGGTTACATTCTGGACTTAATGCCGGAAGTCAATGCCTATGCGGGTAAGTTCTCACTTGATTTTCCTGGGGGCGATCACGATGACATATTTATCGGCATCGTCGGTCAATTGGCCGACGCTCAGATTTGGAAAACCCAGAAATTAGCCAAACAAGCGATCGAGCAATACTATGCGGATGTAATTCTCCAGCAGCTCGATGCCGCCGAAGCCATACGGGTGAATATCAAACGGGTGGAACGATCGAGCGATAATGAACTGAAAACTGAAGTAGTCGAAACCCTCCACTTTTATCGTGAACAGCCCTAGCCGTCAGGAGAATCCCATACTGCAACTCTGGCCGAGCCACAGTGCTACTTCTTGGCGGGCCTGATTCACAATCGTGCTTGGTGAGTGTAATCGTATCGATCGTCCACAACAATGTTCTGCGGCTAATGACGTTTCACCGCCAACGCATGACCCTAATCCGGCCAATGTGCAGATGGATGATTATCCGGGTTTTGTGCCTAGCACTTCACACCATGACTGGGCGAAGAATGCGTCGGGATCGACACTCCACGATCTCAAGGCATTTGCATCGGCTTCACCGAGTTTGAGGGCCATGACATCGGCAATGAGCGATGGGGATTGACTGCAATCATACGTCGCCGAAAATCGCACGGTCTCAAAACCCGATGAGCGTAACAGACGCGGCAGTTTGCGACCGATGTGGGTGTCTCCCCCGTTGGCGAGTTGAAGGTTGGCGTAGCTGTCGACCGCCGCCTGAAGACCCGGCATTTCTGGGCCAACGATAAAACCGCCCCAGTCCGGGCTGCGGATCGCCACCAGGCCCCCCGGTTCCAGCACTCGTAACATCTCAGCCAGCGCTTTTTCCGGGGAGGCGATATGTTCAAAAATGGCGTGAGCAAAGACGACATTGAATGACACATCCGGGTAGGGCAGATCGTAGATTGAGCCGATCGCAAACGTCGCATTGGTCAGCCCTTGTTCGGCGGCGCGGGCGCGGGCCAGATCAACCTGTGATTGTTCTTGGTCAACGCCTTCGACATGGCCAGAAACAGCTATTTTTGCGAAATCGCAGCTCATTGAACCGGGTCCACAACCGCAATCGAGTAGTCGTGATGTAGCGTCAAGGTGAGGCAATAAGAACTTGGCATGACTCAATGCCGATCGTTGAGCCATGAAGTTGCTAGCCGTTTGCGTGTATCCCGGTGTATACGCTTCAGTCATTGGACTCGTGCCATCAGTTGGTAGTTCAGTGCTGCGCATGGTTCAGCGTCTTCATGTGTCTCGCCTCATTATCGGTAAAACGTGATCCGTCAGCAACTGCTCGAATGCCTGCTGCTGCTCGACACTCTGAAAGACGCGCTTCGGCAGCACGGTGAACTGACGCGAGCCGTAATAAAGAATGTAGGAGTGAGCATCAATCAATACGCGTGAATAGATACTCCACTGAAGCTGTGAATCAATGTGGGCGGTGCAGAAGTGAATGCCCTCCGGCGAAAAGGTAAGTGAATAATCATCACGAAACTTCGGCTCGCGGCGAAAGGTCAGCGACGGGATGATGGTGAACGCGGCAACCAGCATCAGGCCGAACGCGATTGCGATAACGACGCAAGCGAGGCCCAGCCAATGTCCACTCGGTGAACGCCAAAGATAAACACCGCTGCCAGCGAGGAAGACAGTGACGGCAATATCGAGGCGCAGACGAAGATGCGAAGCGTAATGCGCCCGCAGTGCCCGAACGTAATCGCGCTCCGCGTATCGGAATGAAAGATTGATGGTCGAATTCATAGAACGATCGCGGGAGCGTGTGGTTAGGAAGCGAGACTGGACGATGGGAGTGGACAAACTTCCATGGCTTTAATCATGCCATGCTCAAAGGTGAAATGATGACCAACATGTTCATCCGCCAGAACGGTTCCGGCCAGATCGCGCACCACCTGATGCACGTCCACCAAAATCTGCTCAGCATCCTCCGGGTAAAAGGCAACTGGCGACGCGTCCATCGATTTCGCTCCACTGCTCTGTCCAGTAGGCGCGGACTTCTTCCGGGCCACGGAAAAAACCGCCTTTGAAGGCCCTCGGCAAAGCCACGTCGGGCGGCATCAATGTCTCGAATTGATGCCGCGTGAAATCGAACTGATTCCACAGTTTTCGATCGATGATCCGGTCATCCAACAATTAGCCCTCGCGCTGAAGCTGGAAATCCAAACGGGTTGTATGTCTGGTCGGTTGTATGGCGAGTTGTTGGGAAGCGCACTAGCGGCTCGTTTGGCGGCGAACTATGCAGTCAGAAAACCGTCGATTGGGTTCAAAGCCAACGGTTTATCCCAGTCACAGTTGGAGCGAGTCATTGACTACATGCAGGCGAATTTGACCCAAGATTTATCGATTTTGGATTTGGCGAAGCTGGCCAGCATGAGCGAATCTCACTTTAGCCGATCGTTCAAGCAATCAATGGGAATTGCGCCCTATCAGTATTTGATGCAACAACGGGTGGAACGCGCCAAGCAATTACTGGACAAGCCATCGTTGGCGTTGGCGCAGCCTCTGCCTCAGCAGAAGCCTCCCGGAACGGGAATCGCCATTAGCACTATTGCCCTCGATTGCGGCTTTGCCAATCAAACGCATCTCACAAAGGTCTTCCATCAGATGACCGGGATGACACCCAAGGCTTATCAAAAGCGATGATCCAAAGTGGAGTTTGGGGTCACCGATTGGTCTGGACGATCGAGAAGCTGGAACGAATCGAGAAGGCGCTGGGGATTTTGCCGAAGTAGTGGCTAAACTGGGTCAACGATCGAGCAATTCCGTAATTTGGCTGAACAAGAGATCCGTACTTCCAACCTTGAATCAGACTTGCTCCTACTCGATAATCAGCCCAGAATAAAGCTCTGTTACTTTCATCATGCAAGACTTCAAGTTCGTCAACGTCGGCTTTAGCAGTATGGTCGCGCTGCATCAAATTCAGACGGTGAGCGATCCCGAGGGATCTTCAGTCAAGCGCCTGATTACGGAAGCCCGATCGCTCAAATGTCTCCTCGATGCCACCCATGGCCGACGCACACGATCGGTGATGATGATGCGATCTGGCCATATCATCTTGTCATCGATCCAGCCCGATACTTTATCGCAGCGGATTGCCAATACCGAGTGAAGTTATGTTGCTGAGACCGATCGACTTAAATTAGCCACTAAGATGGCGTAGACAATGATGCGGAATAATCAGGCATTGTGGGACGATCAATCGCTTCTGGTGCTGTGATGAATCGATCTGATTCTCAGGCATGGGAGATACAATTGGGCAGATGTCCCCACCCAATGAATTATGGCCACACATCCAGCTAACGGAATTTTAGATGACTATGCATCTAGCCTGAAACAACTTGAGGTAGCAGGAGATAAGCAGAAAATCCGGGCTGATCATGTTTTGGCTATTCTGGTCGTACGAGATGACATCCAGCGGACGATCGCCGCAGATGGGTGTCAACTATCGACGGCGGAAGCTCGGCGGCTGATTGATTTGGATGAACGGTTGCGAAAGAATGCGGGTGCGATGACGCGGGTGGTGCGCGAACGGCAGCTATCGCGGTGGCGATCGACGGTGAATGTGGAGGAGAAAGGAGAAAGCCTGCTCCAGATTGGGAGTGAGTTTACGAAGGCAGGGAAGGATGGGTTCGACCGGCGTCTTCAAGCGGGAAGAAGGTTGAGAAATGATTAAGGCGATCGAATAAAATATTTTTCTGAGATAGAATTAAGAAGCATTTTAGTATTCAAGGTGAAGTGCATTAACGTTGGTAGATCGAAGACCATCGGGCTAAAACCCCAGATGGGGATTAAGTAAGTAAATAACTATCTGTTGAAAAGGAGTTAAAATCATGGACCCAATTACACTGATTCTGGCGGCTCTGGTTGCAGGTACGGCTAAAGCCGCAGGGGATGCGGTGCCAGATGCATACAAAGGTTTGAAGGCGTTGATTCAGAAAAAGTTTGCGGGTAAGCCAGTGGCAGAAGCAATGCTGGATGAACATGAGAAAGACCCCGAAACTTATGCGGCTCCGCTCAAGAAGAATTTAGTGGAAGCGGGAGTTGACCAAGATGCGGAAATTCTGAAGGCAGCACAAGCATTATTGGAACAGTTAAAGCCGGAAGCCGTAGCACCAGGAACTATTAATATCGGGCAGGGTGCAAAAGGAATTATTGGGCAGACGGTGACGGGCGCGACAATCAACGGAAATATTAGTTAGAAGTCGCCGTAGATAGTCTGTCCATGAGTTGTGTATCACTATTTTCATCCTTTGCTGTTCGCTCAACAGAATAAGACCGATAAATTAGAGGTTTATCTATGACTGACAGTAGTTTGCCTAGCCAGATTAATATTGGACAGGGCGCGAGAGGGATTATTGGGCAGACGGTGATTGGGGCGACCATTGTTGAGCAGCAACTCTTAATCACACCTGAAGCGATCGAGCTAAATCCATTTCAGGCGCGCTCACCTTACAAAGCCCTGAAACGTTTTGATGTGGATGATAGTGAGTACTTTTTTGGTCGCTATCAACTGACAAGGGAATTGCAGGCAACTTTGGAGACGTGCAATCTCATTTTAGTTTTGGGGGCTTCTGGGAGTGGGAAGTCATCCGTGGTGCGGGCAAAGTTAATCCCAGAGTTTTTGGCGGCGGGTTCGCATCGTCATGACTTTGTTTTTACGCCCCAGGACGATCCGTTTCGATCGCTGTATGAGAGTTTGATTGGCAGAGATAAAGTTGGCCCAGATAAAAACTATTGTTTTAGTGAATTCCAGGCTCAGTTTGTGTTGGAGGGCAAACCTAAAGGTAAACCCGATATGTTGGCAAACGTGGTGAGTCAACTGAAGGACAAGGGTACGGAGTGGTTAATTTTTATTGATCAATTTGAGGAGCTATTTACGCGCTGTACGAACCTGGAGCAGCGGAAGAATTTTATTAAAAGTATTACTCAAATTGCGGAATCTGCCGATCGCTCCGTCAAGATTGTGTTGGCAATGCGGGCAGATTTCTTGGGCGAGTTCAGCCCCTATCCTCAGTTTGGCAAACTTGTGCAACGGCAGATTCATCTCGTCAATGAAATGCCTGCGGATGAACTGGAACTGGCGATCAAAGGCCCTGCTGCCAAGCATGGGGTGTGCTTTGAACCGGGGCTGGCGAAGGAAATTATCGCGGATGTGCAGGGACAGGCGGGGTCTTTGCCGTTGATGCAATACACGCTGGATCGGCTGTGGGATTACGAAGTGAGCCTGGATAAGTTGGCCGATCGCACGTTGAATACCCAGAACTACCAAGCCTTGGGAAAGGTGCGGGGCGCGTTAGAGCAGCATGTCAACGAGATTTATGGGGCATTCAGTACTGTCGAACAGCAGGCGACGAAACGGATTTTCTTGAGCCTGGTCAAGGTTTTCACTACTGAGGGTGTAGAGAAGCGGGTGAGTCAAAGTGTGGTGCGATCGCAGTTGCAGGGAGAAGCCGTGCAAGAAACGATCGATCGGCTGATCAATGAGAATTTATTGGTGAGTAGCAGCAAGAATTTAAGCCAAGCAGCCTTGCCGATGAAGAATGGCAATGCATTGGAGCAGCAGGCAACGATCGAAATTGCCCATGAGATTTTGCTTACGTCTTGGACAAAATTGCAAGAATGGATTGAGGAAGCCCAAGCTACCCTGCTGGTCAAGTCTCGTTTGGTCGAAGATATGGGGCGCTGGCACGAGCAAAAGCAAACAAATCAGGAATTGCTCAAAAGTTCGGTGCTGGCGAAAGTTTTGGAGCTAAAGGAGAAGCATCTCTTTGAATTGCAGTCTGTGCCTTTGAGTGCGGAAGAGGAAGCGTATATTGATGCCAGTCAGAAGTTTCAGAAGCAAGAACTGAATCGAGCCAGAAGAGTGGCACTTGGAGCATCGATCGGTGCTGTTTTGATGGCAGGTGCTGCACTGTTTTCTGTGTATCAGGTGAGGCAGAGCCAGAGGCAACGGGTAGAACAACTGGCGGCAACGGCGCAAGCCCTGGCAGCGAACCAACCTGTGAACGCGGCGGTGAATGCCATTGCCGCCAAGGGCTTAAGTCAATCTGTGTTTGTGCGATTTCCCGACTACCCTGCGTTTAACTTCGTGCAAGGTAGTCTGCTGGACGTGAACTGGAATAATCGAGAGCAAAACCAATTGCAGGGACATGAGGCTGGGGTCATGTCCGTGGCGTTTAGTTCCGATGGGGAACGTATCGTCAGTGGTAGTAGTGACAAAACGATGCGGCTGTGGGACGCCAAGACGGGTGCGTCGATCGGTCAACCCTTCAAAGGGCATGAGGATGGGATTAGCTCTGTGGCGTTTAGTCCCGATGGGCGGCGCATCGTCAGCGGGAGTAGTGACAAAACGGTGCGGCTGTGGGACGCCAAGACGGGTGCATCGATCGGGCAACCTTTCAAAGGACACGAGAAGGGGGTCAGTTCCGTAGCGTTTAGCCCTGATGGGGAGCGTATCGTCAGTGGCGGTGAAGACAACACGGTACGGCTATGGGATACCAAAACAGGTGCGCAGATCGGCCAACCCTTCAAAGGCCATGGGATTGTTATGTCCGTGGCATTTAGTCCCGATGGAAGGCGCATCGTCAGTGGTGGTTGGGACAACACAGTGCGGCTGTGGGATGCAAAAACAGGTGCACAGATCGGCCAACCCTTCAAAGGCCATGAATCTAATAACATGTTCGGACTAGTAGACCAGGGCTTAAATAAGTCCACCATTTCAGGCCGCTAACGGCTTGCCTTTATAAGTCCATTTGAAGGGCTTGGCCATGGTGCGATTAAAGTAAGCAATGAATTGGAGAATCCGCTCTTTCAGTTGGTCGGTG
>JANOQX010000073.1:0-3837 GCA_031415035.1 Cyanobacteria bacterium VAR_4_metabat_243
CCTGATTTTGCCGCTTTCAAAGCCGCAATTTCCACCTGTCTCGACCAGTGTCACACAAAACACAAAACAGAACTCGATTCACTACTGACATTGAAGTTTCAATCGTTCGAGAACGTTAAATCTATTCCCTGACAAGGTATAGTCCTGCCGTCTTACTCCAAGACACCCCGGAAGGGCTAAAGCGGGGCGATCGGGTGACGGTGAAACAGATCCAGTACGATCCAAAAGCGGATATGGATTTTGCGACGGTGGCCGACAGCGGCGGAAAAAGCTACCCCGTCTGGATTAACTGTTTACGATCGCTGACTGAAGACGAACGCCTTGGGGCTTGGGAGAGTGCAGCATGATCGACCCCTCCGATTTCCTGTCCGGATCCGAGGTGCGGAAGTTGCTCGGCGACATCTCAATCAAAAGCCTCGATCGATGGCGACTCAAGCACTGGACGGAAGGGATCCACTATGTCCAGCCAGGGCACCGCGTAATCTACGTTAAGCCCATGATTATCGACTGGATGATCAACGGCAAGGTGAACCCCATGGCTCACCAGCGGGTCAAAGAACAGTGGTTAGCCCAGAATCAGCACCAAACCCAGCCCCGATCGCGCCGTAACGCTGGATAGGCACTTCACCACAAACAACCCATCGATCGGCCCCTTGGTATTCCCTAGGGGCTTTCTTGCTGTCACATGACACTGTGCCAATCGGGTAAATTACTTCCTCACCACCCCAAATTACTGCCAAGTTACTGGAAAAAGTAACTTATGAAATGCTTATAGGTAAACAGTTTCAGCCGTTTTTGAGGGGTAAGTTACTAAGTTACTCGAAAAACAGTGCCCTGCTTATAAAACGAGTTTCATAGCTTGACTCCGGCTTGTTCAGCCGTCACAGTGTTGTGTGCCAATCTGGGAAATTACTTCCTCGTCACCCCAAGTTACTGCCAAATTACCGCAAAAAGTAACTTGCGAAACGTATACAGACAAGTGCTATCAGCGTTTTTCGAGGGGTAAATTACTGAATTACTCGAAAAACAGTGCCCTGCTATAAAAGCGGGAATACATACCCTCCGGCTAGTGCGACCCCTACTGTGAACTTGTGGGGTTCACGATGGAACTGGTATGCAAGCGGTATACCAGTTCTGACAACAGCGTAAACCCTTAACTATCAAGGCTTTTAGCGGTAGACTTTAATCTTGGGGTAGTGGGGGTCGCAGGTTCAAATCCTGTCGCTCCGATTCATTGAAAACCGCACAGCTTAAGGGTTGTGCGGTTTTCTTTTGGGCGTTTCAGTGGTTTCGGGGTACTAGTCCGGTACAAAATCTGGGACGATTTACCGCGATTTGGGAGGGTTGCTGGGGGACAATTGGGGGGATTGATGGTTCTGTTGTCCCTGACCAAAGGTTCCCCCCAATGCCACGTCAAAAAGCCTCAAAAGGTACAGTCACTGTACGTTCCACAGACGGTCGCCTCTATTTGCGATGGTCTTGGTCGATTGAATTGGGGGGGAGCGGCAAGCGCTACGAGATTGCTACTGGCCTGCCCGACACCAAGGCCAATCGATCGGCGGCTGAACTCCAAGCCCGACTGATTGAGCGCGATCTGACGAATCGGTTCTTTGACCCGACCCTGCGAAAGTATCGGGGCGATCGATCAAAATCGCGGTTGGCCATCAATGACATGTTCGAGAAATTTATCGGGGTGAAAACGCCGCACCTCTATAATTCTTCCTTGATTAAATATCGCGCCTTGCTCAAGGATTTAAGCGGATTTTTCAAATCGAAGGCGGCTGAGGACATCACCGAAACGGAAGTGGTTGGGTTTAGGACTTGGTTGAGTGACACCAGGAGATTGGCCCCTGTGACCGTGAAAGATAAGCTCTATTTGGCGGCATCGGCTTGGAATTGGGCGATCGAGGATGCACTGCTACCAGCCGACCATCGCAACCCCTGGAGCAAACTGGCCGCTTCCCAAAAGGTGCCCCCCAAGCAGCGCCCGAAGCCCTTTAGCGTTGAAGAAGTGCGGGCAATCATTGTGGGATTTCGCACTGACCCGGAATATTCCTTCTACGTGGACTTTGTGGAATTTCTGCTGGGCGTTGGTTGTCGGACGGGCGAAGCGGTGGCGCTGCGCTGGAAACATTTAAACGCAGATTGCAGTTCCGTTTGGATTGGCGAGTCGGTGACGGTGCATGGCGATCGTAAAGCGACTAAAACCAATGAAGCAAGGACTTTCCCCCTGACGCCTCGGTTGCAAAAGATGTTGCTGGCCCGCCGACCGAGTAATGTGTCGCCGGATGTGGCGGTATTTCCATCACGGAAGGGGAAAATCATGAGTACCCGCAACTTTGCGAAACGGGGCTGGCGATCGGTGTTGGATAAGCTGAATATCGATTATCGACGGCCTTATATCAGTCGCCATACAAATGCCACGATTTCGATGTTTGAATATGGGGAGAATCCCGGCAGTGTCGCCCAGCGGCTGGGGCACGACCCACGCACCCTATTTCGTAATTATCTGGGCGATCACGGCAAACCCAATGCGCCGCCGGATTTTCTGGGTGATGACGAGGGATGAGCAACGTGGTGGTGGCGCACCTATTTTCTCCGATTTATAGGGTCGGAGCCAAGACTTTAACGAACTTGTTGCTGGACTTAGTTAATCCGGCGCAGCCGACAGCGCTGAATCAAGCTCTGACACCTACAACCTGCCAGAGTAACGAATGTCTCTGAGCATTGAAGTAGACTGGCTAATTTGCTGCCGAAAGAGCATTTCCAGATATTCCTCAAAATCCATTGCGGGATTCTTCAACCTTTGCCGTGTTTTTTCAGCGGCCAAAAATACGGGAATTGGATGAAGGTCAATCAGGTTTGAGATAAATTCGTCGGGATGTTGAGCATCGATGTGCCAAGGCAGAAGCGCTTCTGTTGGAAAATCTTTAAGGTTGAACGTAACGATGGTACTCGCTTGACAACGAATGGCAGCGGCCAGCACATGACGATCGGTCTCATCAGGCAGGGACAAGCTCGGTATTAATGGCTCATATCCGGTCACTAACGCATCTCGAACATGAGCATTCATTAAATCCCTGGTCTTGATTAGCTTGTCCTCAGGGATATTGGGGTTATTTTCTCGCACATTGCGAATCCATTCTGCATGAATGTCATCTGACCACCGTGCTCTAAACAGGTCGGTCAGCGCCAGTTCCATCAGGAGATTGCGCAAGGGGAAGGGGTAGAGCACACAAGCATCAAAAACGGCTGTACAGGTAGAAGGCACCGCTAATCACACCCCAAAATCATTTCTTGGTCAAGTGCCGCTAATTCATCCAGTGCCTGGTCGCGCAATCCATCAATCCGCTGCTTGTAGTCCATGAGGTCTTGGAACTTGACCCGTCTGTGTTTGCCTGTGCGGGTGAAGGGGATTTCGCCCGCTTCAAGCTGCTTCACCAGAAACGGACGAGAGACGTTGATTAAGTCCGCCGCTTCCTGAGTCGTCAATTCGGCATGGATCGGGAACAGCGTGACAATATTTCCCTGAGCCATCTGGTTCAAGACATCGATAAACAGGCGTAGCGCTTCCTTCGGCACCACCACTGTCTCACAAGGCCGACCCTCATCCAGGATGGTGAGTTGCTGGGTGAAGCTCTCTGGAGTGTCCTGAGTCAGACAACGGGTAAGCTGCCGACCACTTTTACCCGCGAGCGACATTTCTTCTTCAGTTGGGGCCGTGTAATTTCGCCCATCAAGCACCGCCATAGAAATACCATCCTGCAATAGCGCGAACATCCTCAAATTCCATATTACCCAAAAACGAAATAAACGAAACGGGGGTGATACTGTTTT
>JANOQX010000074.1:0-1868 GCA_031415035.1 Cyanobacteria bacterium VAR_4_metabat_243
ACCGACCAACTGAAAGAGCGGATTCTCCAATTCATTGCTTACTTTAATCGCACCATGGCCAAGCCCTTCAAATGGACTTATAAAGGCAAGCCGTTAGCGGCCTGAAATGGTGGACTTATTTAAGCCCTGGTCTACTAGTCGATGTGATGGAATCCCGCTATCGCCAGTTTGAACGTGCCCAATGCAATGACCTCACCACCTACAACCAAAAAATCCGGGATCAGCCAACCAAACATCTGGCCCGCATCGTTTGCATCTTTGACGAATACGCCGATTTTATGGCAGAGAAAGAAATTGCGAATTCCCTGGAGCAGAGTATTAAACGCCTGGGTGCCATGGCCCGCGCTGCGGGGATTCATCTCATCATCGCCACCCAACGCCCCGAAGCCAAAGTCGTCACACCGCTAATCCGATCGAACTTACCGGGACGGATCGCCCTGCGCACTGCCAGTGCGGCCGATTCCGCCATTATTTTGGGGGAGAAAACCAGTAATGCGACGCACCTCCTGGGCAAAGGCGATTTGCTATACCTCAGTGGCGGCACCCACGTCCGATTGCAAAGTCTCTTCGCAGCGGCAATTACCCTGCCCCGATCGACGTAAAGTGCCAAACCGACCCCGATCGCCCAAACCCACGGGCAACCAAATTGTTGTATATATGGTCAGGTTCTGGCGACGAGATTTGAGTATGGGATTGCATCTTAATTCAGCAGGGCGATTGGGCCGCATGATCGGCACTGCCCTTGCGATCGGGTTACTCACCAGTTGCGGCAGCTCGAAAATCAACCAATGCAACCAATTGATCACGATCGTCAATCGCACCAGCGACGACTTGAGCACGATCCAGACGAACGGCAAAGTGAATCTCCAGGACACGGCCCAGATGACCACGGAACTGGAAACCTTCGTCAGCAAATTGACCAAAAACACTGAGGAAATGCAGTCGATCGGGGTTGAGGCTGCATTCCAACCCCTGAAGGATCGCCTCGTGGCTTCCTACCAAACCGCCCTAAAAAACAGCAAAACCCTGACCACGGCGATCAAGACCAAAGACCAACCCACCGCCCAAACGGCCCTGAACCAACTCAGCAACGCCAGCGCCAGCGAAGCCCAACTGCTCCAAGAAGTCCGCAATTACTGCCAGGCACCGGAACCGAAATAGGCCGCTTCATCGAAAATTCATGGAACTTTCCCGGATTTTGCGGAGGGAATTGGGGCGCAAGGTTTGGCAAGGTAGTAGGAGCATCAGTCAGAATTTTGCTCACGCCCTGACGATGACCCTGTGATTACCCTGTTGGAAGTTTTTTATGTCGAAAGTTCTCAAATCGATCGTTAGTCTCGCGATTATCGGAAGTTCGCTGGCCTTTGCCGCCGCACCCGCCAAAGCTGAATCAAAAGTTGCTCAATGTAAACGCCTTAATCATTCGCTGATCAAATATGCGAATCAGCTACCGGAGATGAAGCGTGTCCGTGACTATAGCAGCGATATGAGTCAATGGCTCAATGCATCCGAAGCCGGACTCAAACAATTGCAGTCGCAAAAATTTACCGACCCCAAAATTCGGAGCTTTCAACAAAGCACATTGAACGTACTCGTTCAGGCGCACAACGACATGATTGGCCTTGTGGAATCAGTGGAACGTCGCGATCGATCCGGTTACTTGGTGGCAGCAAAACAAATCGACACGGACATGAAAGCCCTTAGTACCGTAGGCAAAAAAATCGAATCCTACTGTGGCCGATCGAAGTAATCGATCGACTACGACCCTCACCCACCCGCGCGTCACCGGCGGGCTAGTAAGGAAACCCGGCTAAACCCGGCTCCGAAATCATGTTTTCAGTCCCCTTCAGGGGACTTCCCTTACTAGC
>JANOQX010000075.1:0-9276 GCA_031415035.1 Cyanobacteria bacterium VAR_4_metabat_243
CGAGCCACGGTGGGGTTCACAGGCATAAGCTGAGAGTAATATCTTCATTACAAATTTGCCCAGAGCTTCGATTTAAAGCGGATTTAAAACTAATCGTCGTTGCGTCATCACACCCCCCTAATTATGCCCGAGACGACGATAACAACCGCTGCACCATCTCCCAATCGGCTTTTTGGGGCAATAGCGGCGGCGGCGGCACCTTCAACACCAGCGGGAAACACATCAGCGTAATCACCAGCCGAAACAAACTCGACCCAAACAGCGCCAAACTCGCCCCCAAGAGGCCAAATTGATTCACACAGATCACGGTCGCGGGCACCGCCACCACCAGGCCACCGATTTGCAGCATCGCCACTAGGCCCGGTCGGCCCAAGGCCATAAAGGCACGGGTCAACACATAGGTAATGCCCGCCACCAAGGACTCCAACAGCAACACCCGCAAGGTCTGAGCCGCTTGAACAAACTCCGGCCCATAGAGCGTCATCAAAATCGACGAAGCCCCCACCCCAATGATCACGCTCGGCACCATCAGACAAAGCAGACTGACCCGCGTCGCCTGACCGGTCATTTGCAGCACCTCCGGCGCGGGCCGCGCCGCCGTCTTCGGCAACAACACCGTCACCACCGAATTCTGCAACAGATTCAGCATCCGCGACAAACTCAGCGCCACGGCATACCAGCCCAATTCACTGGCGCTGAGTATACCCACCACCAACATGCCGCCGATTTGCAGATAGAGCGTGCCGAGCAGCTCGATCCCATAGGCCCGCACGCCATAGTTGAGCAGCCGCCGATAAATATCCGGCGTGGGAAAGCGGAAGAAATCAAATTGCTGTCTCAGGCGGCCGCCCATTAGCCCCAGCATCGGCAGCGTCGGTAACAGGTAAGCCCCGGCCAACGTCATCGGGGTGGAAAGATGCATCGCTCCCAAAAACAGCACAATCAAAAACGTCAGGACACCTTGCAGATAACGGGCTTGATTGGCATTGCCAAAGAGTTCGCAGGCTTCGAGCGCCGAGGAAAAGGTGATCGCCAGTAATAACATCGGCGTCAACGCCATGAAGTATTGCGTCGCCTGCACCACCGCTGGCGAATAGTGATCCATCCACTGCGGAATCAACCAAGCCCCCCCGATCGCCGCCACACTGCCCAACGCCACACTGACCAACGTCGCCGCCGAGAAGAACGTCGATTGCTCCTCGGGATAGCGCTTGAAGTTGTAGATCAAGGCCGAGGGAATGCCCAAGGTCATAATGCAGGAAAAGAACTGCGGCCATAGAATAATCGCCGCCTGTTCGCCGCGACCATCCGCCCCGAGTAATCGAGCGATCAAAATACCAGTGGCGAGATTCAACGCCATCACCACAATGCGGGATAGCAAGGTCTGAATCGTCGCCGCCGTGCCATTCCGGCTTTGAAACAACCAGCGAATTTTTTCAGTGATAGCGAGCATGGGTGGATGCAGTGATTGCCTTGTGCAGAGTATAACTGAACACCGGATGGAAGATCCTGGTGATAACTACCCGAGATTGCGATCGGCGCAATTAAGTCAGCGAACTCACAGCTTGCCGCCCGATCGGGCGCAATGGTACGTCCGCCAATTGATAAAACGGCAACGCCTGTTGCGCCACATGGGGCCAACTGAGATGGGCCAAGGCATAATCCCGACCCCGCTGCCCCATCACCGCCCATTCGTCCCGACAGTCAAATAGCTGTTGCAGGCCCGATCGGACGCCCGCGATCGTCGGCGCAATCAACCGCCCACAACCACTCGCCGCCACATAGGGCGCGATCCCCGCCATTTCCGACACCAACAACACCCGACCCGCCAGCATCGCCTCCAACGCCGCCAGCCCAAAGCCCTCAAACCGCGACGGCAGACAGATCACGTCGTAGTCCGCCAACAGGGTCTCCGCTGGCTGTTCATAGTTGGGCGCGCGAAACTCAATGGTGCGTCCCGTGGCGCGGGCCAATTGGACTAAGGCCGCACGATCGCCGCCATCCGGGCCTTGCAACGTCAACGAACCACTCGGCAGCGCCGCCTGGGCGAAGCCCTGAATCAACAGATCCAGCCCTTTGTGGTGGCGGTCGAGCCGCCCATAGAACATAAACCGGGGAGCCGCCAACTGAAAGGTGGCGGGTGTCGCGGCATCGGTCACCACCCGATCCTGGGGCAAAAATCCATTCGGCAACGCAAACGTCGGCGTGCGAATCCCCAACGCCACCAAGCGATCCTGCTGCCGGGCATCGAGCATCTGCACCGCCGCCGCCCCCTGTAATAGCGGCTTTTCGTAGAGCCACCAGTAGGGCCACTTGATGTAGGGATTTTTGCGGAACATGTCGGGATGGTAGACCTCATGGGGAGCCACCACATAAGGCACGCCCTGACGGTGTAACAACCGCGCCAACGATGACAGACTGGGATGAAACGACCCATTCAGAATCACCCGATCGTCCGCATCAAGCCGATCGCGCACATAGTCAACGAGTTGGGGCGAGAGGCGAAAGGACGGAGAGGTGTGCGGCGCGGCAAAGCATTCAATCTGATAACCAGAGGCCGATCGGACGGAAGCGGGCTGGGGTCCCTCGCACAGCACCACCACTTCGACCCCCTGCTCGACCAAACCCGTCGCCAAGCCATGCACCGCCTGTGTGGTGCCCTCATGGAAGTGCGTTTCGTCGGGGGGAAAATGTTTTAAATAGAAGTGAAGCTTCATGAGCGCGCAATTAGTCAGTAAATTTAGGTGGAAATCGAGTGGATCAATCGAGCCGGGCATTGGGGAGCCGCCCCATGCTAATGGCTGGAATCAATCGCCGCGATCGGGAAGCGCGAATCATTATCGAGATTTTACGGCGACTTCATAGAGTCAGGATGCCCCAATGTCGGACGAATCACCCGATTGAATTCCCACCTGGGTCAGGATGGTCATGGGATGTTGGGCTTTGAGGTGGTCGAGTTGGGCGGCATTTTTGACCAGGAGCGCGCCCGCGAAGCCGAGGGAGTTGACCCCGATTTTGTCCCAGCCGTCTTGGCTCCGAGGCACCAAAAACAGCCAATCCCGCGTTGCGAGTAAGTTATAGGATCCCGAAGCCAGCGTGGCGGTGATCCCATCGCCGATCGCCAGTCCGCAGGCTTGAAGCACCGTATGATACGCCGTCTGCAATCGTTCCGTGGGATCCGCGACATGGAGCAAATCCAGGGGCGCGATCGCGTGGACAAAGGGAAAACTCGGCACCTGGGTCAAACCCTGAGCCAATGCGGCTTGGATCGGTGGCTCGATCGGTAAGCGGGCATGGGGCTGCGGATCATCCGGCACCAACGGTAGGGGAATTAGCTGTAAATGCTTATGGGGCTGGCTTGCGCCCGCTAAAGCACCGCCGTTAAAAAATGCCAAGCCGTCGATTTGGGCCAGCACCGTCCACAGCGCCGCCAAATCCGATCGGGTCAGCAACGTTTCTTGGGACTCAAAATGTCGCGTGATCATCAGCAGATGATGCTCGACCACATTAAATTTATTCAGCAGACAAACGTGGGTGTCCGACAAATCACAGACAAACAACTCCGGCTCATAGGGCAAGAACGGATTGAAATCCGGGCCTTTGGCGGTTTGGGCGCGGCGGGCTTCGACCCGCCGCCGGATATTATCCACCACGCGCACGAGGAATTGGACACCGCCATCTTCCAGCCATTCGTAATGGGTCGGGATCGACTGCAATGCGCCACATTCCAAGGCCGATCGGGTGCGATCGCGGGTGAGCTGCCACAGGTTGAGCGGTTGTTCGGAAGTCGGCATCGGCGGAAATCGGTGAGACGGACAGCAGCCAGGGCAATGCATTTCAGGACTACGCTAAGATATGGTTCTCCCTTCGCAAGAGTCGCTCCTTATGACGATCGCCGCTGATTCCCTCACTGCTTTAGCTCAGAATACCCGCAATGCGGCTCGACAGCTCGCCGCGACCCCGACCGCCGAGCGCGATCAAGCCTTAGCAGCGATCGCCGATGCCTTGGCCGCCCACAGCGCCGCGATTTTGGCCGCGAATGCCGCCGACTGCGCTGCCGCCCAAGCCAGTGGCATTGGGTCGGCCCTCTATGCGCGACTGAAATTGGATCAGGCGAAGCTGAATGGCGCAATCCAAGGCGTGCGCGATGTGGGCAAACTCACGGATCCGATCGGCGATGTCCAAATCCACCGCGAACTGGATCAGGGATTAGAACTGCGGCGGATCAGTTGTCCCCTTGGTGTTTTAGGCGTGATCTTCGAGGCGCGGCCCGATGCGGTGATGCAGATTGCCAGTTTGGCGATTAAGTCGGGGAATGGCGTAATTCTCAAGGGCGGGCAAGAAGCGGTGCAATCCTGTACGGCGTTGGTCAAGGCGATTCGATCGGGGTTGGCGAATAGCGCGATCGATCCCGAAGTGGTGCAACTCCTGACCAGTCGTGAGGAAACCGTGGCGTTGCTGAAACTTGACCAATACGTGGATTTGATCATTCCCCGTGGCTCGAATTCCTTTGTGCAATTTGTGCAGAATAATACGCGGATTCCGGTGCTGGGTCATGCCGATGGGATTTGTCACTTATATATCGATGCGGAAGTTGACGCCGATCAGGCCGTCGCGATCGCTGTGGATTCTAAAACCCATTATCCGGCGGCTTGCAACGCGATCGAGACGTTGTTGGTGCATCAGGCGATCGCGCCTACGTTTCTACCTAAAGTTGCAGCGGCATTGGCAGCAAAACAAGTGGAATTGCGCGGGGATGAACGATCGGCGGCGCTACTCCCTGGCATCAAACCCGCGACGGATGAAGATTGGGCGACGGAATATAGTGATTTGATTTTGGCGATTAAGGTGGTGGATGATCTGGCGGGCGCGATCGCACATATCAACACCTACGGGTCACGGCATACTGAAGCGATCGCGACGACAAATGCCGCAACGGCCAAAACCTTTATGGCGCAGGTGGATGCGGCGGGGGTATATCACAATTGTTCGACCCGGTTTGCGGATGGATTTCGCTATGGATTTGGGGCGGAGGTGGGGATTAGTACCCAGAAGATGCCGCCGCGTGGGCCGGTGGGGTTGGAGGGTTTGGTGACGTATAAGTATGAATTGGTGGGGGATGGGCATGTGGCGGCGACTTATACGGGGGATGGGGCGAAGGCGTTTACCCATCGGGATTTGGGTTGATTTTGGGGTGACGTTGCCGATCGGTAAAATTGTTTTTCGGCTTTCTCGGCTGCGACCAGGCCCGCCCCGCGCGTCAACGGCGGGCTAGTAAGGGAACCACCCAGAAGGGTGCTGGAACGGGTTCTTAGCCGGGTTTAGCCGGTTTTTCTCTCATAGCCTGCCGTTGACGCGCGGGGCGGGTGACGCGATCTACCCAAGATTTAATCGATGGGACTACGAAACATCCGATCGTATCCACCATCATAAAGGGACGATCGCGCATCATTAGTCCCATTCACCGTGCCATACTCCACCGGAATCGTCGCGACATTCAACGCGGGACTAATCACATACATCGTCGTGCGAATTAAATTCTCCCTTGCCGTAGTCGCGGCCATTTCCGTCAGCGGCACGACTAAAATCTTTTCATCTTCCCAGCCAATCCGAAAGCAAATTGCCACAGGAGTTTCAGCCGGGTAATGCTGGAGTAATGTCGCTTGCACTTTCTCCACATGCTTTGCACTCAGGTACAGACACAAACTCGCTTGATGCGCAGCCATCGTCGCGAGTTCTTCGGCCTCTGGAACGTGAGTGCGCCCACTGGCGCGAGTGAGGATAATGCTTTGGACGAGTTCCGGTTGGGTGAGTTCGACGCGCAATTTGGCGGCGGCAAGTTGGTAGGCGCTGACGCCGGGGATGATTTCGAAGTCAATTCCGGCGGCGAGGAGTCCGTTCATTTGTTCTTGGATCGCGCCGTAGAGGCAGGGATCGCCGTCGTGGAGGCGGATAACGGTTTGGGATGATTGCGCCCGATCGATTAAAATCCTCAGAATTTGCTCCAGTGATTTGTCAGCACTGGTGATGATTTCGGCAGTGGGTGACACGTAACGATCGAGCAAGGCGATCGGCACCAGCGAATCAGCATAAACCACCACATCGGCTTGTTGCAATAATTGCGCGCCTTTGACGGTAATTAAATCAGGGTCGCCTGGGCCTGCGCCGACGAAATAGATTTTGGGCATGGTTGATTAATTAGCACAAATGGTTTTGGTTAATTGCGTTTCGTCTAATTCGTGGCCGATGATGACTAATTTCGTTTGACGGATTTCGTCGGGTTTCCAGGGGCGATCGTAGAAACTATCAAACCGCTGACCGACGCCCTGAAGCACCAGCCGCATGGACTTCCCAGGCACGGAGACAAAGCCTTTGATGCGATAGATTTCCTGTTGTTGCACGATCGATTTCAATTGTTCAATCAATGCCGTCGGCTCGAAAGTTTTGTCAGTAATAATCTGCACGGCATTAATATCTTCGTCATGTTCATGTTCTTCCTCATGATCGTGATGGCTATGCCGATTGTCTAAATCATCTTCCACGGCAGCATTAAAACCCAACAACACGTCGGGATTCACCACACCTTGTTGGGCGGCGACGATTTTAACACCTTGGGGAATTTCTTTTTCTAACCATTGCACAACTTTTGCCCGATCGGCCGCGCTTACCGCATCACTTTTGGTCAACAGAACCATGTCGGCACAGGCCAATTGATCTTCAAATAATTCTTCGATCGGGGTGTCATGATCGAGGCTGTCATCGGCTTGGCGCTGGGCTTCGAGGGCATTGAGATCGCCGACAAACTGGCCTGCGGCCAAGGCTTCGCAATCGACGACGGTGATCACGCCATCCACGGTCACGGCATTGCGAATTTCGGGCCAACGGAATGATTGAATCAATGGTTTGGGCAATGCGAGACCGGAGGTTTCGATCAGGATGCAATCAATCCGATCGCGCCGTTTGATTAATTCCTGCATCGTCGGCAAAAATTCTTCCTGGACGGTGCAGCAGAGGCAGCCATTGGCGAGTTCGAGAATATTCGCGTCGGGGGCTTCGTCTTCATCGCAAATTTGGCATTGGCGCAACAAGTCACCGTCGATGCCGATTTCGCCGAATTCATTCACCAGCACGGCGATCCGCCGACCTTGGTTATTTTGCAGCAGGTGGCGGACGAGGGTGGTTTTGCCTGCGCCGAGGAAGCCAGTGATGACGGTGACGGGGATTTTGTGCATTTTGGAAATTAGTGGGTGACGAAAAAGGTTGTAATACCGAATCCTTGGTTTGTTGCAACGGTTGCGATCCCCCGTGCATCCCCCTTAAGAAGGGGGACTTTGAATCCGGTTCCCCCCTTTTGAAGGGGGGCTAGGGGGGATCGACAACCGCTGCATCCACTTTGGGATTTGATATGGAGCTTGACCTTGCAATATTTACATTCAATTATACGATTAAAGGTGGATTCATTTTGGGTAGATGCTTGCTATGCCTGCAATTATGGTGGTTGGGACGACGTCCCACGCGGGAAAATCATTGATCACGGCGGCGATTTGTCGGATTCTGGCGCGGCAAGGGCATCGTGTCACGCCGTTCAAGGGCCAAAATATGGCGCTGAATTCCTATGTGACGGCCAGTGGTGGCGAAATTGGCTTCGCTCAGGCATTTCAAGCCTGGGCCGCGCAGGTGGAGCCGGAGGTGGAAATGAATCCGATTCTACTCAAACCCCAAGGGGATATGACTTCCCAGGTGGTGATGCAGGGACAAGTCGTGGGCGTCACAAGCGCGAAGGAATATTACGAGGATTATTTTGAGCCGGGATGGGCCGCGATCGTGTCCTCTCTGGCGAACCTCTCCCAACGCTTTGACTACATCGTGTGTGAAGGCGCGGGCAGTCCAGCGGAGGTGAATCTGAAGCATCGTGATCTGACGAATATGCGGGTGGCGAAGCATTTGAATGCGCCGACGATTTTGGTGGTGGACATCGATCGAGGCGGTTGTTTTGCCCAAATTATTGGCACGTTGGAGATCCTCGAACCCGATGAACGCGCTTTGGTGAAGGGATTGGTGGTGAATAAATTTCGCGGCCAACGATCGCTGTTCGATTCCGGTGTGGAATGGCTAGAAAACCGCACGGGAATTCCGGTATTGGGCGTGATTCCTTGGATGGATGATTTGTTTCCGTCGGAAGATTCGCTGGATTTGATGGAGCGACGCGGGCGGAAAAGCACGGCCGATATGACGATCGGGGTCATCCGGTTCCCCCGCATTGCCAACTTCACCGACTTCGATCCCCTCGAAGCCGAACCCAATGTCGCGGTGAAATATATCGGCATCAATGATGATTTGGGGAATCCCGACGCGGTGATTTTGCCGGGAAGTAAAACCACAATTCCCGATTTACTCAAACTGCAAAATTCCGGATTGGCCGCCCAAATTCAAGCCTACGCCGCCAATGGGGGAACGGTTCTGGGGATCTGTGGTGGGTTTCAAATGTTGGGGGAATCGATCGATGATCCCGATGGACTCGAAGGCCAAGCTGGAAAATTTGCGGGATTAAACTTACTGCCATTTCAAACCGTGATGGCCGGAGAGAAAGTCGTGCAACGGCGATCGATTACTACGGTATATCCACAAGCTGATCTCACGATCGAGGGTTACGAAATCCATTTGGGTCGCAGCGAACAAACTCAAACTGCGGGGTTTCAACCACTCTTCGACGATCCCAGTTTAGGCGTTGTCAGTGACGACCAAGCGCTGTGGGGCAGCTACTTACACGGCATTTTCGACAACGGCACCTGGCGCAGAATGTGGCTGAATCAAGTGCGCCAAAAACGGGGTTTGGCATTATTACCTGCAACTCAGCCGAATTATCCACAACAGCGGGATCAATTGATCGATCGATTGGCTGCTCACATTGATCAATATATGGATTTGGGGCCGATTATGAAATTCCATGAAAAGTGAAATAGCGTTTGACGGACTACGCCTCAACACCGCCCCACGCGTCAACGGCGGGCTATGAGAGAAACCCGGCTAAACCCGGCTCGGAAGTATTTCAGCACCCTTCAGGGTGGTTCCCTTACTAGCCCGCCGTTCACGCGCGGGGCGGGCAAACAGCGTAGTCCGTCAATATTATTAAGGGGGTGCGACTAGAATTTAATGTATCTATTGGACGAAGCTACAGCCGTAGCGATTAATTTTGGCCCAAAATTGCGACCACCGGCCTTTGGTATGGGTTAACGCCCGCAAACTCAACACGATTTCCGCCCCAGTCCGTTTCCA
>JANOQX010000076.1:0-29918 GCA_031415035.1 Cyanobacteria bacterium VAR_4_metabat_243
CTACCAGACCGGACGTAAAGTCACAGAAGCCTTTAAGCAAACAATGGCAATTGTCTTCGATGATTACTTGCCGCAATGGAATTATCGGGCTGTACCGCAGACCCAATAATCTTGGATCTTATTGAATCCTCATTCCTAAGCAGTTAAAAGCAATTCCTGCTGAAACAGCAGTCTCAGCGACAGCCAAAGCCTCTCTGAATAAGGTTCAGGAACAGAATATTTATATTAGCAAAGCTATACTTGTCGAGGAAAAGGCTTTCCAGGTATTACTTTCAGCACACCAAATTGCTCAACGTGCCTTTGATGTGACTGATCCTGATAAACATATCGGGTTTCAAGCCAATCTTGAAAATCTCCAGAAAGCCCAGTCAATTTGGCAACAAGCGACAGAACAACTGAAGAAAGTTCCACCCAAAAGCGGAACTTTTTCACTGATTGATGAATATCGTTTAGTCTATACAACTAACCGCGACGCAATCGGCGCAGGCGTTAAAACGCTTACGGAATGTCAAACTAAGAGCGAATCAGATGATGCATTATCCAGTATTTCGACTGATACTTGTTCGTACACATTGTCTCAACTAGCACCCATTCCTAATCCCGCTGGTAGTGAATCCGATGATCCAAATACAGAGACATCGGTTAGCCAATAGAACAGAAAAGACGGAAGCCATAACTTATCCCATCGGCCTTTCCAGTTGAATGACAGTTTATTCCTTGGAAGTAGCCTGATCGGGCTAAGATTTGGTTTGAGTGCCCTTCAGGGTACTTTCCTTACTAGCCCGCAATTTATTCGCGGGGCGGGTCATGCCGCAGTCTGCACATCATCCATCTACCCAGAAAAGCACTACCATAAAGCCATAAGGGTTAGGGAGAAATCAGCCATGAAATCGGCGGCATACGTGATTGCGAGTCTACTGAGTGTGGGCGCTGTGGCGGGCGGCACCGTCGCCCTGCGGCAACAGCCACCCACGCCACCACCCACCGCCAAAGCGGTCAGTGCCTCGCCATCCCCGCAACCACCGACGATCGCGGCCCTCCCTGACAAACCCGCCGCACCCCCGACCAAACTCACGCCAACGCCACCCGCGACACGTGAACCCATTGCACCCACCAACAGCGCCCCCAGCCAGCCCAGCCGCCAGGTCTCAAGCTGCAAAATCCTGATGGCGATCGTCAAGGATGACAATCCGCCGCTGAATGTCCGTGCCCAACCCAACGTCACCAGCGCGATCGTCGGCACCGTCACCGATGGCACCTTCGTCAGCGTCAAACAAGAACAATCCGGCTGGCTCAAAATCACGGAACCCGCAGGCTGGATCGCCAAAAGCAAAACCGCCAGTCAATGTGGCCAGAAAGTCGAACAAGTTCGCTTCGGCTCCGGCCAAACCAGCGCCACCCTATCCGACGAATTCCTCGGAGCGGGCAATCATCAATACAAACTCGCCCTCGGCCAAGGTCAAACTCTGACGATCAAAGGAGCCGTCGGCCCGATGCCCGCCGTCATTGCGCCCGATGGCAAATATCTCGTAGGACTGGATGAGGCCAACGGCACTTGGACGACCAAACTCCCCAACAGCGGGGAATACACCGTCGAAATGGATTCCAACTTTCGGGGCTACAAGTACGAATTCTCAGTGGACGTGCAGTAGCCTAGAGCATCGCCCACTGCATCGACGACCACGTACTCCACAGAAATAACCCCACTGCCGCGATCGCCAGCACCACTTCAATTAAGTTGCCGACGATCGACCCAATCCCGATCGCCAGACTCACCTTGCCCGCTGTTTTCAGCCGCTCACTTGTGGGTAAATTGCGGCGGTAGAGGTATTCGCCCACGAAGCCGCCGAGTAGACCGCCGACTAGCACCCCAGCGATCGGCCCCCCGATCGCGACGAACGGCAGCAACCCCAAGAAGCCCAAGGCCATCCCAGCGAACATCCCTAGTTGGCCCCATTTACTCGCACCGACCTGTTTCGCACCCCAGTAGGAACCGAGCCACTCCACCAACGCACTCAAAATCAACGCGCCAAAAATCAACCCGAGCGGCACCAGCGGAATCGCAAACTTAGTCACCACACACCAGACCAAAATCGCCGCCAGAATCAAACTCGGCCCCGGAATCCCCGGCACCACCGCCCCAATCACGCCCACCACCATGATCGCAATCAACACCCAATACAAAATCACTAAATTCATTGATCCACCTTGCCTAAAACAACTTGCGGTCTAACGGGGCCGAACATACTGGGCAAACCGATCGCGCCCATCTTCCAGACTTGTGGGGATGCCCTGGGGAAACTGCTGCTTAATTAGCGCCGTCAGATCCTGGAGACGATTACCCGGATCGGGGTGCGAACTGAGGATTTCGGGCTGCCTGCCACCGCCGCCCGCTTTCGCCAGGATTTGCATCAGTTCCAGGATCCCGCGTGGATCGTAGCCCGCCTCGACCATGAACTTAAAGCCCAGTCGATCGCTTTCCATTTCATCTTTGCGGCCATAGCGCAGATTGACCAGCTGATTCGCCGCCTGGGCGATCATCGCCGCACTTTGGCCGCCATCATCGCCGCCGCTGGCCGCAATTCCCACACCATTCACCAAGGCCGAACTCAATTGTTGTTTGGCCAGATGTTCGGCCCCATGTCGCCCAATCACATGGCCCACTTCATGCCCAAACACCGCCGCCAACTGCGCCTCCGAACTCATCCGACCCAACAACGCCGCCGTAATGAAAATCTGGCCCCCCGGCAACGCAAAGGCATTCACCGTCTGGGGATCGCGCAGGAGATGAAACTCAAACGGATAGGGCGACTTGGCCGCACCCGATCGTTGCACCACCCGATCGCCGACGGAATCGATATAGGCTTGCAGTCGCTCATCGGGGAACAGTCCCCCGTGTTGGGCCGCCATTTTCTGACGACTTTCGAGGCCCAAGACCACTTCCTGGCGAGGAGTAAGCTGCACACGCTGCTTTTCTCCCGTCACCGGATTAACATCCGTATTGCCAAAATAACTAAACAACCCGCCTACCACGAAGACAAGTCCAAGAATCAGTCGAATTAAAAGACTCACAAGCCAGCATCCAGAAACACAAGGGCAAAGATTTAGCGTACCCGATCGGCACGCTCACCGTTTGTATTGTGTAGTCAGCGACGAGTCTGGGACAAGCCCCCCAGGGTAGAATTCACGATTCGTTGCAGAAGGTGCAGAGTTTAGTCGAAACGCAGTTGGCTCGCATGGATCAGGCCCACTTTGCCACAAGCATCGGTGTAGAACCAGTCGCGTTGGAGCGAATGGGCACCGTAGGTCGTAATGAATTTGCGGGTTTTGACGCTACAGATAATGTCGCTGTTGGTATCGGCTCCCATGCGGACATTTGAGGGTGGATCAATAATTTGGGCGGAGATTTTGGTGACGGTACAGACCCGATCGAGCAAGCGAACCATGGCTGAGGATTGCGGTGTAATGGTACGTTTGTAGGTCTCGCCGCCATTTTCGGAGATGCTCAGGCGACCATCGCAGCCCGTGATTGCGGGTATCCGATCGGGGCCAATTTGGTAGGTGAAAAAGTAAGCGGGTGGGGTTTCTAGGCCCAGACTCCGGCGCACGACCTGCACAGACTCCAAATTCAACGAAACCTTTTCTCCCGTCGAGGCCCGCCCTTGGTATTCCCAGGTGCAGGGTGGTTTCATACAACGGAAGATAAATATTGGAAGCACATACCGACAATTCGGAGGTAGGAAAATGAGGATGGACTGATTGTCGTAATTCAGTCGAGTCAGCCCATGAGCCTCATGATCCAATTAAAGCAAATTCCCGACCCACGTCACCTCAAAGGTCGTCGTCATCCCCTGTGGATGCTGATGTTTCTGAGCCTTCTTGGTGTGGCGTGTGGCTATTCAGGCTATCGGCCCTTGGCCGACTTTTGTGTCCAACATGAGCGCGACCTGCGGCGATTGCTGGAATTACCAGCGACCCAGCGGATGCCATCGTACTCGACTTTTCGTCGGAGTTTTCTGGATCTACCGCCCCAAGGGTGGGTAGACGCATTTAATGTCTGGGCCTTGGCCAGTCTCCCGGCCCACTTGGCGGCCTACCTCTGGTCGATTGATGGCAAGAGCATTCGTTGTACGAGTACAGGCGGAAATGGTCCGAACCAGAATTTTGTCAGTTTGGTGTCCATATACAACCAGTCCATGGGTGTGCTCCGACTGGCGATGATGGAGAACAAAAAGTGCAGTGAAATCCATGTTGCTCAGGCGTTAATCCAGGAGTTACCGGCCTTGCCACCCGGTCAATGCTTCAGCCTTGATGCCCTCCACACGACCCAAGCGACGGTCAAAACCATCAATGATACCCAGCAAGATTATCTCTTGCCCGTTAAGCAAAATCGCGCCGCGACTTACCAAGCGATTCAGACCTTGACCCAAACCCAGGTGGCGAAAGCCAGTGTCGTTGAGCCGGATAACGCCCATGGCCGCAGCGTCCAGCGTCAGGTCTACCTCTTTGAGCCATCCCCCGCGCTATTGGCCAAATGTCCACAGCTAAAGACGGTGGCTCAGATTCAACGTGCTGGTATCCGAGACCAAAAACCATTTGCTGAGACGGTTTTTTACCTGAGCAGCCGAGACTGGTCGGCCCATGACCTACTAGTGGCCACTCGGGGGCACTGGCAAATTGAAAATGGTTTGCACTGGGTCAAGGATGTATTGTTTAAGGAGGATGACCCCATCCGTCGCGGGGGGAACGCCCCCGTCAATTGGGCCATCATGAATACCTTTTGCATCACCTTGGCCAGACGCCAAGGATTCCGAACTGTCCCCCAAGCCCTCAGATCTTGGGCCAATTTACTTGATAAGGTATTTCATTTCTTTGTATGAAACCACCCTGCTTTTGAAGGGGGGTTAGGGGGGATCGTTGAATGTCGCATATATCCAGTCAATCCCTTTTAAAACATCTTCTAAGCCTGTGCCCAAGCAATGTAAGGCAGCTTCGCCGCCGTCACCCGCGTCGCCGACTCCTGCGCCACCAACTGGCCCGTCGCATCCCATTGCCCTGTGACAAACATCTGACGCGGGCCATCGCCCATGCCGATCGTCCCCACAAAGTCACCGCAAGTCACTTGCATCTGCCCCAAATCCACTGCGACCTCGGCCTGGGGATTGGCCGTTACCCGCTCTTGTAACGCGATCGCCGTGGCCGAATCCACCTGGACGCAAGGCAACCCCAACGCCACACAATTGCCAAAGAAGATCTCGGCAAAACTCTCACCGACGATCGCGCTGATGCCCCATTTGGCGATCGCTTGGGGGGCGTGTTCGCGGCTCGATCCGCAGCCGAAATTGCGATTGACGACTAAGACTTTTGCGCCCTGGTATTGCGGCTGGTCGAAGGGGTGGGTGCCCTTGAGTTGCAGCCGATCGTCGGCGAAGACATGTTCGCCTAAGCCGTCAAAGGTAATGCACTTGAGGAAGCGGGCGGGGATTATCCGATCGGTGTCAATGTCGTTGCCGATCAATGGGATGGCCTGACCCGTTACGGTTTTGATCTCGCTCATTGTCGGTGCCTCGTTGCTGGATGGGTTCGGGGTGTTGGGTGCCGCGTTGCTCTACCCAACCGACGGTTAATCTGTTTGAGTATAGCGAAATTTGGGTGTCATTCTGGGGGGGCGGCTTTGGTTAGGGCTTGTTTGGCGGCAGTGGCGAGATCCACGATCGCGGCCAATTCCGGGGCGATCGTACTGGAATCCTGTCGCATCCAGAGGAGATATTCGATATTTCCCGCTGGCCCGACGAGGGATGACCAGGTGAGTCCGCTGTAGTGCCAGCCCAGGGTTTGGGCCGATTCGAGGACACGGACGATCGCGGCTGCATGGTCGGCGGGATCGCGGACGACGCCTTTTTCGCCCAGCCGATCGCGCCCGACTTCAAACTGTGGCTTGACTAGCAAAATGATTTCACGCGGTGCGACCATGAGTTGCCACATGGCGGGCAGGACTTTGGTTAGGGAGATGAAGGAGACATCGGCCACACCGAGATCGGGTCGATCGGCATCAGTGCGGTACAGATCTTCTGGCGTGAGATGGCGTAAATTCGTGCGTTCGCGTAAGACCAGACGCGGGTCTTGGCGGACTTTCCAAGCGACTTGACCGTAGCCCACATCGACGCCGTAGACCTGTTGTGCGCCATGTTGCAGGAGGCAGTCGGTGAAGCCTCCGGTGGAGATGCCGCCGTCGAGGCAGATGCGATCGGTGACGTCGATCGGGAAGGTTTGCAAGGCCTTGAGCATTTTTTCGCCGCCGCGTGAGACGTAGGGGGGGCGGGCTTTGAGTTCGACGATCGCGGTTACGTCAATGCTGGTGCCGGGTTTGTCGATGACTTGGTGGTTGACCTTGACTTCTCCGGCTTGGATGAGTCGTTGGGCCTGTTGTTGGGATTCGCAGAGCTGGCGATCGACCAGAATCATATCGAGGCGTTGCTTCGGCATAGCGGCGGCGGTAAAGACGAGATTTTCAGTCTACAGGTTAATCATGGGCCTGGCGAGTTCAACCACCAAGCGCAAATGTTGCACGGTTTGAATGGGGAATTGCTGACCCATGGCCCGGTATTCGACATCAATTGAATCGTTGTGTTAAGGTGATAATGAAAGGATTATGAAATGAGTTGAGCCATGATGTCGCCTGACCTGACGCCTTCCTTGCCCGAAGTCCATCGCACCGTGCGTGTTCCCGATCGGGGGGGATTTTGGCGGAAACTGGCGGCTTATGCGGGGCCGGGTTTTCTGGTGTCGGTGGGCTACATGGATCCGGGAAACTGGGCGACGGATCTGGCGGGTGGGGCGAAGTTTGGCTACATGCTTCTGAGCGTGATTTTGCTGTCGAATTTGATGGCGATTTTGTTGCAGGCGCTCTGTGTGCGGTTGGGCGTGGCGACGGGTCGGGATTTGGCCCAGTCCTGCCGGGATAATTTTAGTCGGCCCGTGAGCTTTGCCCTGTGGGTGTTGTGTGAAATTGCGATCGCGGCTTGTGATTTGGCGGAGCTGGTGGGTAGCGCGATCGCGTTGCAACTGTTGTTTGGTTTGCCTTTGATGATCGGCGTTTGCATCACGGCCTTGGATGTATTCGTTGTGCTATTTCTGCAAAGCAAAGGCTTTCGTTATATTGAAGCTTTGGTGGTGAGTATTATTGCCCTGATTGGCGGCTGTTTTGTGGCAGAGCTGATCTTCGCGCAACCGAATGTGGCGGCGGTGTTGGGCGGTTATATCCCCCAAGCCGAAGTCGTGCGCAATCCCCAGGCGCTTTATATCGCGATCGGGATTCTGGGGGCGACGGTGATGCCGCATAATCTTTATCTGCATTCGGCGATCGTCCAAACCCGGAATTTCCAAGACACACCGGAGAAAAAGCGGGAGGCGATTAAATTTGGCACGATCGACTCCACCGTGGCCCTATCGCTGGCGTTATTTATCAACTCGGCGATTTTGATTTTGGCAGCGGCGACGTTTCACTTTTCGGGCTATCAGGATGTGGCCGAAATTCAGGATGCGTACAAGTTGCTCTCGCCGGTTTTAGGCGTCGGCCCCGCCAGCGCGATCTTCGCCATCGCCCTGCTCGCCTCGGGTCAGAATTCTACCCTGACCGCGACGATGGCGGGCCAGATTGTGATGGAAGGCTTTTTGCATATTCGGCTGCGGCCCTGGCTGCGGCGACTGCTGACGCGGCTGGTGGCGATCGTGCCTGCCTTACTGACGATCGGCTTTTTGGGCGAGGGCAGTACGACGAATTTGCTAATTTTGAGCCAGGTGATTTTGAGTTTGCAACTGCCGTTTGCGGTGATTCCACTGATTATCTTCACCAGCGATCGGCGGTTGATGGGTGAGTTTGTCAATTCGCGGTGGCTGAAGCTGTCGGCCATGGCGATCGCCACGATTATTGTCGGATTGAACGGCTGGTTGCTCCTGCAAATGTTTTGGGGCTGGCTGTACCCTGGTTGAGGACTTGGGTGGAATCCAGCGGATTCCGGGTAATTACGGGCAGGCAATTATCAGAACTTTACGAAGCTGTACTGAGGCGATCGGCAATTTCATCGAGCCAGAATGGATTTATTCTGACGAGTGGATTTTTTGGGCGATGGATTCGGCTGGATGCGAGTGAATTGATCCAGGGAATTACGTAAAGCGCTATCCCGCGTTAGCTGTTAATTATTTTAAGGTCAGTGTTTATGTCAATTCTGCTTACCCATGCTCGCGCCAAAACCGTTGCCTTAAGTCTGATCGGTGGTTTGGCTGTCCTGGTGCCGAGTTTGATCACACAGCAAGCCGCCCAGGCGGAGACGTTCGGTGTCCTTGGCGCGGACGATCGGGTTACCCTGTCCTACGATCAGCTCGTCCAATCCGGTCGCCAACCCGTCGGCCAATTAGAAATTTTGAAGGCGGATGGCTACTATTACACTTGCACCTTCACCGTGATTGGGGAACGCCTCGGCCTGACCAACGCCCACTGTATGCTCGATGAGCAAGGTCGGCCCCCGGTCAAGGCGAGAGGCTATGCCCTGCGTTACGGCGATCGACGGTTTACGGCAGCCAACGTACTCACGACTTGGACGGGACTCGATACCTCACCCAAAAATATTGGCGAACTCCAGCGCGACTGGGCGATCGTCCGCTTCAGCAAGAAAATGGGCCGTAAAACGGGTGCCTTCGGCAATGTGCCTTGGTCAACCGATGTGACTCAATCGGGGGCCAGCGTGATTGGCAAAACCGTCGATCACATCGGCTACTCCGGTGACTGGCCGACTGCCGCTGCGATTAAACCGGGCGAAGTCCGGGGTCGGATTCCCGGCGCGCATCTGGGCTGCAAAATCACTGGGATCGATCGGGGTTTGTTGGTTCACACTTGCGACGGCACACCGGGCGCATCGGGCACGGGCATTCACGATCCCCAAGGTCGCCTCTATGGTCTGGACTCCGCAACTTTGACCAATACCAAAGGCGAAATGATTAACGTGGCGGTGCCGTTGGAGCGCTTTATGCCCGCGATCGAATCATTGCGGAAGAAGAATCATGGCCGTGGGATCAGTGCGCCCCGTATTTAGGAGTTTTGTGATGAATCGTCAATTTATTTTATGTGGTTTGATCGGGTTGGCGGTGACGGGGGTTTCGGCCCGGATTGCCATGGCGAATGGGGTGGAGCAAACGGTGAATCAACCGCTTTGTTTCATGCAGCATCCGCCGAGCCAGCAGCAAGATCTGACGAAGATCTGTGGTCAGTCGGCCGTGATTCCGGCGGCACCCGTCAGTCAGCTCGATCCCAAAGCCCCGGTGAACTTCAACATGCCTCGGAGTCGCACGCCTTCGGCGTTGTGGAATACGGTGCCGGATTCTGGTAAGCCGATCGAGATTGGTAAAACCTACACGCCCACACCGAATCAGTCAGCGCGGCCCATAACGCAACCGCAGGCCGCAGCGCAAGCGCCATCGGGTGATGAGGGCGTGGATAGCGATAACGATTAGATTGGGTTATTGCCAACTAAATCTGTATTGCAAAAACATGGTTGGCGATCGCGCAATTCACGATCCCCCTAAATCCCCCTTCAAAAGGGGGACTTTTTCATGTTCCCCCCTTTTGAAGGGGGGCTAGGGGGGATCACGAATTACGCAAAATCCGATTACCCCGGCTCACCCTTCACTTCCAACAGCGTCAACCGACTCCGCAATTCCTGATTATCCTGCTTCATCTGATCCAATTCATCGCGCAATTGTTTGATCGCGGGTTCCGTACCGATATTGTCTTGAACCTCGCGAATTGCTTCCTCGCACATCCGCCGCACCCGACCATCCGCCGCTTGGGCCGTGAGTCCATGCAGAATCCCGATCGCGGCAGGCGTCGTCATACTTTCCAGCGATCGAATCACAGAGGTTTGCGTAAAGAAATCGGGTTCGCGGGTGAGTTCGCGGAGGCGATTGAGGATTTTGGTGATGCCGGGTTTCTCTTGGGCGGTGGAGACTTCGCCCAGGGCACGGATGGCGGCGAGACGGAGGGCGGACGGGACGCCGAGTTCGGTGTATTTGAGTAATAAATCTAAGGCCGCGATCGAGCTTTTCATTTGGCTCAGGGCACCGATCGCGCCACTGCGAACCACTTCGTTCCAGCCTTGGCGAGTTTCGAGTGCAGCTTTGAGGATCGTCAATACGTCGGATTCCGCCGGGGCCGTGGATAATCCCGATGCGGCGAAGCTGCCGAGTGCTTTCAGGGATGCGGCTTCGACTAAATAACTGGCGTCGGTTGATTGCGCGATCGATTTAATTGCGGCGTAACTTGCCGGGGTTTTCAGTTGGGTGAGGGCTTCGATCGTCGTGCGGCGGACTCGCGCTTCGGGGTCGTTTAAACCCACAACCAAAGCGTCGAATACCTGATCGAGTTTGATTTTCGGGAGGAGTTTGGCGATTTCGAGTCGGACGCCCCAGAACCGATCGGTTTTTAATGCTTCGGCGAGGGCTTTCAGTCCTTCGTTGCCGCCTTTCTTGGCGATCGCTTGGGCGGCGTAGATCCGGGAAATCGGATCTTTGTCTTCGACCAGTTGCGCCTTGAGTTCCGGCATCGGATATTCGAGTTCGACGGTTTTGAGGATGGCGTTGCCCACGTCGAAGCTGACAAATTTCGGCTTTGTCTCCAAGGGGAAATACAGTGTTTGTTCCTTTTCGTGAATCCGTACCGTGAAGATTTGATCGTCGTCGCCGAGATCGAAGCCAATCATGATTTTCAGATCGAACAATTCTGCATCAGTTTCAGCTTGTGATTGCTTAACTGTGAGTTTTGCGAGTTTACTATCGCTATCCCAACCGTAACTAATCTTGTAATCGGGATGCCCGCCACGATATACATATTGGTCAAATAGCGACGCCAAATTCAATCCGGTCGCCTGCTCGATCGCCCGTAGTAAGTCCACGGTTTCCACGGTTTGGTGGGCATGGTTTTTCAGGAATGTGGCGATCGCCTGTTGGAATAAATTCTCCCCCAACTGCGCCCGAATCATGTGATAAACGCAAGCGCCTTTTTCGTAAATGTGACTGTCGTAAAGCTCGATCGCGTCCCGGTACACGTTCGTCACCAATGGCCGCCGATACCGATCGCTGTCTTCGCTCAAGTACGATCGGGCCTCACCCAGCAAATAATACGCGCCCAAATCCTCGCCATACTCATGTTCCAGCCACAGCACTTCGGCGTAGGAGGCCATGCCTTCCTTGATCCAAGCGTGGGACCAATGTTTGATCACCGCCAAGTCGCCAAACCATTGGTGGGCCAGTTCGTGGGCGACTAACGTTTCCGTCCAGAGGTTGTCGATCGCGGCTTTTTCGTCCAGCAGGCAGCGATCGGTGAGGATCGTGGTGGAGGTGTTTTCCATGCCGCCGAAGATGTAGTCAGCGGCGCAGACTTGGGCGTATTTGTCGTAGGCATATTCGTAGCCGTAGGCTTGGCTGAAGAAGGCGATCATCCGGGGCGTTTTGCCGAAGCTGAGCCGGGCCGAGCCTTCCTGCCCTGGTTCGACGTAATACGTGACGGGTTTGCCGTTCCATTCGTCGCGCAGTTCGACGTACTCGCCGACGGCGAGGGTCATCAGGTAGGTGGGATGGACTTGGGTTTGTGACCAGTGGTAGATCTTGTTGGGGCCGGAAACTTCGGCATTGACCAAGCTGCCATTGGAAATCGCCATGAAGGCGGCAGGCACTTGCACCCGGATTTCGGAGGTGGTGAGCTGGCCGGGATAGTCGAAGCAGGGGAACCAATACCGCGAATCCTCATCCTCGCCCTGCGTCCAGACTTGGGTGGGCTTGTCAGGATAATGCGCCGTCGGCGCGATGAAATACATGCCGCGTCGGGGCTGATTGATGGCGTAGTGGATTTGGATCACCAAATCGTCGCCGCGTTGGGTTTGGCGGGCCAGATAGATTTGCAATTCCCGATCGTCGTATTCCCAGCGTTGGGGCGTAGCGTTGATCGTGACGGCTTGAATTTCCAGTTCCATCGCATCGAGGGTGAGGATTTCGATGCCGTCGCGAATCGCCGTCAGCGTCGTGGTACAAACGCCCTGACAACTGCGATTGGGAATATCCAGCACCAAATCCAGCCGAATATGCTCCACCTGTCCAGGCCGATCGGGCGTGTAGTGAGGCCGCGCACCGGGCAATTCAAACTTTTTGTACCGACTTTCGCCCGCCAACATCATCGATCGTTCAACCATCGTCATTTCAGTCCCCATTTGCGCTCGATCGCGCACGTCCTGCCAATAGGATTATCCCCCATCCATGCGCCCTGGTGGCACTTTTGTCGAGGGTGACCGCAACATCCTGGCTCCGACCCTCGCTAGATGATGCCTAGGACGGATACGAGCAATGCCTTCTGTGCATGGAGCCGATTCTCCGCCTCGTCCCAAATCCTTGACTGTGGCCCTTCCATGATTTCAGCGGTGATTTCTTCGCCTCGGTGGGCCGGGAGACAATGCAACACGATCGCCTCTTTGTCGGCGCGAGTCAGCAGGGTTTGATTAATTTGGTACGGCTGGAAAATCGGGATGCGATCGCTCGCCGAATCCTCCTGCCCCATACTGGCCCAAACGTCGGTGTAAAGCACGTTTGCGCCTTTGACTGCCGCATTGGCGTCCGTGGTGCAAATGACTTCCGATCGGCCCCCGGCAAGCTGCTTCGCCCGATCGACCATTTCCGGCAACGGCTGATAGTCGGCAGGCGCGGCAATCCGCACATTAATCCCACTGAGGGCACAGCCGATCATCAGCGAATGGGCCATATTGTTGCCATCGCCGAGGTAGGTCAGGGTGAGTCCGGCGAGTTGGCCGAAGTTTTCCTTAATTGTTTGCAAGTCGGCCAACACCTGACAAGGATGGGCCAAATCGGTGAGGGCATTGATGATCGGGATTTTCGAATAATCGGCGAAGGTTTGCAGGTCGGCTTGGGCGAAGGTGCGGATTGCCAACACGTCGAGGTATCGATCGAGGACGCGGGCGGTGTCTTCGATCGGTTCGCCTCGGCTGACCTGGGTGGCATTCAACGGCATATCGATTACATGGCCGCCGATATGTTGCATCGCCACCGAGAAACTGAGGCGGGTGCGGGTGGAAGCTTTGTAGAACAGCAAACCCAGGACAGGCGGGCGACCCTGGGCCATGGGTTGCAGCTTGCCCGACTTGAGGTCGATCGCCAGATCCAATAGTTCCGCGAGTTCCGACTGGCTCAAATCGCCCAATGTCAGTAAATCTCTGCCCTTCAGTCCACCCATGCGCCGCCTCGGTTAAGAAGATTGCCATCAAAACCAATACCTCCTAGGCGGCATTGAGCTTCCTAGGAGGTATTAGCTTTAATAATTGATCAAGCCTACCAAATTTTCGGGATGAACAGCGTGATCGAATTGTGCGACCTGGGAAATGGTGGGCAGTGCCCACCCTACGATTGGATGGAAATTGTAGGAAATGGTGGGCAGTGCCCACCCTCGACTCCGCTACCCAATCGCCCCGCGCGTAAACGGCAGGGCTATGAGCGCAACCCCGCTGAAGCGGGCTGGAATATGCTTCTTAGCCCGCTTCAGCGGGGTTTCCTTACTAGCCCTGCCGTTCACGCGCGGGGTGGGTGATGCCGTAGTCCAGCAATTCGCAACTTCCGATCAACCCTTTTCGTCCTTCAACTCCGCCGTCTTCACCGCGATCGTCAAGGTTTTTTCCCCGCGATGCACTTCGACCTTCAGCGCTTTGCCCAGGGGACTACGATCGACCAACTGCTGCAACTGATCGGCGCTGGTAATGGCTGTCCCATCGATCGCGCTAATCACGTCATAGCGCCGGAGTCCTGACTTCGCCGCCGGTGTCTCTTCCAAGACGCGGATGATGATCACGCCGCTGACTTCTGGTAACTCGAACAGCGAATTTGGGTCTTTATTATTGGTTTTGGCCATCTCGACGTCGAAGCTACTCATCTGAATTCCCAGGTAGGGATGCCGGATTTTTTCGCCTTTGGCCAGTTGGGGTTCGAGTTGTTTGGCTTTGTTGATCGGGATGGCGAAGCCGATGCCGTTAGCGTCGGCCCGGATCGCGGTGTTGATCCCAATCACTTCGCCGTTTTCGTTCAGCAGTGGCCCGCCGGAGTTGCCGGGATTAATTGCCGCGTCGGTTTGGATGAAGTCGAGGCGTTTGTTGCCCATGCCGAGTTGGGCACTGGAGCGATTTAGGGTGCTGACGATGCCGAGGGTGACGGTGTTATCGAGTCCGAGGGGGTTGCCCACGGCGATCGCCCAGTCGCCGACGCTGACTTCGTCGGAATTGCCCAGCCGCGACATCGGCAAATCCGATCCATCGACTTTGACCACGGCCAAGTCCGTCACTTCATCGACGCCGCTCACTGTGCCATCGAATTTGCGGCCATCTTTGAGGGTGACTGTGACCCGATCGGCCCCGTTGACGACATGGGAGTTGGTCAAGATCGTGCCTTTGGCGTCGATCAGGAAGCCGGAACCTTGGCCCCGCAGTCGTTCTTCGCCTTGGGGCATGACGCCACCATCGCCAAAGAAGCGTTGGAAGAACGGGTCATCCAGCATGGGATCGACCGAGGGTCGGCGGGCGATGGTTTTCTCGGTGTCGATGCGGACGACGGCTCCGCCGACTTGGCGGACGGCCTCGGCGACAAAGCTGCCTTTGGCGATCGGTTTGGTGGCCGCGATCGCGATCGGTGTTGGTTTCTCAACGATCGCGGGCTTGGCAATGGGTTTTGCTGTGACAATCGGCGGCTTCGGCGCAACGGTTGCAGGACTAGGCGCAGGACTAGCAGTGACAACGGCGGCCCAACTACTGGGCGTCCAACCCAGCAGCATGACGCCCAAAAATACCGCGGCGATCGTGGCGCGCAGGCGCTGAAGCAGTGATGAAGTAGGCTGGTGGGTCATCGGAGGATCCTTGATTAAACGGCGGCGACCGGGGTGGCGAGGGTGTCGAACAATTGCGCGATCGTCCGGCTTTCCATGTCCGGTTTCGCGATGATTTCGACGATTTGATTGCGGGCGGTGGATTGTTTGGCCGCTTCCACACAAACCTGGGCGACTTTCATCCGGGGGATCCGGCCATCAAACAATTGGTCGGCCTTGGTCATGATGATTTGGTCGTCGTTGTTGTCGTTCATCAGCCCACCGGGACGGACGATCGTGTAGGCCAAACCACTGCGCTGGATGTACTCCTCGGCCCATTTCTTCCAAACTAAGATGCCCCAAAACAAGTTCAGCGGATGCAGCAGCTTGGAGGTGCAGAGCGAAGAAACGAGGATAAATTGCTCAATGTTTTTCGACTTGGCCACGTTGACCAGATTCTTCGTCCCTTCAAAATCCACTTGGTACGGCCCGGTCGGATCCAGGCTCGGTTTCGCTCCCGTGGCGCAGAAAATCACCGTAGCATCGCCGATCGCGTTTGCCAGAGTCGCTGGCTGCAACACGTCCCCCGTGACGATTTCCACCGTTGCGGGCAGCACGGCCTTGGCCAATTCCACATTCCGCACCATCGCCCGGACGGGAATGCCCTGATCCACCAATTCCTGCACAATTCGGCGTCCCGTTTCCCCAGTTGCGCCTGCCACAAATGCTTTCATCCTGCTTCCTCAAAATTTCGGCCGATCGCCAGTCTTCCTCTCTTAAGATACATGACGGAATTCGGCGAGGGGGGCTTGGATCAGTACGGTAAACCCGACCAAGGGATTTTCGGCCAAAATTCGGTTATGCTATGCATGATGAAGTTTTGTAACTGTGGCGGCAAACGCTCGCGGATCGCACAAACTCTAGTCAGGCACAAACGATAGATTCTAGGAAGTTCTCATTGCGGCATGTCCACAGTTTGCGTGGAATCTCCGGTACGGCGATCGGGCAAATCGGGAATCTTGGAGTAGGGGGAAATTCGTTTTCCCGTTTCCACCGTTTAGGCACTATCCCTGTGAATCGGCTTATGCACTCCCAATCGATCGACCCGTCTCTCATTTCCAGCGTAGAAGGTTCCATGTCTGACGCCTATTCCCATGACAGTGGTGTCGCCAACGATCGGCGCACGGCAGCAGGCCAGACCGTTTTCCGCAGCAATTTTGTGGACAGCATGGAGATGTATGCCGATACCCAGATGGTGGCGGATTACTTGGATGCGCATCCCGAATGGTTTACCCGTTGCGCCCATCCGTTGAAGACGGAACCGCTGAATGACAATGGTTATGTGTTGACGATCGGTCGATACGGCAGTTTTGGTTACGAGATTGAGCCGAAGGTGGGCCTGCACCTGTTGCCCCAGGAAAACCGGGTTTATCGGATTGAGACGATTCCGGTGCCCGACTACACACCGATCGGCTATGACATTGACTTCAAGGCGACGATGGAGCTAGTGGATGCGTCGGCCCAGGCCACTGATCCGGCGTTTGCGGCCGTCACCCATGTCCAGTGGAATTTGGATTTGCAGGTGTATGTGCAGTTTCCGAAGTTCATTCAGGCGTTGCCCCACAGTTTGGTGGAGAAGACCGGGGATGCGCTGTTGGAGAACGTGGTGAAGCAGATTTCGCGGCGCTTGACCAAGAAGGTGCAGGAAGATTTCCACAGTTCGCGGAATCTGTCCATGCCCAAGGTTAAGCGTTGGTTTTAGGCGCGCATTGTTGTGGTTCAGCGGTAGGATCGGATTTGGCTTTATTGCATAGGATTCGGTCATCATGTCGCACGCTTACGTCATTGGTTTGGGCAAATCGGGGAATGCCGCTGCTCGTCTGCTGAAACGGCAGGGTTGGTCGGTGACGATCAGCGATCGGGGCAATACCCCCGCCCTCCAAACCCAAGCCCAAGACTTAGCCACTGACGGCATTGAAGTGAAATTGGGTGATGATTTTGACCCGGAGACCAGTAAACCGGAATTAGTCGTCGTCAGTCCCGGTGTGCCCTGGGATGTACCGAGCTTGGAAAAGGCGCGGCGATCGGGCGTGGTGACGATCGGGGATATGGAACTGGCATGGCGCAATATGCAGGATTTGCCTTGGGTGGCGATCACGGGCACCAATGGCAAAACCACTTGTACGGCACTAACAGCAGCGATTTTCCAAGCGGCGGGATTTCACGCTCCGGCCTTTGGCAATATTGGCTTTGCGGCTTGTGAAGTGGCGATGGATGCGCAGTCACCGGATTGGTGCGTGGCGGAACTGAGTAGCTATCAGATCGAAGCAGCGGCCACGGTGAAACCGACGATCGCCCTCTGGACAACCTTCACGCCCGATCATTTGGCGCGTCATAAAACCATGGCGAATTACTTTGACATGAAGGCGCGGCTGTTGGCGCGGGCCGATCAGCAGATTTTTAATGGCGACGATGTTTATCTGCGCGAAATCGGTTTGAACCAGGCGTTCCCGGTGAGTGAGGATGCCTGTTGGACGAGCGTTGGGGGTCGCGATCGACTGATTGGTGATCCCGATCGGGGCGCGTATATCGAGGACGGTTGGATCTATGTGTGCAATGAGAAAATCATGCCAGCAGCAACGCTGAAAATGCCAGGGGCACATAATCAGCAGAATCTCCTGATGGCCGTGGCGGCAGCCTATTATGCGGGGATTGAAAGTGCGGCGATCGAACAGGCGATATCCGCTTTCCCCGGCGTCGAGCATCGGCTGGAATTGATTCGCACCTGGAATGGGATTGAATTAATCAACGACAGCAAAGCGACGAATTATGATGCGGCGGAAGTGGGTTTGTCGTCGATGTTGGGCAGCACGATTCTGATTGCGGGCGGTGCCAGTAAAGAAGGTGATGATACCGCTTGGTTGGATGCGATTAAGGCGAAAGCGGCGGCGGTATTGTTGATTGGCGATGCGGCGAAACCCTTTGCCGATCGGTTGGCGGCGGTGGGTTATACGGATTACGAAATTGTGGAGACGATGGCAAAGGCGGTGCCGCGTGGGGTGGCATTGGCGCAGGAGAAAAACGCGGGTTATGTGCTGCTGTCTCCGGCCTGTGCGAGTTTTGATCAGTATGACAATTTTGAGCAGCGGGGGGATGATTTTCGGGCTTGTTGTGAGACGGGTTTGGGGTGATGGGTTGTTGGATTGATTGACTACGGCATGACCCACCCGCGCGTCAACGGCGGGCTAGTAAGGGAACCCGGCTAAACCCGGCTAAATCCCCTCCCAGCACCCTTTAGGGTGGTTTCCTTACTAGCCCGTGCTTGAGCTACGGGTGGGATTCAGGCGTAGTTCAGCCTCACCCATGCAACTCCTGCCACCGCTTTTGCAAATCCTGAATCGTAAACACCGCATCAAACTTCAAATTCTGACTGGCATAAAACTCCGCCCCACCCTGCTGCCGATCGACTAGGGTAATCACATGGTCAACCTTGTACCCCGCATCCCGGAGGCGTTCCACGGCCTGCATGGCGGACTTCCCGGTGGTGACAACGTCTTCCAAAATCACGACGGGCGATCCTGCCGGTAAGGTCGGGCCTTCGATATAAGCCTGGGTGCCGTGGCCTTTGGCTTCCTTGCGGACGATCAGCGGGGTGAGCGATCGGCCTTCGTAACAAGCCACGACGCTAGTGGCGGCCACGATCGGGTCAGCCCCCAGGGTCAAACCTGCCACGCCGATCGTATCTGCCGGAATCAATGGCAGCAAAATCCGGCCCACCCCGACGCCGCCTTGGGCGTGGAGTGTGACCTGCTTGCCGTTGATGTAGTAGGTGCTGCGTTGACCGGAGGACAGCAGGAAATCGCCTTCCTTGTAGGCCACTTGGCAGAATAGATCGATCAGTTGCTGGCGCAGTGTTGTGGCGTCGGCGCTCGTCCAAGGAAAATTTGTTACGGTGGCGTCAGTCATGGAATGGGTACCCTAAGCTCAAAATCGGCAACATTTGATCCTACAACCAAATGTTCAGTTACCATAGATAAAAAGTCGAGGATCAAACATACTATGGGCGTAAGGACTTCTACTTGCCTCAGTGCATTGGCTTTAGCCGCCGTTTCAACCACCGTAGCGATCGCGGCGCATGCCCAGGATGCGAATGTGGTATTCCGGCCCCGTGAATCGGTGCCAGAAGCCTTCGATCGCACGTACGCTCGCCACAGCGAAAGCATGGTGAAGGAAAATGACTCGTTCCGCTGGCTGCAATCGGCGATCGGCACGTTGCAGTTCCCGGAAAATTCGATTCTGAAGGATTCGAAGGATGTGAACGGGTTGTACCGATCGGTGATGGAGCGTCAGACGATGGACGATCCAATCATGCGGACGGCCGACTTGGCCAATCCCTTCAGCTTCTCCGTCCAGACCTTGCCGACGACTTCGGCTTCCCGGTTGAACGGTAGCGAGTTTGTGTTCGAGCGGACACCGGAAGTCGCGGCCCCATCGCCGATGTCGATCCAGCCCGCCATGCCGATGATGCCGACTTTGCCCGAGCCAGTTCAGGCAAAGTTCTAACTGAAAGCATCAGTTTGCTGTGAAAAAAGGGCGTTCCGTCGGAACGCCCTTTTTTGTGGCTTATACCGATAATGTCGTCGATTTAGGCGGGCAATAAGCGAGTCTGGGTGACTTTCAGGCTCGTTCGATAGGCCTGGAGATCGTGGTCATCAAAGGACTCGGCCCAGCCAAACTCATTCTCATTTGGAAAGGGCGAAATCTGCCGCACGCCTTTTTGATCGAAGTAAATCAGTTGTCCGACGTGGGTATAGCCCAACTCGGCGGGCGGCAGCTGGGTGACGATGTCGCGGTGGTTGACCAGGCGATAGGTGCAGTTGTAGAGCCGTCGATTGTATTGCATCGCAAACTGCCGATCGCCGATGCGCGGACAGCCAAAGGTATAGATCCCATCGACGGCGTGCCCACAGAGCTGCAACTGCGCCCCAGCCAAAATCGCCAAAGCCCCACCCAAACTGTGCCCGGTCAAAAACAACGGCGGCGGTGTGGCAAACTGACGGCGCATCCGCTGCACCTCGGACTCGACTTCCGACCAGACATCCTGACAGCCCTGCCAAAACCCTGAATGCACCCGTCCGCCGAGCGCCCGCACCTTGGCGACCTGAGCATTGGTGATCCAATCCTGGACGCTCTTTGGCTCCGTGCCTCGGAAAATCAAAATTAGTTGATCCGCATTGCCGACCAAATAGGCTTCGGTATTGCCCCGATCGAAGTAATGGAACTGGTCAAAGCCGCGATCGTGCATTTTCTGCACGACGGTATCGGCCTCTTGGTAGCTAATCCCATCGATCGTTGCCATTTCCAAGGCGGTTTGATCGCTGTATCCCAAGCCGGTTTGGCGGGGTTTACGTAACTTTGTGGCAAGTGGTGCGTTCATAAAATCGAGTGTAGAGATCCCCTGAAGTGTGGATAGCGTACCCATCCAACTCGGGGATCTAACACTAGATGTTGAGATCTTGCATCCGCTCTACTACTAGGTGTGGCGCTACATCGTCAACGACTGGGCATTGGTCTCAATCAATGCCGCGAGATCCTTCAGGAACGCCGCCCCATTTGCGCCATAGATGATCCGGTGGTCGCAGGTGATATTCACCCGCATCTGGGTCTTGACCCCGAACATCCCGGACTTGTCGGCGACGACGGTGGATTTGGACGCCCCGATCGCCAGAATTGACCCAGTACCCGGCGGCAAAATCGCATCAAAGGAATCCACCCCGAACATCCCCAGATTGGAGATCGTGAAGGTGCCAGTGCTGTACTCGTCCGGTTGGAGCTGCTTCGATCGGGCGCGACTGACGAGATCCTGCCAACTGCGACCCAGGGAGTAAATATCCGTCGTATCGGCCTGCCGCAAGACGGGGGTAATCAAGCCCCCATCGTCCATCGCGACGGCCACGGCGATATTGATTTCCGAGTTGTAGTGGGTGCCCGCTTCGGCATAGCTGGCGTAGAGCAACGGATGCTGCTTCAGGGTGACGGCGACGGCCTTGGCTAGCAGGACGGACATCGTGACGCCCTTGGGCTTAAGCTGCTTGTACAGTGCGTCCAGGGAATTGGTGGTGATGCTGTAGCCTGCCCGGAAGACGGGGACATCGAGGCTGGCGTTCATGTTCCGCACCACGGCTTGCTGCATCGGGGTGAAGGGCACGGTTTGGCCGGGCGTCACTGGGGCGGCGGGTTTCGCGGCGGGCGGGCGGCTGACGGCAGCTGGGGCGGCGGCAATATTCGGCGCGATCGCGGGACTTGCGCCCCCGGCTCCTGTGACATCATCGGCGGTGATCCGGCCATTCGGGCCACTGCCTTTGAGGGTTTTGAGGTCGATTCCGGCTTCCTTGGCGAGTTTGCGGGCGCGCGGGGAGACGAAGACGCGACCACTGGCCGCCCCCGCAACGGGCGCGGGCACGGTGGCATTGGCGGCGATCGGGGCCGCTGCGGGGGCGGCGGGTTTCGCAGCAGGCGCGGCTCCCGTTGCGGCTTGTTGCTTGGCAGTGGCAATTTCGGCTTCGGTTTCGGCGAGGAGACCGATCGCTGATCCGACGGGGGCACTGTCGCCCGCTTGGGTGACGATCGCGGCCATCCAACCTTCGTAGAACGATTCCACGTCCATATCCGCTTTGTCGGATTCGACGATCAAGACCGTTTCTCCTTTCTCCACCTTGTCACCGGGGGATTTGAGCCAAGAAGTGATCTTGCCCTCCGTCATGGTGGAACTCAAAGCAGGCATGAAGATTTCACGAATCATGGCGCGGTTAGGTAGGGGAATTTGGCCGATCAAATTCTAACAGGGAATCAGCCCCCGTGTTTTTGTGGGACGGGGTTTTGCTCGGGTTAAATTCATTCAACGAGCGAATTTTTGGGCAGTGACGCCGATCACGGGCGACCCAAAATCCCCATGGGAATATAGCTTCAGCGTTCAGAAACAACAAAACCGCCTCATCCATCCAGGAGGCGGTTTCTTTATGCGTTGTTTTGGGGGGTGCCGCCTACAGTTCGCCGCGAATATCTTCAACGATGCCGTCGCGTAGCAGCACTTCCACGTTCATTTTTTGGATCAGGTTGTCGCCTTTTTCCAGCTTGAAGGTGCTGATGATTTGGCCTTGGTTGACTTCCTGTTCGAGTTCGAGGGTTTGCACCTGTTGGAGCTGCTGGAGCACTTGGTTCTTCTGTTCGAGCATTTCGCTCTTGCTTTGGTTGAACTGCATTTTGATGTTTTCCATCTGCTGCATGGTCTCGGGACCCGGGGGCTGGATGCTCTGCTTCTGGACTTCGCCGAGGACTTGCTGAAGCTGCATGTCGAGCTGTTGGAGCTGATCGTCGATGCCATTGAGTTGGGTCTGAAGCTGTTGTTGGGCTTCTTCTTTCCAGCGGGGAGTGACGACCACGTTGACGTTGACATTGCGCTGAAGCAACAGTTGGGAATTGGACACTTCCATAGAAACCTTCGGGGGTGTGAGTAAATCGAACAAATTTTTCAACCTTTCTGTTGTACACCGGGAATAACCCGGCGTCAGGTTAAATTTTCAAATCGTCGGGCGATTAGATGATGGTTTATCAAGTCTGCCTGCTTGTTGCAATTGCCACGATCCCCCCTAGCCCCCCTTCAAAAGGGGGGGACTGGATTCAAAGTCCCCCTTTTGAAGGGGGATTTAGGGGGATCGTGGCGTCTGCTTAGGATTGATACATGGCCGCGATCGTCGTGGCATAGCGATCGGTGACCACGTTGCGTTTCACCTTCAGGGTTTGGGTCACGAGGCCGTTTTCCACGCTGAAGGGTTCGTCCAAGAGGCGGAAGCCGCCGATCCGATCGTCCGATCGATAGCCGGGACGGCTTTTGATTCGCTGGGTGATCTCCTGCTGGAAAAGATCTTGGACGGCTTTGCTGGTTAGATCCGGGGTCTTTCCCAGATGGGTTTCCAGGGCTTCGAGGTTGGGGACGATCAGTGCGCCCAGGACTTTTTGATCCTGGCCGACGAGCATGATTTGGTCGATGTAGGGGCAGCGCAGCAGATGCTCCTCGATCGGTTGGGGTTCGATGTTTTCGCCGTTGGTCAGGACGATCGTGTCCTTGGCGCGGCCTGTGATGACGAGGTTGTAGTCTTCGAGCAACATCCCCAGATCCCCGCTGTCAAACCAACCTTCGGGGTCGATCGCCTTCGCCGTGGCCTCCGGATTGCGGAAATAGCCCTGCATCACCTGCGGGCCGCGAATCAGGATCACGCCCTGTTGGTTAAAGGGCAAGGGTTTGCGGGTTTCGAGATCGACGATGCGAACTTCGGTGTCGAGCAGCGGCTGGCCGTCGGCCCCGCGAATATTCCGCCAGGGGCGACGGACATTGGTGATCGGGGTGGTTTCGGTGAGTCCGTAGCCGCTGAGAATCGGGATGCCGACAATCTCGAAGAAGTCTTCCAGGTGATCGGCGATCGAGCCGCCGCCGCTGACCAGGAGTTTGATGCTGTCGCCGAGTCCGGCCCGGATCTTTTGGTAGACGAGTTTGTTGCCGAGGCGGTGGATGGGGGAGAGGGCCGATCGTTTGGCCAAGGCGATCGCTTTCGCTCCGGCGCTGATTTTGTGTTGGTCGAGGTCGAGTCCCTGGCTGATCCGCTTGGCCCGGATGTATTCCAGGCTTTGGTTCAGGAAGAAATTCACCAGCTTTTGCTTGTTGGCGGGCTGGTCGCGGAACTGCTTTTGGATGCCTTCGTAAATCGACTCCCACAGCCGGGGTACCCCAACCATATATTGCGGCTGGAATTGTTTGAAATCCTGTTTGACGTAGCGGATGTTGGTGTAGATCTGGGTGCAGCCCCGCGATAGGGTGAAATATTCAAAGCTGCGCTCGTAGGCGTGCCAGATCGGTAGGATGCTCAGGACTTTATCGCCGGGCGCGATCGTCACGACGCCAGCGGCGGCGTTGATCTGGTGGATGAAGTTGCCATGACTGAGCATGACGCCCTTCGGCATCCCGGAGGTGCCGGAGGTATACATCAGTGAGGCGATCGTCGATCGGTCTTGGGTAACAGGCTGTAATTCCCGCTGACGGCCTTGTTCCAGCACTTGCTCAAAACCGAGGACGTTAAACTGCTCATCACTTTGGGTCTCGCCCGTGAGCAACACGACAAACTTCAGGGGTAGATTTGCCAACCGATCGCGCAATTTTTTGAACAGCGCAAAATCCTGGACAATCAGCCCGATCGCCCCGCTATTTTCTAGAATGAAACCCAATTCATCGAGATCCGCCTGGGCACCCCGCACTGCGTCAATCCCGCCCGCCAACATCACCCCTTGATCGGCGATCAGCCAGCGGGGACAGTTATCGGCAAACAGGGCTACGCGGGCCGGATACTCATCGGCGGCTTCGGGGGTCAGGCCCAATGCCTGCAATCCGGCGGCAAATTCGCGCATTCCCTGATGCAGTTCGCCATAGGTCATCTGCGTTGTGGGACTGCTGTGGGGATCGATCGCGGCGGTGACGGTGTCATAGCGTTGACCGATGATCGCCCAGACTTCAGGCAGCGATCGGGCATTGGCGTAGGCGGTGTCCTTGGCCAGGTTTTGCCGTTCGGCTTCGCCCATGAGGAATGTTTGAGAAATATGTGCTTCGCCCATGGCTGATGTGCCTCCGCTCGATCAAGATACTTTCATTATTCCTCAAAACTTCCCCCTTGACGGTGGCGGTTCGTGCCAGTCCCCGATCTGGTCAATTCCGCGTAATTCAGTAGTTCGACCCGGCTGGGGACAATTGCGGCCCCCAAACATCCGTACTTCTGATGACGTGATTCCCGATCGGGCGTGTGATCATATGAACACGATTACTAAACAACCGGTTTAGTCATTGGGTGTGTATCTCAAATGTGAATTGTCAGGTTGTCTGCCAGTTGTTTAGTTCCTGCCAGTTGTTTCGCTTCTGCTAGTTGTTTAGTTTTTTAAGTTCGATTGTATTTTTAATATTTTCGGTCGGGGTGCGGTCTTTGGATCGCACCCCGATTATTATGGAATGTAACGTAATTTTTTGTGGAGATCCGCGCATGCCGAAGGCAGTTTGGAATGGCAAGGTGATCGCCCAGAGCGATCGGTGCGAAGTCGTTGATGGCAATCAATATTTTCCCGCCGATGCGATTCAGTCGGAGTTTTTTCAAGCTAGTGCGACGCATACAACCTGCGGCTGGAAGGGCGTAGCGAGTTATTATGATGTTGTCGTGGACGGCGAAGTGAATGCCGATGCCGCTTGGTACTATCCCGAGCCGAAGGATGCCGCGAAGAATATTGCGGGGCATATCGCCTTTTGGCGTGGGGTGAAGGTGGAGGTTTAGGGTCGATCGGTCGATTTTGGTGATGCCCGCCCGTGGCTAAAGCACAGGGCTAGTAAGGAAACTCCCCTCAAGGGGATTGAAACCACTCTGAGCCGGGTTTAGCCGGGTTTCCTTACTAGCCCAACCTTGACGCGCGGGTGGGTGGGGCCGTCAATCAGTGAATAGTCTGATGCGTCATCCTAAAAGAACTTGATCTTCCGCAGCGCGTACAGACACATCTTCAGCAAAATCAGCCCCTCCCGAAAATGGGCGATATTTGATTCTCCGTAGGTGCGGGGCTGATACCGCACGGGGACATCGACGATACGGAGATTCAATTTTGCGGCCCCAAATAATAGATCAAAGTCGCCAAACGGATCGAAGTCGCCGAAGTAACTGCGGCCCGCCACCAAATCGTTGTAGTCGTCCCGCCAGATGACTTTGGTGCCGCAGAGGGTGTCTTTGAGTGGCTGATCGAGCAGGAAGGAAAAGGCGAGGCTGAAGAATTTGTTGGCGAGGTTATTGAGCCAGGGCATGGCTTGGCCCGATCGGGGATAGACCAGCCGGGTGCCATTGGCAAAGTCGCCGCGCCGGGAGGCGACGACTTCGTAGAAGTGCGGCAAGTCCTCGGGTTGCACGGTCAAATCCGCATCCAAAATCATCAAAATGTCGCCCGTGGCCGCCGCGAAGCCCAGCCGCACGGCGTCGGCTTTGCCGCGTCCGGTTTGTTGCATGGCTTTGAGGGTGAAGTCGGGATGGCCCTGGGCGACGACTTGCTCGATCGTCGCCCAAGTCGCATCCTGGGAATGGCCTTCGACAAAAATCACTTCGGTGTGCGGGCCGAGGCGGGGCAGTCGGTCGATCGCGGCCTGGATATTCCCGGCTTCGTTGCGGGCGGGAATGATCACGGAGCAGGTGGGGTGAGTGGCGCTGCGGCTCGATCGCCGGGGTTGGGGGCGGGCCACGATGTAATTGGTTAAGCCCAAATGTTGCAGTCCCGGCAGATGGACTAACACCCGATTGCCTAGCGCCGCCAAGCCCGGAATGCGTTTTGGCAACAGGCAGCGGCGACCGATCTTGACTGATTCATAGCCCGTGATTTGGAGCAGGTTCCGCACGTCGCCCATGGAGAGCCAGCTTTGGGGTGGCTGGGGGCGGCGTTGGCCGATTGCGGCGGCGAGGTTCAAAATCGGTTGCCAGAGAAAATTGTGGAAGGTGAGGACGAGTCGGGTGCGATCGTGGCAGTATTGCTGCAAATGTTGGAGCACCCGCTGGATGTCGCTGAGATGGCCGAGGGTGTCGGACAGGATGATGTAGTCGAAGGGTTCGCTGGTTTGATCCAACTGGGTCGCACTTAACTGGGTGGCCAAGTCAAAGTCCTCGGCATCGGCGCAGATGAATTGCAACTCGGGGTACTTCGCCTGGGCGATCGCGACAAGGCTGGGCGCAAAATCGATCCCGACGCCCTGACGGGGCTGCACCGCCGCCAGCAAATTGCCTGTGCCACAGCCGATTTCCAAGACCCGTGCCCCGGCTGGGATCAAGAAGCCGTGGAGCTGGGCCAAGTCCTGGTGGTAGGTGCGATTCCGCTGGCTCCATCGATCCATGTCGGGGGCAAGCCGATCGAAGGCCGATCGTACTTCGGTTTTGAGTCGATCGTGGGCGGCGGCAGCGGGTTTCAGGGATTGGATCACAGGATACACAGCAGGGAAGTTCTACCCTGTATCATCGCATATGGCTGAATCAATTCGAGCCGGGCGATATTTCGCGTGTCAACATCCTTTAATCTGGGAGCAGAGGAACCGTTGTTCTACGGAGATTGGCCGATCGCAGTGCAAATTAATGCTGCGAAAATGCGTTCAAACGCGGATGTAGGTTGTACAATCTGGCATCCGTTCATCGTATCGGTCAACGGCAATTTAGATTATTCACAGTTTGGTCGTGCTGTTGGGTGCTGCGGCTCTCGACGGCGCAGAACAGCACTTTACGTTCCGACATTGGAGTTGGTTGTCAATCATGGTACAAATGCGCTCTGCCACCGTCGTCAATTTGGCGTTATTCACGACGTTAACCGCCGTTGCCGCACCCTGGGTCGCGGCCAACGCCTTTCCGACTTTTCCAGCGCCCGGTACGGTCGCGGCGGGGACGAATGTGCGGATTGCGGGTTCGAGCAATCTCAGCCCCCTGAATCAGTCGTTGCAAAAAGGCTTTGAACAGCAGTATGCCGGGGCCAAGGCGACGGTCTCGAACCAGGGCACGCCAGCGGCCTTAGAATCGGTGGCGGCGGGGAAAGCCGATATCGCGGCGATCGGGCGGCCCCTGACCGATGCGGAAAAAGCCAAGGGCTTGGTCGCGGTGCCCGTGGGGCGTGACAAGATCGCCATCGTCGTCGGCGCGAAGAATGCCTACAAAAAGGATTTGACGATCAATCAGTTTGCCAAGCTGTTCCGGGGCGAGGCGAAAAACTGGAAGGACATCGGTGGGGCGAATACCCCTGTGCGGTTTGTCGATCGGGTGAACACCGATACCCGCGCCGCCTTCCCGAACTACCCCGCCTTCCAGGGCAAGAAATTTGCTTCGGGGGCCACGGCCTTGAAGGTCGAAGATGACAGCCCAGCGGCGATGAACGCTAAGCTCGGCAGCGACGGCATCAGCTTCTTGCCCGCAAGTCTGGTGGCGGGTCAGAAGGATCTGCGGGTCTTGACGATGCACGGCGTGCAGCCGACGGATACGCGCTATCCGTTCTCCCAGGAATTGTTTTACGTCTACAAAGGTGACAAGCCGAATCCCGCTGTGCAAGCGTTCCTCGGCTATGCCGGAGCGACTACGGGCCAGGGCGCGATCGGTCAGGCGGTGAAGAATCCGATCGACTTCAACAAGCAAGCTGAAGCGGGTAAGGTCGCCCAAGTCCCAGCCAATGCCGTTGATCCCGCGAAGGCGAAGGCCGACGCCGCTGCGAAAGCCAAAGCCGATGCGGCGGCGAAAGCGGCGGTGGCGGCCAAGGTCGCTGTGAAGCCGGGTGATGCGAAACCGGGTGACAAAACACCAGTCAATCCAGCCAACGCGCCCAAGCCCCCGATCGCTGCGCCCGAAACCACCGTCGTCCCCGCCAAGCCAGGGGCCGTTGCGAGTAATCAAATCGCGATCGGCGACGAATCCGGTCGCGGGATGCCGCAGTGGCTCTGGTGGCTGCTCTTGCCCTTGGGACTACTGGGCTTGTTGCTGTGGTTGTTGCCGAAGGATGAGGAAGAAGATGTGCTGCCACGGGGCGGGGCCAATGTGGGCACCGATCGGGTGAATCCCGTGCGGGGCAGTGGGAATGCTTTCCAGGGTGCCGTGGGTGGAGCCGTCGATGGTGTCACGGACAAAGCGGGCAAAGTCGTCGGAGCCGTGGGTGATACGGCCAATGCGGGCGGTGCGGCGATCGCGGGTGCGGGTGCCGCCGTCGCCGGAGCGGGTGCAGCGGCCATGGCCCGACTGCGGGGGAATAAAGATCAAGACGATGCAACCCGTCGATCGGACGCTGAATGGGAGCCAGGAACGGGCGATAACCCAGCGGAATTGGGGATTGAGACGCCGGATTGGAACTTGAACGCCGTGGAGTCGTCGGAAGTCGTAGCCGATGATCCGAGCTGGTTGCAGTCGGCCCAGGACAAAGTCTCAGACGTGGCCGACGGCACCAAAGATTCCCTGGGTAACGCCTTTGACTCTGGCGGGGCCGCCGTTGCGGGGGCAGGAGCCGCCGCCGCTGGTCTCGGAGCCGCCGCTTGGTCGCGCCTCCGGGGCAATGGCGAGGCAACGGATGACGCGTCCGTGACCGAAACCGCCGCTGATTGGGAATTTGAAGGGGGCTTGCCGCCAGCGAATGCCGATCCGTCTTCCCGCATGGCCGACTTCGCCGATGGCGCAAAGAATGCCGTGACTGGGGGCGTTTCGAATGTCACTGGGGCGGTGAGCGAGGGTGTGGGTGCCGGGCGCGATCGGATGCAGTCCGTCGCGGGCAACCTGACGGAGACAGCCGGTGACGCCACGGCGACCACCTCGGGCTGGCTGAAGTCACTCTTCGGCAAAGCCAAGGATGTCGCCGGGGATGCCACCGATGCCGCCGCTGGTGTGGGCGGCCAATTGAAGGATGGCGTCACGGGCGCAGCGGGAGCCACCGTCGCAGGCTTAGGTGCCGCTGGTGCTGCCGTTGGATCGGCTGTGGGGATTGGCTCCGGTCGCGTCGTGATGGTGCCCTACAACAGTCGCGAAGCCCTCGTTCGCTGGGAAATGGGCGCAAACGCCCAGGAAAAACTCCGCCAACAAGGCGGTACCCAATTGGTCTTGCGGTTGTACGACGTGACGGACATGGATGCCACCGACACGTTGCTGTCCACCTTCGAGCAATTCGATGTGGATGAGGCGACCCAGGAACAGCGGATTCTGATTCCCCAGCGCGATCGGGCTTACCTGACGGTCTTGGGCTATCTGACCCGATCGGGTGGGTTCCTCGAAGTGTCGCGATCGGCGTCGGTGCAGATTCCGGCGATCTAGACGCCATAAAAGTTTGAGAGAGTAATGCCAATGCCGCCGGAATTCATTCCGACGGTATTTTTTTGATCGGGGCGATCGGCTTTGGGTGGTAATTCTGGCCGCCCTGGACTGGAAGTCCGGGCTGAGAGCGGAAG
>JANOQX010000077.1:0-47367 GCA_031415035.1 Cyanobacteria bacterium VAR_4_metabat_243
CGTCCGCTCCCTGCACTCACCCCACAATCTCGCACTCCTCCGACGACTGGCACTCAACGCCCTGAATCGTGAAACGGACGGGAAGCGCAGTCTTCGACAAAAATCGAAACGGGCCGCGATGAATGATGCTTACATGCTGAAAGTTTTAGCGGCGGCCCTACCACAACCCAATGAAATCCAAGAACCTAGCTGTCAATAGCGTTTGAGATGCGCTTACCCTGAAAAAATTACCAATTTAAAGTGATAGCATAAGCTCTCTGTATATGCTGTTTCATGCCATTATCAGTAGCAGAAACAAGAAATTTCAAGAATGCCTGAATGTCATCAATTGATTTTGCTGTGAGCCTGACTTGTACCAGTTGACGTTTGATTCCAACTGTATCGGGGAATGGGAAAACAGTGAGCGAAACTATGTCTTGCTTGCAAAATTTCATCAAGCCTTTGACGAGTCGTTAGTGCGTTCATTCCTCGCTGAATCCAAACCCAGTCATTAAGTGGGTCATAGCCAGTAGTTTGGACTAATATGCATCTTGAATTTTCAGAATTTGGCGTATTGAAACGCTTGAGCGATTTTTCAGCAGCTTCACTCGCAATAGTGTGAACTGCATGAAACTTTGTATTCAAGGGATCGGCAGTCACAGAGAAGAAATCTCGAACCAGATTTTCAATATATGCTTCCCATGCAGCGACAAATGCCGCTAAAGACGCATGATAATAAATCTGTATGTCCACAGGTGGCGTTAATAATCGCGAATTTGAAACACCACGACGCAACGTATGGGCTTTGACAGCAGAGGCCTGATATCTTATTGCTGGTGGTGATGGCACGGCGGGTAACCTTCAGAGACAGTTTACAAACTCTGTAAGAGATTTTTTATACCTGTCTAAAGGATCTGGATTTAACTGAACACGCTCACCAGAAATAATCCTCGGGCCAGCTTTAAGCTTGTGTAGAGGAGTACCTGTCATTGCAGATACAACGCAAGCACCGTGATAGTCAGGGATTTGCAAAAATCCTTGGCTAGGTATGTTCTTTGGATTTGCATATATTTGTCGGTGGGCTTCATGAATTTTATCCACAGTATTCTTGATATTCTTACTTGCAGCTTCAAATGCTTTGCTAGCCTTGCCTTCATATAAAGTGACGCGGTTACTAATGAAAGTATGCAATCGGGGAATTGTTAATCCATCATCCTTTGCACGTTTTGCAAACGTAATACGAGCATAGGCATCAATTTTTTCATCTGCAATGCCATAGAGAAGTGCTACCACATTTTCTATGGCACGACGTGAACTATCATCAGCTGTGAATGGAACAATAACGTAATCTGCTGAAACGAGGGCTAGTTGAGTGTAGACCGAGAAACTGGGATTACAATCAACAATAAAAACAGCGTCTCTATTTCCACTGCTTTCTCGTAGGGCGACGGTAAGGTCTCGAATCCAATTCAGAACTTTTTTCCATGAATCTACTGGTATTGAAAGTTGAGAGGTTTGTCTTATTGCTTCAGAAATAATCTCAAGCAGATTATCACCGCATACAAGCTTTAGATTCTCTGGTATGTTTGAATTTGACTCCTTTGGGTGTGAAATAAATGGGGAAATATCATCAATCATACGGAAGGGAGAGTTGAGACGTGCTTCTAAATATCCAGCAACAGTTGAACGGGGAGATGTATGGAGTAGCATTTTCATCGGATTTATGCTGCCTGGATACCCACCTAGCAACATTTCCGAAACATTTGCCTGAGGACAAAGATCAATAACATATACATCTGTTTCCGGATGACGGTGTGCATATTCTGTTGCCGCAATGAAGCAGAGAAAACTCTTGCCGACACCACCTTTGTTATTCCAAAAAGCATATGAAGTCATGATCTAAATCCTATTAAAATCCAACTTTCCAACATTTACATAATTCGGCTCTGCTTCCGCATGATCCTTTCTAATTATACACATGCTGAGACAGTAGGAAATATCCAAAGTTGTCGATTTATCCAACTCTATCGGATGCACCCGTTTAAGCAACCCCATAAATTACTCTTCTTGTTCTTCAGTCCAGCACAGGACGATGCAAACTTTTGGAGACTTTCGGGGGTAGCAGATGACATGGGGCAATGCGGGTAATAACGTCTCCCGTCATACCCTCAAAACCACCCAATAACCGGAGAATACTGAAAAAGCTCGATCGTGTTGCCAATGTTGACGCCCCGGCCAACCAATCCCCGCGTTGGAGGGCGGTAATTTGGCTGAAATCACCTTTTGATATGATTATTCAAGATCAGGGGCTTGATTCTGAGCGGCCCGCCAGGATTTACCGGATGCTTCCATTTCGTCGAATTTGGGGCAATCGGCAAATGAACCAAAGACACTAGCCCAGGATGGTTGTGGCGGTTGGATTAGTTGCTTGATTTTGGTTTGCTGAGTGGTCATAGGTGTCACTTAGGCATTTCATTTCTAGTATAGCCCGAAGGTTATACTAGAGGCATTCAGCCAAGAACCGCCCCATGCCTTCGCCCTACGACTGGATCGACGCATCGCTCAATACCCTCGATCGGGCCGGGTGGCATCGTCACACCCGCACCATTACCGGACTTCCTGGCCCCACGATCACGATCGATGGGCAGGAATTAATTAACTTCGCCAGCAATGATTACCTGGGACTCGCCAGCGACGATCGGTTGATTCAAGCGGCGATTCAGGCCACCCAAACCCACGGCACCGGCACCACGGGTTCGCGCTTAATCACGGGCCATCGACAACTGCATCGGGACTTGGAAGGCGCGATCGCGCAGCTGAAGCAAACCGCCGATGCGCTGGTGTTTAGCTCTGGTTATGCGGCGAACTTGGGCGCGATCGCGGCACTAGTGGGCAAGCGGGACTTGATTTTGACCGACCAATATAATCATTCCAGTTTGCGGAGCGGGGCGATCGTCAGTGGCGCGACGATCGTGGAATATTTGCATGGCAATTGCGATCATCTTACCCAACTTTTAAAGCAACATCGGCAATCGTATCAGCGTTGTTTAATTTTGACTGACAGTGTTTTCAGTATGGATGGGGATTTGGCTCCGCTGCCCGAGGTTTTGGACTTGGCCGATCGGTTTGCGGCGATGGTGTTGGTGGATGAGGCCCATGCCACCGGGGTTTTGGGTCGGCGCGGCGCGGGCGGGGTGGAGCATTTGAGCTGCACAGGTCGCCCGATCGTCCAGATGGGCACCTTGAGTAAGGCGATCGGTAGTATGGGCGGCTATGTGGCGGGGGCAGCAAATGTGATTGATTTCCTGCGGCAGCGTGCACCGAGTTGGATCTATACCACGGGGTTGAGTCCAGCGGATACGGCGGCGGCATTGGCGGCGATCGCGATCATCCAGACTGAACCCGATCGGCGCGATCGCTTGTGGGATAACATTCGCTATTGCCACCAACAATTGGCCCAAATTCCCGCATTGCCATGCTTGCCCACTGATTCGGCGATCGTCTGTATTGCCATGCCGGATGTGCCCACGGCACTAGCCGTGAGTCAGCAACTCCAGGATGGTGGCATCTTCGCCCTGGCGATTCGCCCCCCCACGGTGCCGACCAGTCGGATTCGCTTGACCCTGATGGCAACCCATACTCACGACCACATCGATCGGCTAGCCGCGATACTCCGCACCACAGTCGCCGAGGGTCTTAAATAGATCGTTACTCCCATCGCTCAGGGCCAACAGTGCGGCCCTGTCCTTTTTGTCCAAGACCAAGTCGAAGATCGTGGCATTATCTTCCAAATGTTCGGAGACACTCAGCCGCGCCCCGACGATCGCTCCGGCGACGGTGGGTTGGTCGAGGATGTAGCGCACCGCCACCGCTGAGAGACTCACCTGATGCTTGTCGGCAATTGTTTGCAGGGTTTTGAGTAGGATTTGGAATCGCTCCCAGCCGCCCCAGGCGGCGATGATGTTTTTGTATTTGCGGAGGGAGGCGGTGTTGAGCTGATAGCGGGTGGGATTGGGCTGGCCGAGGTATTTGGCCGAAATCAGACTGCCGCAGAGGGTGCCGTAGGTCAGCAATTGGATGTCATTGGCTTGACAAAACTTGGTCATCTGCACCAAGGGCCGCTGATCCACCAGCGAGAACTGCACTTGATTGGTGACGATCGTAATCCCCGCATCCAGCACCCGCTGCAAATACTCCGTATTGAAATTCGTCAGGCCGAGATGTTTGATCTTGCCCGCCGCCTGCAAATCCATCAGATGCTTCAACGCATCCAAATAGCGATCGTCGCTGTAGTCCCACCAGTGAAATTGCAGCAGATCCAAACAAGGGGTGCCCATCCGCCGCAGCGAGAGATTAATCCGCTCTTCGACGATGATCCGCGACATATTGCCCGGTTGGGGCACCCATTTGGTCAGGGCTTGGGCGGGCATCGGCGGGGCGGCTTTCTTGACCACGGGCAAGGGCCGATCGTTGCTATTCAGCTTGCGCCGAAACGCCCCGATAAAATCCTCGGCCGGGCCATAGTGGTCGGCCAGATCCCAACTGGTGAATCCGGCTTGATGGTACTTGAACATGGCGGCGATCGCCCGCTGGGGCAAGATCGTGCCATGGGAACCGGAGACTTGCCACATGCCGTTGAGCAGGCGGCAAATTTTGAGATCCGGAGTGAGCTGGTGGTAAGCCGATGGTTTAAGGGGCATTAGAGGCATTCTTCGCGTTGCACATACAATCCGTGTTCTAGTTTACCAACTGGTTTCTAGGCTTATGCACCAGTTTTCGGATAAAACACCACTGAAATCATCGACCTCTACTACTTTAGGGTGAGATGATCGGGCCGTTTGGGTGACGCCTGTGGGTTAATTGTAGTGCATAAAGCAATCGCGCCTGCCCCGATCGGGGCAGGCGCGATTGACGGTGCGATTCAGACGGCTAGATTAGCCGTTGATGGCCGGAGCCGCGAGGGCAACGGGCATGGCTTCGCCAGCGGCCAAGTCCAGCGGGAAGTTGTGCGCGTTACGTTCGTGCATCACTTCCATACCGAGGTTGGCCCGGTTGATCACGTCGGCCCAAGTGTTCACCACGTGACCTTCGCTATCGAGGATCGACTGGTTGAAGTTGAAGCCGTTCAAGTTGAACGCCATCGTGGAGACGCCCAGGGCGGTCATCCAGATACAAATCACGGGCCAAGCACCCAAGAAGAAGTGCAACTGACGGCTGTTGTTGAACGAGGCATATTGGAAGATCAAACGACCGAAGTAGCCGTGGGCCGCAACGATGTTGTAAGTCTCTTCTTCTTGCCCGAACTTGTAGCCATAGTTCTGGGATTCGATTTCCGTGGTTTCACGCACCAAGGAGGAGGTGACCAAGGAACCGTGCATGGCGGAGAACAAGCTCGCCCCGAATACACCCGCCACACCCAACATGTGGAAGGGATGCATCAAGATGTTGTGCTCGGCTTGGAACACCAACATGAAGTTGAATGTACCGGAGATCCCCAAGGGCATCCCGTCGGAGAACGAACCTTGACCGATCGGGTAGATCAGAAAGACAGCGGAAGCAGCGGACAACGGTGCGGAGTACGCCACGCAAATCCAAGGACGCATGCCGAGACGGTAGGAAAGCTCCCACTGACGGCCCATGTAGCAAGCGCAACCCAACAGGAAGTGGAACACCACCAACTGGTAAGGGCCACCGTTGTAGAGCCACTCATCCACTGATGCGGCTTCCCAAATCGGGTAGAAGTGCAAACCGATCGCGTTGGAGGAAGGCACCACCGCGCCGGAGATGATGTTGTTGCCGTATAGCAACGAACCGGCCACAGGCTCACGGATACCGTCGATGTCCACCGGGGGTGCAGCGACGAAAGCGATGATGTAGCAAATGGTGGCGGAAAGCAATGTGGGGATCATCAGCGAACCGAACCAACCGACATAAATCCGGTTGTTGGTGCTGGTAATCCATTCACAATAGCGATTCCACACGCTGCCGCGATCGCGGGTCTGGAGTGTAGTTGTCATTGTTTAATAATTCCGAGAATGAACTAAGTAGAAAGATCCGGTCATTGAATCCACGATCTCGACTAACGCCACGGCGCAAACAAGCGCGACCCGCAAACAATTAGTCACTTGAGACCCAGCATTCAGTGCGTATAACGTTCGCCTACTAAATCGAAAGGTTATGCTTCTCATCTTATGGAAGCGGTTCGGATTAATCCAGTGCTAAGGCGTTAACTTTTGTGGCGATTGATCGAGGCTTGAATCGGTTGGAATAACTGCGTGACGGTGCTTTAATCAATGCGTGGCTTGAAGTGAGTCGGCACTCATTGATTGTTCTATTTAATTAACAAAAATGCGTGATTTGTGCGCTTTTGTCAGCCTGTATTACGTTTGTCAAACTATCTTAAAACATTATGTAACTTCTCTGCCGTTGGATTAATTGATCGTCTGGGGCCAGTATTTGATCAGGATGTAGAGCAGCACCATACCCAGCAGGCCGATCGCGGTGGCCAATGGTTGGATATTCAAGGCGTAGAGGCAGGCGAGGCCGAGGCCGAGGCTGTCGGCGGCCAGGACGATCGCCCGATCGCCGATGCCCCAGGGTTGGATCGGCGGGTCGGACTCTGGGACGAGCTGCACCCCAGCCAGGAGGTTGAACCACAGTTGACTCAGTAACACCACGGCACTGCCCCCGCCGAGCCATCGCCAGCTCAGGTAGAAGCCCACCAGTTCCAGGCCGATCGTTGTACCCGCCACCCAGGTAAAACGTTGGAGCGCAGGTGATGCAATTCCCCGCTGTTCTAGGGTTTGAATATTCAACCGATCGACGATCGCCATGCGGGTTTGGTCGAGGCAGAGGATGAACAGGGCGATGGCGAGGCAACGGTGAGCGATCGTTTGGGCCACCGTGATTTGCTGGAACAGACCCGCGATCGCGCCGCCGAAGAGGAGGGTGAGTATGGTATTTGCCATAGGATGCACGATCGCGCCGGGCGATTAGAATAGTAAGGTAATCACATAACTGAATCATTCTAGGTGCCGATCGTGGTGGCCCAATCGCCCAAACTCCAATCGCTCAAATCAATTGCTTCACCCTTGACCATTACCTGGGAGCGCTTGCCCCAGGACTTCGTGCTGCCGGATGACCCTGTGGATAATATGAATCAGCCGACCTTAGCGGCGGCCCTGACGGAAAGTTTGGAGTTGGCGGGACGATTGCCGGAGCAGGCGTTGACCCCGACGAATTACGGGATTTGTGTCAATGTGAATGGTCAGACGATCGTCAAGGCTCCGGATTGGGCCTATATCCCGGCGATTCGTGGGACGCGGGACGACGTGCTGATGAGCTATACGCCGAATTTGCAGGGTGAGCCGTTGGCGATCGTGCTGGAATTTGTGTCGGCGACGGATGGGGGCGAGTATTCGATGAATCCCCGCTATCCCTACGGCAAGTGGTTTTTCTATGAGCAGATTTTGGCGGTGCCGTTCTATGGAATCTTTGAGCCACAGAGTGGGGATTTGGAGCTGTATCGTTTGGAGGATGGGCGGTATCGGCGATTGTTAATGGATGAGCAGAGCCATTATTGGATCCCCTCGATGAATTTGGCGATCGGGGCCTGGCAGGGATTGCGGGAGAATCGACCGGGTTATTGGTTGCGCTGGTGGAATGCGGCGGGGGAAATGTTGCCTTGGCGGTTGGAGTTGGTGGCAGCGGAGCGTGATCGGGCGGATGAAGAACGCGATCGGGCGGATGAAGAACGCGATCGGGCCGATCGTTTGGCGGCGAAATTGCGTGAACTTGGCATTGATCCGGGCGCTGTTTAGTTTGGTGGGTGCATTTGACCGACTCCGGCCCAGACCGCCCTGGAATGGAATTCCGGGCTACAGGCGAAAGTCCTTGCAGGACTGGGGATTCAGTCCCAAAGGGACTTGCGCACATTAGCCCCGACTTCTAGTCGTGGGGCGGTCTGGGCCGGAGTCGATTTAGGATTCCTTGAGAAACTTCGGGCGGGCCGATCGGGTGGCTTCAAATGTCTCCGTCAGCGCCGACCATTCCCCCGTTTCGACTTGACCAATGATTTGATCTAATTTTGATCGGTATTGGTGCAGGGTTTGTAACAACGCCGATTGGTTGTACTCGGCCATCATCCGACCCAGTTCGGGGTTGCCGCCGCCGACTCGGCTGGTGTCACGAAATCCGGTGCTGGCCAGGGCTTGGGCCAGATCGAAGACGGCGGGATCGGTTTCGGCGAGGCAAGCGGCGATCAGGCTGGTGCTGATCATTACGGGTAGGTGGGAGATCCAGGCGACAGCCCGATCGTGGCTTTCGGGATCGCAATGCAGGAGTTTGGAGCCGATCGCGGTGACGAGGTGGCCGATCGTCTCGACGGATGCGGGTGGGGTGCTGTCGATCGGGGTTAAAACGTAGGGGTTGCCCACAAATAAATCCCGCACTGCCGCATCGACGCCATTTTCATGGGTGCCGGACATCGGATGGCCGCCGACGAAGTTGGGCCAGAGTGGGGCGATCGTGCTGACCACTGACCCTTTCACCGAACCCACGTCGGTCAAAATCGTGCTGGGTTGCAGGTGGGGAATCAGTTGCTCGACCGTGGTTTGCAGCTGCCCGATCGGGGTGCAGAGAAAAATTACGTCCGCTTCGCTGAGCGAACTCAGTTCGGTGCTGGCTCGATCGGCGACGCCCCGCTCCACCGCCACAGTGCAGGTCCGATCGCGGCGACTGACACCCAAAATTTCGTGGCCTTGGGCCTTGAGATCCAGTCCCAAGGAGCCACCGATTAATCCCAATCCCACAATCCCGATCTGCATGGTCATCCGCCTCTAAGCCTTGTCCCCAGCATAAACTTATGTGAACCGGAATGGCTGGGATGCTTTTTGGCGGAATCCGGGAATTCTAGCCATAGGGTGTCCGCCACACGATCAATCGCGCGTGACGCATTTTGTCTGACCGTTCCTCTCTACCCGCGACTGTGCATGAATCCCGAAGCGCTTTTGGCCAAGTATGACGATGGCGATCGTCAATTTGAGACCGTTGAACTGACTGACGCTCAGTTAACCAACAAAAAATTACCCGGCATTAATCTGCGCCGATCGCAGCTGGTGGGCGCAAATTTCCAAGGTGGGGATTTGGCGCTGGCGGATTTTTCGGGTGCCAACTTGCGGGGCGCGGATTTTCGCTATGCCAATCTGAAACGGGCCGACTTGGGCGAAGCCGATCTGACGGGGGCGAATTTATCGAATTGCGATTTGTATGAGGCGCGGCTGGGCTATGCCGTGCTGAACCAGGCCGAGCTGAATCAGGCCGACCTGCGCCAGAGCAATTTGTCCGGGGCGCTGCTGGTGGAGGCAAAGCTGCAAAGCGCCAATATGAGCAATGTCGATTTGGCCGGGGCGGATCTGCGCGGGGCGGAATTGCGGCAGGCCCAGATGGATTGTGCCAATCTGCGGGGGGCGAATTTGCAAAATGCGAATCTGCGCTGGGCCGACTTGAGCGGCGCGGATTTGCAGGGGGCCGATTTGAGTGGGGCGATTTTGAGTGGGGCGACGCTGACGGGGGCGAACCTGAGCGGGGCGATTTTGATCGATGCCACCTTTGTCCATGCGGATTTGACGCGGGCGCAAATGAATGAGGTGGATTGGTTGGGGGCGGACTTTACGGCGGCGAAGATGACGGGGGTGAAGATGCACAATACCCGGCCCTTTGGCGCGAAGTTTGAGTCGGTGGAATGTCAGTGGGTCGATCTCAGCCCGAATAGCGATCGCACCACCACCTTCCAGTTCACGAGTAAGAATCCCTACGAATATTTCTACAAAGCCGCGCCCACGGTGGAAATTATGATCGACGGGCGGCTGAATACCGAAGCCCACAGCGCCTTGGCGGTGATTTATCAGCGGTTGGCGCGGCAGCTCAACAGCAGTTTGCCGACGCCGCAGATTATTCCCAATCGCAAACGCACCAGCCTCACCTTCACCCTGCACCGGGACGAGAAGCTTTTCCTGACGGCCTATACGATGATGTTTCCGTTCACCGATGCAGCGATTAGTCACCAAGCCCTGGTCGAGCAGCTCAAGTCGATTACCCAGGAATGCTTGCAGCAGCCGAAGCCGCAGATGCAGGCGTTTCAGCGCATGGTGACGACGCTGAACCAACAGCGCCAGAAGATCATCACCGACGTCCAACTGCAAAGTCTGGCCCAATCGGTGCAGGGCGTGCCGTTCTTCCAATCCCCCGCCCGGATTATCCTGACCAATTCCCACGACCAGCAGTTGATGCTGTACAGCAATCCCACCTTTGGTCGCCGATCGAGCCAGATGTTGAGTCGCTGCCATAATTCGGAGAAGACGGTGTTGCAGGTGGGCAACGATCGGTTGTCGTTGCCCAAGACGGAGGAGGTGATTCAGTTTGTGAGTAAGTTCCGCTGGTCGGAGAATTATCTGCGGGGATTGGTGAGTTGATCGACTTCGCAATTGACCCGCCCGCGCGTGAACGGCAGGGCTAGTAAGGAAACCCGGCTAAACCCGGCTAAGACTTGGTTTGAGTGCCCTTCAGGGGAGTCAGCATTGATGAGGTAATTGATGATGCAAAATCCTTCACTCTCATATCGTCCGCCTATCTGGCGATCGACCCTGTTCCTGATCGTGTGGTTGGGGCTGGGATTATGGGCGCTGAATGCGGTGAGTCAGCGGCGGATTTTGGAATGCACCCATAAAGGGCCGCAACCGCACTGTCAGCTCACGACGCAGAAATTGTTTGAATCCACTGGCCCGATTGACATCGATCGACCGCAGGCAGCTCAGTTGGAAGAATATGAGTCCAACACGTCCCGATCGTCCACGATGTATCGAGCGTTGCTGATCACTCAGGGCGATCGGGTGGCGCTGACGAACCAGGACAGTTCGGGCTTCAGCCACAAACACCGGATCGTCGAAGACATTAATCAGTTTTTGGCCCAACCCCGATCGGCTAGTCTTCGGATTGATGGGGGTTATGGGGCGCTGTTTTGGATTTTGGGTGGGATTTTTGGCAGTTTGAGTCTGCTATTTATGGGCGGCACGGGATTGACCGTGGCTGAGTGGTGGCGCGAGCGAGCGAGCACCGGGGGATTATCCAGTGGCGCAGTCGGTCAGATGCCTTGGGGCGCAACATTGGAGCCGGATGGCCGATCGCAAACTCAACGGCGGGTCGTTGATCGGCCAGCGGAATTGCCGCGATCGGTGGAGTGGGAGAACGAACCTGATGATCCCTATTGGTAGGTCATGATGCGAATTCCTTCGCCATACCAATTCCGGCCGCTCAGTTGGCGATCGGATCTCACCGTCAAGCGATCGAGCTTGATCCTGGTCGCTTGGTTGATCGTGGGGGGATTCGGGCTGAATGCGCTGACTCAGCGGCGGATCTTGGTCTGTGAATATCAAGCAGCGCAACCGCATTGTCAGCTTACGAACCAGCGACTTGTTGGCCCCGCAGAAGTTATGCCGCTGGGCCGACTCAAGTCAGCGGCGATTGATGTTCGGAGAGTGAAGCGGAAACGGAAACGCCAGGATGATACGCTTTACCAAGTAATATTGCTCACTGACGTTGATCGCGGGCGGTTCTGGCTGACATCGAGTGATACGGAAGGACTCGCAGCGAAATCCGAAATGGTCGAGGCGATCAATCAATTTTTGATTCAACCGCGATCGGGTGTTTTGCGGATTGAACCGGACGAGCGCGATCGGGTTCGGTTTTTGAGTCAAGTGTTTGGCAGTGTGAGCCTGTTGTTGATTGGGGTTATGGGTTTAACGATTCGGTGGTGGTGGCGCGATCGGGCTTGACTACGACTGAAACCGCCCGCAATTCCATGATTCTGTTGGCGCATTGTTGGACTACGTAATTGCCCCGCCCGCGCGTGAACGGCAGGGCTAGCAAGGAAACCCGGCTAAACCCGGCTCCGATTTGGTTTGAGTGCCCTTCAGGGTACTTTCCTTACTAGCCCGCAATTCATTCGCGGGGCGGGTCATGCCGTAGTCAAGCCATTTCTCACCATCCCCCGTTAATACAGATAAACCGCCCCCAAATCGTGAATATTCAATGTCGTATCCCCCTGACCATCGGTGAGGTTCAGATCGACCTTGATCTTATTGCCATCGACCTTGAGACCATACTTCACGCCCACCGATCGTTTGGCGTTGATGTTCACAAAGCTGGGAAAGTCGGTGACCTGGATGCTGACGGTTTCGCCGGGGGCGATCGTCCGAAAGTTGGTGTGGGTCGTGATCAGGTATTCCAATGGCTCGGCGGTTTTGTTATGCAGCTCGATCGTCACGGGTTTCGCTTGGTTGATCCGGGCGAGGGGCACCCATTTGACCGAGACTTCGCTCTCGATTTGGCTCGGTTCGGCGGACAGTTGATTGGCGCGGGCCGGGTTTGGCAGGAGCGTCAGACATCCGGCGAACAAAAGACTCGACAGGACGATCGGGTGGAAAATTTTCATGGACGACCTCAACAAGGGAACAGCTTAGTTTCCATCATAGGCCGCAAATTTTCGGATGTCATCGGCCTTGCGACAGGGTGGCAATTCCAAATTCAAGAACGCGGTCGAGTGATGTGGGCAGTGCCCACCCTACGATCGGATGGAAATTGTAGTGATGTGGGCAGTGCTACGATCGGATGGAAATTGTAGGGTGGGCACTGCCCACCTGATCTGGCGATGGTTACCGATCGGCGTAAATATTGCCCACCCGATCGAACGGAAAAAATCGCTCCCAGGCCCGCCCAATAATATTTTGCTGCGGTAAGAGGCCCCAAACATGGGAGTCGTTGCTGTTGTTGCGGTTGTCGCCCATGACGAAGATATGGCCGGGGGTGACGACGATCGGTTTCATCACGTAGGTCGGCGGTGCGGCAATGTAGGGTTCGGTCAACGCTTTGCCATCGACGAATACTTTGCCCTGCTTCACTTCCACGGTTTGCCCTGGCAACCCGATCACCCGTTTGATGAAGGCCTGGTCGGCTTTGTAGCCTTGGGATAGCAGCCGATCCGGCGGCTGGAAGACGACAATGTCGCGGAAGTGGGGTTCGTGCTGATGGTAGGAGAGTTTTTCGACGATCAGCCGATCGCCGATGCGCAGGGTCGGCACCATCGAACTGGACGGAATGAACCGAGGTTCGGCCACAAAACCCCGAATCAGAAAGGCTAAGACCAATGCCACTACGGCGATTTGGACATTTTCCCAGGCGGCTTTGAGGGCGGATTTGGCCGGGGTGACTGGCTCCACGATCGGGGGCGGGACGGATGTTACTGGGGGCTGTTCTGACGCCATAGCCGACTTTCCTCAAACCACGAATGCCCCACTATTGTACCGTTTTGTCGAAACCGAAAAGATCCTGCCGAGTTGCTCGAACTAAGCGTCACTGGGCGTCACCTTTCCGTAAAATGAAACCATTCAAAGATTTCGGTTTGCGGTTTTGGGTGAGTTATGGCGTTGATTGTGCAGAAGTATGGTGGCTCGTCGATCGGGACGATCGAGCGGATTCAGGCCGTGGCGCAGCGGGTGAAGCGCACGGTGGATGCCGGGAATTCCGTGGTGGTGGTGGTTTCGGCCATGGGTAAGACGACCGATGGCCTGGTGAAATTGGCCAGTGAGCTGTCGGCGCATCCCAGTCGGCGGGAAATGGATATGCTGCTGGCGACGGGCGAACAGGTGACGATCGCCCTGCTCAGTATGGCGTTGCAGGAAATCGACCAGCCCGCGATTTCGCTCACGGGTGCTCAGGTGGGGATTGTCACGGAGGCGGAGCATAGCCGCGCCCGGATTTTGCAGATTAATCCCGATCGGATTGGCCGCTACCTGGAGGAAGGCAAAGTCGTTGTGGTGGCAGGCTTTCAAGGTGTCAGCAGCAGTGACGATTGGGAGATTACCACCCTCGGACGCGGTGGTTCGGATACCTCGGCGGTGGCTCTAGCGGCGGCGCTTCAGGCCGATTTTTGCGAAATCTACACTGACGTACCAGGGATCTTGACCACTGATCCGCGCCTGGTGCCGGAAGCGCAACTGATGGCCGAGATTACCAGCGACGAAATGCTGGAGCTGGCGAGTTTGGGGGCGAAGGTGCTGCATCCACGGGCCGTGGAGATTGCCCGCAACTATGGAATGCCACTGGTGGTGCGATCGAGTTGGTCGGAGGAACCGGGGACTTGGGTGCGATCGGCGGCGGTGGCGGCTCGATCGTTGGAAGGGCTGGAGATTGCGCGGCCCGTCGATGGCGTGGAGTTTGATCTGAAGCAGGCGAAGGTGGCGCTGCTGCGGGTGCCGGATCAGCCGGGGGTGGCGGCGAAGTTGTTTAACGCCATTAGCCAGGACAGTCTGGATGTGGATTTGATTATCCAGTCGGTGCATGAGGGGAATAACAACGATATTGCTTTTACCGTGGCGATCGGGGCGCTGAAGCAGGCGGAAGCGGTGGCCCAGGCGATCTTGCCCACCTTGACCCAGGGGCAGCTGGCCGTGAATCCCGCAACGGCGGCGGATGTCATGGTGGAGCCGCAGATTGCCAAGGTGAGCATTGCTGGGGCCGGGATGATCGGGCGACCCGGCGTAGCAGCGGCGATGTTCAGTGCGCTGTCCGACGCGGGGATCAATATTCGGATGATCTCGACGTCGGAGGTGAAGGTGAGCTGCGTGATTGATCCGGTGGACTGCGATCGGGCGATCACCACGCTCTGCAAAACCTTTGAAATTGCGACTTCGACGGTGGATCAGACCGTGGCCAAGGTCACGGATGCGGCGATCGTTCGGGGGGTGGCGTTGGATCCGAAGCAGGCGCGGATTGCGATTCGCCATGTGCCGGATGTGCCGGGGATGGCGGCACGGATCTTCACCTTATTGGCCGAGCACAATATCAGTGTGGACATGATCATTCAGTCCCAGCGGTGTCGGCGGTTGGATCAGCGGATGACGCGGGATATTGCGTTTACCGTGGCGCAGATGGATGCGGCGGCGGCCCGATCGGTGATTGAGGCGGCCCAAGACGAGCTGAACTGCGGGGCGATCGTCGTGGATGAGGCGATCGCCAAGGTGAGTATCGTCGGGGCGGGGATGGTGGGCCAGCCCGGAGTGGCGGGAAAAATGTTTGAGGCGCTGTATCAGCAGGGGATCAATATCCAGATGATTGCGACTTCGGAGATTAAGGTCAGTTGTGTCGTGGCCGAAGCCGATGGCGTGAAGGCGCTACAGGCAGTGCATGCGGCCTTTGAATTGGCGGGGACGGAGCGGATTATCGTGCCCGCGTAGTCACCAAGATTTGCCAGTCATAAAAAATTGCCACCTCTCGAACGAGACGTGGCAACACACCAACACATACTCAAATGAGTAACCTCTAGAATACCGAGTCCCTGGCAAAAAGTCTGTCATCCGTAGGGTAGATATTTTATACACACTACCTCTTTGGACGTACTCCTTGCGTGAAAGAGTTGGTGCTAATGGGATTTGCGTCGATCGCGCCAGCGCCGCCAGCCCATCCACGTAAACCCTAACAATAGTGAAGGTGTTGGAATAGACGGAGGCTGATCCATTTTTACGGAAATTTGCTGAAGAAATACGGCAGAATCATAACCGTCATCGGATACGCGGATATCCATCGCTTTGCCGTCGGAACCCATGATGGTTCTGGAGACTTGGGCGTCCTGAATGCCTAGAATGAGCCGATATTGCTGTTGTGCTTGGAACGGAATGACTAGGCTAATCGGGTCGGTATAGCCATCGAGGGCCATTTCGTTACTGCCGACGGGGTTGTTCTTGAAGGCTTTGGCATCAACGATCGAGCTAATGCTAGTCGCTTGGCCGAACAGCACCTGCCCCTTCTGGTCGGCCAACATGATGTAGAAAATATCGTCTCCCAGCATTTGGCCCAGTCGGAATTCGGGAAATTCCTCCGACCCGAAGACATAGCTGAGATTTAAACTACCGGATTGAGGCGCATCAAATGCCAGATCCAGAATTAGCTCATCCAGTGGATCACCAATGATAATTTTGCCTGTTTTATCGTATGTGACAAAATTATAATTAAGGTCGGCCCCCGGTTTGAGCAGATTACAAGCGAGGTCGGGCGATGAGCCATTGGCACAGTTCGGTCTAGTGATCGACTGCGGTTCGCCGGTGCTCATGACCAACCCGCGATCGAGTCCCAGGAACTCGCCTTGGCTAAATTGACCGTACCCACCCGTGACTTCGGTGCCGATATTAAAGCGGGTGATGTTAAGTCCTGGGGCTTCGCCGAACAAAATACTTTGGATCTGTGTCGGGTTATTCGTTTGGGTTACACTAAATGCGATCGCTTGCGGTGCCGTCAAACTCAGCGTCGCGATTGTGAGTAGACCAGGAATTGAGATTAGTTTCATGAGCGCATCAGGGAGGGGGGCTGCCGTAGCGACCGCTGGGGTGCGGTGGTTCCCAAAGGGAGATTTTCAGAGTTCTATTTAATCTCTTCAGCTTTGCGGCGGCTTATCCGTATATTTTCGGGGTAGTTTTTTAATTCCCTGATCATTGCTCTACCGTCGGCGCATTTTGCTCACCATTTTGCGGGAGAGGTGGAGCTTCAAATCCTCACTCTTCGCCCAGTCCTGAAAGAGTTTGAAGAAGGCCTGCCGATCTGTCCCGGTGACGACGGCCACTTGATCCGCTGTCTCGATCACGTAGGGATAGCCGCTGCCGATCACCACTTCGCCCCGCACCCAATCGATCGCCCGATCGGCGATGCCCGCTTCATACATCCACAGCGGGATTTCCAGTCGGGCGGGGAGGCTGTCGCGGTTGGTTTTGAGATAGCAGAAGGCGATCGGGCCACTGTTTTCGGTGTACTCGCTGAGGATGCCCGATCGGCGGCAGAGGAAAATGGGAGTGCGTTCGCCCCAGGCCATGTCCCGATTGTCGATCCGGTTGAGCAATTGTGCGTCTTGGATTGCGCCCGGTTCCGGTAGGTCGTAGAGCTGCTGCAACATGGCCGTCAGATCGCGGGCGGAGGTCGTGTCGATGTAGCCGACCACCGGGACGCGGTAGTGCTGACTGGCTTCCAGCAGCTTACAGACCGAATTGACATAGACTTGCCGGGTTTTGTCATCAAAGGCTTCGGCGAAGCTGGCCACCAATGACCCATCAAAGAAGGCCAGCGCCGTTTCCGATTGGCGGTTGTCCTCAAAATATTGAATAATTCGCTCGATCTCCATCTCGAACCGCCGCAGATTCACTTTACGATCGGCCATGTCGCCGCGCTCCGATCGTAGTTCCGTCGGGGTCATCACATCCGTGGCGATGTCTTTGACGTATTCGCCGTCGGGGACGTGGAGATTCTCGAACCAGCCGATCTGCACCAGCGCGATCGGAATCGACAAATCCCGGCCCGGATAGATCTGCGACCCATCCACGGCGAAGGTCGAGACACCCAAGAGCTGCTGGCGCACCCAGGCCAGGCTCTCCTCCCGGCTGCCCCAATTCTGAGCAAAGGGCAGAATCCAATTTTTGCCATCAAGGGGTTCGAGTGGGAAGGCCCCGCATTCCCGTTTAGTCTGCAAGCGCGCTTCGATGGCGCTGCTACTCATCTGCATCGCCTGTTTCAACGCACTGCGATATAACTCGACCAGCTTAAAGGTCTCGCCGTCAAAGCGACTGAAGTCGTCCCGTTTCTGTTGCAGGCGATCGAGGATCTGCGAGGGTTTGAGCGGCATAGGGGGATTGGCGATCCAATGGATTGATTTAGGCGATTGATTCAGGCGTATTGATTCTATACGAAAATCCCCCCCGGCAAACGCCGGGGGGGATTTTCGTCAGTCAATGACCGCATCAACTAAATCAAATTAGTCGAGGTTAGGCATGGCCAAGGTCGGCTCAGTCTTCCGATCGATGCCTTTCTCGAAGCCGCCAGCCGCTGCCCGTGCGCGTCCTGCATGCCACAAGTGACCGATGAAGAAGAAGAAACCGACGATGAAGTGGAAGGAAGCCAACCAAGCGCGGGGGTTGACGTAGTTGAACGAGTTCAACTCCGTTGCTACCCCACCCACCGAGTTGATCGAACCGAGCGGTGCGTGAGTCATGTACTCAGCGGCACGGCGCACTTGCCAAGGCTGAATGTCGTTCTTGATTTTGGTCAAGTCCAAACCATTCGGCCCGCGCAACGGCTCCAACCAAGGGCCTTTGAAGTCCCAGAAGCGCATGGTTTCACCACCGAAGATGATTTCACCCGAGGGCGATCGCATCAAGTACTTACCCAAACCGGTCGGGCCTTGGGCCGAACCGACGTTAGCACCCAGCTTTTGGTCACGCACCAAGAAGGTCATGGCCTGAGCTTGGGACGCTTCGGGCCCCGTGGGGCCGAAGAATTCGCTCGGATAAGCGGTGTTGTTGTACCACACCATGATCGAAGCCACAAAGCCCATTAGGGAAAGTGCGGCCAAGCTGTAGGAGAGGTAAGCCTCACCCGACCAAATCAGCGCGCGACGCGCCCAGCCAAACGGCTTGGTCAAGATGTGCCAAATACCACCACCAATACAGATGAAGCCGACCCAAATGTGGCCCCCGATGATGTCTTCCATGTTATCGACGCCCATAATCCAACCCGCACCACCAAAGGGGGCGTGGGTCAGATAGCCGAAGATAATCGCCGGATTCAACGTCGGATTAGTAATGACGCGAACATCACCGCCGCCCGGTGCCCAGGTGTCGTAAACGCCACCAAAGAACATGGCTTTCGCCACCAGGAGGAAGGCTCCACCGCCGAGAATGCAGAGGTGGTAGCCGATGATGTTGGTCATCTGGTTCTTGTCCGACCAGTTGTAGCCGAAGAACTCGGAATATTCTTCCAAAGTATCCGGCCCGCGCAGGGCGTGATAGATCCCACCAAAACCCAACACTGCGGAAGAGATCAGGTGGAGGACGCCGACCACGAAGTACGGGAAGATATCGATTACTTCACCACCGGGACCCACGCCGTAGCCGAGGGTCGCCATGTGGGGCAGCAAGATCGCGCCTTGCTCGTACATCGGTTTTTCGGGAATGAAGTGAGACACTTCAAACAGGGTCATGGCCCCGGCCCAGAAAACGATCAAGCCAGCGTGGGACACGTGAGCGCCCAGCAGCTTACCGGAAAGGTTGATCAGACGGGCATTGCCCGACCACCAAGCAAATCCCGAGGATTCTTGGTCGCGGTTGCCCGCGACGATGTTGTTATTAGAGAGCGTTACCACGAGGGAGAACCTCCTCAGGGAATACAAATTTTTCGTGAGGCTGATCTTGAACGGCCATCCAGGCGCGGATACCCTCGTTCAACAGGATGTTCTTGGTGTAGAACGTCTCGAATTCGGGGTCTTCAGCAGCGCGCAGTTCCTGGGATACGAAGTCGTAGGCCCGCAGGTTCAAGGCAATACCGATAATCCCGATCGAGGCCATCCATAGACCCGTGACTGGCACGAACAGCATGAAGAAGTGTAACCAGCGCTTGTTGGAGAACGCAATTCCGAAGATCTGCGACCAAAAACGGTTCGCGGTGACCATGGAATAGGTTTCTTCCGACTGGGTGGGGTTGAACGCCCGGAAGGTGTTCGATCCGCCTTCGCCATCTTCGAACAACGTGTTCTCAACTGTAGCACCGTGGATCGCACAAAGGAGTGCCCCGCCGAGTACCCCGGCGACGCCCATCATGTGGAATGGGTTCAAGGTGAAGTTGTGGAAGCCCTGAATGAACAGGATGAAGCGGAAGATCCCGGCGACCCCAAAGCTGGGGGCGAAGAACCAGGAAGACTGGCCCAAGGGATAGATCAAGAATACCGAACTGAACACGGCGATCGGACCGGTGAAGGCGATCGCATTGTAAGGACGGATCCCCACCAGACGCGCAATCTCCAGCTGACGCAGGCAGAACCCGATCAGACCGAAGGCTCCGTGCAGTGCGACAAACGCCCACAAACCGCCGATTTGGAACCAGCGAGTGAGGTTACCCTGCGCTTCGGGACCCCAGAGCAACAGCAAGGAGTGACCCATGCTATCGGCGGGAGTGGAGAGCGCAGCCGTCAAAAAGTTGCAACCTTCCAAGTAGGAAGAGGCCAGCCCGTGGGTGTACCAGGAGCTGACGAAGGTGGTGCCAGTCATCCAGCCCCCCAAGGCCATGAAGGCACAGGGGAACAGGAGGATACCGGACCAACCGACAAAAACGAAGCGATCGCGCTTCAGCCAGTCATCGAGGATGTCAAACGCACCTCGTTGATCTGACGCGCGTCCCATTGCGATGGTCATGGATAATAGCCTCTAGCATTTGCTAAATCAGGACGAGCGACCAAGCGTGAACATATTGGTATGCTTTCCATAATACGGGATTTCAGAAATTTTACAAACCGACACATCACGCTAATCTCGGATTAAATCTTACCGCCACTAATGTCCCATCGGGGGTAGCCGCGTAATATACTGTGATGGGCTTCCGACGCCTTTTTAGTAAAACTTTGGGGGAATCCACGTATGACAACCGCGCCAGTGCAAGCCAACGGTAAAGCGGCCAGCCGCGATGAGCCAATTTATCGACAGCCGATCGTCGGTGCCCGTCGGGCCAGCAATTACCTGTGGGCGTCCGTGGTGACGATCGGGGCGGTGGGATTCTTTTTGGCGAGTTTGTCGAGCTATACGCAGCGGAATTTTTTGGCCCCGATTTCCGATGGCACGACCATTGCTTTTCAGCCAAATGGCTTGGTGATGGGGCTATATGGCGTGGCGGGGATTTTGTTGGCGACCTATTTGTGGTTGACGGTGCTGTGGAATCTCGGCGGTGGCTACAACGAATTCAATAAGCAAACGGGTAAGTTCACGGTATTTCGGTGGGGGTTCCCCGGTAAAAATCGCCAAATCTCCTTAGAGACTGCGCTCGACGATATTCAGGCGGTGAAAGTCGTGCTGATGGAAGGGATCAATCCGAAGCGATCGCTCTATGTGCGGATCAAAGGGATGCGCGATGTGCCCTTGACCCGCGTGGGCCAACCGATTTCCCTGGCCCAGTTGGAGGATCAGGCGGCGGCCTTGGTGCGATTCCTCGGGGTGCCGTTGGAAGGGCTTTAGGTCGCGATCGGCTGGTCGATCGGGCTGCCCCCGCCAAAAATCCCCCAACGGATTGCCAGAACTCTCGCTACTATGGTGGCGGCACATTCAATCATGACTCGAAGGATCAAGAATTATGCGGACAGCTTGGCGCAGTTGGTTAGTGGTGGCGTTGGCGATCGTGTTGTTGACGACGGCAACAGGTTGCGAAGATGACACTGGGACAGCGAGTGCGCCCAAGGCATCGCCCAATGCCTCACCCACAAGTAGTGCGACTCCGGCTCCCACCAGCGCCATGCCGACGGGTGGCGTGAGCATCGATGAGCTGCGAAAGCAGTTTCCGGGATTCCCGACCCTGTCGAGTAAGGCGACGGTTCAATTGACGGTGAAGGGCCAACCGATCACGATCGAACTGGACGGCGAGAACGCCCCGATCAGTGCGGGCAACTTCGTGGAGTTGGTGCAGAAGAAGTTTTATGACGGGTTGGTGTTTCACCGGGTTGTGCGGGATCCGTCGCCCTTTGTGGTGCAGGGTGGCGACCCCGGTGGTAAGGATCCGAACGTGCCTGTGGGTCAGTTAGGTGGCGGCGGCTACATCGATCCCACCACCAACCAGGAACGGCGGATCCCGCTGGAGATCAAGTCCAGCGATGGTCAGGCGCTCTATGGCAACACCTTCCCCATGGCGGAGCAATTCCGCAGCAAGCAGCCGAAGCTGAAGCATACGCGCGGGGCCGTCGCGATGGCCCGATCGCAGAATCCCAACTCCGGTTCGTCGCAGTTCTACATCACCTTGGCCGACGTGAGTTTCCTCGATGGCGACTATGCCGTCTTTGGCTATGTCAAAGAGGGGATGGACGTGGTGGACAAGATCCAGCAAGGCGATCGGATTGAGTCGATCCGGATTGTTCAGTTGGATGAATCGACCTTCAAGTTAGGTGCAGCGGCAGCGAAGCCTTAAGGCGACGATCGGGTTGATTGCTCGGATGCCGAATCCCCGCCAAACTGCCCCCCGGCCCCCAATTCTGGGGGTGCGTGAGACCGTAGGGATCATTTCGATATTGTCGGGACTTGGTGAATTGCCAAGTCCTTTTGTGTTTTGGGGACGTGGGCGATGGATGTGGTGGTGACGGGCATGGGGGGCCGATCGGCCCTGGGAAATTTGGCCCAAACCTGGCAGGGACTCTTGGCGGGCCGATCGGGGATACGGCTGGCCCAACCCTTTCCGGAGTTGCCCGCATTGCCTTTGGGACTATTGGCCGATACCCCGGCGCGGGATTTGCGGGATGTGGTGCGGGCGATCGTCACTGACGCGATCGCCGACGCGGGATTATTGGACAGGCCCCTAGTCGATTGTGGGGTGGTGATCGGCTCGAGCCGGGGCAATCAAACCCTGCTGGAACAGATCTTGGCCGGGACGCTGCCGATCGACCATTGGGGGGCCGCCCAGCCGAATATTGCCGCGATGACAGCGGCGCAAATGCTCCAAACCCAGTCGGTCGTCCTATCGCCGATGGCCGCCTGCGCCACGGGCATTGGCGCGATCGCGCGCGGGGCGGCGTTGATCGCGGCGGGTGAGTGCGATCGGGTGTTGGTCGGGGCGATCGATACGCCCGTCACGCCCCTGACGATCGCGGGCTTTCGGCAAATGGGCGCGCTGGCGACGACGGGCAGCTATCCGTTTGACGTCGATCGGGAGGGGTTTGTGCTGGGGGAAGGGGGGGCGGTGCTGATGCTTGAATCCGGGACGATCGCCCGATCGCGGGGCGCAACGATCCTGGGGCGCATTCTTGGGGCTGGCTTGAGTGCCGATGCCTACCATTTGACTTCACCGGATCCCCAGGGGCGAGGGGCGCGGGGCGCGATCCTTCAGGCCTTGGCCCAGGCGGCATTGGCGGCAGGCGCGATCGATTACATCCATGCCCACGGCACCGCGACCCGACTGAATGATGCGACGGAAGCCGCAGTAATTGGCGAAATATTTGGGACGCGGCCTTGGGTCAGTTCGACCAAGGGGGCGACGGGCCATACCCTCGGTGGTTCCACGGCGCTAGGCGTCGCGATCGCGCTGCTGGCGTTGCGGCATCAGGTGGTGCCGGGTTGTGTGGGGTTACGCCGATCGGGCGATTTTGCGATTCGATTGGCCCAAACCACGGAGTCAGCGAATTTGCAGTATGCGCTGTGTAATGGGTTTGGGTTTGGGGGGCTGTTTGGGGGTTTTGTTTTGGGTGGTTGTGGGGGTGGGGGCGCGCGGCCGCACGCCCGTACGGGGGAGGCGGGGCGATTAGAAAAATATATCGAGGGTCGATCGGCCGGTATTCTTCATCCAGTTCTGCGCTTCGATGTAGTTATTGGGGGCCAACATGATCGCCCGCTTCCAATATTCTGAGGCTTTGTCAAACCACGTCTCACCCGCTTCTTCGTCGCCTTCTTCCTTCGCTTGCTCGCCTTTGAAGTGATAGATCACGGCAATGTTATTCAATGCCTGCGGCATCTGGGAATTGCATTCTAGGGCTTCGTGATACAGCGACAGCGCCTCTTCGTGGGAGCCATTACTTGCCTTGATCAGGCCGATGTTGTAGAGAATGTAGCTGCGATCGGTGGCATCATCTTCCAGCCGCAGGGCTTCGTCGTAGTTTTCTAGGGCTTCGGCATATTCACCATCGGCCTGCGCGGACATCCCATCCCGGTAGTAGGCAAAGGCTTCCTTTTCCCGGCGACTGGCAGGAAACACCTTGAGGATGATGTCGGCCATCACCGTAAAACTTTTGTCGATAAAGTTATCGTTCTTTTGGGTTCTTGGCATGGTGTTCGGTACTGACTAAAAGCCGGGTGTTAAACGAATCGAGCCGGTGGCGGCGCGGGATGACTGACAGAAATTGGGAATATTTTGCAATACCCCCAACTCACTGCGCCCAATCCCTGGCCCGACCAACTTTAATTGCCTTTGTTCATAAAGATCTGAACCTGTTGCGCCGCCGCCCGGAAAATGTTGAACACGGCCCAACTTGCCGCGAGCGCCAGAGGAGCCAACACGATCGCAATCCGAAAATCGATATCCATAAGACCGTTTCTCACTTAAAGCAAATTCCTATCCACTATTTTTATCCGATTTGGGATCGTTTTAGAAGGGGCAAGCCCAAATCGCTCGGACAAAACTTAACAAAACCCCAAATTTGTTCCCTGGCCCGCATGGGCTAAAGCCAGTTGTTCGTAATGTTGGGCGTGGGTGAGCAGGTGATCCACTTCGGCGGCATCGAGTTGGCGGATCACCTTGCCCGGAACGCCCACCACTAGCGATCGTGGCGGCACATCCTTCGTCACCACCGCGCCTGCCCCAATGATGCTCCCCGCGCCCACCCGCACGCCATCCAAGACGATCGCCCCAATGCCAATCAAACAACCCGACTCCACATGAGCGCTATGCACCACGGCCCGATGCCCCACCGTGACGCAGTCTTCTAGGATCGTCGGCTGGCCCGGATCGCCATGGAGAATTGCGCCATCCTGAATATTCGTCGATCGGCCAAGCTGAATCACTTCGATGTCGCCCCGCACCACTGCGCCATACCAAATGCTGACCCCCGGCCCGATCGTCACATGGCCCATGACCGTGGCATTCGGAGCGATGAAGGCGGCTGGGGTCGTATCGACGGCGGGCCAGAGCGGGGGATGGACGATCGGGATTTGTGGCGGTTGGGTCATGGGGAACGTCTCGGCGATTTGTGCGGTTGCTTTACCCAAATTTACCTGAAACCTTAATCATTCTGGAAAATCCGCCCATGCACTTCAGCCGTCAGGGAGAATGTCATTAGAGAGCGATTAATCCCTGAGCCGAGAAGTACTGTGACCCTACAAAATCCTTCCGTTCAACATTCGTCGGTGCAATACCATGGGTTTACCCAGGATTTGCTGAGTCCGTTGTTGCAATATCCGATTTTTGGCCCCGAAATCCAATGTCCCCACTGTCGGCAGTCGATCGCCGCCCTGACATTGACGGACACCTATCTCTGTTCGCGCCATGGCGCATTTGAGGCCGACCCGAAAACCACTAATCTCGTGCATTTGCAGTCCGGTAGGCATTGGCGACCATGGGAAGACGCGTGGTTTCGGCAGCATACGCATCCCGACGGCATCCGGTTCGAGATCCATGAAGCCCTCGATCGGCTGTATACCCAAGGCTTCCGGGCGACGCGCGTGATCATCGCCCACCGCTACGTTGAAATGATCAGCACCTACTTAGAGCGCAGCACCCCCTGGCGCGGCCAAACCGATAGTGCGCAGCCCCGGCTCTACGGACTGCCCGTTAGTTTTAGCCCCGATCCCGCCACCGTCCCCCCCGAACCCCGTTGGGAAATCATCAACTTCGACCTCGAAAAAGAACCCGGCGCACCCGTCCGGTATCCGTATTTTCGGCTATTGGAATAATCCTTGGAGTCGCCATGCATCACGTTTCGATCCGCACCGCCGATATCCACCGGGCGATCGGCTTTTACGAAATCCTTGGCTTCACGATGGAAGAGCGATTCACAGCGGGTTATACCTTGGCTTGCTGGATGACGGGGCTGGGCGGGCGGATTGAGCTATTGCAGGTGCCGGAGCCGCAGCCTCCGCCCGATCCCTTTGGCGATGAGCATTACGTTGGCTATTACCATTTGTCCTTCGATCGGACGGGGCAAGTTGCGGATTTGGGCGATTGGCTGGCGGGATTGAAAGCGCAGTTTGAGGGTGATCTGACGGTGTTGTTGGAGCCGCAGCAACAGCAGATTGGGCCAAGGGTGTATGAAGTGGCGTTTATTGCGGATACGGATGGGATGCCGATCGAGTTTCTGCGGCAGATAGGTTCGGTCGGATGATGCCTAAAGCGATGTGGCGATTTGTTTGAGTACCGTGAGGACTTTGGCCAGGTCATTGCCGCGATTTAACAGCGAGAACGTGTCCGAAAAATCATAGACTGGCGCAGTCTGGCCGAGCAGTTTGATAAACAAAAATTCGCCGCCGTTGGTGATTAAGGCGTAGCCGGGCAGTGTGGTTTGGGGCTTGGCGAGGAGGTAGGACAAGGCTTGGGGCACAGCGGTTTGGACGGAAAACCGCGATCGCTGGGATTCCACCACCAAAATCCAGACCTGATGGCGCACAATCAAGGTGTCAATCCGCCCCGTCAGAACAATGCCACCTTCATCGGTTTCTTGGACTTCGATCCCCACTTCCGAGTCGATCGTGAAGGGAGAGCGATAAAATCCGGCAATATCCAGTAACGGGGAAACCACCACCATTTTGACGGTTTCCTCGTTGAGGGATTGGGTTTCAAGCTGGCTGAGATAGTTTTGTTGCACCCGATCGAGGGCGATTTGCTCCGCCGCCGAAATGGCTTCCGGCACCAACCATTCACTGAAAAAATCCGGGTGCTCCGATCGCGTAATGCCAAACCGATCGCGCAATTCCGCGAGGGTGATTTCCTTGGCAATCAGAGTAGGCATGAGCTTTGGGCCGATGACAGATACCCCGATCATAACATTCCGTCAGAAAAGCGTGCCGATCGCTGGATTCAGCGATTAAATTAGAGTAGATCAGGGCTTACTTGGATTGTGATAATCGCGGCGCTCAACGCTGGTAGTTGGATATGGCAGTCGAAGTATTTGCGAATAATTGGGCTTACCTCAAGGTCGAACTCAACTCCTTGGAACGGCTGATCCTCACGGCAGTGGCCCGTCAAAAGAAGGATCAGAAAGAAGCCGATCGGCTGCTCCGAACGCCCGCCGATCGGGCCGCGCAGCATTGGTTCCAAGGCATCCTCACGAATCTGGAAGGCCCGATCGGCTACGATTCGCCGCCCCCGGCCAAACCCGCCAAAACCCAAACCTACAACCAGCAACTCGAAACCCGGCTCCAAGCCACACAGCAAACGGGCAAACTGCTGGCGCTCCCCGCCCTATGCGATCGGTTGCAACTCACCAATTATGAGAAAAACCTGATTCTGCTGAGTATCGCCCCGGAAATCCACCGCCGCTACGCCAAACTCTACGAATACCTCAATGGCAATGGCAGTCAGCTCCTCACCGTGGATCTCTCGCTCCGTCTCCTCTGCCGCAACGACCAGGAATGGCGTGTGGCCCGATCGCGCCTCAAGTCCGATGCGCCATTGTGCCATTACGGCTTGATTGACCTGCTGGCCCATAACGATCGGGCGTTTTTGCAGCATTCGATTCGGTTGAGTGCGGATTTGGTGAACTATTTGCTGGCCGATCGGACGGAGCAGGCGGATTTGGATCGGTTGTTGGGCGCAGGGGCGACGGACGCGGCCATTGCGCCATTGCTGGAATCCACGCCCATTGCGCCAGCGACTTCCCAGGAGCCGGATTTGCCATCGGCTTTGGCCGCCGCCAGTGGCACTTGCCTCTGGACGGAAGTGCCGAATGCCTTGCAGAGTTTTGCCGATGGGCGGTTTGCGGGGCATTTGGTGTTGCGATCGGTGTTGCGCTCCCGGTTGCAGTCGATCGCCCAGGAACTCAAGCTAGGCCAACAAATTGACGAAGACTGGGGTTTTGGGGCGTGGCAAGGCAGCGCCAATGTGGGGCAAATGGTATTAATGGTCGGCCCCGCAGGCACGGGCAAAACCGCCGCCGCCAGCGCGATCGGCCAATTTGCGAATCTTCCCGTCGGCCAAATCGATCTAGCCCAACCCATCGATCTCGAAGCGCTGTGTCAACAACTCCAAACCCATTCGGTGCCAATACTACTCGTGCGCAATGCCGATCGGTGGCTCAGTCGATCGGCGATCGTCAACGAAACGACGATTGCCAACTTTTGCCAATTACGATCGGCCTCGGGAGGTTTAACCATTTTCACGATGCGTCGATCGGTGGCGCTGCCGCAGTTGTGGCGACAGATGCTCACTCAGAAGCTGACCTTTGCCAAACCCACCGCCGCCGATCGCCAACAAATCTGGCAATCGGCCTTTCCGCCCCAGGTGACATTGGACGCAGCGATCGATTGGGCCGAAGTCGCCCGTCACGCGCTCACGGGCGGCGAAATCATGCAGGTCGCCCGATCGGCGGCATTGTTGGCATTGGCAGAACAGGGTGCGGCGACGCAGGAATTGCGTATCACGATCGGGTCGATTCAAGCGGCGATCGCAATCCACAAATCGCATTCAACGTAGGTTGGGTAGAGCAACGCGAAACCCAACACCCAGAAGGTTATTCCAACCGATCGACGTGGCCCAAAAACGGCACATTCACGGATTTGCGTTGCCACAGCAAGATCACCAACCACAGGTTCATCACAAAATAGCCCGAAGTGATCAAACTACTGGTGAGTAGCAACGGCAGATGCAGCGCATCAATATTCTGGGCACCGACATCGAACAGCATATAGCTGGCAAACCAGGTCAGGGCCAATTTGATTGCCATGCGGCTGGCGTTGCGTTCGGCGCGGGTGCTGGATTCATGGTTGAGCGACCAGAGCGCCGGAATGATGCCAAACACGGGCATGAAGTACAGCATCAGCTTGAGGCTGCGAAATTCTGAATCCTGACGATCGAGGTCTTCCATGGTGCTGGCCCGACGATTGAGTTTCTACAGGATACTCACAACTGGGGGAAGTGGCAACGATCGGGCAGGTTGAATCTAGGTAGACCGGGCTTGGACTGGGTGGGAGGGCCAATCGCCCCTTTAGTTCAGTTGAATCTGCGTTAGAATTGTGGGGAATTTAGACGTTTCACTTGCTATGAACCTTTTTCATCCAACGATCGAGAAACCGGAAATTTCCGTAACGGTGATGGTTGAACCATTGGCGGCGTTGTTTGTCGCTTCGGTTGTCGAGTTTCCGGGATGTCGGGTGCAAGCCGAGACGAAGGCAGCAGCGATCGCGGGTGTGCGGCAGCAACTCAGTGAGCGGTTGGGGAAGGCGGAATTTGAAGTCGTGACGGTGCCGATAGTGAATGGGGTGGAGAATCCCTGGCTGGAGATGTTTGGGGCGTTTCGGGATAGTGTTTATTTTGATGATGTGGTGAAGATTATTGAGGCCGATCGGGCGGCTTTGGGCGATGAGGATGTTGACCCATCGGTGTATCAGCCGATCGAGTCAGCGTAGCGATGAAATATATTTTGGATACGGATCATGTTTCGTTGATTTTGCGTGGCGATCGATGCAACGGTGGTGACACGGAATCGACGGGATTTTGAGTTGGTGCCGGGGTTGCGGATTGTGGATTGGAGTGTGCCTTGATCGAGGCGCGATCAGCTGGCGATAAAACGTACTGCCCGATTGGTTGTTTGGCACCAGAGGATGCTTGCTTGTTGCCGGAGTTGAGGTTGCTGCATAAAGATTCGGCGGTGTCGCTGCTGCAAGTGCTGAAGGCGATTTATCAGATTTAAGCTTGTTGAATGTGGTGATGAGTTGCCCAGCACTGAGAGTTTTACGCCTCTCAAAATTTGCTGGGTGGAGCGGTTAGTTGAGTACTCAAGCGAAGATTTCATGGATCTTGCGTTTCCACTCATCTTCGAAGATTACTTTGAATTCAATACGAGAGCCAAAAAAGTCTTGTTCAAGTTCACGCCACTGGGTTTTTTGACCAAGCTCATTGCAGATTTCAAAAATGTTTCTTTTGTACTGGGTATCTTCATTCTTTAAGTGAAGGCCCTTACTTTCTAATACGTAAACTGTTGCGCAGTCCTCTGGAGCCTCTGAGGTGGTATCAGGAGCAACAAAATCTGGGTAGATTCGGCCTTTTTTCCAACCTTGAATAGAGTAGTCTCTTCTCGAAACATTTCTATACCAAAACAGAAGTCTCTCCTGTTCGTCAAGATAAATAGCAATGGATTTCTCCATATCATTGAAATCTTCTTCTGGTACGTAGTCGAAAAGACTACGCTGGATCGGATCATTATTTTCTCTGACTAGTTTTGGTTGGTTATGACGAACGCTGACTCTAGTGGGAATATCTGGATCTTTATCCATCATAAGGAAGAAGCAAATTTGATTTGTTTCTATCAACTCTCGAAAAACGTCTTCGGCTAAACGATCACATTCCTTCGCCAGTTGCTTTCGCAATTCTTCAATAATAAAGATCATGTTTTCAGCAATAAGCGCTTCTGTATTCTCGGAAACACTGGACAGTGCAGAGAATACTTCTTCCGCGACTTGATAGGCTGCCCAAGGGTTGGGAAGGATATCTAGTATTTGGCGAGTAATATAGACAAAATCGACAGACAGGCTGGCTTTCTGAATGTGACTATTTTTCTTCTCAATAACATCGTCAACATATTTACTTAGGCCAATTGCTGATGTCTCATCCTTGCTTTCTACTTTTGAAAGGGGTAGTCCCTTTAATTCATCTAGTTTGATCAAGCCCCAATTAATTCTACTCAAAATATCCATTTCATAACTAAGCTCACGCCATCGACTTTTCTGCTGGATAACAAACCTCGGCAGGTAAAGCTTACCTTCGAATTTCTTAAATTGCTCTCGGTAACTTACTTCGATTTGAGTGTCATCTTGTGCTTCTTGCACAATGTTTCCAGCGATATCTCCTAGCCCTTCATCTTGAAGTCCTTTACGGATACTGTCGATTAGGTTCTTTGCTTTTTGCTTAAAGCAGAAAACATAGCATTCGTTAAGAGATCTCACATTAGTTTTGCGAGCATAAGGTTGCCTAAGAATACGACCTACCAGTTGAGTAATTGCGTTTTTTGAATTTGGGTTTGTGAGAATTGTTAGGATGTACGCGAAAGAACAGTCCCATCCTTCCTGAAGAGCTTGCTTGGTGATGATGTAGCATATTGAGCAATCACGATCGAAAAGGTCAATCCCCTCAATATCATCTTTTTCACTTGATTTGATGGCGATTGCGTCTGGACTAATACTGCATTCCTTAATCAGGAAGTTTCTTGCATCTTCGGCATGAATATATTTGATATCGTTTCTTTGATCTCGACCTGTTCTTTCTACTTGAATTAAGCAAATAGGACGAATATAAATGCCAGTTCTTCCCTGATGTTCTAGAGCTTGCCTATGTAAGTCTTCGCGTTTCGCTATACTGTCTCGTAGGCAATCTTTCCATTCATAGCTTGCTTTATTGGTAAGATGAATGTCAAGTTTAATCATCTCCTCTTCATTTAGCTCTTGACCACCAACGCTAACCAATATGTTGCTGTTAGGTGGTGGTGTTGCAGAAAGTTCAACAAGGATGGATGGGTTAAAATTGGCGATAGTGTCTTGAGCGCCCTTGCTATATGCTTTATGGCCTTCATCTACAATAACTATAGGCTCAAGAATACGGAGAGTGTTCCCAAGAGAAGTTTTAACTTGTGCTCCAAAGCGAGAAGTTTTATCCCCAAAATAATCTAGGTTAGGAAATCTTTCTAATAGATTCTGATGATCTGATAACTGATCTTCGGGAGGAAAGAATGCATCAAAACCTGATGCATCCTGAAAAATCTTTAAGGTTTCCTTATTCTGCCGATTCGCTGACGGAAGCATCAACAGCAAAATAACTAGGCTGGACTCTATGTCCGAAGGTGTAAAATTCTCGGTTTTCTCCACAATTTTTGTTCGGCCACCACTATTGAGATCCAGCACTTGGCGATAGGGATGTTCGCGAGTGCGAAGTGCTTTTAGCGTTTGCCGATAGATTTGACTAGTCGGAACAATCCACAGCACTAAGCCTGTCTGCTTTTTTAGATAGTGCATGTTGATTAGACCAACTGCATGAGTTGCAAGAATGGTTTTTCCGCCGCCTGTAGGAACTTTAATACAGAAATTTGGTAATGGTTCTCCTAGGCCGTTCTGTCGTCCGAAGTGAATTGCACCCTGAAAAGTGGTTCCCCCTTTGGCTTTTTCCCATGCTTTGAGCGTAAAGTCTCCTGCTAATTCAGGTTCAATCGCACGAACTTTTTCGTACTTCGCTCGAAAATTGGCTAAGTACTCAAGATATACTTTCACCTCATTAATGCAGTATTTTTGGTAGTCTTTGAGTTCCATGGCGGTCTAGGCTTATCTGAAAAATGAGTATTGCAACATAATTTGACTTTAGTCTCTGAACTTATAGATTTCAAACGGAAGCTGGCAATAAACGATTTTGTGCTCCTCTAACATCTGGGCATCAAGATACTTCATTGGAGCAAAAACTAATCGTTTTTTGTCTGGACTGCTTAAGCGTGCGATCTCCTCTACCTTATCTAGATCGAGGGCTGTAGATCGCAAATAATCAAGATCGGGTTGATAGAACATATAGACTTCGTAATCTTGATTGCTCCCGATAAAAAAGCGCTTCTCATCAACCTTAGATGTGACAAACTCATCACCTGTAGCTGTATAAAACACGTATCGAGCCAAGTCTTCATAGGATGGTAGATGACTGCCTTCCAAAATTGCTTGCATTTCAATCGGCTCACCCAGCTCGAAAAATGAGAAGCTTTCATTAAATCCGTCACTCAACACTTTCTTGGTTGTTTGATCTGTGCCTTTGATGACGCGGCGTATACGCTCTGCGGTGAGACTATCTGCATAACTTTCTGTTTCAATTAAAATAAATTTGCGGTTTCCGTCATCTTCTCGATTAAGCTCTAATACCGCATGCGCGGTGGTTCCGGATCCTGCAAAAGAATCTAGAACAATTGAATCTTGATCAGATGCTATTTTGAGAATCAATTTTATTAGACTCACTGGTTTGGGCGAGTCGAAAGGATTGTCTAGTTCCTGAAAAATTTTCTTTACTTCTCTTCGAGCCTTTTGATTGTCTCCAGCTAACTTCCTATCCCACCATGTAGACGGAACTACTCCGTCTCGCACCTCGGAGCGAAACCTTTTCAGTCGCGGAAAGCCACTGGCCCACCGAACGCGGTCTTCTTGTTCGTTTTTTAGATGCCTTTCTCTATCAAATCGCCATACATTTGAACGCGAAGGATAAACCTCTTCGCCATTTAGAGGATTGATGATCGGATAATACAAATTAGGACGCTCAGTTGCGGTCTTATTGCAGGTGTAGTCTACCGATGCCCATGGGCCACGTGTATCATTATCAGGATTAGAGTATCGATCTTCCTGCTCTTCAGATCTTGGCAGTAAATTTCTTTCCCAACCATCAGGGTCTGTTTTAGACTGTTTTGCTTGTCTAGCATATACCACGATGTAATCATGCATGTTTGACAGATAGGTGGCATCATTTTGTGGAGATTGCTTTTTCTGCCAAATAACCGTTGAAATGAAATTCGCCTCACCAAAAACTTCGTCCATCAACATTCTTAAATGTTGAACTTCATTGTCATCAATCGATATGAAAATAACACCATCATCTCGTAAGAGTTCTCTGAGTAGCTTTAATCTTGGCATCATCATGCACAGCCACTTATCATGACGTGCCAAATCCTCCTTGTCGATCGGACTGTTGGCCTTCAGCCATTCCTGCATCATTGGAGAATTAACGTTGTCATTATAAATCCACCCTTCATTACCCGTGTTGTAAGGAGGGTCGATATAGATACACTTGACTTTTCCCGCATACGTAGGCAACAGTGCCTTGAGTGCAAGCAAGTTATCTCCGTGAATAATGAGATTGTCGTTCAGACTCACCTTGGCCGACAGACTCGCAATGGGATTCGGCACCAACTGGTGGTACTTCAGCGTGAGGTGATGATTTTGAACGTAGGACTTGCCTTTAAAATGGATTGTTGCCATAACTAGATGAGGGATCCGTTAGCTACAGGCTATACGTAAGCTAGGACAGTAAACCTTATTCAGCCAGGATTCTATTGATTTCCTGGTTTGGTTAGTTAGGAAACGCAAAAAGCATCACTACCATGGATCCATGAATTTTTCTTTATTAAGTCCATGAGTCTGCTTCAGCGAATTCCCTTCGCCAGCATAGGATACTAGGAATTGGCAGGTTGTTCATCCTCCTTTTGAATACAGTTTTGACTTGTTGGGGTAGAGATCTCTCTCGGCTGCCTCTGCGTAAATTTAAAGTGCACATAATCTATATCTATGCTAATCATCTAACATGTCAAAATCTAGAACCTTTATACTACGTTACATTCTTTATATTTTCTCGTCGTATAGATATATACTTGGAGACTTTCTGTAATTCAGTCATAGCTCACAAGCCATCGTGCTGAATCTTGATCGCCCAACCCTCTAAATAAATCTATCCCTGCCCCTCAAACTTCAGCCGAAATACCTCAGCCATCTGCCGCATCCCTTCCTCGATCGATGCGCTAAAATGAACCTACATCGTTCTCATTGAGGTCGCCACAATGATCACCCAGACAATGGTTCAGCCCTCTTCCTGGATTGACTCCGGCATCCAAATCCAACAAGTACGCGGCCTCAACCTGTTCAAATTCACCGAAGACCTCCAAACCCGGCTCGAAACCCTTCTCGAAAAACACAAAGCCCAAACCATTAGCGAAACCGAAACTGCTGAATTTGCAGGCATTACCGAACTCGATCGGATCTTCACCCTCATGAATGCCCGCATCATCGCTGAATCCGCCACGCCCCATGCCAATTAATCGCGCTACCCGTCAATTCGTCCGCGAACGATCGAACTTCCTCTGCGAATACTGCCACTCCTCTGAAGCTGGTAGCACCTCCGTCTTTACCTTCGATCACATTCTCCCCCAATCCCTCAATGGTAGCGACGGCGAGGAAAATCTTGCCCTTGCCTGCATCCGGTGCAACGGTCGCCGCTACAACTTCACGACTGGCATCGACCCCAAAACTCAAACCACACAACCCCTCTTCAATCCGCGTAACGATGACTGGGCCGATCACTTCATTTGGAGCCAAGATGGGACAGAAATCATTGGAATCACTTTGATCGGACGCGCCACAGTCCAACGTTTAGATATGAACGACGATCGACATGATAGTGGCTCCATCCGTCGTGCCCGCCAGATGGGGATTCGCGGCGGTTGGCATCCTCCTAGCGACGACCCACGACAATCATTGCTCTAATCTCGATCGCCCCAAGCCCCTTTCCAGCCCCTATGCTAAACTCAAACCAATCCCCAACGCCTTACCCACTATGGTTCAAGCCCTCCCCAAACCGCTGACCCTCGAAGCCTTCCTCCAACTGCCCGAAACCAAACCCGCCAGCGAATACATCGACGGTCAGATCAGCCAAAAACCCATGTCCCAGGGCAAACACAGTGCGATTCAAGGCGATCTTGTCCCGTCGATCAATCAAGTGCTGCGGCCCGATTGCGATGGCACATTCCATATCACCGAGAAGATGTATGTCAAGCAGGTCGGTAAGTTGATGGGATTCGCTGGAAATGATATTGATGAAATCATGACAACCGCTGGCTAGAGGTGAGTTTAGTGCCTTGGGATTAATCTCAAGGCACGTCATTAAAGTTGCGACTTCGCTGATCGATGGACAACGAATACAAGCGACAGTCCGATCGATCGATACGCTAAAATAGTCACATACTCCTCCCATTCAGCCAGCCATGGATTACCAAGACATCATCACCCTCGAACCCGGCAAACGCAGTGGCAAACCCTGCATCCGAGGCATGCGCATCACTGTCTACGATGTCCTCTCCTACCTCGCCTCCGGCATGACCAACACCGAAATCCTCGCCGACTTTCCCTACCTCACCCAGCAAGATATCCTCGCCTGCCTTGCCTACGCCGCCGATCGTGAACAAAAGACCCTGACCATTGCTGCATGAAACTGCTGTTCGATCACAACCTTTCGCCCCAACTGGTCAACCGCTTCACTGACCTGTATCCCGGTTCCCAGCATGTTTTCCTGCTCGGCATGGATCAAGACGACGATCGTCAAATCTGGGAATACGCCGCCCAACATGACTTCACGATCGTGACCAGAGACTCCGACTACAACGATCTCAGCCTACTGCTCGGATTTCCCCCCAAAGTCATCTGGATTCGCCGAGGCAATTGTTCTACCCTAACAATCGAAAGTATCCTCCGCGCCGCAACCACAGCCATTCACGAATTCAACCAAACCGCATCGATCGGAATCTTGACGCTGTATTAGCTGAACAAGACCATCGACACTCGCAGGCCGCGCTATCGCTCAGGGCGGGACGGGGGAACCGATCGTTACACTAGAATCGAGATCCAGCCGTTTCCCAACGTTATGCTATGCAAGCCACCATTCTGAGCATCGAACCGATGCGATCGACCTAACCCAATCAATGGCTCCTCCTCACCGTCGGCCAAATCTTTGGTTGGCTCGCTGATTAAAGCCCGGTCATCCGCCCCCACCCGAACCCCGATCGCCCCTTACAATAGGTAGAATCCTTCCGTCTCCCCCAGCTATGTCCCAACCCGCAAAAATCTGTATCCTCGGCGGCGGCTTCGGCGGACTCTACACCGCCCTGCGCTTGACCCAGATGAATTGGCCCCAAAAGCCCGAAATCACCCTCGTTGATCAGCGCGATCGCTTTGTCTTTGCGCCGTTGCTCTACGAATTGCTGACGGGCGAACTGGAAAGCTGGGAGGTCGCACCAGAATACTCGACCCTCCTGGCTAATACTGGGATTCGGTTTCAGCAGCAGGCGGTGAAGGCGATCGACCTTGACGCGAAAACCGTGAAATTTGGCGATGATACGACGTTGACCTACGATCGGATCGTCCTGGCGATGGGTGGCGAAACCCCGATGGATATGGTGGATGGCGCGGCGGAACATGCGATTCCCTTCCGCAATGTGACCGATGCGACCCGTGTGGCCGAGCGATTGCGGCAGTTAGAGGAATCCGATGCGGAGAAAATTCGGGTCGCGATCGTCGGGGGCGGCTACAGCGGGGTCGAACTGGCTTGTAAGCTAGCCGATCGATTGGGCGATCGGGGCCGATTGCGGATTGTCGAACGGGCGGACAAGATCCTCGCGACTTCACCGGACTTCAATCGCGAGACGGCGGAGCAGGCCTTGAGTGCCCGATCGGTGTGGCGGGATTTGAACACCAATGTCACAAACATCAGCGCCGACAGCATGACGTTGCAGTTTCAGGATAGGTCACAGACGATTCCGGTGGATCTAGTGCTCTGGACAGTAGGGAATCGGATTGTGCCGTTGATTCAGGACTTGCCGATCGGGCGGAATTCGCGCGGTCAGATCGTCGTCACATCCGCGATGCAGGTCGAAAGCCATCCCGAAATCTTTGCGTTGGGTGACTTGGCCGAATGTCATGATGAATCCGGTCAATTGGTGCCTGCGACGGCCCAGGGCGCGTTTCAGCAGGCGGACTATGCGGGTTGGAATGTTTGGGCCAGTTTGACCGATCGGCCGCTCCTCCCCTTCCGCTACCAAGCCCTGGGCGAAATGATGACGCTGGGGACGGACAATGCGACGCTTTCCGGTTTGGGGCTGCAATTAAATGGGTTACCGGCCCATGTGGCGCGGCGGATGATCTATCTATTCCGGATGCCGACCTTGGAGCATCAGGTGAAAGTTGGGATTAGTTGGATGACGAAGCCGCTGGTGAAGTTCTTGCAGCAGGTGCCCTAGGGATGAATAGCGCGATCGATGTTGCGGCCCCGCGACCCAAGGTGATTTTCTTTGATGCGGTGGGGACGTTGTTTGGGGTGAAGGGCAGCGTTGGGACAATATATGGCGCGATCGCGCTTGAACATGGCGTCGAAGTCGCGCCGCAAACGCTTGATTGGGCCTTTGGCTCCGCCTTCAAGTCAGCGGGGAATCCGGCCTTTCCGGGCGTCGATCCGAGTGAATTGTCCGCGCGGGAATATACCTGGTGGCGCGAGGTGGCGATCGCCACCTTTAATCAAGCCGATGTGCTGCCGCAGTTTGCGGACTTTGATGCGTTCTTTGAGCAGTTGTTCCAATACTTTGCGACGGCGGCTCCCTGGGATTTGTACACCGATACCATCGCCACCCTGAGCCAAATCCGATCGGCGGGGATTGAACTGGGTGTGGTGTCGAATTTTGATTCGCGGTTGCATCAGGTTTTGCCTGCGTTGGGATTGGCGGAATTCTTCAGTTCGGTGACGATTTCGACTGAAGTGGGGGCGGCGAAGCCCGCTGCGCCGATTTTTCAAGCCGCTTTGCAGAAGCATCATTGTGTTCCGGCCCAGGCTTGGCATGTGGGCGACAGTTTAGAAGAAGACTATCGGGCGGCGATCGCGGCCGGATTAACGGGCATCTGGCTGCAACGATGAGCGCGCTCCCGATGGTCTACGACCGACCGTTGGTCATCGGCAGCCGCCGAAAAAATGGCCAAAAGTGGTAGAAAACGCCGGAATCGATCGTGAAAATGTATTCCAGTTAACATTCCGCTCACATTCCGCTAGTGGAACAATGGGATTTTTTGGGAAAATCTCACAATTTCGGTCAGTTTGTTTTTCGTACACTGGATAAAAATGTTTTGCTGACTTGTTGCCTGCGTATGGCTACGGAGTGACTTGTACGCAAAGCGGGGATTTTGGCGCGATGTGGGGCGGCAATGTTTGGGTGAAACTACGGGGTTCCGTAACGCATCACTTCGATCACCTGTGCTGCCGGGGTTTGAGCAATGGTCTGATCCCCGTGGTGCCACTGGAAGCGGGGCTGGTTTATTAACCCTGAATGTTCTCGATCGTGTGATACTTGTCACTCCCTTGATCGGTTTGCCATATTAGGGACATCAAGCGAACGAGCCGCCGCAGTCCACTTGATTCATCACTTGATTGATTAATGACTGCTTGGTATTTGCGGCTAGTGCATCTAGGGATTTCAACGTTACGTGGCAACCAACTCAAACCATTACTCGGCCATTTGCCGAGACGTAGTTGGTGGACGTTCAGTCAGTCAGTGCTCTACACGACCCGGAATGGTTGTCGAACTTTACCGACAGCGTTCCATTTACTAACCTTCGTCGTGTGATTAATTATGTCGCTCAATCTTCGTCAAATTGCTCAAATCTCCGCTGTTGCTACCGTCGCCCTGACGGCTGTAGTTGCCGCTCCAACTCAAGCCAATGCGGCGGATTGGGACTACGCCATCGGCGGTGTGGGTAACGGTACTGGTGGTTCGGTGTTCGATTATCGGGGTCTTGCGGTGAAGGAGTCAGCCGATTCCATCACGATCGCCATCAGCAGCGGCATGGACTTGAACGGTCAGTCCTGGAACGGTTCCCACGGTACCGAAATCATCAACCACGGTGACTTGTTCTTCAACTTCACCGGGAAGAGCTTCAAGGAAGCCAGTGACACGAATCAGTTGATGGCCGTCAACTTCGCCCGCCTCGGGACGCAATCCGGTGCGGCATCCACTGGAGTCTATGCCAACGTCTCGGCCAAGAGCGTCGCCACCTATAACTACGGCTGGAACAACACCACGGATTGGAGCAACGCCGTGCGCGGTAACAACTCCTACGGTGACTTGAACTCCGGCAGCAGCTACTTCGCCGGTCAGCAAACTGGCAGCAACAAAATCCTCAACTCGATCGGCACTGGGACGAAAGTCGGCAACATCATGATGCTGTCCAACAGCCAATTGAGTACTGCTGGTTTGAACTTCGGAGCCAACGGGGCTACTGGCACGAAGACGATCGGTTTCACGTTCCAGAAGACGGCGGGCTTCAAGCTCGGATCGTTCGTCGCTAACCTGTTTATGGAGTGCGGTAACGATGGGGCCGCCATTACCTCCAAGTTCAAGCGCAAAGTGCCGGAGCCTGCTTTCATGACGGGGATGGCGGCGGTGGCTGGTCTGGGTCTGTTGCGTCGTCGCCGCGCTCGCCGCGCTTAGGTTCGATTTCCCAATCGATCGTAAGGTGGGCATTGCCCACCCTACGATCGCGGAAAACTGTAGAAATTAATGCCATCCTCAATTCGATTCATCGTTCGATCGACTGATTCACGTTGCATTGCCATTAACCATCCGTTCACCCTTTAACTTAGAGATTCATCATGGCACTTCAATTCCGTCAAATCGCTCAATTCGCCGCTGTGGCTGCGGTCGCCACTGCCGCGATCGTTGCGGCTCCGGGCCAAGCTCAGGCTGATACTTTGTTCGACGGTTGGGCTTACACCAAAGCGGGTGTGGGCAACGGTACGGGTGGCGCAGTCTTTGACTACCAAGGTTTGGCGATCAAAGACACGGGCGACTCAATCACGATCGCCATCAACAGCGGCATGGACTTGAACGGTTCGCTCTATCGCAACGAAGTCGTCAACCACGGCGACTTGTTCTTCAACTTCACTGGGAAGAGCTTCAAGGCTGCCAGTGAGGCGGGCGAACTGATGGCCGTCAACTTTGCCCGGTTGGGTTCCCAGACGGGGTCCGCTGAGACTGGCGTGTACGCTAACGTCACTGCCAAGAATACCACCACCCAAAACTACGGCTGGAACAACACGAACGCTTGGAAAGCGGCAGTTCGCGGCAACAACTCCTACGGGGATATGACCTCCGATGACGCTTACTTCGCCGGTCAGCAAACCGGAACCAAGTCGATCTTGAACGCGATCGGTACCGGGACGCGAGTCGGCGACATCATGAACCTGTCGGCCAGCCAACTGAGCGCAGCGGGTCTGAACTTCGGTCACGTTGGGGCCGCTGGGTCACAGACCTTGGGCTTCAGCTTTAAGAAGACGCCTGGATTCAAGCTCGGATCCTTCGTGGCGAATCTGTTCATGGAATGTGGTAACGACGGCATCGCCATCAAGTCGAACCTGACGCAGAAAACGCCGGAGCCTGCCTTTATGGCTGGTATGGCGATCGTCGGTGGATTGGGTCTGTTGCGTCGCCGCGCCCGTCGCGCCTAAATGTCAGGTGGGCATTGCCCACCCTACGGGTTGACCGATCGCTGTTCCCATTGGCCTTGAATGAGCTGGTGGGAGTAGCGATTTTGGGGTTCGCCTTTGAGTTGTAAATGATCGACGCTGGTGGGAGACAGCAGCATTAAACAAAAGTCATCGATCGGGTGATTGGGATCAAGTTCCTGGGGTTCAAACGCTTTGTCATCGGCCCGATCGTGATTGGGATGAGGCCAAGCAAAGGACGATCGGGCGCTGTCGGACAAATTATGCCAAGTCATGCGGCGCAGTTTTTGGGCAACGGGATCGGGCGTGGTGCCATCGACGATCGACAATTGCCCCAAAATCCGAAACTGCTCCCGCGTCTTGGGAAAATACCAACACAGCTCGCCCCAGGAATTTTGAGCAATTTGAATAACCTTCTCACTGCGTCGATCGGTAATGAATTTCAAGTCATGCGACCGATCGGGAATCATTTCATCCACAAATCCCCGAAACACGATCGTCCGATTCGCGGGTTTGCCATCAACGCCGATCGTCGCCAACTGGGCATAACGACTATTGGCTAGCGATCGATTGCGATGGATCGCGGCTGTTAGGGCCGATCGCCAAGCGGTTAATTCAGGCATCCGATAAAACTCAAAACACTAAACCTAATTCTAGCCGAACCGCCCCCCGGCCCCCAATTCTGGGGGAGCATGAGTTTAGTGCCGTTTTCCGGTTGCCCCAGAATTGGGGGTTAGGGGGCCTGACGTGTGGCAACAACGAGTGAGTTTTAGAATCAATTCCCAATCCATCAATCACCCAAGTTCGTCAACGCAAATTTACTCGGCGGCTCATTCACCCGCGCCATCACATTCAACTTCCGCAAAAACTCCTCGCTCAACTGCCGAAATCCCTTACTCCCCGGACAATTCGGATTACTCAACACCGCCGGAGTAAACGAATCCACCGCCTTCGACACATTCACATCCAACGGAATCCGCGTTGCAAATAACTTCGTGTCACTAAAGTCATCATTCAATCGCTGCATCACTTGGTTGTAATAACGCCCCGTGAGGAAATTCCCGGAGAGCGAAAAGACAATACCGAGCATTTCGACCTTGACGCTGGGATCGGATTTGTGCGCTTCGCGCAAGCGGGCAATCCGCCGTTCCAACAGCTGAATCCCAATCAATGACAACGGCTCTGGTTTCGCCGGAATCAGGTAAAAATCACTGGCCAGCAAGGCGCTCCGCGTCACCAGGTTATATCCGGGCGCGCAGTCGAGAATGATGATGTCGTATTCCGCATCGACGGTTTTGAGGATGCTGCGGATCAGATTTTTCTCAAAGCCATTCCACACGGCTTCAAAATCCATTGGGCTTTCTTGGGTGGCGGCGCGGCGATGCAGCATTTCGGAGACGAGGTATTCGTCGTACAGGTCAATGTCGCCGGGGAGGAGGCTGAGGTTGGGGACATTGCAGACATAGTTGCGAATCGTGTCGCGGGCCTGGTTGAACAGATCCGGGTCGGAGGTGATGGCGCGATGGATCAAGTAACGCAACGATCGCTTCTCCGATCGCAGCTTGGCAAATTCCCCCGGCGGCATCAAACTTAATGTGGCGCTAATCTGGGTATCGAGATCGGCGATCAGCACCCGTTTGCCATGGTGCTTGGCCAGGGCGGCGGCGAGGTTGACGCTGAGTGTGGTTTTGCCCACACCGCCTTTCATATTGGTCGTTGCGATGACGAATGCCATGGCCTTACTCTCTGAATTAAACGATGCAATCGCGCCCCAAAAATTGGCCGCTAACACCCTACTATAACCCAATTTCGGGGTGTCGATCGGCTCGCTCATTGGCCTGATTGGGGTGGATAATCGATCCCGTCACCCCAGCGCCCGATCGATAGTGGTAGGCTAAGGAGGCAAATCCCCCGGCCTATTTCCCTACCGTGAGCGTTTCTCCCTTCACCGACGAACGGTTATTATTTACACCCGCACAGCCCGACCCGGATGCCGTGCCGCTGATTTTCGCGTTTCCGAATGAGTATACGGTGGGCATCACCAGCCTCGGTTATCAGGTGGTTTGGGCGACCTTTGCGTTGCGATCGGATGTGGTGATCGCAAGGCTCTTCACCGATGTCGCCGAAACCCTGCCCCATGCGCCGGAACTGCTGGGCTTCTCGGTGTCCTGGGAACTGGATTATGTGAATATCCTGGGGATGTTGGAATCCCTGGATGTGCCGATTTGGGCCAAGCAGCGGGGCGATCGGCATCCCTTGGTGTTTGGCGGCGGGCCAGTGCTGACGGCGAATCCGGAGCCGTTTGCGGAATTTTTTGATGTGATTTTACTTGGGGATGGGGAGCTGCTGCTGGGCGAGTTTCTCGATGCCTACAAGGCGGTACGCGGGGCCGATCGGGCGACGCAATTGTGGCATTTGGCTCAGGTGCCAGGGATTTATGTGCCCAGTTTGTATGCTGTGACTTATGTGGCTCCAACCGGGCCGATCGCCAAGATTGCGCCGATCGATATCGAAGTCCCGGCCACGATCCAGAAGCAAACCTATCGCGGCAACACGCTTTCGACTTCCACCGTCGTCACCGAGCGTGCCGCCTGGGAAAATATTTACATGGTCGAGGTGGTGCGAAGCTGCCCGGAGATGTGTCGCTTCTGCCTCGCTAGCTATCTCACGTTGCCGTTCCGCACCCCGGATTTGGAAACCTCGCTGATTCCGGCGATCGAGCGGGGGCTAACTGTGACCGATCGAATTGGCTTGCTGGGCGCGTCGGTGACGCAGCATCCCGAATTTGATGGCTTACTCGATCACTTAAATTCGCCGCAGTTTGATGATGTGCGTGTTAGCATCGCTTCGGTACGGACGAATACCGTGACCCAGAAACTCGCCCAAACCCTGGTTAAACATCACACCAAATCCGTGACGATCGCCGTCGAAAGTGGCAGCGATCGGATTCGGCTCATCATTAATAAAAAACTGCAAAATGACGAAATCACCAACGCTGCGGTGAGTGCCAAAGCGGGTGGTTTGAGTAATCTCAAACTCTACGGCATGGTGGGCATCCCGAGCGAAACCATGGACGATGTAGCCCAAACTGCCGATCTGCTTAAATCCCTGAAGAAAGCTGCTCCCGGCCTGCGCCTTACCTGGGGCTGTAGCACCTTTGTTCCGAAGGCCCACACGCCGTTCCAGTGGTTTGGCATCAGCCGCGATGGCGAGAAACGCTTGCAGTTTTTCCAGAAGCAATTGCGGCCCCAGGGCATCGACTTCCGGCCCGAAAGCTATAACTGGTCGGTGATTCAGACGTTGATCTCGCGCGGCGATCGGCGGATTGCGCCGTTGTTGGAGCTGGTGCGGAGCTATGGTGATACTCTGGGCAGCTATCGGCGGGCGTTTAAGGAATTGCGCGGGACGTTGCCGGAATTGGATTTTTACGTATTTGAAGACTGGGATCAAGATCAGGTGTTGCCTTGGGATCATATTCAAGGGCCGTTGTTGAAGGCGACATTGCAGAAACATCTGTCCGCCGCGATGGAGAACTTCCCATTGGTGACAGCGCCATAATCGCGATCAACCGAATCACAACTCGCCTATTCTTGGTTCGGTTACTGGTTCGGTAAACGGTTTTCTACACTGGGTTTAGCGCGGTTAGCCGCTCGAAAAATCCTCGAAATTCTTGGGGTTTGTTGCGAAGATACTGATGTGAGCCAAACGGGTTAGCCGCCAAGCTCATTCCCACCGTCTTTACTTCTAACCCAAGGAATCTCACCATGTTCAAACTCCCCATGGAATCGGTTTACGCAATGTATCGCAAGCTGGTGGTCAACCCGAAATACCGTTGGTGGATTATTGGCGCGACCTTGGCTTATGTGTTGAACCCGATCGATATTGCGCCAGATTTTATCCCGTTTTTGGGTGAGATTGATGATGCCGTGGTCGTGAGTTTGTTGGTGACAGAATTGGTTGGTGTGCTGCGCGATCGAATGGCTGCGGCCAAGACCGGGAAAATGCCGACGGCAGTGGCTGATACAGAATTTGTGGAAGCGGTGGCAGTGGAAGTCATGTAACTCTGACGATCCAGCCGTACGGTTCAAATTCTCGGTTGCCAAAGCACAGGCCCATGCCTGTGCTTTTTAGTTGACGCCAAAGGCCTCAATGCATTCTGCGCTTAAATCTACTCTAAACCACACCAATTCTGCGACAAACCACGAAAAAATGCTCTATTCATTAATTAATCTGATTAATCAACCAAATTTCATGATTGATCTTAATCCATTTTTTCCTTAAGGGCGTTATAACAAGATCAGAACCGCTGGAACCCGAATATTGGCTTTGCCAGGGAAATTTGTTATGCCCCTATTTCTTAACTTGGACTGGTTGTTCGATGGGTTAGCGTTTTCGCGGGTGTTGTCTGGGGTGTTTCCGATCGTGGGAGCGAGTTTGGCTGGGCCAGCAACGGCCCGATCGCTGTTTGATAACTTCCCAACGGTGACATCGCCGCCCGCCCCGGCCCCCGCATTGCCCAACTTCGCGATCGACTGGGGTAGCTTTTTGACTGGGGATCTGGCGACCGAGATTAACGCGATCGCTGCGACCGTAAATGCCACTGTGAATTCTTTCGTGACGGAGTATACCGATCGATTCGCCGATCGGAGCCAACTGATTGGGACTTTGCCGGAATTGAATTTTGCCAATTCTTTGACGATCGATATTGGCAGTATATTCAGCGATCCGGCCTACAACCAATTATTGGTGTTTGGCAATAGTTTGTCGGATACGGGGAGTCTCTCCCAGCTGTTGGGTGGTTTGGAAACTGTCTTGGGGGTGGATATCGTGCCGGGAAACGGGTTGCCAACCAATGCGGGATTGGTGCAGGCGTGGTTGAGTCCAGGTGGATTAGGCGCGGCGATCGAGCCGCTATTGGGTGCATTAACCGCCGATGCTTGGCGAATCCCCAATTACTAATGGCCCCGAAAACAGCATTGGGGGTAGGAGCCGGATCGGTTGCCGCAATTAATTCGTTTGCTGGAGCTGGTTGATGGTTTCGATCGAGAATCCGGTGATCTTCATAATTAGCTCTGGGGCAATCCCCTCATTGAGCAACTTCAACGCTACCGCTGTTCGTTCTTCCTGACGGCCTTCCTGCTTCCATTCTTGCTGTTGTTTGAGATAGACGGCGGATAAGTTCATTAGGAGTTGCTCTTCTTCTGGACTGAGTGTACGACGGGGTTCTAACGGACATGAGTACAATGGGGTGCGATCGTCAGACTCATACAGATGCACTAAATCTAGTCAAGCATTTTAGTTGGCGCTGAGCATCTATCTGGGGATGGAATCGTGCCAAAATTGTGGTGTTTAATCGATCGCGATATGAATATGCTGATCAGTCTACTGGCCGATTATCCAGAATATATTGAGATGCTTGCGCCACCAGCTTTTGAGCATTGGCAACAATATGGGTTTCCCGGTACGTTGGCCGATCGTCGCCAAAAGTTACGCGAACATTGCCAGCGTGAGAAGCTGCCGATCGCTTGGGTGGTGCATGCGGGGGATCAGGTGTTGGGCACGATCGCGCTACGGATGCATGATTTGCCGGACTATCCGGAATTTTCGCCTTGGCTGGGTGGATTATTTGTCTTGCCAGAATATCGCCAGCGCGGGGTTGGGGCCGCGCTTTGCCAAACGGTGGAGCAGTTTGCCTTGACGGAACGGGGCGTGCAGACCTTGTATTTATTTACCCTCGATCGGCAGGATTGGTATGCGAGTTTAGGCTGGTCGGCGCTTCAGCCCTGTGAGTATGCGGGGCATCCGGGGACGATTATGCAGAAGGCGTTGTGCCCGATTGAAGAATAACTGCCTATGGTGAAACCCGCCTTTATAATTGCTATATCAGTTCGCTTTGTGGCGCTTCCATGATTGATATTGTCGCGGCATTCTCTCGTTATCGTCTTTCTGGTGAACCAATCCCGCCAGATGTGGAAATACTGTTACGGCAACGAGATGAGCTGCTGTGCTGGACAGGGTTTGAATTAAATTGGCAAGCGGATTGGGCACCTTGGCTAGCCACAAATTATCTGACTAATGAAGACCAAGCGGATCCTGAGATTATGGCTGGGGTTCGCGCGATTGCCGAAGTCTGCGATTGGATTGCGTTTATTGCTGCGGATGACTGTGATAATTACATCGGTTACTGGCGCGGCCCAGAGCACCAGTCAATCGACATAGCGCCACTGGTCATATTCGATAATGAAGGCGAGTTTACATTGTGCCCTGGTAAGAATTTTTTGGAAGCATTACTCTGGCGAATCGCTGAAAATAGTGGTGAATTCTGTGAAGAATTACGAGACTGGTTGAAGTCGCTGAGTTTAGAGCTTATTGTCAGTCACCCAGATGATTTTTTGCCGCCACAGCCAGTATCGATTGAACCGAACGAATATGTTGCTCAGCTATCGGGGGCGTGTCTAAGGGATGTGGGAGTACCGTTGTTTGGCGTCTTGGCAAGCGGGAAATAAATCATCAAAGCGCTGATTCGCCCAAGCGAGTCGCAACAACAGTAGATGATTGAAACCGGATTCACTCCAGCGCATGCCGACC
>JANOQX010000078.1:0-78485 GCA_031415035.1 Cyanobacteria bacterium VAR_4_metabat_243
GCCCCTGGTATCCCCATGCTGTTCCAGGGACAGGAATTTCTCGAAGGTGGTTGGTTCCGCGATACCGTTCCGGTGGATTGGGAGCAATGTGATGAATTTCACGGTATTGTGCGGCTATATCGCGACCTCTGTGGGTTACGACTCAATCGTGATGGCTTTACGCGTGGCCTTTGTGGGCAATTCACCCAGGTCTATCATCAGAATGACGCACGCAAGGTAATTGCTTTCCATCGTTGGGATCAAGGTGGCGCTGGGGATGATGTGGTCGTGGTAGCGAATTTTTACCATGAAGCGCAGGATGGCTATGTCATTGGCTTTCCGGCGGCTGGAACTTGGCATTTGCGGCTGAACAGCGATTGGCATGGCTACAATGACGATTTTAATAATCATTTGAGTATGGATACGATCGCTGTAGTGGGCCGCTACGATGGGCTTCCCTGGCATGGAACGATTTCCATTGGTGCCTACAGTGTGCTGATCTTTTCTCAATAAAACCGCCTTGCTCTATCCAATGGTAGAGAGATGCGTCTGGTAAATTGTATAGGGATACGGAAATAGACTATAGGGAGACCGATCGTGTTTACAAAATTATTGGTGGCCGTTGATCTATCCGATCGCAATGATGATGTATTTGCGGCAGGCTTTGATGTGGCAAAAAAGATGGGTGCGAGTATGATGCTCATCCATGTGCCTTCATCCGATGACCCGGAATACCCAGTGTTCCCCACTTTGCTGGGACAGGACTACTATTCTACCAGTGCCAGTATTCCGATGATCGAGATCTATGAAAAGCGCTGGCGGGCCTATGAGGAGAAAGGTTTAGCGATGCTGAAACAGTTTGCAGAGAAGGCTCGAACTGCTGAAGTGTCGATCGAATACACTCAGAATGCTGGCGCTCCCGGCAAGATGATTTGCCAGCTCGCGAGTAATATTCATACCGACTTAATTGTGATCGGTCGGCGAGGAAATTCTGGATTAAACGAAATGATGGCAGGCAGTGTGAGTAATTACGTGGTACACCATGCAGATTGTTCGGTGCTAGTTGTTCAACATGGCGATTAAATCAATGAAGAATGCTCTTACTGCGACTCAAGCCCCAACAGAAGTTCGATTACTTGCGCCGATATCGGGCTATTTGATGTCGATCGGGCAGGTGCCTGACCCCGTGTTCGCCCAAAAAATGGTGGGGGACGGTATCGCGATCGACCCCACTGACCAAATTTTGACGGCTCCATGTGATGGTGAAATAATCCTGCTCCATGCCGCCCATCACGCTGTGACGCTCAAGACGCCGCAGGGATTAGAAATCCTCATGCACATTGGACTGGACACGGTAGAACTGCGAGGAAAAGGCTTTACGGTTCATGTCAAAGTCGGCGATCGGGTGAAAACAGGCGATCGCTTAATTGAGTTTGATGCCGACTACATTGCGCTACAGGCCACGAGCTTGCTGACGATGATCGTGATTATTAATGCCGATCGGGTGGCAAATACAGCTTACCGATCGGGGCCAGTTGTGGTCGGCCAAGATATTATTCTCGAAGTGACGCTAAAGGCTGACGTTGCGACGGTGGTTGAATCGGGTAAATTAATCACCTCTGAACCGATCGTGGTGCCGAACCCGATCGGGCTTCACGCAAGACCCGCTGCTGTTTTAGTCAACTTAGCAAAGCCCTATCAGTCCGTAATTCGATTACATCGAGGTGACAATAGTGCGAATGCGAAGAGTGTTGTTGCACTAATGAACCTTGATGTGAAACACAACGATCGGGTGACGCTGACCGCTGTCGGTGAAGATGCGAAAGCGGCGATTGTCGCATTGACGCAGGCGATCGTCGATGGATTAGGAGAAGCCCGATCGATGCCAGTAGCGCCAGCGACGGTGACAGCGCAAACCCTACCACCACAGCCACCCAGCGACCCCGATCGAATTTTAGGCGTTGTCGCTTCTCCGGGTTTAGTCGTAGGGCAAACCTATCGAGTGCGTGAATCAGCGCTTAATGTCATTGAGCTGGCGCAAAATCCGGAGACGGAAAAGCAAGCGCTGGATAGGGCGATCGCCCAAGCCCTCGTCGATGTGACGGCGATCCGAGGCCGGGTAAAATCGCGGAGTGGGGCAAGCAAAGCCGACATCTTTGCAGCCCATGAAGCATTGCTCGATGATCCGGAATTGTTGGATTTGGCCCATGGCGCGATCGCTCAGGGTAAGAGTGCGGCCTATGCGTGGCAGCAAGCATTTACGGCTCAGGCCGATCAGTTGGCCCGCTTGCCGAACCCGACGCTGGCCCAACGGGCGACAGATTTGCGGGATATTGGCCAACGGGTGCTGCGATTGCTGGTGGGTGTGGATACTGAGGCAGCGACCTATCCGCCAAACACGATTTTGCTGGCGGCTAATTTAACGCCATCGGATATGGCAAACCTCGATCGTGCCCATGTCAAAGGCTTCTGTACGATGGCGGGTGGGGCAACTTCCCACGTTGCGATTCTGGCTCGATCGATGGGGATTCCCGCGATCGTTGGAGCGGAATCACGCATTTTAGAATTAGCCGATGGGATACCCGTTGTTTTGGATGGCAACCTCGGAGAAGTGCGCTTGAACGTTTCTCCTGCGGCAATCGAGCTTGTGCAAACACAGATTGCGCAACAGCAAGCGAAACAAGCGAACGATTTGCAGTCAGCATCGCAGCCTGCGATCACGTTAGATCAGCATCGAATTCAAGTGGTGGCCAATATTAGTAATTTGCAGGATGCCGAAAAGTCGGTGGCGCTGGGTGGTGAAGGCGTGGGGCTGCTGCGAAGCGAGTTTATTTTTATGGATCGCTCAGCGGCACCGAGCGAAGATGAGCAGACGGAAATTTACCGCAGCATTTTGGTCGTGTTGGGGAACGATCGGCCCATGGTGATTCGCACCTTAGATGTCGGCGGTGACAAGCCTTTAGCTTATGTCTCCCTACCCCATGAAGCGAATCCGTTTTTGGGTGAGCGCGGTATTCGGATTGGCCTCGATCGACCCGATTTGCTCCGTACCCAGCTGCGAGCGATTTTACGATCGGCTTCGGCGGGTCAATTGCGGGTGATGTTTCCCATGATTGGTCGCTTGGAAGAGATTCGGCAGATTAAAGCCATGTTAGCGGAAGAACGACAGCAGCTTGGTATTGGGCCGATCGAAATTGGCATTATGGTCGAAATTCCTGCCGCCGCCGTTCTGGCCGAACAATTTGCCCAGGAAGTTGATTTCTTCTCGATCGGCACCAACGACCTGACCCAATACACCCTCGCCATCGATCGCGGTCATCCCAAACTTGCTCCCCTCGCCGATGGACTCAATCCTGCCGTGCTGCGCCTGATCGCCCAAACCGTCAAGGGCGCAACCCAATATGGCAAATGGGTAGGAATCTGCGGCGGTATTGCCAGCGATCCCCAAGCGGTGCCGATTTTGATTGGGTTAGGCATTCGGGAATTGAGCGTCAGCATTCCCACGATTCCCACCATCAAAGCCCAAATTCGCACCCTCACCCTAAGCGACTGCCAAACCCTCGCGGTCAAAGCATTAACCATGGCGACAGCAGCGGAGGTCAGAACGTTATGCCCAATCTAAATCACCTATGGAAAAAAGCATTCGCGTTATTGCAGCAGATGGGCAAGTCTTTAATGCTGCCTGTTTCAGTGCTGCCGATCGCCGGACTACTCCTCGGACTCGGAAGTGCTCGCTTAATCGAATTAGAGAACCTCAAAACCGGAGTAATCGCCAGTCCGGCTTTTTGGTGGCTGCCACAATGGTTGGCGACGATCATGAAACAATCTGGGGACTCGATTTTCGCCAATTTGCCCCTGATTTTTGCGGTCTCCGTCGCGATCGGCTATACCGGAAATGATGGCGTTGCCGCACTGGCCGCGACCGTGGGTTTTGCCGTATTTATCGCGACTTTGGGAGCCGCTTCGATCGTGCTTTGGGGCGTTGATCCTGCGACACTTAAATCGGTGATGGGCATTCAAACGTTGGATACAGGCGTATTCGGTGGTTTGATTATGGGCTGCATTGCGGCTTATTTATTTAATCGCTTCTATCGGATTCAGTTGCCGCAATATTTGGGATTCTTTGCAGGCAAGCGGTTTGTGCCGATTATTACAAGTTTGACGGCGATCGTGGTCGGGATTCTAATGAGCGTGATCTGGCCCCCGATCGGCAACGCAATCAGCGCGGCGGCCAATGCCTCCGCCTCCGGTGGCAATGTGGCCCTCACTGCCGCCACCTATGGCGTCGTCGAGCGGGCTTTACTGCCCTTTGGATTACACCATATTTGGAATGTCCCATTCTTCTTCCAGATTGGCTCATTCACCGATATTGCCGGAAATGTTGTCCACGGAGACATCACGCGCTTTTTTGCCGGGGATAAAACCGCTGGCATCCTCGGCGGGGCCTACTGGTTCAAAATGTTTGGTCTCCCCGCCGCCGCGATCGCCATCTGGCAGTCAGCCAAACCCAAAAATCGTAAGGTGACGGGCGGCATTATGCTATCAGCAGCATTCACGTCGTTTCTAACCGGGATTACCGAACCGATCGAGTTCTCGTTTCTCTTCCTCGCCCCACCGCTCTATGCGATTCATGCCCTAATCGCGGGGTTTGCCGATTGGCTATTTGTGGCGCTGGGTGGGCTGATGGGGTTTACGTTCTCCCAGGGGTTTATTGATTTCTTTCTGTTCTATCGACTCGGCACAAAAGTCTGGTTGATTCCCGCCTTTGGCCCATTTTTTGCATTGGTCTACTACTTTGCGTTTCGATTTGCCATTAAACATTTTAACTTCGCCACACCGGGGCGCGAAGATGAATCTGTGGTGCCTGAGGCGATGCCCTTACCGACTGGGGCGACGGCAATGGCACAGGATTTGGTGCGATCGTTTGGGGGGCGGAGTAATATTATCAACCTCGATGCCTGTATTACCCGACTGCGGATTAGCGTCAAGGATATGAGTAAAGTTAATCGAGGACGGCTGAAAGCTCTGGGCGCGACGGGTGTTCTGGCGATCGGCGATAATGCCCAGGCGATTTTTGGCACCCGATCGGAAAATCTCAAAACCGACATGGTGGAATATCTCAAAACGGCTGGAGTGGAAGCAGATCAAGTCGATCCATTACCGCTTGAAATGCCTGATGTTGAAGCCGTTGTAATCGCCGCACCGATCGCCTTTGATCCATATATTGCGGAAAATGTTCAAGCGATGATTGCCGCGATCGGGGGCAAATCGAACATCCGTCAGGTGACAGCAGTGGCGCTGACCCGCTTGCGACTCGAAGTGGCGGACAGTGCGGCAGTGGACGAAGCGGCGCTGAAAAAAACCTGTGTGGAAGGCATTCTGCGACTTCCCGATGGCAAGCTGCATTTATTAGTGGGCTTAAATGCCGCACAGTACGCCACCGCCATGGACGAACAATTAGCGGCAATTCGATAATTTTAGCGGTTGGTTGGGTAGCGGTAGGTTGGGTAGAACGAAGTGGAACCCAACGCCTCGATATTGTTGGGTTCCGCGTTGCTCTACCCAACCTACGGGGATTGAATGTTGTTGAGTTCTCATTCCTTCGCAACAATTCGATAATTAATTTTAGGAGATTTGATCATGACAAAGTTAAGAGTCGGAATTAACGGATTTGGTCGAATTGGCCGACTGGTGATGCGGCTTGGCATTCAGCATCCCGACATCGAGTTTGTTGGCGTTAACGACTTAGCCAGCACCGAAGACTTAGCCTATCTGTTCAAATATGATTCGACCCATGGGACTTTTGCTGGCGAAGTCGAAGCGGCTGAGGATCGACTGGTGATTAATGGGGTATCAGTGGATTGCCGATCGATTCGCAACCCCGCCGAACTGCCTTGGCAAGCATTGCAGGTAGACTATGTGGTGGAATCAACGGGCCTCTTCCGGCACTATGATGACGCCCTGAAGCATATTCACGCTGGGGCCAAACGTGTCGTCCTGACCGCCCCCAGTAAAGAACCGGACAAAATTCCGACGCTGGTCATGGGTGTGAATCATCATAAATTCAACCCAGCAACCGACACGATCGTCTCGAATGCCAGTTGCACAACCAATTGCCTCGCCCCGATCGCCAAAGTGATTCATGAAAATTTTGGCTTTGCCGAGGGGCTAATGACCACAATTCATGCCATGACCGCCACACAGCCAACCGTTGACGGGCCGAGCCAAAAGGATTTGCGCGGGGGACGCGGGGCACCGCAAAATATCATTCCGGCATCAACTGGAGCCGCAACCGCCGTGACGCTGGTGATGCCAGAATTAACAGGGCGCTTGACAGGTATGTCATTCCGGGTACCGACCCCCGATGTTTCGGTCGTTGATCTGACCTTCAAAACGGAACAGGCAACCCGCTATGCGGCAATCTGTGCGGCAATGAAAATTGCTTCAGAAAGCTCGCTGAAAGGTATTTTGGGCTACACCACAGCGCCCGTTGTTTCGTCGGATTTTAGGAGCGATCCCCGATCGAGTATTTTTGATGCCGGGGCCGGGATGGAATTGAATCCCAACTTCTTCAAAGTGGTGGCTTGGTATGACAATGAATGGGGCTACTCCATGCGAGTAATTGACCTGATGCTATTCATGGCCAAAAAAGATGGAATTTTATAAACCCCAGGAAACATGGCAACCCTAATTTTGCTGCGCCACGGTCAAAGTCTTTGGAATGCCCAAAACAAGTTTACCGGATGGGTTGACGTGCCGTTGAGTGAGCGGGGTCGGGCGGAAGCGACGATCGCCGCCGATCGACTCAGTGGCTATCGGGTCAATGTTTGCTTCACCAGTAAATTAATCCGGGCGATCGAAACGGCGATGATTTGTCTTACCGATCGGACGAATATTTGCGGTGGTAAGACGCCGATTATCAAGCATGAGGTCGGTGACTGCGACTGGCACGGCTGGGATCAATATGATGGCAATCCCGCTGAAGAACTGCCTATTTTCAGCAATGCTGCCCTCGATGAACGCTTCTATGGCGACTTGCAGGGATTAAATAAAGCTGAGACCGCGATAAAATACGGGGAAGCCCAAGTGCAGCAGTGGCGGCGCTCCTATGATGTGCGCCCCCCGAATGGCGAAAGTTTGGCCGATACCCAGAAGCGCGTTGCGGTTTACTTTAACAGTCGCATTCTGACGCAAATTCAACAGGGCGATCATATCCTCATCGCGGCTCATGGAAACTCTCTGCGTTCGATCGTGATGCAACTGGAGCACCTGAGTCCCGCGTCAGTGATGTCGCTGGAACTCGCCACGGGAGTCCCGATCGTCTATGAGATTAACGCTTCTGGCCAAGTCACTGACAAGGTAATTTTAAATCATTAAAATTATTTAACCTGATTGGTGAGAACTTTCCCCTGCGCAAATTCGGTGATATTTGCTAGCGTCGTTTCGGCGATCGCCTGCAACGCATTCCGAGTAAAGAACGCCTGGTGGGCTGTGATTACGACGTTTGGAAAAGATTTTAAGAGTTGAAAATTATCATCCTGAATGATCGTGCCGGACAAATCCTCGGAAAATAAATCGGCTTCCTGCTCGTATACATCAATGCCCAAGTAACCAATTTGAGCGGATTTGATCCCAGCAATCACCGCGCCCGTATCCACCAGCCCACCGCGACTCGTATTAATCAGCATCACACCGGGCTTCATCTGAGCGATCGCCCGATCGTCAATCAGATGATGGTTCTCAGGCGTCAACGGGCAGTGGAGTGAAATCACATCCGACTTTGCCAATAACTCCGGTAAACTGGCGTATCGCGCCCCGTCAATTGCGGCAAACTGGGGATTGGGGAACTTATCGTAGCCCAACAACGAACAGCCAAACCCATGCATAATCTGGGCAAACACCATGCCAATTTTGCCTGTGCCGATAATGCCGATCGTGCCGCCATGCAGGTCAAATCCCAACAACCCTTCCAGCGAAAAGTTATCGTCCCTCACCCGATTGTAAGCCCGATAGAGCTTCCGGTTCAGCATCAAAATCAACGCCACCGTATGCTCTGCCACGGCATAGGGTGAATAAGCGGGAACACGCACCACGGCAATCCCCAACTCGGCAGCGGTTTTCAAGTCCACATTATTGAATCCAGCGGCGCGCAAGGCAAGCAGGCCCGTGCCATTAGCGGCAAGGATTTTCAGAACTTTGGCATTGACGACATCATTTACAAAGGGGCAAACCACTGGTATCCCTTTTGCTAGCAGAGCCGTATGTTCGTTTAGTTGAGTTTCAAAAAAACACAGTTCATGGCCCTGCGTTGAATTAATCTGTGCTGAATTAGCGGCTATGAGGGAGTCGCGATCGTAGTTTTTGGCACTGAAGATAGCAATTTTCATTTATAGCCGCACCATGACCTTGATCGCTTGTCGTTGATCCATCGCGACATAACCCGCCGGAACCCCGGCCAAATCCACCGTGAGATCCAGTACAGGTGAGGGATCGAGTTTGCCTGCCATCACATCGCTCAACAGTTCAGGAATGTAGGCGCGGGCGGGTGCAACCCCACCATGCAAGCTAATATTTGACCGAAACATCCGTTGTAATTTGACGCCTTCACTGCCGTGGGGCACACCCACAAAGCCGATCGCGGCACCCGGTCGGGCAATTCCCATGGCTGTACTTAGGGATGATGCGGTGCCGACACATTCCAACACTGCCTCGGCCCCACCCTTGGTCATCTGTTGCACTTGCTCGATCGCGGCCTCATCCCGATCGCTGACAATATCCGTTGCCCCAAAGCGACGGGCAATGGCGATGCGGTTGTCAAGCAGACGATCGCCTTTTTGCAGGGTGCGCACGTCTGCACCCACGGTTTCCACAATGCCACAGATACAGGCATGGGTAATTCGGACAATGGCGTCAGTCGGTTGCTCGATCGCTGAATCAGGTACGGTTTCAACGCGCACATCACCAGGAGCGTAGTAAACGGTTGCTTTCACGATCGGTTCCTCAATTAAAAATACGTTTGAACGATTTGCTGATCAAGGGAGCATCACGAGGAGCAGTAGTCGCGACAGTCAGCTGACGCCTCAGTCATGACCGTGATTGGATGGATCGCGCACTTGAGGTACGGATTTGGGCAAAAGTATCGACAGCGCTGACAATGCAGCATATTTGATTGCTGGACGTGGAATGCTTGCTGGCGGCTTTTGCGTCGATCAGCCCAGATGATTCCCCCGATCGTTGGCAAGAGTACGACGCTAATCATGATTAGTGAAGCCAGATCAAGCAGCGAGAAAGATTGATCGCCGCGTTGGTGGAGCGCGGATGAACGGGGTGACTGGATTGATGTTGACGTCACAGCGATTGGCGGATCTTCCTCAACATAGGATTTCTGGTTTCTGGTATTCATGTTCACCATATTCGAGCGTTTTTACGATCGATCGCGAGTTATTCTGGCGGCTATATGCCAATCATATGGGGAATTTAAGATTAATAAATCGCTCAATCGATAGAAGGTGAGTCGCGATCGTTACGGTTTCGTCTCTACCGATCGGCCTACTTGCTTCTGTGAGGCGGATTGACTATTTGTGATCAATACTCAAGTTAGGTAAGCCTTCTAACCGCTCGATCGGCGGCAACGCCTCAGTTTGCGGTGAAAACACGGTTAAACTATTGGGTATACATTCGATCGTCACAGGCGTTGTGCCTCGAACTTCACCATCGATCACGACCTTTTGCGGTGGCTCCGTCGTAATCGTTAGCTTCTTTGCCCGTAAATAGCCGATGTCAGGCCGGGTAGTGGCATCACCCGTGAGTGCGGAGGTCAATAACTCATAGGAAGCCGCGATCGCTCCTGTTCGGTTCGCTGGCGCGATAATCGTCACATCCAGCAAACCATCATCAAAAATCACACCAGCTGAGCCTTGAGCCAGGATTGAGGTTGGGGGTGCGGCATTAGCGATCGTAATCGCGGTCGCAGTGACATGAATGATTTTGTCATCCGTCTCAATTTCTACATCAAATTGGGTCATTTGCCCTAATTGTTCCATGCCTGCCAGAATATAGGCCAGCAGTCCCAACCGATTCTTTGATTCCCGATCGGTGCGCTCGACTGTCTCGGCCTCAAACCCAATGCCAGCGAGCAAGACCATCGGCATATCGTTACATTTTGCCGCATCCACAATGCGCGTCTCGCCCGCTAAAATCGTTTGACAAGCCGCTTCGATCGTTGTGGGTAAATCCAGTGCACTCGCAAACGCATTCGCCGTGCCGCGTGAGATGACGCCCAAGGGAATCCCTGTCTCCATCAGCGCATTCGCGGTGGCTGAAATCGTCCCATCACCACCCGCCACAATGACGGCTTCAACGCCTTGATTGACTGCTACTAGCGCTAATTCGTCAGCATCAATTTCGGCAGTTGTATGGTGAACTTCCAGGGCGATCGTTGGCTCTAACATGGCACGGATCTTGGCTAGATCCTGTTCCGCATCGCCCTGTCCGGCAACGGGATTGAAAATCAAATAGGCACTTCGCATCTCCAAACCTCATACTCGATTAGAACGATTCATGATTTGTTCACCATGCGTCGGGCGATCGGCGATCTCCTGATGCTCATTTGTTGATTGTACCAGCGCATTAATGGCGTCGATGTCATCCCATGTAGCAGAATCGACATGACCACTACGATAATTGTAATCCAAGCGACTTGTTCGCCAACTTCGGCTTTTAATCCCTCTCCCAACGAATAAAATAAATAGTACAGTGATCCGACGCCTCGAATCCCAAACCAGCCAAATAACCAAGGATGAGCGGGATTAGATTGTTGACCCATCATACTGATTAAAGCCCCGGCCGGGCGAATAACAAAGAGCAACAAGCCCCCGATCAGCAATCCTGGCAGCCAAAATTGCATGATCGGCTCAATTCGCAGCAGGGAACCAAGGAGCAGAATTGTCCCAATCTCACTCAGTTTCTCTAATGTCTCGGTAAATTCAAGCTGCGAGCTTTGCCGATCGGCGTCATGTTCGCAACGTTGGGTGACAATACCAGCCACAAATACTGCTAAAAACCCATATCCATTGACTAATTCTGTCAGTGAGTAGGTCAGCAGAATGATACTTAACGCCACAAAATCTTCCATCAAAGCATCGACGCGACGTACTCTTTGTAGCTTTTTGTCCAGCCAGACGATTGTTTGGGCAATGATCACACCCATGACTAGCCCAATAGCGATTGCCCAGACTAAATCGATGATTACCCATTCAGCCAGCCAATTTTGCCACTGATCGTCTTTAATCAAACGGAGACCAAAATAAACAAATGGAAATGCGAGCGCGTCGTTCAGCCCACCCTCGGATGTTAGGCCAAATCTCAGTTCATCGCGATCGTCGGGATTAGCAAGCTGTACTTCCGAAGCCAGAACTGGATCGGTCGGTGCCAAGATTGCCCCCAACAAAATTGCCCCGCCAGCGCCCATTCCCAACCCCCAGTGGGCAACAGCGGCAACGGCGAAAATGCAAAACGGCATCAATATGCCAATTAAGCGAGCGGTCGATCGCCACGCCCATGGTTTGAGTGGGCGATTAATCTTCAGACCACAGCTAAATAGTGAAATCAGGATGACAGATTCCGACAAACGCTCCAAAAACTCAGCACCGGGACGAATCTGAATCAGATTGAAGCCGTAGGGACTCAGAACGATTCCGACCGCGAGGTAAATGATGGCATATGAGATGGGTAGGCGGGAAATCCAGCCGGAGCCGAGAGTCACCGCCATCAGTAGGAAGCCGAGTACGAGGAGATATAGAATGTGATTGTCCACTGAACCTGCCACCATTGATTGAGGACATAATATTGGCAAGCTGGTTTTACCGATCGGTTACTTCACTTTGCCTCTAGCACCGTCAGTCGCCTCTTTAACGACCTTGGGAATCTCCTTTGACGCCTCCTTGAGGTTTTCTTTGAGATTGCGCATCCCTCGCTCTGTGCCTTTCACCAGGTCGTCCTGTTGGCTTTTGACGCGATCGGCGACTTGACCAGGGAGTTCTTCCGCTGATTGTCGTGCTTGTTGGGAGAGGTCTTCGAGTTTGTTTGGATTTGCCGCATTCTTTTTGGCGGTGTCAATCAATTCACTGGTTCTGGCTTGCGCTCTTGGATTGTTTTCGCCGAGGCGCTCATCCCGATCGTTCATTGCGCCACGATTGCCCTGTGTACCCTGACTGTAAATATCTTCTGCGGCGGGATTTGATGCTTTCGGTGCGCTACAGGCCACGTTCAAAACCAACAGTAAGCCCAACAAGCAAGCGGTGATTGTACGACTCAATCGGTTCTCGGTCATCCATTGTTTGATAGCATTCATAATCGTTCTCCATTAATTGTGGTTTGCTTCGGTCGTGATGCAACTATGCTTGGATCCAGAGTTCTCGGACGCCCTCGGTCGGTAGCCAACTGGAAATCTCTTGAATTCGTTCTTCCGAAAGCTCCTTCTTGGTAGCTGAAAAGACTGCTTTCACGGCCTGTTTGCGATCGGCGTCTCTATGCTCCGGTGGTCGTTCAAGTCCACCTTCATTTGCCGCCCGGAAAAAGAAGCGATCGGAATTGATTTTGAAGATGCCGGGGCCTTGCCAAGGTGGCCGCACTCGGCTTAGGAAGGCGACGAGTGGATTAGTGTCTTTCCACAGATCGGTGACTTCCATTTGGAGTGCTTTCTCCTTGGTGGGAAAAATCGCCTCGTGCAATTCGTCAGCCACCCGATCGGCGGCTTCGGTTGTCATCAAGTCACGCATAATCCGAAATACGACTTCGGTAAAATCGCGTGCGTCGTAAGGATCGGCAAACCCACCTTCGGCCATGACGTATTCTAAGAAAGAATGATCCTTATCGGCAAATACGGCTCTTGGGTCGGCTAGCTCAGTTGGGTCAATATTGGGCATACCTTGACTTTGTGGCTTAACTTGATTTTGCTGATTCATCGTGACCCTCTGTATTGTGCTTAAAGACTCTATCGATTAGCTTGATTAGAGACAAATCGATCCATTAAATTGCTGATGGGCGTTTCAATCGGGTTTCTTGCTTGCTTAGTGGGGATGATTGTCCATCCAGACTGTAGGAGCTTTTGACAAGTTGCCCAGCCTTTTGACCCGCCCGGAATCGGATGGTCTGGAATACAAAGTCCAGGATAGGCCGTGTGTGGCTTCCAAGGATGACTAGGCTCATGTCGCAAGTACAGCGCGAGTTTCCCGCCAGAGCTAAAGCTCGAGAGCCAACATAGTTGTCCAGACATTTTATGATCCTCGCAAATCTAGTCGATCGTGTCGATGTTCTACTCACCCACGGGAGCAACCATTCCCGGCATCGGTTCACCATCTAGTTCAAAATCAGTTTTTTTGGCACCACACTGAGGACAAACCCAATCATCAGGAAGCGCCTCAAATGGTATGCCAGGTTCGATGCCAGAATCAGGATCACCAACTGTTGGGTCATAGATATGCCCGCATTTTTTGCAGATGTAATTTTGCATTTTGGCTCCTTGGTATGAATTGATGAATTGATTGTCGTCCAGTCGTCGCGTCGCGAGGGCTTGAACTAGTTACTTTTGATCGCTATTGTTTTGCTAGGCTTGTGCCACCATCTGTTGCTGAAGCTGGCTCTTGGCCTGCTTAAATTGCGTCGCCAACTGTTCCTGTTGTGCGGTACTGCAATGATTGCCGATCGCGGCGATCATCGTGCTCTCCTCTTGGCGGATATGATCGACAAATGTATTCTTTAACGCTTCGACTTTGGCCTTAAAGTCGGCATCTGACGCATTTGAGGATTTTAGCGCTTCCAGCATGGCGCTCATCTCGGCCTGCTCGTCATATAGTTCTTGCGTTTCTCCATAAAATAGTCGTACAGCCGGATAAACAACCTGCTCTTCCGCCTTTGCATGAACTGATAAATCGCGATAAATCTGCCCAAAGTACTCTTCAATTTTGCGCGGGTCATTGCTGTCCTTAATTTGCGTAAACAGCATATTGACCTTATTGTGATCCAAGCGAAGGACATCTTGGATATTCATATCCGATTTGCCACTAACTTGAGTCACAGCACTACCCGCGATGCCAGAGAGTGCGGCAACAGCATCTTGAACCCGCGCCCAGAGACCTTGCTGTGCTTCCTGACCCGTCAGTTCGCGGACACCGAGGACTTCGAGCACGCCTTTAAGTTGTTCTTGGTGTGCACGGTTTTCAAAATTAACCGTATTCAAGGGGGTAATGGCGGCCTCGACATCAGCGCCGACGACTTGGGCCGCTTTGTGAACTAAAACGCCCGACATAAACTGCCGATGCTGTAACAGCTCGTGCTGAAACACCTTTTCGTAGAGCGAAACCTCAGAGCCTTCCATCAACTCGCGGGTTTCCTCCATCATCGTTGTGACTGATTCTTGCGGTTCGCTTTGCACGCCATATTGCACGATTACCGTTTCCAAAATGCCAAGGTTTTTCCGATCGTCGTCGAGCATCTTGCCCAGCCGATCGCGAATATCTTGGTCATTACAAGCCCCAATTAGCTTTTCCTCATTGGCAATTAGCGTGTTTTGCACTTCTTTCATATCGGCCAGTTGACCAGCGATCGCGGTACGTTTTGCATCGTCGATTAAGATCGGCATGATTTTTTTCCTGCTATGCTTCGCGTTTGTAAATTTCACGTTGAATAACCATAAAGCAATAAGCCGTGTTGGCTGTCTCTCCAATGACAGATTTGTCCGAGAATGCCGACTTACATCTTCATCGCAGGTAGTCTGGCCCGTACCATTTAATTGAAACTGTAGGAAGAAAAGAAAAGTTCTGAACTAACTCTATCTATTGACTATAAAGATGATCGTGGAATTCATCCAATCGGACGACTGTGCGAGACGTGGCTAATTGATATAGTTCGGTTATCAATCGATCATTCACATCACCCAACTCGGAGTTTTCACCATGACGAATATCACTAAGCAAACGCCTACTGCCGATCGTAATGACTGGGTTTGGGGATTTACCCTTCAAGCTGAGACTTGGAACGGCCGCTTTGCGATGATTGGGTTCGTGGCCGCGCTTTTGACCGAAATCTTGTCTGGTCAGGGCGTTTTGCACTATTGGAATGTCATCCAAACTGGTATGCCGTTGCAGTAGTCTGACTCGACCGAGGTTTAATGTAATCTTTGGAGAATCATCATGACATCAATCAATCGTCCGGTTAATTATGTGCCCGATCGTGCGGTTTCCGTCGCAACGACGACTTACCATGACCAAGTACGGTGGGGACCCGTTTTGGCGGGATTGGTCACAGCCTTAAGTACGCAGTTAGTCTTGAGTGCCTTGGGCGTCGCGATCGGGATGAGTAGTGTGGGCGGGTCAGGCGCGCCGCGATCGGAAGTGGGCGGTGTTGGGATGAATATTGGGATTTGGTCGATTATCAGCTTGCTCATTTCACTATTTGTCGGGGGCTGGATTACGGCCCGGACGGCAGGACGGATGAGTCGAAATGCCGCGTTACTGAACGGGGCAATCCTCTGGGCATCGACTCTGGCACTGAGCGCTTGGCTCCTATCGAGTGGCGTCACGGGGGCCTTTGGTCTGGCTGCGGCCAACGCTGACAGCCTGATTAATCAAGCCCAGCTCAATCCCACGACACCGGCTTCCCCCATCACGGCCCAGGAGACGCGTGATTTGGCGGGTAATGCTGCAAAAGTAAGCTGGTCCTTTGTCCTCGGTTCGCTACTGGGACTGGCCGCCGCTTTGATCGGTTCGGCCGCTGGCTGCCGGCTGCCACGAGCGACGTTAAACGAAGACTACGCCGCGCCATTAGGTGGCCGGGAGTAGGCAAGCATAGCGGTCTAAGAGACTTTTGGGCCGCTGCTCCAAACTTGATTAAAGTAATGGAACAAACCATGAAAACACTGCACTTGGTTCTCGGCATCTTACTCCCACCGCTCGGCGTCTTCTTGACTTTTGGCGTTAGTTCTACGCTGTTCATCAATATTGGGCTGACCCTGCTCGGATGGCTTCCCGGTAGCATCCACGCAGTCTGGGCGATCGCGAAACAAAATGAAGTCGCGATCGTCAAACAAAATGATGCTGTGGATGAGTCAGTCTATCGATAAGGCTGGCAAGTTGTATCCACGTTTACTAGTTTTAAGATTTCACTCTTTTTTCAACTTGAGGTGTAGAAAATGAATAGTGGTATGGTTGGATATCTTGTGACAACGTTGGCAACGGCTTTGGGCTTACTGATCGTTGACCTCACAGTGCCCGGCGTTGATATTGCCAGTTTCCCGGCGGCATTAATGGCAGCGGTGGCGATCGGGGTCGTGAATGCGGTGATCCGCCCAGTGCTGTCGCTGCTGTCGTTACCCATTAACTTTCTGACGCTGGGGCTATTCTCACTTGTGGTGAATGGCTTCTGCTTCTGGCTCGCTTCTTTAGTGGTTCCTGGATTTCTGGTGAATGGCTTGCTGGCATTTATTCTCGGGCCAGTAGTACTGTCATTCACGAGCACGTTCTTGAATCACTATTTCACGGAAAAGCATGTGGGCCAGTCGCTAAATACCAATTAAAATGTCCTGAATGCTTTAATCGACAGGCTAAATTTTAGACAAGAAAAATTAGCCTGCCAACGCTAGCACCGATCGAATTCGGTGAAATGCCCGCTCGGCCTGCTAGATTGTAGTTATCCAAGTACCTAACTACAATCCAGCATGAGTGCTTTCCGCCCTGCTCCGCCTGTAATTCGCCGCAAACAGGATGCTCTAGACGTTCAAGATCTTGAAGGACTTTGGCATGTTGGCATTCAAGTCAAAAACGTCGAACTCTTTTCGACCTTTTACACGCGGATCGACCAGGTTTTTATTTTGTGGGGAGCAATCTGCGCTGTTATTTTTTTATCAGCGCAATTCCTGGCGATCGACTGGCGGTACCAAGCGATTATCTGGTCAATTCTCACCCTCATCGGTTCCTGGGGGACTTACCGCTTGGCTTGGTATTGGGTGACGGTAGAGCGCTTGCGTTGGGTGGTTTATGTCTGGGTCGGCCTGATGATTGGCGGCGTTTGCCTGACGAATTGGGGGATGTTTGGTGGGGGCGGGTGGATCTTGTCGCAGCTTTCACCACTTTGGCTCGGACTGAGCGCGATCGGATATCTCATTACCGGATGGGGGCTGCGATCGCGGGCATTTCTACTGAGCAGTCTGCTGCATCTGATGGGGATTCTGCTTTTAGCTTATATCCCCACTTGGCAGTTCCTCGTGACTGGATTGATTACCGCTGGGTGTTTATTTTTTCTGGCCGCAGTCCAGTGGGATATGTCTTCTAATCCTGATTTGCAGCGATTAACAGTAGCGCAGAAGCAGTTTAATTTGGAACAACAACAACAACGAGATTCAAGTCAATAAGCAGTAAAGAATTACAATCATAATTTTTCGTAAAACGCCAGCTTTTTTCTCGATGATCAGTTAGGATAAAGGAGTCGAACTAGTGACATTTCTGATACTACTAACTTTCCCGAATTAGCAATGCGGTCTTCCTTGTGAATTACAAGATAGCCAAAGCACTGGATGGGGGTTTTTCGCTGTGACCCAATGCTATCCTCCGTAGGAGAACGATGTCAGGAGGGTAGGCCGTGCAGAAGATCGCGACCGAATCGGAATTGTAAGTACTATCATGAACTATCTTAAACCCAGTCAGTGTAGAGTTTTCATCGTTTCCTTTACTTAGTCTTTACTGATGGGGAATTAAACTTCTCTCCAGAGCGATCAACCGTAAAGAATGGCTGGGTTACTTTTTCTAAGAATTTGTTTTTGACCAATGTTGTAACGGAGGCTACATGAAAACCGAGGAGCGACCCATATGTCGGCAATCTGTATGCCAAAGCCAAAATTTTGCACCGAAGATCCGGTTAGCTTTGCTGGCGGAGAAGGCATCGTGCGTGGCGTTAATTGGGGGTTCGGCGGGTGGACCTACCTGGTTGAAATGCCACTAGGAATTGAGCCGGAATTTGGCCGTATTGGGCCAGAAGCAATGCTGTTCCTCGATGAGATTGATTTATATGAGGCATGACATCCAATCACCGCCGTTAACTGGGCTTTGGGTGGCGTCGGCAATCATCCTTCTCTGGATTGGTAGCTTAGTCCTCCTTTTATTTGTCAACATCGATCGACTTACACCGCTATGGATATTAGTGGTGATTCTGGGCCGCACGTTTATTCAGACAGGCTTGTTCATTGTGGCTCATGATGCCATTCATGGCACTGTAATGTCGCGTGTTGAAGCAGTCTCTCCCGTGGTAAGTCGTCGCTGGAACAATACGATCGGACAATTGGCAGTAGTCCTGTATGCACTTCTACCCTACCAAAAACTGGCAATGAACCACCATAAGCATCATCGGTATCCGGGGCAAGCCAGTGATCCTGATTTTCATGATGGCACTCATCATAGTCCGTTTGCCTGGTATTTAAAATTTATGCGTGAATACCTCGATCGGCGGCAAAAGCTCGTACTATTTTTTGGCATCGGGGCAATATTTCTCGCATTGCATCTGAGCTTTCATGTTGCTCTGCCTAACTTATTTTTGTTTTGGATACTACCGATCGTGCTTAGTTCAATGCAGCTCTTTTTCTTCGGTACGTATTTACCGCATCGGTCGGTTAGTGGCAATCCTGATCATTCACATCACATTACCAGCAGCAATTTCCTGCCAATTTATTCATTCTTAACCTGTTATCATTTTGGTTATCATTGGGAGCATCATGCGTACCCCTCACTGCCCTGGTACGCTCTGCCATTAGTGCGTCAACGCTATGACTAACCGCCGATACGACATTATCATCATCGGCACCGGAGCGGGTGGTGGTACACTCGCGCACCGACTAGCCAAGAGCGGTAAGCAGGTTCTGATGCTTGAGCGCGGCAACTTTTTACCCAGAGAAAAGGCAAATTGGAATCCGATCGCGGTGAGCAAAACAGAGCGCTATTTCAATGCCGAAACATGGCAGGACAAAGCCGGTCAGGAACTCCATCCAGCCACTGGTTATTGGGTCGGTGGCAACACCAAGCTGTATGGTGGTACGCTATTTCGAGCGCGGGAAGCGGAATTCAATACCGTCGTTCACAAGGGCGGCATTTCGCCCGATTGGTGTCTCAAATACGCAGATTTTGAACCCTACTACGCGCAAGCTGAACAGCTTTATCACGTCCATGGTCAACGGGGCCTTGATCCCACTGAACCTTGGAGCAAAGCAGAGTACGCTTTTCCGGCCATTAGCCATGAACCACGGATTCAAGCCGTCCATGATGATTTAATCAAGCAAGGTCTGCATCCGTTTTATCTCCCGCTGGGGATCAAACTCAACGAGGCACAGCCATTTTTGAGTGAGTGCATTCGCTGCGCCACCTGTGATGGCTATCCCTGCATGGTTCATGCCAAGGCTGATGCCGAAGTGATGACAGTGCGTCCGGCGATGCAGCATCCCAACGTCACGCTATTGACGGATGCGAAAGTGCAACGACTTCACGCGAGTGCCTCTGGTCACAGTATTACTGCCGTAGAAACTGAAGTGGGGGGCGAAATCATGATTTTTCAGGCCGATATCGTTGTTGTCGCCTGCGGGGCAATCAATTCGGCGGCGTTACTCCTCCGATCGGCCAACGATCGGCACCCCAATGGTTTGGCTAATGGTTCTGACCAAGTGGGGCGTAACTTCATGAAGCATAATTGCAGTGCGGTCATTGGGCTAATGGGGCCAGAAAACCCCACGGTATTCGAGAAAACGCTGGGTATAAACGACTTCTATTGGGGCGAACCGGGATTTCCTTACCCCATGGGACAGATCCAACTATCGGGCAAAGTGAATCGAGATATGCTGGCCAATGGTGTGCCGTTAGCGATCGATGCGGATATTTCCCCTGATGATGCGGCGCGGCATTCTGTGGATTGGTGGCTTATGGGTGAAGATCTACCAGATGGCAATAATCGCGTCCGTCTAAAGAGAGAGAGAATTTCGCTGGAGTACACTGATAATAATGTTGAGTCATTTGACCGGCTCGTCCATCGTTGGATCGATGTACTGAAGTCGATCGATACTCAAACCGGGTTTCAATCACGCTACTACCACAGCACTTTTCCATTACGCTGGGTCGCCCACCAGTGCGGTACTTGCCGCTTTGGTACTGACCCGGAGACGTCTGTTTTGGACATCAATTGTCAGACGCACGAAATTGAAAATCTGTATGTTGTGGATGGTAGCTTCTTTCCTTCCAATATTGGCTCAAACCCAACATTGACAATCATTGCAAACGCTTTGCGTGTTGGTGATCATGTGCTCGATCGATTAGCCTGAAAACCTCAAAGTGGAGATTTATCATGACCACAGAATTTCGTCCGACAGCCGATCAAATTCCGGCGCAAACGTTGCCGTATCCCGCCAGTCAAGAGGATATGATCCCCCAGCCCGATAGCGACTTATCCAACTACAAACCGGCGGGCAAGCTGCAAGGCAAAGTGGCCTTGATTACTGGTGGTGATTCGGGGATTGGTCGGGCTGTGGCGATCGCCTATGCGATGGAAGGGGCCGATGTGGCGATCCTCTACAATGTGAACGACGCGGATGCGAATGTCACCCGATCGATGGTCGAAGCAAAGGGCCAACGGTGCCTCAATATCAAAGCCGACGTGCGCGATTCCCAGCAGTGTCAGCAAGCGGTTGAGCAAACAGTGAAGGAACTTGGCCATTTAAACATTTTGGTCAACAACGCCGCCTACCAGATGGTGCAGTTCCAACTGGAAGATCTCTCCGAAGCGCAGTTTCGGCGCACGATGGAAACCAACGTATTTGGGTACTTCTACATGCTCAAAGCCGCCTTGCCACATTTGCACGAAGGGGATGCCGTGATCAATACCAGTAGCATTCTGGGGCTGATTGGCAAGGAGTTTTTGATCGACTACTCGGCGAGTAAAGGTGCCGTTAATGCCTTCACAAAAGCACTGGCGCAAAACCTTGCCGATCGCAAAATTCGCGTCAATGCGGTTGCGCCTGGGCCAGTGTGGACACCGGGGATTGTGGGAACGATGACACCGGAACAGATCGATAATTTTGACAGTGACAACGCGATGAAACGGGCGGCCCAACCCGAAGAACTCGCGCCCACTTACGTTTATTTCGCCTCCGAGGATAGTAGCTTCGTGACGGGTGCAATTCTGGAAGTGACTGGCGGGCAGGTATCGAGCACATGAGTCGAGGCACAATTAACGTTTTATCCGTAGGCATCACAGTGGCGGATATGAATCGATCGGTCAACTTCTATACGAGCGTTTTGTCTTGTATTATGATTACCGATCGGGAAGCGGCGGGGGCAGAATACGACCAATTGTATGGATTATCGTCGGTGCGACTCCGGATTGTGACCTTGCAATTAGGCGAACAAACCATTGTGCTAACGGAATTTCTCACACCCCAAGGGCGATCCATCCCCGTCGATCAACGCAGCCACGATCATACGTTTCAACATATCGCGATCGTCGTGCGCGATATGGCGCAGGCTTACCAACACCTGTGCCTGCATGGGGTGATTCAAACCTCGCCCCAGCCCCAGACTCTGCCAGCATGGAACGCCGTTGCTGGGGGCATTCAATCGTTTTATTTCAAAGATCCCGATGGTCATAATCTGGAATTGATTCACTTTCCGGCGGGTAAAGGTGATCCACAGTGGCAGCTTGCAACAGAACGCCTGTTTATCGGGATTGATCACACCGCGATCGTCGTGGCGAGTACGACGGTCAGTCGTGCCTTCTACTGTGGTTTTTTAGGGCTGAAATTGCGACAGGAGAGTGAAAACTTTGGCTTCGAGCAAGCACAGCTAAGTGGCGTTCCTGGAGCACGGGTACGAATTAGTTCGCTGCAAGCCGCTGAGGGATTGGGGATTGAGCTGTTGGAATATGTGGAACCGGACGATGGCCGCCCGATACCGACTGATACACAAGTCAATGACCTGTGGTGCTGGCAAACAACGATCGCGGTCGAATTTCTGCAACTGGGCCAGTTGCAGTTGATTCAAGATCCGGATGGTCACAGAATTTGCTTAGTCACCGTGGGCGCGAATTAATCGGTTATATCCGGAAGTCTACCGAATATGGGGCGGCGCTATCGCCAACAATCCTCCTAAAGGTAGACAGATCGATTGCTGTTTTCTACTAGTGTAGAAAACAGCTTAACCAACAAGTAACGGTATCGCGCGATGATTCAGCTAGCCAACCGAATGACTGCCTCCTCTAATACGATCCAAGCCTATCTACACAACATTGGCCGTATTCCACTACTTGAACGATCGCAAGAAATCGAGTACGGGCAACAAATCCAAGTGATGCTAAAGTACGAGCAGGCTCGACTCGGCTTGATGGAGCAATCTGACAGCGAGTCAAGTCAAGAAGACTGGGCCGCAGATTTAGAACTCACGATCGACGAACTAGAACTGGCGATCGAAGCAGGCAAACTGGCTAAACTCCGAATGGTAGAAGCGAATTTACGGTTGGTCGTTACAATTGCCAAGCAATACCAACATTGCAACCTCGACTTCTTGGATCTGATTCAAGAAGGGGCGATCGGGCTACAGCGAGGTGCCGAAAGGTATGACCCAACTAAGGGATATCGCTTTTCAACTTACGCCTATTGGTGGATTCGCCAAGCCATGACTCGGGCGATCTCCCAAAGCTCGCGCACAATTCGATTACCAATTCACCTGGTTGAAATCCTGAATCGGATTAGACGCGTCGAACGAGAATTAACCCAGCAATTTGGCCGTGTACCGAGGGTCGAGGAAGTTGCCAAGGCTTTAGACTTGAAACCTCAGATGGTGCGGCAATATCTGAGTCATGCCCAACGTACACTATCGTTGGAAAAGCCGCTGGGCGAAAACTCTGAGGGTCAATTGCAAGACCTGTTGATGGATAATGCGGCATTACCAGTCGATCGGGCGGAACGCAACGAACTATCCCAGGAGGTACGTGAAGTGATCCAGAAATTACCACCGATAATGCGCGAAGTTCTGGTGAACCGATTTGGCTTAGATGACGGTGACGCGCGATCGCTGGCAGAAGTTGGGAAACGCATGGGGATGAGCCGAGAGCGGGTACGGCAGCTCCAACAAAAAGCCTTTAATATCATTCGGCAGCGCAATTCAGGCATCCAAAAACATTTGGCCAGCTAGATCCGCCAGCCCAATTTACTCCGGGCGTAATGCCGTCTGAAAGCGGCTATAAACCACATGGGGAACCTCCCATGGCGCATACCAGTACAAATCGTAAATGACGATCGGTGCGGTTTCAGGCACGGTTTCAGACGTTGTTTCCGCAGCGACTGGCCAATTCAGCTGAACCAAGCCAATATTATTTGATCCCACGACTTCTTTACCTTCTTGGAGCCAACGCAAATACCAGATCTGCCGCAATAATCCCAACGTTCGATTGCGACCTTGGCAGTGCTGAAGCCAAGCGGGTGCTTGCTGCCATGGCGGGTGCTGAGCGGGTTGGCGACGCAGCCATCGACTGCGGTAACCCCAACTGATTGGCTGTCGGGACAGTCGGCGCGATTGCTGCCGCTGGGTCGGACTGGTGATGGCGGCGAACCACCGTCCGATCGTCCGCCAAAAGCGCTGCGTCACTTCGATTTCGCGATTTTCGTCGGCATAACCGATCCAATAGCGCGATCGTTCGGAGAATGGCAGTTTGATTTTTGTTTGGAGGATCTCCGTGAGCAACTCGGAATTGCAAACCGCACTGGCGACAAGCTGAACCAAGCAGGAATTCGGTGGGGTGTGCGATCGCGGAAAAGTCTGAGCGGTGTCGGGCGGCTGGTGCCAATAATCGATCCGCAGTGCCGCGCCAAAATGGATATCGCCCGATAGGATGATCACATGCTGCCGAGCGTTAAATATTTCCTGCATTAATCGCAAGCGGGCGGCTGATTCCAAATTCCAGGAATCGCCAATGTCCATCTCGTAGGTCTTGTTCTGGAGTTGGCCCAAGCGTTGGATTTGGTCGAGAATTTCTAGAGTGAATACGTTAGTCGGTGAGACGATGAAAGTGATATTTACCGCCGTTTGATTTTGCTCTGAGGCCGCCCGATCGGCATTAAGCATTGACTGTAATTGCTGCCGAAATGCCGTGGGGCTGAGTAAATGCGGCGGTGCATCATTGGCTTGGTCGATCGGATAGCCCCGTTGGGTGCGGGTATCGAGCACCAGCACTTCATGGGCGGCACCCCGAATGCGATAGTGCCAATTCAGGGACGGTGCCGATCGCTTGAGTATCCAAACATCTTCGTCGGCTTGAAACTGCGGCAAATCTGTAATCGGATCGACTAATGGCATCCCGATCGCTGGCTCAATAGTTTTAAGCGCATGGGTATCATTACCCTGACTCTGACACCAAGATTGAGTTGCGGCTAATAAACTGGCTCCGATCGTCGCTGGGAAAAACTGCTCCGGTGTATTGCCCCAACCCTGAAATAACGTATAGCTCAACAGCGCATTGCGCACAACCTGACGACCGAGGGGCTTGCCCAGCACCCGCAGACACCAATCTTGATTCAAATTCCAATCGTCACTCACATCATGATCGTCAAAAATCATATAGACTGGCACATTGGCCATGGCTCGCCGCACATTCACCTGCGATCGGGCGGTCTCACGTAGATACTTTACCTGTTGATTCCAGAGCTTGGCGTCTTTGCCGTGGCGTCCGACTGCCGCTGCTGGAGGAAAGTGAAATTGCCAAAAACATTCTGACCAGGAAAAGAGATAGCTGGTGCAATATTCACTAAAGCGGAGCAAATGACTTTGGGTTTTGTGCTCATCGCCTTGCTCGCTCGCCGTGAGTCCTGCTTGGGATTCGGCAATATCGGTGCGTTTGCCCGGTTTGAGATGGTGGCTGTGGTCATCCGGAATGGCGTCAGACAGGGCTTCCTTCCAGCCAAATAAAATCGGTTGCAACTGCTGAATTCCCCAGAGAAATGGGTCGGCTACTTCGTCACCATAGATTTGGTCGCCGGTAAAGAACAACTGATGGGGGCGGGCATTTGGGTCGGCAGCAGTTTCGGCAATCATTTGATCCACGATCGGCAGTGCATCTAATTCCCGATCGTGCAACTTGCGGCAGGAACCATGAAGAATCCGCAAATTGTTTAAGTCATCGGGTGGCAGCGAAAATGTCGGCAATCCATGGGCGAAATAGCTGATACAAACATCGGGAAACGCGGGCGATCGTAGAGCTTGCGCCAATGAAAGCGGTGGACCTGGTTGACCCGCAATTTGTGAGGGATGAATTTTGATATCGTAGGCATACAGTTGTCCCGGAACCAGCGACTCACCCGATATGGGTTGCGCGGTAATCAGCGCCAAATGCAATGACTTGCCGATGGCGATCGTTGATCCTGTGCCTTGCAATCGCGGCTGCGCCCGATCCACGGCATCGCCATTCGCAGGCAAAATCTGTAAATGAATTTCTGCTGGTGCTTGCAAGGCAATCCAAACCGAAACCCCCTCGGCTTCCGTACGGCGGAGCATCGGGCCAGCCAGGATCAAGGGTAATTGAGCTAAATCGAATGTTACGGCTGTTTCCATCGCGACCCTCTGATCCGGTTGCGGCTGAGAATGAAGGCTAAATCGCATCATCAAGTCGCGACTCTATCCATTGACAATGACCAAATATACCATTTGGGAGAGGGCTAGACTAATAAATTTGCGATACGATCGAGGTAATTAAGCGGAAACGCTGCCTCGTATTTAGGAGCTTTGTAAACCCATGCGTTTTTCCAACCTTGTCTTATTGGCCGCAGCGATCGGTTTCATTGGCACGATCGCCGTACCCAGCGCCCAAGCCCAGATGAACGAAAACTATGCGGGCGTATCGGCTGGCGCGGCATTCAATGATTCCGATACTGAGTTCAATCTCGGTATCGATGGTCGCTACAAGATCCCCGGTTCGGCGTTTTCCGCGCGGGCCTCCTTGCGCCCCATCAATAATGTCAATATCCAAGCGACTGCCACCTACGATTTTCCGCTGGGTCAAGGCGTTGGGGCCTTCGCGGGAGGGGGCGTCTCGATTGGCGACGACACATCCCCGGTGATTCAAGCCGGGCTAGAAACCAAGATTGGTCGTAACACGGTGCTATATGGCGGGGTTGACTACATTACCCGATCGGACGGCGATGTGGTCGCTAAAGTCGGCGTTGCCTATAGCTTCTAGTTTTGACCATATACGTAGGAGATCGCAATGAGCACTGAACTAGGTGTCTGGATTGATCACCGCAAGGCGGTTGTGGTCACGATCACAGGCAAAGAGGCAACGGTAAAAGAAGTCTTGTCGGAAGTGGAAACACAACCACGTCGATCGGGCGATTCCCCGTTGAAGGGCAGCTATGAAGCGGTGCAGATGCCCGCCGACGATCGACTTCAGAGTGTTCTGACAGAGCATCTGAACATTTATTATGATGCCGTGATTGACTGTTTTGGTGATACCGAATCGATTTTTATATTCGGCCCCGGTGAGGCCAAGAATGAACTGGAGCAACGCCTTGAGGGTAAGCATCGGGGCGGGCACATCGTAGGAATTGAAACGGTCGATCGGATGACTGATCGGCAGATCGTCGCGAAGGTTCAGCAACATTTTTCATCCACCCAACAATCCACTAAGCAAAGGACACGATGATGCTGTTAAAAGATAAGCAAAGCGATGATCTCATTGATATTGAAGATGTCGGAATGCTGGTTAACCCAAGTGAAACTCAGATTTCAGGGCGCAGTTTGTCGGGTGAAGAGGAACAAGATCCAGAAGATTACGCAAAGGCAAGTCTAATGTTTCCGTCAGGAGAAGACTTGCCGCGCTGTTGGGTTGATCCTGACTATCGTCATATGCAAGTAAACCGTGTTTAATCAAAAATCCATGAACACAATCAAAATCCTGGCCTTCGCCGGAAGCGCCCGCCAAGATTCGTTTAACAAAACACTGGTGAAAATTGCGGCGGGTGGCGCAAAATCGACTGGAGCCGAAGTCACATACCTGGATTTTAGCGATTTGCCGATGCCGCCCAACATGTCGCAATTATCCAGCTCGGCAGCAAGCTGGCCAGTGTGACGGCCCGATTGAATCACGATTAGCGCATCTTGGGCCAAGTGAAGGAGAATGTGCTGCCCTGCCCGATCGTGGACTCAACGGCGATCGTGCCCCCACGACTCTCCACAATTTTCTTAATCACGGCGAGACCAATACCCATGCCCTTTATGTCATCTCGCCCGACTAAGGTTTGGAAAATGCCAAAGATTTTCTGCTGATTTTCGGGGGCGATGCCGGGGCCATCGTCAATTACGCTAAAGTGCCATACCTTATCCTCATCCCGTAGCAAGATTTCTACCTTACCCTGGGGGCGATCGCCCTGAGCATCGGCGATCACGTCATGGTACTTAATCGCATTACCAATCAAGTTAGAGAGCACTTGCTTGAGTAACAGCGCTTGAGTTTTGATCGTCGGTAGATCGGTGGAAAAGCTGACTGTCAAATGGCTGGGTGGATCCAGTAGGTCAACGACTTCGGCGATCAATTGACTGAGATTAACGTTGATCGGGGCGATATTTTCACGACCGACTAGTGCGTACTGGAGCAGACCGTTAATCAACGTGGTCATTTGCACTACCCGTGATTGGATCAGTTCGAGTTGGTGTTGATTTTCGGCGGGGAGTTGGCCGGCCAAATCACTCACGAGCCACTGCGCGAGATTGGCAATCCCCCGCAGTGGGGCTTGCAAATCATGGGAGGCAATGTGGGAAAAATCGTCCAGTTCCTGATTCCGTCGTGCCAATAACCCCGATGTCTCGGATAGACGCGAATTCGTTTGTTCAATTTCGATTACCCGATCGTGCAGTTCCCGTTCACTGGCTTGCAGCCGCTGCACCGTGGCCTGCAAATCGACGACCAATTCGGCCTGCTGAATCGCGATTCCCATCTGCATCGCCAGTTCATCGAGCAGGCTAATTTCATCGGGTTGCCATGCCCGCGTCGTCTGGCAGTGATGGGCAATCAGCAATCCCCACACGCGCGCTTCTGGCGCAGGCGGAACCCGAAACAAAATCGGCACGGCTAAAACTGCCTTCACCTGAAAATTCTGGAGCATCTGGACATGGCAGGCCGCTAAATCTGCTGTGGCAATATTTTCGACGACTGTTTTGTGACCTTGCAAATACTTCTCGATCGTATCGGTTGGCCCCGCTTGAAAGCAATTGTCTTCCCGTTGCGACCCGATCGTTGTCGTCCACTCAGGCAAAACCGACTCCGCCACAATCGACCCACTCCGATCGGGGTGAAAACGATAAACCACGGCTCGATCGCTACCCAATAAGTTCCCGACGCCATCGACGGCAGCTTGCAGGATTTCGGATAGCTCGATCGAATGACTAAGCTTTAAATTAATGCTCGAAAGTAATTCGTGTTGTTGCTGCTGATGATCGACTTGCGTTTGCAGTCTTTGAGTCGTCAAGGCATTAGTGATCGCGGTTATCAGCTTTTGCGGCGTTAGTTTGTCTTTGACAAGATAATCGTTCACGCCAAATTTCATGGCTTCGACCGCCACCGACTCATTCCCTTGGCCCGTCAGCATAATGACGATCGGCAAAGCGCCGAATCGCTGCGTAAATTGCCAAAGAAACTCCAACCCATCGGCATCCGGTAGTAAATAGTCAAGCAATATGACATCCGGTCGATCGCGCTGGCAAAGCTGAAGCGCCGACTCGGCTGACTCACGATCGCTAATCTGACAATTTAACTCGCTGGCCGATCGTAAATAGCGCCAATAAGTCTCCCGATCGACCTCGGAATCATCGATAATCAATATTTTACAGCTTGCAGACAGCATATCATCCTCGTTATCGCTTAATGGAAGTTGGCAAGACCATGGCGCTGAACCAGTAATCCAGCATCATTCGCAATGAATCTTTCAAGTTATTGATGTTCATCGGTTTTAGCATATAACTGTTCACCCCTGACTGGTAGCAGGCTTCGATATCTTTAGGATTTGCAGATGTGCTGAGTACCACGATCGGAATCGATCGGAGTTTTTTAGTTTGCTTGATTGTGACCAGAATCTCCCGACCATCGGTGCCGGGTAAGTTGAGGTCTAAAATAATGAGATCGGGATTAAAAGGCGATTGGTTGAGAAAATCCAACGCATCGTCGCCATTAATACATCGATGCAGATCGAGTGATACTTGACTCACCTGGTCGATAATTCGGCTCAATGCCTCAAAATCTTCATTACTATCTTCGATCACCAGTAGGCGATGGGTTGCCGCTTTCATGGGCGTTCCCCCAGGGTGAAGTAAAACGTGCTGCCCTCACCGTAAGTCGATTCAACGGCAATACTACCATTGTGACGTTCGACGACCTTTTTGGCGATCGTCAATCCGGCTCCTGTGCCTTCACCATATGCACCCTGAGCATGTAGCCGCTTGAAAATCTTAAAGATTGTCTCTAAATGTTGTGCCCGAATCCCAATCCCATTATCTTTGACGAAAAACACCATCTGGGGATGATCAAGCTTCAGTAATACGAGTAGATTCGGTGTGAGTTCCGTTGGCAGGAGGTAGCCGATTTCCACCCATTTCTCGGTGTGATTATTGTATTTGATCGCATTATTAATCAGATTGCTAAATAGCTCATTGACTTGAACCCGATCGCACTCGACGATCGGCATCGGCCGGGGAATCCGAAAGTCGGTCGAGGCGTGCTGACTGATGGCGATCACATCCAACACAGCCGCCACCATCTCACCCAAATTCACGGGCTGAAACTGGAGATCGGCCCGCCCAAACTGGGAATAGTGCAGCAAAGAATTGATTAAATCCTCCATGCGCTGGGTCAGTTGCATGAGCGTTGTGAGTTTTTTGGTGCCCGCTTCGCCTAAGAGTTCACCATAATCTTCAATCAAAAAAGTGGAATAGTTATGGATCCCCCGCAGCGGCTCCTTCAGATCATGTGAGGCAATATAGGCGAAAGAATCTAACTCGGTATTGCTGCGCTCCAGTTCTGTATTGACTAAGGCCAGCTCATCGGCTTTTTGGAGCACGATGCCGATGATCCGACTCCGAAGTTCTAATGCGGCGCTGATTTCACAGGTGAGCCAGGGCAGCGATTGCCGCCGCACCGTTTCTTTCCATAGTTCAAATGATTTTCGGGGTGTGAGCCATCGACCAGCATTTGCATCAACCCCGATCGTTTTATGCGGTTCCCCAGCCCAATGGATGGTTTGCAGTACTTCGGGCCGGAACCAAAGCAAATAAGTTGGTTGAATCCGGGAAATCCGCAACGCGAGCAATCCACTCGCCACTGATTTATAACCCGCAAATTCCGGATAATCGATTCCCAGGGTGCTTGTACTATAAATTACCGCTTCGTCAATATGCCGATCAACCCAAGCCACCAAGCCACCGATCGCGGTGTTGTGCGGGGTGTTGCCAAAGGCTTCGATCGTGCTTTTATCGTAAAAAACCACACCGTCAGCGCCCACGAGATCCATCAAATCCCTGGGATTTTGATTAAATCCATCACTGAGGCTTTGACAATTGGCAATGGTATTTAAAAACCGGGAATGCACCGTCTGAAGTCTGAGCCGATATTCCAAATCTTCCGCATCGGCCTTTGCCCCCACCTCAAAGGAAATCACCTGGGCCAAAAACTCACAAATCGTCCGCGTTTCATAGGAAAGCCGGCGTGGTGAGCGGTGATGGCAGGCAATTAGCCCCCAAAGCTGGCCGTCCCGCAGCAGCGACACCGACATCGAAGCCCGCACCCCCATGTTCGCCAAATATTCCGTATGCAGCGGCGACACACTGCGCAACACCGCGAGGCTTAGATCGATCGGTCTACCAGTAACCGGATTCAAGTCGGGCTGAAGCGCCACCCGATCGGACAGCGCATCGGGAATAATTCGCAGCAAATTGAGGCGATAGAGTTCTCTGGCCTGCTGGGGAATATCGGTCGCCGGATAGTGCAACCCCAAGAATGATTCAGTATCGTCATGCTTATTCTCCGCAATCACATGGCCCGAACCGTCGGAATGAAAGCGATAGAGCATCACCCGATCGCAGCCCGTAATGGTACGAACGATCGTCACCGCCTGCTGTGACAGTTCGGCGAGGCTTTGGGTGCGCTGAAGCTGATTAATCGGCAGTTTGACCGATTTGTAAAAGTCAAAGAAGCTCACGGGCGGCTGCTCGATCGCCGATTCCAGCTCTAGCACTACCACCCCATCACTCCGATGGACAATCCCTTCAAAGGGCTGTGGCTGACCATCGACCGACAGTAGCAGGCGGAGGGGATTCACAGTGTCAAATTCGGCTTTCAAGCAGTTCTGAACGGCCTCAATATCACTAGGTAGCAACAGCACGGCGAGTGGCTGACCCAAAAAAGCCTCGGGGGGCCGTCCCAACAATTCTGCCGAATTTTGACTAATCTGCAAAATAGTTAGATCAGCTTCGGAAAAAGTCAGCAAGACACCATGGGACTGGATCGCACTCGGAATATGGATCGGTTCCCGATCGCAATTGGTCAACGATAAATCGGATAACGCCAGTTCCGGGCTGGTGAGGTGAGCGATTCGCTGTTTGACTTGCGTGGTCAGATCGAGGGATGCCATGCCGTAAGCCTATGTTAACTTTTTTGTTTATCTACTCCTTACAGTACATCAGGAAAGCCTTGATTCGCGTCGCCAGATGCAGCCAAAGTTGCTACCGCATCTTGGGTTCAATTTTCTCTCTATCCATTGACGCGATCGGCAAACTGAGAAATCATTCCATTGAGAGACAGGTTTTTGGAGTGAGATCGCGCATAATTCCGCAGATATTGGATAGTCCCTGACGACCCGCCCCCTAACCCCCAATTCTGGGGGAACTGGAGTATTCAAAGTCCCCCAGAATTGGGGGTTAGGGGGCCGATAAGACAAGACCGTAACAATTTGATTTCCATTCCTCAGTCGAGGCATCAAACCCCATGAACTCACCCAAGGCGGCATTTTGGAGTCGATCGGGCGACCAGATGCTTCAGGAAATGCAATCGATCGGCACGGGGTTAAGCCGCCAAACAGCCCAGCAGCGGTTAATCCAGTATGGTGCGAACAGTCTCAACAAAACACGGCAATCCAGCAGCTTCACGCTGTTGCTGAATCAGTTCAAGAGTCCGATCATCTTGATTCTGGTCTTTGCGGCGGTGCTGTCAATTTTTCTGAAAGATGCCGTTGATGCAATTATTATTTTAACGATCGTCCTCATCAGTGGACTCTTAGGATTCTGGCAAGAACGCGGTGCTTCCAACGCCGTCGCCAAACTACTGGCCCTCGTCCAGGTGAAAGCAACGGTGCTGCGGGACGGCCAACCCCAAGACATCCCCAACCAGGAAGTCGTTCCCGGCGACATTGTCCAACTCTCCGCAGGCAAAAATATTCCTGGCGACTGTCTCCTACTGGAATCCAATGATCTGTCCGTAGACGAAGCCGTGCTGACGGGCGAAACCTATCCCGTGGACAAGTTCAGCGGCATTTTGCCGGAGGATACCGGACTCAGTCAACGCACCAATTCGCTCTACATGGGGACGCATGTGATTAGCGGCACGGCTACCGCGATCGTCGTTCACACCGGGAAAGCCACGGAATTCGGTCAAGTCTCAGAACGATTGAAACTCCGACCCACCGAGACCGAATTTGAACGGGGCCTGAGCCAGTTCGGTTACTTTCTGATGGAAGTCACGCTGATTTTGGTGGTGCTAATTTTTGTCGCGAACGTCTATTTACAACGCCCCGTCCTGGAATCCTTCATGTTTTCCTTGGCATTGGCCGTAGGATTAACGCCACAACTGCTGCCCGCGATCGTCAGCGTCAACCTCGCAAGGGGCGCAAAGAAAATGGCCGATAAGCAGGTGATCGTCAAGCGATTACCCGCGATCGAGAACTTCGGCAGCATGAATGTATTTTGCACCGATAAGACGGGCACACTCACCGAAGGCGCAGTCAAAATCCATGCAGCGGTGGACGTTGCCGGTCAGGAGAGCGATCGGGTTTTGCTCTACGCCTACTTAAACGCCGCTTCTGAGTCCGGCTATGTCAACCCGATCGACAATGCAATCCGCGAACACAAGACCTTTGATATTACGGCCTACAAAAAGCGCGGTGAAGTGCCCTACGACTTCAATCGTAAGCGGTTGAGTATTTTGTTCAAACATGAGCAACGATCGCTGATTGTCACCAAAGGCGCATTGAAGAATATTCTTGAAGTTTGCTCAACGGTGGAGATGGCAGACGGGCAGGCAATCGATATTACTGACCAACGCGCCAAACTCCAACAACAGGCCGCCGATCGAGGCAGCAAAGGATTTCGGGTATTAGGCGTGGCCTATCGGGAGTTTGATGGGGACACTTTCAATAAAGACGATGAAACAGCGATGACTTTCCTGGGTTATCTGGAACTGTTTGACCCACCGAAGGCAGGCATTGGCGACACGCTGAAGGAATTGCAGCAACTGGGGATCACGCCGAAGATGATTACGGGCGACAGCCAAGCCGTGGCGGTGAGCATTATTCAGCAGGTCGGACTACCAGCACCCAAAACCCTCACGGGACCCGAACTCAACCAGCTCAGTGACGCCGCCTTACTGCATCGCGTCCAGCAAGTCACCGTCTTCGCCGAAGTCGAACCCAACCAAAAAGAGCGCATCATCATCGCCCTCAAAAAAGCCGGTAATGTCGTCGGCTACCTGGGCGATGGGATCAACGACGCCTCGGCGCTCCATGCCGCTGATGTGGGCATTTCTGTTGAAAGTGCGGTGGATGTGGCCAAGGAAGCCGCCGATATTGTCCTGATGGCGAAGGATCTGAATGTCCTGGTGGCAGGCGTCAAGGAAGGCCGCATCACCTTTGCCAACACGCTGAAATACGTATTTATGGCCACCAGCGCCAATTTTGGCAATATGTTCAGTATGGCCGGAATCTCACTGTTCCTGCCGTTTCTGCCCCTGCTGCCCAGCCAGATTTTGCTGACGAATCTCCTGACGGATTTCCCTGAACTGACGATCGCCACCGATCGGGTCGATCGGGAGTTGACCAGCAAGCCACGTCGCATGGACATCAAATTCATTCGCAACTTCATGGTGGTCTTTGGGTTACTCAGTTCGGTGTTTGACTATCTGACCTTCTGGGCGCTGCTATCATTGCTTCAGGCCCAGCCAGAGCAGTTTCGCACAGGTTGGTTTATCGAATCGACCATCTCCGCATCCCTCGTCGTGCTGGTGGTGCGCACGCGACAATCGATCCTTCAGAGCAAACCCGGCAAGTATTTATTTGCCGCCACGTTAGCCACAGTCGCTGCCGCTTTAATCATCCCCTTCACGCCATTGTCGCCAATTTTGGGCTTCCGGGCCTTGCCGTTGGAATTCTTGCTGGTCTTGGGCGCGATCGTGGCCCTCTACATTGTCATGGCCGAAATCGTGAAACACACATTTTATCGCCGCGTGAAATTTTAAGCCCACCTCACTGGAACAGCTTCGGCACGGCTGCCTGCATCAATGAAACGACACCATCGGCAATTAACTGCACGGCGATCGCCAGAATAAAAAATCCCAGAATGCGATTCAATGCCCCGAGACCATTGCGGCCCAGCTTCGACAGTAGCGACTCACCAAGCATCAGGCAAGCATACAGCAACCCGCCAAATAGCAGAATACCGATGAGACAACCGAGATAATCACTCCACTGCGTCATTTTGGTGGCGAGGCCGATGACTACACCGATCGAACCCGGCCCCGCAATCAGCGGAATCGCCATGGGCGTGAAGGTAATATCCTCTTGCTCATGCCGCGCCTCCTGCTCCGAGTCCGTTAACCGCTGGCGGCTGGTCACCATTTCCCAAGCGGCATTGGCAACTAATAGTCCACCCGCAATGCGTAACACATTCAGGGAAATCCCAAAGAACTCCAGCACAACCCGCCCACCGAGTAAAAAAGCCGCGAGAATCACCACGACATTAATCACGATTTGTTGCGCGGCGCTTTTGCGCTCCGTTCGGCTGTCGGTTTTAGTCAGGGCGTAAAAAACGGGTACCGCACCGATCGGGTTGGCGATCGGGAATAGCGCTGCCAAGGTGACGATCGTGTAATTCAATAATCCTGGCATCATGCCAATTTACGTCCTGCTAAAAGATATTTTGCGGTAATGCGGTTAATCTTACCCGATCGTCAAAATTTAATACAGGCTCATCCAATGGATAGAGAGATTGGCTCTGGTCTTGGTGCTAAGTTCTTAGGCGTGGGGTTGATATTGCAATAATTGTCGGGCCGCGATCGTCTCATTTAAGGAAGAAAAATATGGATGCGCAGGAGATTGTTACACTTTACGCGACCGGGCAACGTGACTTTAGCCACACTAGCCTCGTCCAAGTTTGTCTCACTAATGCCAAGGCGTTTGATGCCACGTTCATTGTGGCGGAATTGACGGGGGGTGACCGATCGCGCAAAGACTACGCTGAACCTCAGCTCAATCAAGCAAACCTAGCCCATGCCGCAATCATTCAAGCCGAAATGGTGCAAGTCTGCCTCACCCATGCGGATTTGAGCGGTGCGGATCTCAGTGGCACGGATCTGGCCCATGCGGATTTGAGTGGTGCCAACTTGAGTGGCGCGAAACTGGGGGGCGCGAATTTACGCCATGCCAATCTCTATCAAACCGACCTGAGCGATGTTGACCTCCGTGGCACCGATTTGACTGGTGCGAATTTGCAAGCGGCGGATCTCAGCGGTGCTGACCTTGATGGGGCTTATTTAGGCAATGCCGACCTCACGGGTGCCAACATCCAAGGTGCCAACATTAATCGCGCCGAACTGGGGCAAGCCACAATGCCCAATGGCATGATGCATGGCTAATCCGAAAGCGACGCAGCACGCTGTTTGAGCGATTTAATTTACCAACATTTTAACTAAACACCATGAGACATTTAATTAATTGGTTTAAACCGCAGACAATTCGCCAATTGATCACCACTTTGGCTCCCGACCGACAAACCAAACTGCCATGGTGGGTTGAAGTTCAGACATCGGTACCGCGATGTACCTACTACTTTGGGCCATTTGATTATTACTACGAAGCCAAAGCATCGCGGGAAGGCTATGTCGAAGATTTAGAAGGGGAAGGAGCCAGGGATATTGTGGCACTGGTGAAGCAATGCCAGCCCGATGTGCTGACGATCGACCAAGGCTACTACTCTTCGACGGGTCAGCATCATTAGGTTTAACAAAAAAAATGCCGCCGTCTTATCGGTAAGCCTCTTTAACATGCAAATTTTCGCCGTTACGCCGCCTCAGCCAATAATCGATTTAAGCCGAGGTTTCGCCTTGTCACAGCCTGCGGCTGAACCCGATCGCATCAACCCGCATCTTTGCCCATGCTGTTCATACGGGCTGCTCCGCCACATCCGATCGGGCAAATTATATTGGCATTGTCACCATTGTTATCAACCGATGCCAGTTTGGCCTTAAAGGAGAACACTGATGCCGATTGTGATGGCGCTGGGAGGAAACGCTTTGCTGCGTCGAGGACAAGCGATGACACGTCTAGAGGATGCCGCCCGCATTTTGGCGGGTCAGGCTGGAACATTAGTCAAACCAGGTAAACCGAAATAATTAAATCATGCTCACAACACCCTTACAACTCACGACAGAACCCTCTCTGAGCGCCTTCGGCATTGCCCGATCGACAGTTGAAGGCGTGCCCCTGAGCGCGGAAGCCCTGCGGAAGATCCATGCCTATTGGCGGGCCTGCAACTATTTGGCACTGGGCATGATTTATTTGCGGGATAATCCCCTGCTCCGATCGCCCCTCAAAGTTGAGCAGATTAAACGCCGGATTCTGGGCCATTGGGGCACAAGTCCGGGGTTGAGCTTTGCTTATATTCATCTAAACCGGGTGATTAAAGCGCATGATCTCAGCATGATTTTTCTCGCTGGCCCCGGACATGGCGCGCCCGGTGTGCTAGCTCCCGTCTATCTTGAAGGTACCTATTCCGAAATTTATGCGGACAAGAGTGAAGATGAGGCAGGGCTAAAACGATTTTTCAAACAATTCTCCTTTCCGGGCGGGATCGGCAGCCACTGTACGCCGGAAACACCGGGTTCAATTAATGAAGGGGGCGAACTGGGCTACAGCCTTTCCCACGCCTATGGTGCAGCCTATGACAATCCCGATCTGATTGTGGCGGTGATGGTGGGTGATGGTGAAGCGGAGACGGGGCCATTAGCCACGGCTTGGCATTCGAATAAATTTATTAACCCAATTTGCGATGGGGCTGTTCTGCCAATTCTGCACTTGAATGGTTATAAAATTAACAACCCCACAATTCTGGCGCGGATTAGTCACGAGGAATTAGAAAACTTATTCAAGGGCTACGGCTACACTCCTTATTTTGTCGAAGGCTCCGATCCCGACACGATGCACCAAGCCATGGCGGCAACGCTCGATCGGTGTATGGCGGAGATTAAACAGATTCAAGCCGATGCCCGTCGAACGGAAATGGCGATTCGCCCCCGTTGGCCGATGATTATCTTGCGTAGCCCCAAGGGTTGGACTTGTCCGCCGGAAATCGATGGTCATAAAGTCGAAGGATTTTGGCGATCGCATCAGGTGCCGATGGCGGATGTGGCAACAAATGAAGGGCATTTTCAGATTCTTGAACAGTGGATGCGGAGCTACAAACCGGAAGAACTGTTTGATCTCAGCGGGCGACTAATTCCTGAACTGAAGGATCTCGCGCCCACAGGCACCGATCGCATGAGTGCCAACCCGATCGCCAATGGGGGGAATATCCGTAAAGCTCTGCGAATGCCGGACTTCCACAACTATGGCGTTAAGGTCGATCGACCCGGCACGATCGAAGTATCGAATACCCAACCCTTGGGCGTATTTCTGCGGGATGTGATGGAACTGAATATGGATAATTTCCGTGTCTTCGGGCCAGACGAAAATACCTCAAACAAACTTACGGCGATCTACGAAGTCAGTAAAAAGCTCTGGCTAGGGGCGCATTTCCCGGAAGATGCCGATGGCGGTGAACTGGCAACGGACGGTCGGGTGATGGAGATGTTGAGCGAACATACCTTGGAGGGTTGGCTGGAAGGCTATGTGCTGACCGGACGCCATGGCTTTTTCTCGACTTACGAATCCTTCGTGCATATCATCGATTCGATGATTAATCAGCATTGCAAATGGTTGGAGAGCTGCCAACATATTCCTTGGCGATCGCCGATCGCCTCGATCAACCTGCTGATTACTTCCACCGTCTGGCGGCAAGACCATAACGGCTTTACCCACCAGGATCCCGGTTTTCTCGATGTGGTGCTGAATAAAAGCCCCAGCGTGACGCGGATTTATTTGCCTCCGGATGTGAATTGCTTGTTATCCGTGGCGGATCACTGTTTGCGAAGTGTCGATTACGTCAATGTGATCGTCTGTGACAAGCAACCGCATCTGCAATACCTCGACATCGATGCCGCGAATCGGCATTGCACGAAGGGGTTGGGCATTTGGGCTTGGGCCAGTACGGATCAAGGCCAGGAACCGGATGTGGTGGTCGCCTGTGCGGGTGATACGCCAACCCTGGAAGCCCTCGCGGCCACGGTGTTGCTACGGGAGCATTTCCCTGATTTGAAACTGCGATTCATCAACGTTGTGGACTTATTCAAGCTGCAATCGGATACCGAACACCCCCATGGGCTATCCGATCGGGACTTCGACAGCTTATTTACCCTGAATAAACCCGTTATTTTCAACTTCCATGGCTACCCAACCCTAATTCATCGACTCACCTATCGCCGCACCAATCATCACAATATTCATGTGCGGGGCTACAAAGAGAAAGGCAATATCAACACGCCGTTAGAGCTAGCGATTAATAACCAAATCGATCGGTTTAGTATCGCGATCGACGTGATCGATCGGGTGCCCCATCTCAAGGTCGCGGGTGCCCATGCGAAGGAAGCCTTCCGGAACCAGCAGCTTGACTGTGTGAGTTACGCCCATGAAGAAGGCATCGACATGCCCGAAATCCTCAACTGGAAATGGCCTTTAACCTGAGAGCAGCATGATGATGAATCCCTACACGCTAGATCCAACAGCGGTATTACAACAGCTAAAAACTGATGCTGACAGTGGGCTGAGTCAATCCGAAGTCAGCCGCCGCTTAAAACATTATGGCGGGAATAACTTGACCGAACAGGCCGGGGAAAGCTTCTGGCAAATCCTCTGGAAGCAACTAACTGCCACCATGGTTTTGGTGTTGATTGCGGCAGCATTAATTTCCATTGCATTGCGCGACTATACCAATGCTGGAGCGATTTTGGTGATTGTGGCATTTAATGCGATTTTGGGAATTCGCCAGGAATATCAAGCCCGACAAGCGATCGCGGCGCTTAAAAAACTGGCTGTATCCACTGTCAAAGTTCGGCGCGATGGCCATTTGCAGGAGGTTTCGGCCCATGAGTTGGTGCCGGGTGACATTGTGCTGATCGAAACGGGAAACCTGGTGGCGGCGGATTACCGTTTACTTGAAAGCGTCAGTCTCCGCATCCAGGAAGCCTCACTGACGGGCGAATCGGAGCCAGTCGATAAAACGATCGAAGCATTGGAGCAAGATAACTTGGCCTTAGCCGATCGGCGCAATATGGCCTATATGGGCACCGTCATCACCTATGGGCGCGGATTAGCCGTCGTCACCGCCACCGGGAATGATACCGAACTCGGACATATTTCAACGGCGATTCAAACGGTCAAACCCAAGCCGACGCCGCTCCAAGTGCGACTCGATCAGCTAGGGGGAAGACTGGCCATGATTACCTTGGCGCTGGTCTTGGTGATCTTTGGATTGGGGCTGTTGCGGGGTGAAGAATTATCATTGATGTTCTTGACGGCGGTGAGTTTGGCGGTGGCGGCAGTCCCGGAAGGCTTACCCGCTGTTGTCACGATCACCCTGGCGCTGGGGGCAACGCGAATGCTCAAACAGCAAGCGTTGATTCGTAAACTCCCTGCCGTGGAAACCTTAGGTTCGGTGACGGTGATTTGCTCGGATAAAACGGGTACGCTCACCGAGAATCGGATGACGGCGACTTTTTTGGCAGTTGAGGGGCATGAGGTTGATTTGACCGAATCCCTGGCGGCATTGGATGACGCGGCGGACTTATCCGGTCTGCTTGAAGCGAAACCGGAATTAGCGTGGTTGTTGACGGGTGCAGCGCTCTGTAATGACGCGATCGTTGAAGCTCACCCGGACACGCCCCACGAACTACAGGCAGTCGGTGATCCAACTGAAGGGGCACTGGTGCTGACAGCGGCGCACATGGGACTTTCAAAGGCAAAATTAGAGCAATCTTTACCGCGCATTACCGAGCAACCATTCGATGCCGATCGCAAGCGGATGACCACTTTGCACAAACTGCCGCCGCTGACTGAATCGATGCCAAAGGCCCTGAAGCTAATTGTATCGGGACTTCTGGGATTAGGCGAAGCCTCACATATTGTGTTTACCAAAGGAGGCGTTGGGAGTTTGTTAGCCGTGACCAGTCGCGTCTTGGTGAATGGGCAGCCGATCGCGCTCGATCAGACATGGTACCAAAAGATTATGGCGGGCAATGACCAGTTAGCCGGAAATGGGATGCGCGTTTTAGGCGTGGCTTTTCGTCCAGTGAGTGCGGCCACGATCGATGTAGAGGAAGATGAATTAGAGCAAAATTTGATTTTTATCGGCATGATTGGGCTAATCGATCCGATTCGGCTGGAAGTCAAAGATGCCATCTTGACCTGTCAGGAAGCGGGCATTCGGCCCGTGATGATTACGGGCGATCAGCCCCTCACCGCCCAAGCGATCGCCCGTGAATTAGGGATTGTGCCCAACGATCGAATTCTGACCGGACAGGAAATATCGCAGTTATCCAGCGAAGAATTGAAAAATCGCGTTGAAGGCATATCAGTTTATGCCAGAGTATCACCGCAGAACAAATTAGATATTGTCAAAGCCTTGCAAGAATATGGCCATATTGTCGCCATGACGGGCGACGGAGTAAATGATGCGCCCGCTCTCAAGCAAGCTGACATCGGCATTGCGATGGGAATTACTGGGACCGATGTGGCGAAGGAAGCGGCTGATATGGTGCTATTGAATGATAATTTTGCCACGATCGTGGCCGCTGTGAAGGAAGGGCGGGTGATCTATGACAATATTCGCAAATTCATTAAATACACGTTAACGGGAAATGCGGGTGAGCTTTGGGTCATTCTATTCGCCCCATTACTCGGGATGCCCTTGCCACTGCTTCCCTTACAAATTTTGTGGGTCAATCTATTGGCCGATGGGCTGTTGGCATTGGCGCTAAGTGTCGAACCAGCGGAACGCCAAATTATGCGTCGCCCACCCCGGCAACCCGATGAGAGTATTTTTGCGCGGGGCGTGGGTCGCGATATTACTTGGATTGGGTTGCTGCTGGGATTGGTTTTGCTGGCGATCGCCTATTACTATTGGTCGTTGGGAAACGCCAATTGGCAAACGATGGTATTTACGACGCTGGCCCTGTCGCGGGTGTGGATGGCCGAAACCATGCGCTCCGATCGTGACTCCCTATTTCGCATTGGCGTATTTTCTAACCGACCGATGCTTGCCGCTGTGCTGCTGACGATCGGACTCCAATTAGCCGTGATCTATATCCCCGTGCTGCAATCGGTGTTTAAAACCACGGCATTGTCGGGACGGGATCTGGTGATCAGCATTGGCCTGAGCACCTTTGTTTTTGGCGCGATCGAGTTAGAGAAGTGGGGCGCTCGAAGATCTTACTAGAAAGGGTTTAGAAGCCATCAGCGAGTCAAATCACTAAATTTTTCGTTAACTTTACCTTAATAAAAATTGTATTTTCAGGTGAAACCGTCTTTATTTCAGGCGTGAAATTTTAATCCTAAGTTATAATGCCTAAGTGTTGAAGTTAACATACATGGAACCATCATCATGACTACACCAACTGATAACCAATCCTCGCAGTCCGCCACCCCTGATTCATACGATGCTAATATCATCCCAGCGGAAACGGCTGCGCGTAAAGACCGTGAAGGTAAGGATTTTAAACAGAATCTGAGTGACGCAGAAGGCGCAAAAAGTCTTAACACAACGAGTGGCGAAACGATCGACACCGAAGGTTTAGCCAACAACTACGCCGCCGAACCGGAGATGTATAGCGAAACCCCTGGCGATATGCCAAATCAAGGTGACATGGCCTTCACGCCGAACAAGTTCACGATCGTCGATATCTTTCCTTCGCGGCCAGCGGCAGAGAGCATCGTGGCCAAGATGCAAGCAGCCGGACTAGATGCCCATAAAATCTCCATTCTCGGCAATGACTACCAGGATACTGAGCACGTAAAGGGTGGTCTAAACTGGAAAGATATCGCCCGTGCCAATGGACTGGCAGCGGTTTTAGTGGGATTGGGAATTGCCCATGACGAAGCGTCGCGGTACGAAACGGAAATTAAAGCGGGTAAAGTCGTGGTACTCGTTGTGGGTAGCGAGGCCGATGTCCTAGAAGCGAATCAAATTCTGCACACGATCGGGCACAAAACCCTGGCTGAAGTCGCCGTCTGAAATTTAGGTTTATTTCAGGGCAGTATCATGGCAAAAGGCAGTATTGGCATGGGGTTAGAGGCAACGGGTTAGTGAATTCTTCATTGGAGAAGTTTATGTCACAAGAGAAAAGGGCGATCGAGCCGCCGCAATCGCACAATAATCGTCCGGTCGAATTTTCTCTTCTGGGTTTTGATGCCGATCGATTGCGGCAAGTCACCACGCTGGCGGCAATCCTCGGTAGTATTGCCATCAATACGTTCTCCAACAAGTTTCCGCTCAACGGCGTTAATATCGGTACGCTGTCCAATACGCTGTTTAGCGATGTCCAAATTCTTCCAGCCAACTATGCCTTTGCGATTTGGGGCCTGATCTATATTGGCTTGATTGCCTTCGGCATTTATCAGCTCCAGCCCGCCCAGCGCCGTAGTCCCCGATTGCAGCGTTGTGGTTATCTACTTGTGTTAGCCTGTCTGGCTCAGTGCGCTTGGATTTATCTATTCTTGGCGCGACTCTTCCCGCTATCGACGATCGCCATGTTGGGGATTTTGGTGCCCCTGATTGTCATGTACCAACGTCTGGGGATTGGTCAGCAGCATGTGTCCCGTCAAATGCTTTGGTTGGTTGATATTCCCATCAGCGTTTATCTGGGCTGGATTAGCGTGGCCACGATCGTCAATGTGGCGATCGCGCTTCACAGCCTGAACTGGAACGGCTGGGGTATTGCATCCTCGGCGTGGACGGTGATGATCATGGCGGTGAGTGCAGTGATTGCGGCATTTATGCTGATTCAGCGCCGCGATCGGGCCTATGCCTTGGTAATTGTCTGGGCGCTGATGGCGATCGCCATTCGTCAAGCGAGTACACCAGTGATTGCTGGGGCTGGGGTAGTATTGGCGATCGCGCTGACCTTGTTAGGCTTAGGGATTAGATCCGCCAAAATTGCTTGATTGTCCCTACCCCCGATTTTCCAGCCAAGTCGTCAGGTCATCGATCGACTCGAAACGAAGCAGCGCGATCGCTAATGCCTTCAGCTGTTCCGGAGATAACTTATCAACCTGATCGCTCAACCGATCAGACAACTTACCTATTTTTTGCTCTAACTGAAGAGAAACCATTGATCGGCGCTCTTTCTCAATCCCAATTTCTTCCCAGCTTGTGGTTGCTTGCATAATCGCCTCCTTTTGTTCTAGACCCATTGTATCAACTTCAGTCTGAAACGTCTGCTCCTCCTTCACGTCAAGCCGCAGGTAAGAATCTACAAACTTCGAGATCAGCCGCGTCTTTGCCGGATCCAACTTTAATGTCACCAAAAGTCGTAGACATTCCGCTTTCACCTTCGGTCGATCCTTCTTGGCAATCTTCATCTTCGCCATCAACGCCGCCGCCACCGGATTCGGTCGATCGAGAAAATCCCGCCAATCCAGCCGATTCAGTTGGATCGCCATAAAATTGAATTCCATCACCTTGAGATTCGGGAATTCGACCTTGTACTGAGATTTCGCTGCTTTTTTCGGACTGTCATAGGAGAAAATCGCAATCGGGTAAATGCGCTCCAAGTGCTTCTGGTGCAATCGTGCAAAATAGAAAAATAATCGTCGAGGGAATGCTGGACGCTCCGTTGATTGCGGTTCGATATGCACCAGAAATGTTGCATCTTCTCCAGCCAGCTTGACTTTCGCTAGCAGGTCAATAATTTGGGTCTCGCCCTCAACCAAATCAATGAAATACTCTTGCTGTAAAAATGTGATCGATGTCGGGTCGATCATCGCTGCCACTTCCGGCACGAACAATTCCAGAAATTCTATGAAAAACGTCGAAATCAGTTCCTTGAAACTTTGGTCGTGACTCGTGGATTGATCATCGCTTGGCTCAGGGTTTAGGGTTAGTTCACTAGACATAACGATCGGGCAAAACGACAGCCTAATCATACTAGCGTACTATTGATGCGCCGGGAGACGGACTTGGAACAGGCTTCCTTTGCCCAGCTCAGAAGTGACGGCGATCGTCCCGGAATGTGATGTGGCGATCCGCTTCACGAGATGCAACCCAAGGCCACTGCCCGCTTGCCGATGTTGTCCGGTACGAAAACGCTCGAAAATCACCCGTTGTTCGTCAGCGGCGATGCCCAGTCCGGTATCTTGAACTTCGATCGTCACCCAGCCATTGATGGCCGCCGCCGCATCGACATCGGCGGGGCAAAAACTGAGTCGTAGTTCAACCTGCCCCATATCGGTGAATTTCAAAGCATTACCAACAAGGTTCGTGATCATGCGCCGAATTTCTTGGCAGTCACCTAGCACAACCACTGAGCCAGGATTAGCAATATCTTTGAGCGCCGTCAATTCAACTGACTTATGCTGCGCTAATGGTTGAAGTTCTTGGACGACATCTTGGATGATTTCCCACGTATCGCAGCTGGTGAACGTCAGCGTTTTGTTCCCCGACTCATAGTGATGGACTTCTAGCATTGTATTGACTAGATCTAATAGGTTTTCGTTACTCCGATCCATTGCCGTCAGCGCCGTTTGCATCGCAGCTGAGAGTTTGCCAAATGCCTCGCGCTCAAACAGCTTAAACATCAGGTTGGCCGCCACCAAGGGGGTTCGCAAATCATGGGTAAGGTGGGCAATAAAATCGATTTGTTGGAGATTTTGGGCTTCAATTTGGGTGCGTTGCTGCTCCAAATCGTGGTTTTGCTGCAATAGCCGCTCATTGCTTTGTTTAAGTTGTTGATTGGTGGCTTTGACGGCCCGTTCCGCCCGATCGAGCCGGATCGCATTCCGCAAAATCCGGGCCAGCGTCGTCGGTGAAATCTGCGATTTGGTCAGGTAATCCGTGGCACCCGCCTTCATCAAATCAACCGCAATTTGTTCATCGCCTTGGCCTGTAAGGACGACGAGTGGATGTTTAATATCCAGATGCCTTGCCGCTTGAACCAGGGCGAGGCCGTTTTGATCCGGCAGGCCATAATCCACAAAGGTACAGTCAAACTGGTCAGTCTCAAGCCGTTCGATCGCTTCCGCATAGGTTGTCGCTTCAGTCGTGGTCAACAATATGCCGGATTTCGCCAAGGCCCGCTGCACTGCCATCCGATCGACTTCATCATCATCGACAATGAGGATTCGCAGTGGGACCATCGGGTCAGAATAATTCATGACATCTCACATAAGGCCCAATATTTGTTCAGTGTGACCATGAGTTCCACAAAACTGCCAAAAGTGATGGGCTTCAGGATATAGCCAGCAACGTTGAGATCATAAGCCTGAACCCGATCTTGCTCTTCGTTGGAAGTGGTAAGCACGACCACGGGAATCTGTCGGATCGTCGGATCGGCCCGCAATTCTTGCAAAAATTCTAATCCATTCATCTTGGGCATGTTCAAATCCAGCAAGATAATCCGTCGCTCGGCCGGAATCGCCGACGCCTGCCCTGGACTACATCGGAGCATTGTTAAGGCTTCGATGCCGTTGCCAGCGATATATAAAGGATTCGTGATATTTCCCTTCTTGAATGCACGTTGAACCGTCATGACGTCAACTTCGTCATCTTCCACTAGTAAAATGTTTAGCATCAGAGTTTGCATTGTTGTTCAGGAAGTGTGGTTATATCCGCTTTTATAATCGCTTGCTTGAGCCAGGTGAATCGAAAAGTCGCACCGTTTCCAGCGGTCGATTTTAACCGAATTCTGCCGCCTTCGGCGGTGACGATCTTTTTGATGATGGCTAGCCCTGCCCCGATATTTTCTTGTCGATCGCGAGCTTTAAGCGTTTGAAAGATCGTATAAATGCGTTCTTGGAACTGAGGATCAATTCCGTCGCCATTATCGGCAATCGAGAATTCATACCGATCGCCTTGATCGACTACCGAAATATCAATTATACCCAATTTTGTCGGATGATGCCGAATCGCATTATCAATCAAGTGACTAAAAACCTGCTGTAGTGGCTGTCGCCGGGTAGTCATCGTCGGCATTGAGGAAACAATATTAATGGTAAAAGTCTCAGGCGGATCGAGTAATTGGATTACCTCGTGCAACAGCTGTTCGACATCAACGATCATGATGGGCGCTTGCTTCCGTCCCGCCCGTGAGTATTCGAGCAGACTATTCAGTAACGCTTGCATCCGATCGACCCGGCGGCGGAGTAAGTCCAGGTGCGATCGTGTTTCGGTTGAAATGGATCCGTCGAGATCTTCTTCAATCCATTCGGACAGGCTACAGATCGCCCGTAGTGGGGCTTTAAGGTCATGCGATGTGATGTAAGCGAATTGGTCGAGTTCGCGGTTACTTTGGCGCAAGGACTGGTTGCTGATCTGAAGCGAAGTATTTAGTGCCGCGAGTTGGATCGCTTTCGCTTCAAGTTTAGCGGCGGCTTGCTGACGTTCGGTGATATCGCGAATGATAATCAGTCGATCATCATCGAGCACAATATTGTTAATTGAGGCTTCGATCGGGAACCATTCACCACTTTTGCGCTGGCCCATGGTGGGCCAAATTTCGCCCGCAGGGAGGGTTTTCCCATCGGTTTTGGGAAATAATCTTTGCCATGGCAAGCCAATGACTTCAGCCGGGGCATAATTAAACATTTTTACTGCTGCATGATTGAATGTCTCCACATGGCCAACGCGGTTGATAACCATGACGGCATCGACAATATTAGCCACGATCGCCTCAATTAAGTTGCGGCTTTCACGCAGGCGGGCTTCCCGTTCGCGCAGTTCTCTGGCCAATTGGCGCAGCAGCCGGATCGTAATTCCGGTACCAAGCAGACTAATGACAATCCCATACCACATGGCCTGAGCGTTCAGCGATTGCTGTACTCGGAGCGATTGAGTCCGAATTTCCAGGATGCGGTGTTCTTCGGTTTCGATTTGCGCGATCGCCGCCCGAAATTGATCCATGGCCTGCTTACCCGTCACTAACCGTTCAATGACCACATCGGGACTGCTGCTAACGTTTGTTTCTACCCGTTGGACGGTGCGACGCAGTAGGGTCATGCGATTTTGGGCAATTCGTCGCAGCTGCTGAACTCGCTGAACCTGCGGTGGATTATCTTGGACAAGTTGTTCTAAGCCGATCAATGTTGGTTCGAGCGTTGTCAGCGCTTCGTCGTAAGGTGCGAGGAAGATTTTTTGTTTGCCGATGTAGTACCCTCGTACTCCAGTTTCCGCATTCAGTAAGCTGATTAAGCTCCCCTGAGTTTTGACCAAGACTTGATTGGTACGATCGACGTACATCTGAGATTCGATCAGCCGTTGGCGCAACAGTGTATCGGCAATCACCGCGCCCAGCAGACAAGCCAATGGAATACCGATCGCGATTGACCCACGGGTTTCGATCGGTAAACGCTTCCAGTATGTGTGAATTCCTTGCCAACTGCGGTTAATTAAGTTCATCTGATCGACGATCCGCCAATAATTACGGTAGTTCTCGACCCCCCTGTAGTCTTCAGTGTAGACTATTCCCTATACCACTTCCCCTTTAAAGGTTGCTTAATATGGATCATATCCGTGTCGCCTTAATTGAAGATCATGATGTTGTCCGCATTGGCCTGCGGGCGGTCTTCCAGGCTCAGGAAGGGATTGAGTTGGTGGGAGAAGCGAGCAACGGTCCCCAAGGACTTGCCTTATTGCAGACAGTCCCGGTGGATGTGGCCTTGGTCGATGTCGGCTTACCGGGAATGGACGGCATTGAGCTGGTTCAACAGTTTCGCGAATTTCAGCAGGCACAGATTGACCCAGCGCTACCCAGCCTCCCGACACCCAGCCTCCCGACCAAAGTCATGATGTTGACCATCCAGGGTAGTGAAGAAACCGTCTTGGCCTCCTTCGCAGCGGGCGCTGACTCCTACTGCATGAAAGATGCCGGGGTCGAACAGCTGATCGATGCGATTCGGAAGACCCATAACGATGAAGGCTGGATTGATCCCGCGATCGCGTCAATTGTCTTGCGCCAAATGCGACAGAGCATCGTGCGCCACACCACCGAGAAAACCACGATCGCCATTCGGTCGATCGAGCCAGAATATGAGCAAGTACTGGCCGACGATCCAGTCACCGAGCGCGAACATGAGGTCTTGGAACTGATGGTCGCAGGCTGTACGAATGTCGTGATTGCCGAGCGCTTATGCATCACGGTCGGTACGGTCAAAACCCATGTCCGCAACATTTTGGCTAAACTGTGCGCGGACGATCGTACCGAAGCCGCCGTCCGTGCCCTCCGGGCCGGAATTATCTCCTAAGAGAGGGGTGGTTGGTCTAGACAGGGTTCGGCGCTATACTGGGGACAACGACTAGTAGAGGGCTACAGATGCTAGCTAACCTGACTGTCGATGCCGAACTCCTGCAAACCGCAATCGACATCGATACCCAAAATACGAAAGAGACGATCGTTGAAGCCGCGTTGCGCGAGTATATCTACCATCGTCAACAACTTAAAGATGCCGTTATGATTGGGGCCGCAGCTGCCGATCGCGGTGATGTGATCGATGGCGAAACGGCGATTGCGGCCCTCCAGGAAAAACTCAATGCTTGGCGACATGAGGCATCCTAATGACTCGCCGTTACGTGATCACCAGCCCCGCAAACATTGACCTTGAAGAGATTCTTCGCCAAGTCGCTGACCTCTCAGGTTTTGATCGATCTGACCGATTTCTCGCCCGCTTTAGCGAAAAGCTGAAGAACATCGTTGCCTTCCCAAATCTTGGAAAACCACGTCCAGAATGGGGAGAAAATTACCGTAGCATCATCTTGGATGACTACTTGATCATCTACCGCGTCACGGAGGATCTTGTCGAAATCCTCCGCATTGTCAGTGGCCGTCGAGATCTAAATGCGCTGTTTCAAGACCCGCAGTAATATTTTCCAATTAGAGAGAGAGCCAGTGCGACGCCCTAACTGCTATTCGGAGTGGAAGTCGATGAATGCTCCAAATTTTGTTGGAGGACGCCCAAAATTGCCTGGGTGTCGGTCGCCTGCTGCATCATTTCTGCTTCCAAGTCATCCCGGTTCTTCACATCTGGTAAATCAACCCGTAGTTCTTCCACCAGTGAAATTAATTTGGTGATCTTCTGCTCCGTCAGTAAGTTGATTTGCAGAATCAGATGCGATCGCTCGGCACTTAATTTTTCCCGTCGATTTTGATAGATCAGGACTCCGGTTGAGATTAAGAGCGAAGAGACTTCTAGCCATTCTTCTCGAACATCAAACAGCGGAAAATAGGTTGGTAAAATCTGGCGATCAGCCAAGCGACTATAGATCCCCCACAACGTAAAAAAGCTAATTTGAAAATAGAGAAACTGCGGCTGACCAAAAATCGCGGCAATTTTGTCGAGAACTTGTTGATCGACGGTCGCGTTTTGCTGATATTGATCCTGATGGCTAATAATCGTCTCGACGTTTTTGATCACCTGATCGGGTAGAACTTCGATCGAATTCACCAGTACATCTTGATTGAGGCTCATAATAGTTTCCTAGGACGATTGCTGCACCCATACAGAGACCGAGCCGCCGCCCGTGCCAAACTCGCCCCAGCCCTCATCGTTAGTCACAACGGGCGTTTTAATATGCTCGGTGATGTCGATATAGGTGCAATTGGGATGACCAATTTCCATCGATTTACTGCCGCCTTCGCCGTTGCTGAGTACCACGGCCAAGCCGCCGGGATGTTCCGCATCGCCCAGTCGCGTCCAGCCGATCGTGCTGGGATGGTCGAAGTAGTCGTACTGTTCGCCATAGGCATAGCTTTGCCGCGCCGCGAGGAACTTGTCGATCAACGATCGATGACTGTCAATCCAAATTTCATACTCATTTCCGTCTTTTCCGGTGTCTTTGTAATGTGCGCCATAATAGTCGGCGTAGAAAATACAGGGATAACCCGCTTCCCGCAGCAAGATCAGGGCGTAGGCTAGGGGTTTGAACCAAGCCTCAACGATCGATTCGAGCGACTGAAGCGGCTGTGAGTCATGATTATCGACGAGCGTCACCGCCAGCGATGGCTGCTGCTGCACTAAGGTATTATCAAAAATCTGCCGTAGGTCATAGGATTCACCCTCCTGGCTGGCAACGTGGAAATTATAATGTAGCGGCGCATCGAATAGGTTGACCTTACCATCGGTCGTCGTGATGAAATGATTCAGTGCTTCGACTTCGTAGGACCAATACTCACCTACGGCAAATATGTCACGCTTCGCATAGTTGCGGACATGTTCCAACCAGGCTTGAAAGAACTCCGCTGAGACGTGTTTAACCGCATCAAAGCGGTATCCATCGGCATTGGTCAGATCATTATGCCATTCGCCCCAATAGTTGAGTTCGCCCACGACTTCGGGGTTCTCCATATCGAGATCGCAGCCCATCAGGTAATCAAAATTGCCATTCTCCAGATCAACATTATGGTCAAACGACTTGCCTTTAAGCAAATAGATTGCCGTTTCACCTTGGTTATAGTCATTTTGGTCGATCGCGTCGAAGTGCCACCAATGCCATTCCATCTTGGAATACTTGCCCGATCGGCCCGGAAACGTGAAGTTAGTCCAGCCCTTAATCATTTGATACTCGCCAACGGTGGCGGTGCGATCGTCCATATTGAACGGCGTTGCTTCGACCTCTTCGGCTGCATCCGCGCCCATTTTATGATTAAACACAACGTCTGCATAAATTCGCATCCCCGCTTTTTGGGCAACGGCGATCGCGTCAACGTATTCCTGCTTGGTGCCGTATTTCGTCCGAACTGAGCCTTTCTGATCAAACTCGCCCAGGTCGAATAAGTCATAAACCCCATAGCCCACATCCATGCCCCCGCCCGTCCCTTTGTAGGCAGGCGGCAGCCAAAGCGAGGTGATGCCGACTTTGACGAGTTCACTGGCCTCCTGAGCCACCTGATTCCAAAGACTGCCATCGGCTGGGGTATACCAGTGAAAATATTGCATCATCACACCGTTCGGTTCGGACATGATTCGTACTCCTAACAGCGAGATTTCCCTCATTATTGCACCCTGTTCTCTCTACATATTGATAGAGATCCAAACGAGAATATCGGGGCCAACAATCTATCGATCGATTGATTCTTTTGCAACATCCTCCCCGGTATAACTAGGGAGCACAAGGCGTAAAGGAATCTCGCATCATGAAAATTAGCACCCAAGTTTTAGTTTCCAATGTTCAGCGCTACCTGAAAAAAATTGTCATCGGCGTGTCAATGCTGCTGATGGCTTGGCAGAGTACAGCTCTAGCGGGCGATATGACGATCGCTTCGCCACTACTCGCCACTAGCACCGACAGCATGTCGAAGCAAGTCACTGGCAAAGTCGATGAAGTCAAAGGTAAGGCCAAGCAGGCGATCGGGAAAGCTCAGTCGGGGATGGAAGACAAAGGGGGAGCAGTCCGATCTAAGGTCAAGGATGATTTGACCGAAACAAAAATTGCCGTTGACAACAATAATGCCCGCATTGGCAATGCGGCGGATAAAGCCGGGGATAAGGTTAAAGGTTTCTTCGGTAAGTAAACTCACTTGAGGATGGTAAGCATGAACTTTATCTGGTATGTCCTGATTGGACTGTGCGCTGGTTGGCTAGCGGGCCAATTAGTTAAAGGTGGTGGGTTCGGTGTCGTTGGCGATATCGTTGTCGGTGTGATCGGCGCATTGCTGGGTGGCTACCTGTTTAGCCTTTTGGGGGTTTCGGCGGGTGGCGGGCTGCTCGGCAGCTTAATTGTCGCCACGATCGGGGCGATCGTTTTGCTATTCGGGATTCGCTTAGTCAAGTCCGCTTAGTTTGTCATAAACAGTCTGAAGTAATTTTTTGGGAGATCGAACATTATGCGTCCGATTAACATTGGGTTGACCGAGCCGCAACGGCAAGGTGTGATTGACTTACTCAACCATGACTTGGCCGATGCTTACTTGTTGTTAGTCAAGACCAAGAAGTTCCACTGGGACATTGTAGGGCCGCAGTTTCTGACGCTGCACAAGCTTTGGGAAGAGCATTACAATATTTTGACCCTGAATATTGATGCGATCGCCGAAAGAATTCGTACCCTTGGCGGTTATCCGATCGGCACGATGAAAGGCTTTTTGGCCTTAACCTCACTGCGTGAACATCCCGGTGAGGTACCGATGGCGACGGGCATGGTGGATTTGTTGGTTGAGGATCATGAGCAGGTCATTCGGAATATTCGCCAGCACATCGATCAGTGCGGCGACGATTTTCACGACCAGGGAACAGCGGATTTTCTCACGGGCTTGATGGAGCAGCATGAGCAGATTGCCTGGATGCTACGATCGTTTATTGAAGGTGAGGCACTGGTGAGCAACGGCGATCGGGCTGGCCTGGAGAGTCGATCGAAAGTTGGCGTGTAATTTCTCCTAGCCGCAATTCTCCGCAGGGAACCAGCATGGAATTTCTATCGGATACGCTGATTCTGTCGCGGATGCAGTTTGCCCTGACGGCGATTTTTCATATGCTTTGGCCGGTGCTGACGACCGGTATGGGCATTTACCTGGTGGTGGTCGAAGGGCTATGGCTAAAAACGCGCAATCCTGATTACTACCATCATGCCCGGTTTTGGGCAAAACTATATGTCCTCAACTTCGGCATTGGGGTGGCATCGGGACTGCCCATGGAGTTTCAGTTTGGGACTAACTGGGCACCGTTTGCGGAGGCCGTGGGCGACTTTTTTGGCAGCATCCTCGGCTTTGAGGCTTCGATGGCGTTCATGCTGGAGGCCGGGTTTCTGGGCATCATGCTCTTTGGCTGGGAACGGGTGAATCCCAAAATCCACTATTTCGCGACGATTATGGTGGCTTTTGGGGCCAACCTTTCGACCTTCTGGATTCTGATCGCCAACTCCTGGATGCAAAGTCCAGCGGGCGGCGAAATGGTCAACGGGAAGTTCGTCGTTGAGGATTACTTTCAGGCGATGTTCAATCCGTTTGTAGCGAAGAGCGTGTCCCACATGTTTCTCGCCACATTGGAGACCTCGCTATTTGTGATTGGCGGCATTAGTGCCTGGTATATTCTGAATCGGCGACATGAGGCATTCTTCGCCCGATCGCTGAAAATTGCTGTGGCCGTGGCGATCGCCGTTGCACCCCTGCAAATCTATGTTGGCCATCTCAGCGCGGAACAGGTGGCCCAGTACCAGCCCACCAAGCTCGCCGCCATGGAAGCCAAGTGGGAAACCAGTCCAGCTGGGCAGCCTGCCGCCTGGAGTGTGCTGGCGCTACCGAATAACAAAACTGAGCAAAATGACTGGGAACTCGCGATTCCTAACGGTCTTGGCTATGTTTTGGAATTTAAGCAAAACCTATCTGCGCCAGTCTTGGGCCTGAAAGAATGGTCACCCAACGATCGGCCCCATGCGGTTGGCTTAATTTACTATGCCTTTCGGATTATGAGCGGCATTGGTTTTTTGCTGGCGGGATTAATGCTGTTTAGCGTGATTCAATGGCGACGAGGGCGGCTGGCACCAGGGACGATCGGCGACCAGAAATGGCTGTTGCGGGCGTGGATTGCCGCTGCGCCGCTGGGTTACATCGCCGTTGAATCCGGTTGGATTGTCCGCTGTGTGGGACGACAGCCTTGGGTCGTCTATGGCCAAATTCGCACCGCTGATGGCGTATCGCACCTGCCGTCGGGCGTGGTTTTGACTTCTTTGTTATCCTTCGCGGGAATTTACAGCATTTTGTTTGCTTGTGCGCTGTTTTTTGGCAGTCGGATTATTCGTCAGGGGCCAAACCTTGATTTGCCCGTACCAGGAATGGAAAATCAACCCGCTGTGGACACCGAACCAGCAGAATTCGTTCCTGATCAGCGTCCCGTGGAGGCCCAGCAGTAGCATTATGGCTAATCTAGAACATTTTTTGGCGCAGGTATGGTTTGTCATTCTGGCGCTTTTTTTGTTTCTTTACGTTATCCTCGATGGGTTTGATTTAGGCGTTGGCATTCTGTCGTTGACGAGTTCTAATGAGGAACGACGCGGCATGTTGATGACCAGTCTAGGCAATGTCTGGGATGCGAACGAGACTTGGCTGGTGCTGATGGGGGGAGCGTTGTTTGGCGCGTTTCCTTTGGCCTATGGCACGATTCTGAATGCGCTGTATATCCCGATTTTTGGGATGCTCTTTGGCTTGATTTTTCGGGCGGTGGCCTTTGAGTTTCGCGAACATTCGACGAATAAAACCTTTTGGAATGTTGCGTTTGGGGTGGGAAGCTTTTTGGCGGCGCTGAGTCAGGGCTTTGCCCTCGGCACGATTTTAGAGGGCATTAAAGTCGATGCAGCAGGCCACTTTGCGGGTTCAATCTGGGACTGGCTGGACTGGCGATCGTTGCTCGTGGCGCTCACCCTGATTCAAGGCTATGTCCTGATCGGCTCGACCTACTTAATCCTCAAAACTGAGGGTGAGTTGCAGCTGGCGCACAATCGCACGGCGAAAATTGCGGCTTGGACGACCCTGATTGGCGCTGTGTTGATTACGATTACCTTGCCAGTGGTTTATGAAAATGCCCGGACAAAACTGTTTCACCCCCCAGAATTCTATATTTTTGCCCTCATCCCGCTGCTGGCCTTGCTGCTGATGGGGTTATTGCTGCGAAGCCTGAATCGCCAAGCAGAATCGACGCCGCTGATTTGGACGGGGCTGCTATTTCTGCTGACTTTCCTTGGCCTGGGATTTATTGTCTTTCCCGATATTATTCCGCCCAGTGTCACAATTTATCAGGCAGCGGCAGCGCCCAGTGCTCTGGTATTCATGCTGATTTTTGTGGGATTTCTGATTCCAATTATGCTGTTCTACAATATCTACAACTATGTCGTTTTTCGAGGAAAAGTAGTCCAGCACAAAGCGGTTCCAGCTCAAGCGCTAACCACATCAGCCGATCGGTAGATATGCGCCAAATTTACATTCTGATTCGCTACGTCGATCGGCTGAGTTGTAGATCGGCTCTTCAATAGAGAGATATTCCGGCTGAATCGCATAGTCTACGGGTAGGTCATTCGTAAAACTCACAACATCACAGGAGAACATCATGAGTACTGAAAACCGGGCCAAAGCCGCCGCTCAAAACCTTGAAGGCAAGGGGCAGGAAGTCGTCGGTGCCGTTACCGGGGACTCCCAGGATGAGGCGGCGGGCAAGGCGAAGCAAGTCGGCGCAAAAATCCGTGACGGCATCGAAGATGCCAAAGATGGCATTGCTGATAAGGCGAAGCAAGTTGCGGATAAAGTCCACGACGGGGTTGAAGATATCAAGGACAAAATGAAGAAGTAATCTTCGCTGTACCGGATCATCAGAAAACAAATCTCCCTAACGTTATCAAACTTAGACAGACACTGTCTAAGTTTTTTTATGGCTCAAAAATCTTTCAGTTTCTCTATACCTTTAGAGAGATTTAAATACCCGAAAAATCATCAAATTAAGGATTAAACCAGTAAATATATTTAGGCCGATCGAGTGACTTCTCCTGAGCAATCAAGCTGCTAGTATGCAAGATACAAACTCCTCTCTACACAACACAGAACTATATGCCACGACTAATTGGTAAATCCTCAAAAGCTCCCCTTTACGTTGGCACAGCGCTAGTAGTTGCCGTTGCAGGCGTGATCGCACTGGAATATTCCGGTGTGATCGATATCATTCCAAATTTCGGCAAAGATCAGAAAATGATGGCTCAATCGAAGTCGCCAGTCAGAAAAGCGACAAACATCCACGATACCGACTACTAACCGCACCACAAAACGGCTTTATGCCATCTGATCGCCCAATCGACAAAACAATCTGTGAACTAAAGGAAGGTACCACGAATGCGTAAGGGAAAAGATATTGTTGGTAAGCCAGTGATTGCCTACGACACGGGTGAGAAAGTTGAAACGATCGTCGATCTGATTTTTGACCAAGATGATAACCGCCTGCTAGGTTTTTTGATTGATGAAGGGGGCTGGTTCAGTAATGCTAAGGTTCTGCCACTGCTACATGTCAGAGCGATCGGCGTTGACGCCGTAATCGTGCCCGCCAAAGATGCGATCGCCCCTTCTAGTGAGTACCCGGCGATCCATCGGATTCTCGAGAATAACAATATTCTCAATGGAACTCGCATTATGACGACCGATGGCCGAGACTTGGGCACGCTAGTTGATTTCTATTTTGACCAGATCACTGGTGTCGTGGAAGGCTATGAGGCTTCTGGCGGCTTGTTCGCGGATGCTTATTCGGGCCGATCGTTTGTGCCCGCACCACAAACCTTGAAAATTGGGGAAGATGTGGCATTCGTTCCGGCCGAGACGGCGGACTTAATGGAGGAGCAAGTCGGTGGATTGAAAGCCGCGATGCAAAACGCGGGTGAAAAAATTCAGGAAACGGCTCAAGTGGCGGGCGACAAGCTCCAGGAAACGGGTGAGCGATTGCAAGCCACCGCACAAGTGGCGGGCGAACAGCTCCAGCGCGCCGGACAGGCGGCTAGTACCAAACTAACCGACGCGATCGTTGATCCAGCCGCCCAGAGAACCTTCGTGATTGGCAAAGTCGCACAACACACAGTTGCTGCACCCGATGGTGGCGATTTGGTACAAGAGGGTGAAGTCATTACGTCAGGCATGGCCGATGCCGCCGAACACCTAGAAGTGCTGGATCAACTCTATCGGGCCGCTGGTGGCAACTTAACTGCACCCCTGAGTGGCCGGATGGATGCGGCGGTTGCGGGACTGACCATTGAGCAGGCTGAAGGACGGCGGGTGAAGCAGATGGTTTCCACCTCGGAGGGCTACATCATTGCGGCTCCGGGGCAAATCGTGACGACACAAGTCATTGAACGGGCAAAGCTGAATCACCAAGAATCCGCATTGCTCGATGCGGTCGGCCTCTCGGCCCAAGGTGCAGTGCAGTCCAAAGCGAGTAACTTGGCCGCAGCTGGTGGCGATCGGCTCAAAAGTACAACCGCGATCGCCAGTGAACAGCTTCAAACCGGGGCGGCTAACCTCTGGGATAAAGTGAAGGAAACTGCCAGTGACTTGCAAGCGCGGAGCGGCGAAGCGATTGATGAACAGCGGATCAAGGGCGCACTCGGTCGTCCCACTACCCGTGTCATCCTCGATCGTCAAGATCAAGTCATTCTGAATGTGGGTGAACTGATTACGCATAAAGCGATCGACGAGGCGCGGTCATCTGACCTCCTCGACGTATTACTTGACTCGGTCTATACCGAAACCCCGAAGTTGTCACTGGAAGAACTGCGGGCACCGGGATCGGGTAAGTCGTCACTCTAGTCTAAACCCTCGACATCCATTGGCTGAACATCGGCTGGTAAAGTTCAGCCATTTGAGTGTCTCCTGGCAAGACTCCGGCGATCATCAACGACTTTCAAACCGCTACACCGACTTTGCCGCAGATTGCCTGCCAGGGGAACCCAAATTGACTCACCACTCATTTGCATTTTATAGTATTGCCTTCTTTGCGATCATCCTGGCCCGCTATTTTGTTTTAGCAGGAGGGCTACACCTACTACTGCGAAGAGTTCCGGAGTATTCTCCGACAATGACATCAGTTGAGGCCGATATCCGTCTTTCAATATTGGCTTCCATGGCATTCGCACTCGGTGCAGCGGCAATTATGTCAGCCTATGAACTTGGCATAACCCATCTTTACGCCGACGTGAATCAATATCCGCTGTGGTATCTCGGATTGAGCTACATCATCGTCATTTTGCTCCAAGACACTTATTTCTATTTTCTGCACCGGCTTCTGCATCGCCCCTCACTCTTTCCGTGGTGGCATCAAGGGCACCATCGATCGCGCCACCCCACAGCCTGGACGTCGTCGGCCTTTGACCTGCCGGAAGCGATCGCGCATTTGATGTTTCTAATCGCCATCATTTTCATTATTCCACTCCACTTCATCACACTGATCGCCATATTAAGTACGATGACGGCATGGGCGGTGATCAACCACCTCGAACTCGACTGGTTGCCGCCTGATTTTCCACATCACTGGTGTGGACGCTGGTTCACTGGCCCCGCGCATCATGCGGTTCATCACCGCCAATACAATCTTCACTACGGCCTATATTTCACTTTTTGGGATAGGCAGCTCGGCACCCAAGCACCCAACTACGATCGGGAGATTATCGATGTCACTCACTGAAATGACGGTTGACGATTGCAATAAATTGAAGCACTGCCGTATCCAGCGTCTTCGGCAATTCTTTGGCTCCAGCTTACAGCCCTGTCTCATGCGGATCAATCCAGATAATATGCTGGCGGTACATTGCCCCCATCCCGGAATCGTGGATGAATTGCTCGATGACCTAGAAGACCTCTGCAATCATGCTTGGTTGATTCTGGGAGTACGCTCGATCGGGTTGTACTTTTGCCAAGAAGAAATCTTGCACACCCAAACCGTTGAAGAAGAGGATATGCGGCACATTTTTCCCTCCCTCTATCAATAGATACAGAGCGTAAGCAAGCAAACAAAATTTGTCTACGTCAATCGATCGATGCATAAATCAGTCGTTCAGCAGATTGAATAACGAATGAATCATAATATGCTTAAGCCATAACAAACACATAGATCTTCAGTCAGGTTAAGTTCTTAAATCCGGCAAACGCTATGACCACACAAACTTCCCCAAGAACACCATCTCAGAATAACGCTAATCAAGCAAACAGTGTATTTCAGGAGCAAGGCAAAATGTATAAACATCGAGCTGTCGGTGCCTTCCAAAATTATGAAGTGACGGAAGTCGCACTGCGTGAACTAAGTGACAGTGGCTTCTCAATGAATCAGGTTTCAGTTGTCGGACGGGATATTTATCAACATCCAGACTTTGTTGGAGCGCATACCGACGACCACGTCGTCAGCGCTACCAACCAAACCAAAGCGGAAACGGGTGCGCTAACGGGTACAGCCGCTGGTACAGCCGTCGGTGGCTTGACTGGTTTATTAGTGGGTTTGGGCGTAGTCGCCATTCCTGGGGTCGGCCCAGTCATGCTGGCTGGTGCCGCAGCAACAGCTCTCGTCACAGCGATTTCGGGCGGCGTACTTGGTGCCGCTGCTGGTAGTTTGGTCGGCGGACTAATCGGTTTAGAGATTCCGGCCGATCGAGCGAAGGCTTATAGCGATCGTGTTTCTCAAGGTGACTATCTAGTCATAGTCGAAGGGTCAGAGGCCGATATTGTTCTCGCCGGATCAATCTTGGGCAAGCATGGTGTGCATGACTGGTACACCTACGACTCATCGGCTGAGTTGGCGGCAAACACTGTCAACTAAAGCACTAACACCCATCCCTGTTATGGCTAAATCGAATAAACGGTTTTAATCAAACAACCACATTTGGTTGGGACATCATGAACAAGATCACAAAAATCAGCATCCCCCAACTCCTGTTACTTAGCGGCTTGCTGGTGACAACTCTCGGGGCTTGCAATGCCGCAAAAACAGCATCCGATGCACCCAATTCAACCAAGGACAACGGGGCAGTCTCAGTGGAGAAAAATGGGCAAGCGACCCAAGCTGATGCTCAAAATGCCACCCGAAAACAGCAGCTAGAAGCCGATATCCGATCGCGCGAACAGCGTAATAATATGGGCGGCGACCCCCTAAAACGCGCCGAGGCCGATCTAGCCAGTGAAGTACGGAGCAAGCTAGAAGCCAACATTCCCCGTGGCAAGCTGACTGTCACAGCGGAAAAGTCAGAGATCACCGTCGCTGGCGTCGTGGCCAACCAAGCCCAATTAGACAAAATTAAACCACTAGCCATGGAAATCAAGGGTGTTAGCAGCGTCACGGTGAAAGCCGTGGTCAATCCATAGAACGCCTTTAGACCACCAAGGGAGTAAGCGATGAAACCAATTCAATTAGAACTTAGCTTAGAGCAACAGTTTTCGCTCAGACAGTCGGAAACAGTCGTTGCGAAATTAAGTCAAGCCCAAGCCCAAGGATTCTTGATCGAAGTCTTACACCAGCTGATGGTAAAAGATAATGCCATTCGGTCTCTAATCAAATCTCAGCTTGGGATTGAGACATCGTCATCAGACGGACTAAGCGCAAACCATTCAAGTTATCAAATCACAAGGAATCAGTCATGAACATCATTGCTTGGATTATTTTAGGCTTACTGGCAGGGGCAATCGCTAAAGCCATTGTCCCCGGTCGCCAAGGTGGTAGCTGGCTTTCAACGCTGTTTCTGGGTGTGATTGGGGCGTTCATTGGCGGGAGTCTGCACGCCTTTATCCAAACTGGCACCCTACAAGTCGCCGCCACCGACCTCAGTCTTCCTGGCGTTTTCGTTGCGGTTCTAGGCGCGATCGTGGCAATCTTCCTCTCTGGCCTATTGTTCCGTGGTAACGCCTGAAGCCGCTCGTTACGCTCACTGCCAAATTCAACTTTCGTTAATTAACTCCAGAGGACTTTGAGATGAAATACACTTCACCACAGCACTTCACCCAAAAGCTGACACAAATGCTGTTATCCGCATTACTAGTCACCGTAATGTTTCTAGCCAATAGTCTGCCAGTAATTGCTGGAAGTAGTGACCCGACCCAAGGGACAGTTCAGTTGGATCAGATTCAGGAAAAGACCCAAACCGCGATCGATTCCCCAGCGACCGATCTCAAAACCATTGAGGAGCGTTCTAAGGGTGGATTGAATGAAGTGCAGGGTAGTGCGGATTACGAAAAGATGATTGATTCTGAGGATACAGAATTGCCTGTGGTTGAGAAAGTGGAAAAAGCACTGGGTAAGGCCAAGGCGAAAACAAGATAAAGCTCATTTTTGATTCTGGGAGAACCTCATCGTATGCGTAAACAGTCTTCACAGGGCTTATTCTACAAGCTAGCCCGCAAGACCTCCGAGGCGGTCGGCTCTCCCTTTGCCTCGATCGGGGCCGTTACAGTGATCCTGATCTGGGCAATCACAGGGCCGATCTTTCAGTTTTCTGATACATGGCAGTTGGTGATCAACACGGGCACAACTATTGTGACGTTCTTGATGGTATTTCTCATTCAAAACTCACAAAACCGTGATGCCAAAGCTGTTCAGATTAAATTGGACGAGCTAATTCGAGCCATTAGTGCTGCTCGAAACGAGATTATTGACGTAGAAGATTCATCGGAGAAAGAACTCCAAGATCTTCAGCAGGATTTTTCCAAGTTGAGCAAGTAGGGCTTGTCTGGAGTAAGACGGGCCTTTTTTGTATCTAATCCCTTGTGACTGGATCGGCTGGGCCAGGTGCTTTCCCTAAGTAAACGCTCAAGAGTGCCATTTTGCCCGTGCGTTTGCTGATGCCGCGATAACGCAGGTAGCGATAGGGGCCAAAGGTCTTACCTGATTTCTTATCGGGAATCATCTTGAGTTCGATACAGCCGATGCCACCGCGCCGCCCGATCGCCGAGCCATCGACTTTCTTTGGAGGATTTTCCGCGACCTGGGCTTCGACTAAGCCTTGGAGCATGGACTGTAAGGTTTCGAGATTCTGAAGATCCCAGTGTTGGAGCTGCTGGATTAGCTTTTCAGGTTCAGAGGGGCGTTTAGGCATGACAACCTCCTGCGCCACCATAAATACTTAGGGAACACAACGACAAAATGCTCCCTAAGTATTGGACTGATGTGCTTGGAGCCGAGATTAGCATGACTGCACCGCCAAAAACGTGAGCCACTGGGCTAATTGGGCAGGCGAGCGATAAACTGATCGGGGTTGCCCAAAACGAAGTTGGAGTTCGGCCTGGACTTGGGCCTTTGACCAACCAAGCCGATCGATCTGAATCGCGATCGCCACTAATTGATCGGAGCAATCGACATTCAGATGGTCAACTAAGGACGGTGGTGGCATTGTAATGAGGATTTCAGGATGCTGTTGCGCCCAAGCCCAAGCCTCAGCCACCAGAATCAGGTCATCGGTATAGAGCTGCTGCTGCATCCGATCGACGGAATATGCGATGTCAGTATCAAAAGCATTCTGAAGCATTTCGGAGGCAGCGGCTTGTCGAATATCGAGCCATACTGCTGGATCAATATTCTCACAAGATGGAACAGAATTGACAACAGAAAATGAATTACCGACTAAATCATCAGTTGACGCTAATGAATCATCACTAGAAGTATTGTTACTATTGCTATTACCGTCAATCGCTTCCAATAAGTTTGTAGGATTGTGACAGTCTTTTGGTTTGTCTATTATGGGATTATGGGAATCCAGGAAGGAAGGATGCCAGAGGTCTTTATGACGGTAGAGTGATCCTCCACCAATGCCGTAATTGAGTAACCTTTTAAATCGTTCAGTTGCTCTGATTGGTAAAGCCGATCGATTTAAGAGATCCGCGATCGCGTCTTTAATCCGAGTCCGAGCATCTTCGGAACGTTGTTGGTTATAAGTGATAGTTTTATTGTCTTTCGGTTGAGGTATAACTTTGGTGCCATAGGGAAAATAGTGGCTTTCTTCAACGCATCTGGCCCACTCAGCCGATCGATGGGCAATCTCATGTTGATGTTGGCACCAATCTTGATAACCGGGGAGCGATTGGGCAGTTTTGATAATTTCTTCTACCAATTGGTCATCAACTAAGGGTTCACCACCTTGCAAAATATGGTGGAAAACATACGTCCGCATGGCAATCCTCCCAAGCAGACGATTCGTTTGACCGTAGCTTGTCCAGCCCAGTTCAATTTCGGCGTTCAGGTCATTGAGGAATTTATCGGCTTTGCCGGAGAGTTTGAAGCTGCGGCGTTTGAGCTGTTTGATTAGTCGATCGAGTTGCTTGCGATCGAGGTCATTGCGCTTTGTACAATGGTGCCACTGTTCGACAAAGCGACTTTGGGAATAGGCGATCGGTTGATAGTCCCGATCGAGCAAGTAGGAACCCATCTGAAGCGGTAAACGGTGGGCGCTGAAGAGACTGGGTTTGCTGTTGGTGGTATAAGGCTTGGGGTTAGGAAAGATTTCAAGCTGGCCGGGATAGAGTTTGAATCCGGCATTTTCCAAGAGTGTGGAAATCGCTAGGGCAATCTTCCAACTGGTTTGAGGCTGCTCGAAGGGAAAATAGAGGTGCAGACCCCCACTATGACTGGATTGAATGGTTAAATTGCTGATTAAGCCCAAGGGTTCGAGGGCGAGTAGTAGCCGATCGACCCCAAATGGGTCTTGGCGCGGATGGTAGCGACTGCCTGTGTCAATATCGAGCATCGCGTAATGGGTCTCGGTACCGAAGCGCACGCCATAGAGCTGGCTACTTTGCGTGATCGCCCGATCGGCGAGGGGATGGCGGGTTTCGGTCTGCCATTCGGGCTTTGTGCCGGGGTTGGGATGAACCGCCCAGATATAGTCATAACGATGGGGAAACAATGCCAGAAATTGATTGTCTAATTCCTGGATTGACTGGAACCGGGATTCCAGCCCTGAGGGTGCTGTGGTAGTTGGCATGGAAACATCACGATCGACGAAGTAATTTCGCTACCACGGGAATAAGCCAAAATCAGTTGCCCCAACGTAAAACCATCGGCTGGACTTGCGATTTCCAAACGATTGACCGTACAATTGGCATACAACAAAACTGCACAACTAACTTTCTGCTGACCAAAGCTTTCGAGTTAGTTATGCTGAGGGCTTATCGTTGCGATAGCCAGTACAACCGGGCTTCACTTTTTCGAGAAGTGGAGCTTTGTTGTGTAAGCCATCCTAGCGCACCGATCGAATGCGTCTTGGCTCGGAGGATGACTGGTTTGTAATCGAAGTGATTACAACTGAGCGTCACGATCATCGGTTAAACCCTGGTAAATCAGCGATCGTTGCCAAGCAATGGGGGTAGGGTTCTAGAGATCTTGGGGTAAGGGGTCTAGATTTTTTGGGTGAGGGGTACTAGATGATTTGGACAGGTATTTCCGCCAATCACCAGAAAACCCGGCTGGTTTGGGGGGTGGGTACTAGAGATCTTGGGGTAAGGGTACTAGAAAAATCTGTAATCACTGGCGATCGGGGCTAGGGTTCTAGAAAAAGTTGTAATCACTCGCGATCGGGGTAAGGGTTCTAGAGAAAGCTGTAATCACTTGTAATCGCTACGCATCAGGGGTATGACGATCCTTAGGGTGGTGATCACAGGATGTTGTGATTACAGGTTGATGGGGCGATCGGGCCGGAAAATCCGCTGTTGATGGGGCGATTTTGCGTTGATCGGGCCTGCTTTTGATCAGACAGGTGATTACAAGCGCCTTGACTTTTGCATGTAATCACCTTGTAATCGATCGGGTGGGAATCGAAGCGATCGACGTAGGGTGGGCACTGCCCACGGTCTTGGGATACATCGCAATAACCAGCCGATCGTTATCGATAAAAAAGCCGATGTCATCGATCGTGATTATCCGAGGACAGGTAAGTCGTAGGGGGGCCGATCGTCCCATTGGGTGAGCAGTTGGTCGAATTGACCTGATAAGGCCCGCGAGCGTCGGTGTCGAGGGTGAGGGTGCCGGAGGTGGGGCGGCCTGTGGGATCGAAGTGGGTGATGTTGGCTTCGGCGAGTTGGCCGGTGGGGCGATCGGTGATCTCGATCTTGAGGTTAAATGGGGTTGTCCCTGTGAGGAATTCTGTCCAGGTGGGGATAGTTGTGTTTTGGAGGTTGAAGTTATGACTGCTGAGGAATTGTTGGAGCGTTATGCTGCTGGGGAAAGAAGTTTCTCCGGTATCCAACTTGATGGGGGAGAGCTTACGAGCAGTGATTTGAGCGGGATCGATTTGAGTGATGCCGATTTGAGCGAGCAATATTTGAAAGAAGTCAATTTGCTCGGAGCCAACTTGAGGCAGGCTGGATTGGGACGTGCCTGTTTGGCCAAAGCGAATCTCAGAAATTGCGATTTGACTGGGGCCGATTTGACTTTCGCTAATCTTGCTGGAGCTGATTTGACTAACGCTTGCTTGATCGATGCCTATTTGTCTGGAGCTGATTTGGTTGAGACTGATTTGACCGGGGCTAATCTGACTGGAGCTGATTTGGAAGGAGCTGATATAAAGCGAATCATTCGCCAAGAAACCGTTTGGACTGATGGAAGAATTTGGCATGAGAGTAGATGAATCATTAGTCTCCATTTCTGCCATTAAAAATGCAGATTTTGGATCGGCTGGATAGCAAGCGTAGGGTGGGCACTGCCCACGATTTTCCGATTTCGCAATGACCGACCATCACTTTCTATTGTTCGTGATAATCCTTTTTCGCAATGACCGACCATCACTTTCTATTATTCGTGATAATCCTTAATCCCTGCTCTTCTATTTCTTGGTTGGTTTACGGCATTGATGATGTGGGCCGTGCCCACCCTACGATCGAATTAATATTTGCATTTTTCTATTTCTTGGTTGGTTCACTGGATTGACGATGTGGGCCGTGCCCACCCTAGGGTTGAATCGACATTTAATTTGTCCCAATGGTCGATCGACCTGCCTGATCGCCACAACGACATCCCCAATCGGCGGGATATTTGCCCTGCTGTACCCAGCGGTGAAAACTCGATAATTCCCATTCATGCGGGCATTGCGCTAATCCATGTTTGACGGGATTGGCGTGTAAATAATCGCAGCGCCGCTGAAAATCGGCTTCGTCCCGAATCGTATGTTCCCAAAATCGACGCTGCCATACATCACTCTCCCGATGTTTCTGACGCGATCGGGAAATCGCCTCGGGAAAATAATCGGCCCCCCGCAATGCCTGTGTAAACAACACTTTCATTCGCCCAATGCGTTTGGAATAATCAGCATCACCGTCCGGCATTGTCCACAAAAAATGCAAATGCTCCGGCATTACAACGCCCGCCACAAACTCAAACGGCATCGTCGCCTGCATCGTTTTCAACGATCGACGTAAATAGTGCACATTCTCTGGATTCACAAATAATGGCACACGTTGATACGTCACCACCGTCAAAAACACAGTTGAACCAGGAACATACAAGCGGCGATATTCGGACATTGTAATGAATAACGTAGGGTGGGCATTGCCCACATCAGCCCACCCAGAATGCCCACAATTTCACCTTAAATCTCGAAAACCTGCCGCAGAATCGCTTCATTCTCTGGGGTGATCGATCGGCCCCCATTTTCGATCATGCAAATTAGACCCTGACTAATTCCGGTCAGCGTCGCCAGCTTCCGTTGTCCCCAGCCTTTCTCTTGTCGTTGAGTCTTAACTTGCTCACCCGTTAGGGCCGGAATATCGATCGGGATCGTAATCGTTTCAGTTGTACTAGTCGCAGAAGCTGGCAGTGCTTCGGTATCTTCTTGCGGATGAATCCACAGATTGCCCAGCAGCAGTTTGTCAAAGAATCCTCGGGGCCGCTGCAAATTCTCGCGCCCAAATCCCAATGGCTGAATCGCGATCGGGTAAGTCGCCGCGTCAAACTGAATCCGCCAACCCCGATCGTGCAAAGTCAGTAGATCCTCATCCCAGGTGCTCGCCAATTTTTTGCGATGTTCGCTATTGTCCTTGGCCTGCTGAATTTTTTGCTGACCGTAGGCGATTTCCATCAATACCGCCACATTCAGCGGCGATCGTTTACTAAATTGATCTTGAAACAACAGCCAAACCATCAATCGCGCCGCCCCCTCTCGGTGCTGCCACAGACTCATCACACTTTCCAGCAGGTTTTTGGATAAATTGCCCTGCTGGTAATGGCCCGTCCGATCGTGACGCGTTTCCTCATTCAGAAAATATTGTGCCCACAGTCCCGGCTTGACCACAAAAGAAATGCCAGTGAGTTCTCGATCGCCCTGCAAATTTTGCTGGTAGTGGTATCTTGTCCCCATCAGGTGCCAAAGCCGACCTTCTTCCAACGTGAAGCCTTTAACCTTGCCTTGACTACGACAGGAAATAAACGTGGTGATTTTACAAGGCTGTTTGGCAATCTCTTCAATCAGCGCCAGCTTTTCACGCTTGTTCTTATCGGTCCGTTTTTTCAGACCCAGGTAGTTTTCGATCTGCTGGTCGCTAATGATAATTTCCTGCTCCCACGGTCGCTCAAGTTGCGTCGCATGAGCTGCATAAATCAGGTGCATACAGGCCGCCCGAATATCAAACGTGTCAATCACCGCCAAAGCTGCCGCGCCCGCCAGCGTCGCCGGATGTTCGTCTTCCAGATCCTCCGTCACCCAGAAGTGAATTGCCCCTTGCCCATTATCAATATCCTTGGCGTAATGCAGTTTGCCATTGGGATCTTGCGTCCAAGGCAACTGTTGGCGTTGGGTCAGAATGCTACTGGCTTCCCAAATCGGTAGTGCATTGGCCATGCGGTTCGTCGTACTGTTTTGAAACAGGTCGGGACTGGTTTTGGGCCGTTTGTCGGTGCTGATGCCAAAGTTGCTGCTAGTTTTTTTGCGGCTGGTTGTTTTGCCAGGGTTAGTCGGTTGAGGCGGTGCCGATCCAGTCGCCTGAGGTGGATTTTTCCGAGGCATACGATCGTCCTAGGGCTGAGGGAAAACTTCTACAGTCATGATAGAGGCTTGAGTCGAAATTAGCGTTATTGATCATAACTACTTAGGGAACAAACTGATTCAATCTGTTCCCTAAGTAATGACATTATGTCAGACCAATGTTTGGCTAGTGCTCACTTATAATAGTGAAATATTGACCCGCCTAGAGGGACGTTCAATGGCCATTGTCAGCACCAAAGCCACTACCGAAGCGATCGCCGAATCGACGCAAGCTCGATCGGACATCGTTCAACCGGAGAACATGGTTGTGTGCCCACCAGCTAATCTTTACAGTGACGAACCGCCCTTGGAAAGCTCCCTTCACCTCCAGCAACTGCTGCTCCTGCTGAAATGCCTCGATTGGCTATGGAAAGACCGTACGGATTACTTTGCGGCTGGAAACCTGACCGTTTATTACAGCCCGAATCAACTAAAGTCTGAAGATTTCCGGGGTCCCGACCTGTTTGTCGTTTTGGGCACAGCGAAACGCCCTCGGAAAAGTTGGGTGATCTGGGAAGAGGGTGGCCAATATCCCCACATCATCATCGAATTGCTATCCGATTCGACTGCCAAGACCGATCGGGGCTTTAAGAAAACGCTGTATGCCAATGTATTCCGGACGCCTGATTATTTCTGGTTTGATCCTGCCAGCTTGGAATTCCAGGGATTTCACCTGCTGGATGGCGCTTATGAAGCCCTTGAGCCAAATGCCCTGGGACATCTGTGGAGTCAGCAGTTAGGTTTATTTTTGGGAATTCACGCTGAGACGTTGCGATTTTTCCTGCCGGATGGCACGTTGGTGCCGACGCCAGAAGAAACGGCTGAAGCTGAGCAGCAGCGAAATGCACGACTCGTTGCCCAGCTACGATCGCTAGGCGTGGAGCCAGACTAGATCAATTCGATTTCGGATGGTTTGCGAGTTGGCCCAGGATTTCTAAACATGCTGATACGGTGGTGTCCTGTGGATCGATCGTTTGGGCCAATTGCCACGATCGGATCGCCGGCCCAAACTCCCCCTGCAACGCCGATAATTGTCCCGCCAAGGCATGGAATTTGGGGTGCTGCGAATGCCGCTGGATCGCCTGATTATTCGCGGCGATGGCGGCGGTTAAATCTCCAGCAACGAAATGCGCGATCGCTTGGCGATGATGTCCGATCGCTTGGTCATGCAAGGCAATCAGGGCCGAGAGGTCAGCTCCACAACGATGACAGGGCGGTGTCTCAGTGGGTTTCGCGGACTCAGCGGCACGATAGGTGGCGCGGCAAACGGGACATTTCATGATTCGGAATTGGGATCAGATTCAGTGTTGCTCGTGACGTAGTAAAGAAGATCTTCTAACGCTTCCTGGGCTTGGGCAATTGCTTTACGATCAGCATCAACCATGGCGTTGCTCAATTGTGTGATTAAGCCGCCGAGTTCATTGGATTCGTCGGGGTCAGTTAGGTTATCGAATATGCGTTGAGCACGGCTGAGCACGGCGAATAATTCGGGATTGCCACTAGTGGCAATCCGGCTTGAAGCCACATCGATCGTTTGATCAAGTTCAATCTCGTCATCAAATTGATCGATTCCGCGCGTAAACAGATCGGCTAATTCGGCCTGTGCCACGGTCAATTCATGGCTCGACAAGCGCTGCACAGCGGCATTCTGCACAACCAAACTCCCCTGATTGCCCTTGCCCTTTTCCGTGGCAGTGACGGTGAGAATGCCATTGAGATCAAAATCAAAATGGATTTCGATCTGGACGTTTCCGGCAGGACGCGCGGGCAAATCTTCCACAATAAAGGAACCCAATGGGACATTCTCCTCGGCGCGCATATTTTCGCCTTGAAAGACTTCCACTTCAACGACGGTTTGACCATCCCCTGCTGTCCCATAAATCTCGGAGCGCGAAATCGGCACGACGCTATTGCGCGGAATGATCACACTGAAGAAACCGGGCACAAAACCGAACGGCGTTTCCATACCCGTGGCCACACCGAGGGAATGGGGACAAACATCGACCAAAATCGCATCGACGGCTTCGCCTGACAGTACACCCGCTTGAATCGCGGCACCTAAGGCCACACAGAGATCCGGCTGGACACCTTCGATCGGCAATTGGCCTAAATGCTCGGCGACCATTGTTTGGACTAAGGGCAAGCGGGTCGAGCCACCGACTAAAATCACCCGATCGATGTCCTCGGTGGTTAATTTCGCATCCTCCAATGCTCGGTCGATCGCGCTCAAGGTTTCTTCAAGCAGGGGTTGGATTAATGCTTCAAAATCACTGCGGGCGATTTCGGTTTCGAGGTGCAGCGCCGTACTGCCCTTGCTGGCGAGAAAAGCTTCACGGACAGTGACAAAGGCGTGAGAACTCAAATCGATTTTGACTTGTTCGGCGGCCCGTAGTAGTCGGGCTTGGGTCGCTGCGTCATCAGGTACATCGACCTGATGGGCCGCCCGAAACTGTTCGGCCAGGTGCAGTTGTAAGCGACGATCGAAGTCATCCCCGCCCAAACGGTTATTGCCATGACTGGCGAGGACTTCCGTGACCGCGCCAGTGATTTCAACAACGGAGACATCAAAGGTGCCGCCGCCCAAGTCATAGACTAAAACCCGTTCAGTTTCCTCCGATCGGGCGTCGTAGGTCAGTGCAGCGGCGGTGGGTTCATTAATAATTTGCAGGACTTCCAAGCCCGCCACTTCGCCCGCCAGCTTGGTCGCCTGTCGTTGGGCATCGGTGAAATAGGCCGGAACCGTAATCACGGCGTGCGTTACCGCTTCGCCTAAAACCGCTTCGGCCCGCTGTTTGAGTGTGCGTAAAATGATGGCGGAGATTTCGTAGGGCAGATATTCCTGGGTTTCCGTGGCATTAATCTTTAATGTGGTTTTGTGATCGGTGCCCATCCAGCGTTTGATCGACTTGACCGTCCGATCGGGGGCGGCGGCATATTGTCTCAAGGCGTCACGCCCGACGAGTAACTGCCCCGTTTCACTAAATCCGACACAGGACGGTAGCATCAATTCCTCATGGACGATCGGCAAGACTCGCGCTTGTCCATCTTCGACGATCGCCACCTCGGAGTTTGTCGTGCCCAAGTCAATGCCAACAGTTCTGCCCATGCTGTGATTCAGGTGATTGGATGAAGGTTGTTATGTCTAAATTATAAGCTGGGCTGGCTGGCTACGATAACTTGTGCTTCGCGCAGAATCCGATCGCCCCGCCAATAGCCCCGCACGACTTCCTGAATCACCGTATTGGCTGGGGCGGTATCGCTGAGCTGTTGGGCGATCGCATACATACACTGCGGATCAAAGGGTTGGCCCATGGCGTTCATGGGTTTAATTTGTTGTTTCTGGAGAATGTCGAGCAGCGATCGGCGAATCATTTCAATCCCCACCTGATTACTGCTTAAGGACTCGGTTAGGCTGCTAGTGTTCGTTTCGTCGGGTCGTGCGAGGAAAATTTCGGCCCAAAAATTTCGGGGTTTTGTCGTCGTACTGATCATCGCGACTTGGACTTGGCTATGGGCGATCGCCTGATCCAGTGCGTCCATGACCGACAACAAGTCGGTCAGCAATCCCCCCTCGGCTGCGGCTTTGGGAGTACTGGTGGTCGTGGTTGCGGCCATTTGGGCTTGCACCAATTTATTTTGTTGCTTCACTTCTTGCCGCAGGGCGATCCATTCTCCCACTAGGCGATAGGGATCAAAGGGTTCCAGGCTTTCGGGGGCGGCGGCTAGGTAATCCGGTGGTTCGGGTACCGTGTCGAGGTATTCCAGCAGTTGATGGGCGAGGGCTTGACGATCGATCATTAACTTTTCCTCAAAATGTTTCGCGCAGCATATCTTCTAAGCTCACGGCTAAATGGGCAGTAAATTTTTCCTTGAGTTGATCGATTGCCGCTGGTTCGATCGTGACCGCGATCGGGCGCACCGTAAAGAAATTCTCCTGAGGCCGATTGCCGCCTTTTTGAATTGCTTCATAGGCCGATCGTACGGCTTTAAATTCCACCGGATACTTGTGCGCGGGAAATTCGCGCAGCTTGGCATGATAGGCGGCTTTAACTTGGGCGAGTGTGGCGTCGGGTGCGACACCTAGAACATCGTGGGGACTGGTCATAGATCCATAAAAGTAGGTTTACGTTTCTTCCGCTTTGATGAACCGAAAATCGGATCGAAATCACCAAAGTCATCACCGTCAAATGTACCTGATCCCATACCAGGCATCTCATTGAGGAAATTTTCTTTAAGCAGCGGCATGACCCGATCGAGTTCATCACGCGATATCTCTTTGCCCAGGGTGTTCCGCACCATATTTTCAAACATCTGCTCCAATTCTGCTGGTAGCATGTTGGCAATATTGCCTGGAGCGGGGATCAGGCTTTGGATCTCCTGCCCTTGCATGTAGTAGTCTTCCACCCGAAAGGCTTGAAGTGCGGCGGCATCCTGCATTTGGCGAGCCAATTCAAAGCCCTGCTCGCGCAATTGTTGGTAGACCTGGCAGCCAGCGGTGTAGCTGGTAGCTTTGGCCAAGAGCAGTAACGGGTTTTGGGGTTCGCGGCTGAGGGCCTTGTCCAGGAACGGTCGTAAGTTCGCCGTCTGACCAAACCAGCGCACCTGTAATTGCAATAATGCCAGGGCGTTACCCGGTTGGGGTTGGGTATCCAAGTAGGGTTTGAGGAATCCCTGGAGTTTGTCGGGATTCGGTTCTTTGATGGCGGACACGATCAGGTGAATGACTCGTGCCTCGGTCACGGTGGGGATCAGGTCAAAGATTTGTTGCTGGTATTGTGTGATTAAGGCCGCAATCCCTTTATCCCGTTTGGATAGCACAGCGAGACAGAGCGCGATCGCTTGTCGTGTTTTGGCTTGCTCGATCGGCGCTAGTTGATCCAAAAGCTTGGCCCAAGCCGCGATCGCCTGATCTTGATGAATCGAAATTTTACCCGTGCTGGTGGGTTTGCCATGGGCCGCTGCCGCAAAAATTTGGCAAGCCCGCAGGCACGGTTCAGCGGCATTTTCCGGGGGCATTAATCCCTTAAAAAATTCATAGTTATTAGTGGATAGGGCGGTGATCCAGGGTTCAACCTCGATGTCGGCTTCGACATTCCGATCGCCAAAGGCTTTACCGTAGCGTTTGCGGATGGCCAATGCCTCGTCCTTGCGGCCATTTTCCAGCAGGATTTCTTGCAAACCGATGTAGACCTCATCGGACTGGCAACCCTGATCGAAGGCTTGAATGATTAACTCAATGCCTTGGTCGGGTTTGCCATCCTCGGACATAATTAATCCCTGGCGACCCATGACTTCTGGTGATGTTGGGCAGAGTCGCTCGGCTTGTTGAATCGCCCCAAAGGCAGCACGTGGCCGATCGAGCGCGAGCCACGAATCCCCCAGCAAACAATGGGCATGGGCCAGGGTCAGTTTCAGTCGATCGTCCGGCCAGGTCGCCTTATCCTGTTTGGCTTCCTGCTCGATCCACTTGATCAAACGGGTCAAGAGCCTTTGCCGTTCTTGATATTCCTCCATCTCGCGTAAGAGATGCAGCCAATTCACCATGAGCTGCGGTTCTAACCGCTTTTCGGATTGCAGCGGTGCCCACAAGTTCAGCGCACAGTCGAATTCACCTTGATCCATCGCTTGTTGTCCGGCGAGTGTCAAAATCGTCGATCGCCGCGCCATCAAATCGGCTAATCGCGGGGCCGCACCCGTAATTTGCAAAACAGCATGACCCGCATCATGGAAATTCCCCTCGGCCATCAACGCGACGGCGGATAGACCCGTGAGTATTTCCTGGGCTAAACGATCGTCCTTAGTCGTGAAAGCCCGTCGCGGATCGCCGATTGCCCCCTGCTGCCAAACCGCTAACTTGTGTAACGCCGGATGTGTGACAAACACTGGTCGGGCAAACTGGGTTCCAGCCAAGCTGCCGTGCAACAAACCGAGCTTTGCACCAGCGGCATCCCAATGTGCCAGTTGTTGATGGGTGTAGGCGAGCCAAGCATCAGTGGATTCACCCGGCGTCAGCGGCGCTTTTTTCAGTTTGTTAAAGGATGCCAGTGCGGTTTCCGGATCGCCTGCGGCCAATGCCAAAACGCCCCTTGCCCAGTGCAATTGGGCTGCACTAAAGCGTTTGGCTTGGGTCTGGATCAGGGTCTCAACGCTGTCCCGATCGCCCTTAAGCAACAACAGCTTGATGTAGCAAATTCCATCTTCCTTCGACAGTGTTTTGGCATCAAATGCCGTGCGAATCAGTTCTAAAGCAGCATCCAGCCGATTTTGGCCCAGCAACGCCTTGGCTAACCAGTAATGTGCGCCTGTCAGTCCTAACTTGAGCGCCTGTCGAAGGGAATTTTCCGCTGCCTTAAACTCACCCTTTTCCAGCTCCTGCTGTCCCCGCAACTGCCAAATCGCGGCTTCCGTCGGGGTGATTTTGGCATCGGGCTGCGATCGTTGCAGTTTTTTGACCTCGTCGATCGCCTGTCGATATTTTTTCTGTGCTAACAGAGTTTGCAGTTGGGATTGCGACATATGCCTGATGGGAGAGACGGCAATTCGATCGGTCTGGACGGATCGGCGTGATTCTGTCCTCGCTCAATTATACAGAATTACTGATCAGTTTCGCCCATCACCCGCCGTCGCTGTTTCATGGCGATTGTCCGAATTATCGGCTCTAACAGCTGATTCCAGCCGCTTTAATTTGAGCGCGGAGGATGGCGTTCTCTTCACGCAATACCCCGAGGCTCAACAGATCCGGTAAGTCTTTGACATCGCTGATGGCCGTTTTGTCCAAGTCCAACAGATTGACAATGGCCAGTTCGAGTACCTGTGCATCGGTCATGCCATTCATGTCGGCATGCTGCTCGATCGCGGCCACGATCGGATCGGGCAAAAACTTCAATACATCCTTTAGGTGCCCTGTGGTTCTTTCCTTAAGCTGCATTTTACCAGCTACCTCGGTTACATCGGGAATGTACTGATTATAAGCGGGTTGTAAGGCGAATAGTATGAACTTTTCAATTTCCAGCAGGGAATCTAATTCTCGCCCGCCCACTGGAACGGTAATGACCCGAATAGAATGGGGGTCGCGACCGTCTAACAACATATTGGTGAGTGCATGGTGGTTTCGGAGCCGCGTTCGGAATGATCCGGTTTGGCCCACGTATAGAATAGTTTGATCACTGCCCTTAAAAGCGTAAATTCCCGCTTGAAAAGAAATCTGCTGAAATCGTTGCGTCTTTGGCAGCGTTAGATCGAAACAATCTTCAAATTTAGCTGACTCCAAGATTCGAATAACTCGGCGTAATTCTTTGTCGAATCGCTCACAACTCACCATCGTCTCGTACACTCCTTACTACCCAAGGCAAATTCTGATGCTGTTTTGAGTTGATTATTCGCTTTAGATTGCGGTCTCGATGACCGATCGTCGGTCTTTGACCATCGCCTGTAATCATCTGACTGGCTTAACGCATGCTTCTGTGGAGCAACGTTGCTCCACACGGTTTGATTCAACGAGTGTGGCGCAACAGTGTGATTCAGCAGTGCGATTCAGCAGTGCGATTCAGCAGTACGATTCAGCAAAGTCTAGAAAATCTGATTGAGAAGATCCGCTTGGCTATCATACCGGAAATTCAGAAAAATTATCATGAAAACACGAAATAATAATTGCATATGTTTCCGCTTATTCATATAATAGCGGCGCGACCTTCAAGGCTGACTTACGTTTCAGCGTCAACCCGATGAAGGCAAATCAACGCCGCTTTCGGTACTCGGTTCATTCAGCTTGTGGAGCAACGTTGCTCCACAGTGATATTTAGTGATATTTAGTGATATTTAGTGACATTCAGTGGCAATGAGGGAGACTATGTCGAAGCAAAAACCGAGGAAGCAGATCCGCTTAGCGCTGGCGAGTAATGCGGGTGGGAGTGGCAAGACAACCACGGCGGTGCACCTCGCTTATACGGTGGCCCAAGCAGGCTATAAAGTGGTGATTATTGAGTTGGATTATTCGGGTTCCCTGAGCGCATTCACAGGGTTGCCTCACAACCCACCCTTTGAACAGTCATCGGCCTATATTCTCCAAAAATCATTTAAGGGCGACTATCCGCTTCAGCCGCTTTGGGTCGATCAAGGTCCAACCCTGTGGACAGACCAGCCGAAAGTTTGGGCGATTCAGGGGGGCAATGCACTTGAGAAGAGCGATCGAGAGATTCATCTCGATGGTCGAGGGTTCTATGCGCTCCAGGATCGGCTGGAGGACTATCCCCTTGATGCGGATTTAATCATCCTCGATACTCCGGCCTCGCTCCAGCCGATGGGTGCGGTGGCGTTGATTGCTTCGACCCATTTGCTCTGTCCGATTAAGCCGGTGATTAAGGACGTTCAAGGATTTGCGGGATTTATTGAGTGGTACTACGAGCGGATTAAGGAGTTTCGCTTAGATCCGAAGCCCGAGATTTTAGGCTTTCTGCCGACCATGGCGGATTGGCGCACGATTGGCACCCATCGCGATATGCTCGGCGTTGATCAAAAAGGTCAAAAGCGCACCGACATTGACTTAAGTGGAACACTGCCGCACTATGTCGAAAATGAATTTGGGTTTCGCTGTTTCCCGCCGATTCGCAACTCAAATTATTATCTCAAAGCCTGTTATGACGGGTTGCCACTGCACTTATATCGACCCAGCGCTGATCCGGTAAAGGATTTTGAGCCGCTCACCCAGGCGATTATTGAACTCATCACCGGCTAAAACTAGGTTGAACATATGCCAAAGAAACCGCTTCCCTTAATGAGTGCCTTCCAAGGTGCCAAGAATGCCCAGGAAAATGCCACACTGCGCGATCGGATTGCCCTGTTAGAGGCAGAAAAACAATTACCACTGATAGCCCCAACGGCGATCGCGCAGGCGGCTGTGGTGGAAGAAATGACGGCGGAGATTGTTTCCGAGTTAATGGATTTGGGTGGGATTAGCGATATTGCCCTCGCGGATATCCTGCCCGATCCCGATCAGCCGAGGAAAACCTTTACGGAGTCAATTATTCAAGAGCGGGTTGAAAGCCTGCGGCAGTTTGGCCAGCAGAGTCCGATCATTCTGATCGCTCAGGATGATGGTCGGTTCAAGTTGTTTGATGGTGAGGTGAGGTGGCGGGCTGCCAGTCGGTTAAATTGGGCCACACTCAAGGCTGTATTGCTGCCGATTACTGAAGTGCCTTCCGCCGATGATGTGTTTGAAGGCCAAATTGTCACAGGTATTCACAGCCAACGATTACATGATCTTGATCTAGCCGAGGGGCTAATCTATCTGGGAACAAGACGTTATAGCAGCCTCGTTGATAAAGCCGAAGATATTCCCAAAATCCTCAATACGGCGGTCAGACGACTCGATCGTGACAAAAAGCTATCAGAAATGTCCGAGTTGCGTGTGGCACCGCCGCGCGTGCAAGAAGAATGGCTCCAGACAAATGAATTCAAAGATCCGGCAGAGCGGGATCTGTTTGCGCTGATCTTTCGCTATAAATTAAACCCGACGAGTATCAATAGCCATGTTTTTCCCTTACTTAAGCTATTTGTTGATATTAAGCTCGCCATCCGCGAAGAGGGATTAGAGTCCAGTAAAGCGAGAGAACTCAACAAGCTTTCCCCAGAGAAGTTGGGGCTGGCTGATGATCAGGCATATCAACTACGCATGGCACTCACCCAAAAAGTATTGAGTCAGAAGTTATCATTGTCAGAAGTCAAACAGTTTGCACACGAACTAATAAAGCAGCAAAACCCTACGGGCGCGAAGGATGAGAAGAAGCCGTCATTGCAGTTAGTCAAAATATTGAAGGATACAGCGATCGATATGGATTCGCCGGAAAATCTCCAGCTACTGCTAAAAGCACTGCAAGATAAAGTTGTCGAAGTGAAAGACCTATTAAGCTGATCGGCCATGATGTGGAGCAACGTTGCTCCACACTGAATTACTTAGAGATTCCTGAAGGCTTTTTCAGCGGCAAGTTCGTCAGCGGCCTTGGTATAGCGTCGGAAGGTCTGGGGTGACTTGTGGCGGGTCAAGGTCATGACGTGATAGGGATTCATGCCTTTGAGGACAAGATTCGTGGCAAAAGTATGGCGGAACTGGTGGGCATGGAAGTCAAAACCCACCTGGGCCGAAATGCCTTTCATTAGTTTCTGAATTGCGTGATAGCCCATACGTTGGCCCTGATTCCGGTTGGAATGGGAAGCAAATAAGGGTGACGCTTCATCGAGGACGACGCCTTGGGCTTCGCGCCATTGGCGATATTGCTGAAGCCACATTTGGGCATCGAGGTCGATCGGGACAGTACCTTTACTGTCGGCCTTGGCTTCCCGGATTTTGAGCCGTTGCCCGTCGAAGTCGCCGATATTCAAATTCGAGACTTCCTGTGC
>JANOQX010000079.1:0-32102 GCA_031415035.1 Cyanobacteria bacterium VAR_4_metabat_243
TTTACCGCCAGTACCACATACTCATCGGTTCGTTCTAAGATTGAAACTGACATCGTCTGACTACCTGACTAGCGATGGAAAACGGCCTAATTCCTATGACCTTCTAGCATTTTAACACCACATTAGATTCTAGTCGCACCCTTATTAAGGTCGCCCCCACTCGATCGACCGAATCAACCCCGCATCCGTCACCACCACCGCCACCGCCTCATTAAATCGATCGCCCCCGATCGACACATAGGCCCAACCAATATCCGCCGCCTGTCGATCGGGCCATTCATCCAACACATTAATCGTCTCCACATCCGTCACCGGCATTCCTTGCCAATTGCTAATCATCCCGTCAAATTGCGTTTGCAAAGCCTCTGCCGAATGCAACGATCGCAATTCAGACGTCAACATCGCCTGAGCCGTCACAAAATTCCGGGCCACGAGGGCTTGGGCAAACTGGAGTGCGACTTTGCCTTGGGGCGTATCATTGGGCGCGATCGACATTGGAGTGGCCTTGACTGTGGGACTCAAGCCTATCATGCCGCCTGTCTCTCCGCCGATCAATCGCCATCGCCCACCACATCCAATTCCGCCAACGCCTGCACCAACGCATCCTGCGCCACTTCATTCTGCGCCGACAACCGCACCCAACTGGGCAACCCAAAGGACGTGCAATCCCGCACCCGAATCGACCTGGATCGCAATGCCTGCGTCACTTCCGCCGCATTTCCCACATTCACCAACCCAAAATTTGCTTGTCCCCAGGATTGCCTTAAGCCTAACGTGGCGATTTGCGTTTGCAATCGATCGCGCCATGCCCATAACGTCGGACAACATTTCCGCACCCAGGCTTGGCCCTTCGGCGTCAGGGCCGATCGCAAAAACGCCTCCCCATGCACCGACACAATCCACGACGGCGCAACATTCCGAAACGCCCCAATCCCCTCCGGTGCCACCAAATATCCCGCCCGAATTCCCGTCACCCCATGGGCTTTATTCGGCGCATACATCCGCCAAAAACTCGGCGGAATCACAATCTCCGCCGCCGTCAATGCCTGATACGCCAAATCCGCCACAACGATCGTCCCGGATTTTTGCGCCGTTTCTGCCACCTGATTTAAGAAATCCGCATCATAAATCACCCCGGTCGGGTTATTCGGCAGACAGAGAAAAGCCAACCGCACCGATCGTAAATGGCTCAAGAATTCGTCCTGGCTCTTCGCTTCCCGCAATGTCAAACTCGCCAACCGCGCCGATCGGGCATATTCACTAAACGTCGGCGTCAAGGTCAAAACTGGCCCACGCGATCGTTCCCACCGGGTCAGCCGCACAATTAATTCACTCGCCCCCGCCCCCACCGCCACCTGATCCGAATTCACCTGATGAAAGTCGGCGATCGACTGATGCAACTGCACATAGAACGGATCAGGATAGTGGGTCGGATCAACGGCCCGCAACGCTCGAACAACAATCGGACTCGCCCCGATCGCATTCGCATTAGACGAAAAGTCAAACTGCGGCGACGCTCCCGCGTCCGTACTGCCATGCACTGGCTGAAGATTATCCATACAACCACCCCGTAAATTCAAACCGTAACGCGCCCAAGCCCGCCATGATCAATGCTAACACCCAACCCGATCGGGTAATCCACCGAATTCCCACGATCGTCATATTCGCATCCAGGTCAGCCCCGGAAGGATTCAGCACATAGACCCCCGGCTTGCCCAGATGTACGCCCAGTCGAATGGCGAATGCGGCCATTGACCAGCCGGAATTGGGGGATGGGGTTTTGCGGGATTCGGTACGAAGTTGTTGAATGGTTCCCCCAGGATTGGGGGCTAGGGGGCGGTTCGGCAGGGAATTCGGAAACCACAACAACCATATTCCGGTGATGCGGGCGGGAATCCAATTTAATACGTCATCCATCCGCGCCGCAACCTTACCCCATTTTTCATATTTCGCATCCCGATAACCCCACATCGCATCCGCCGTATTCACAAACCGATACACATACGCCCCCGGCAACCCGGCCACCAAAAACCAAAATAATGGCGCAATCACCGAATCGGACAAATTCTCGGAGATGCTTTCCAACGCACTTTCCCGCACTTCGATCGACGATAAAACCGTCGTATCCCGACTCACAATATAAGCCAACCGCTGCCGCCCCAAATCCAAATCCTGCACCAATGCCGCTTCGATTTCTGTCACCTCACGCACGAGCATCCGAAAGGCAAATGCGGGTTTGAGCAATAGTGCGGTGAATGGAATTTGCCACACCTGCGGCAACTGCCCGATCGCCCAATTCACCCCAACGACGATCGCACCCACCAACATTACGCCAATTAACCAAGCGACCCCGCCGCCAAACACGGCCCACTTCGCCCCGCGCCACCGCTCCGCCCATTTCAAATAATTGCCGCACCACACCACCGGATGCGCCCACAGCGGTGGCTCCCCCACAAACCAATCCCACAATAGCGCCAATAAAATCGTCATTACAATTGAATTGTTTGCACCGGAATCTGACGTTCGATCGTGCCTTCCGCATCCAGCGCAATCATCCGCAAACGCTCGATCGTGGCCTCACTAACATCTTCCCACAATCCCCGTTGATGCGCTTCTAGCAATCGCTCCGACATATCACGTGCCGCCCAAGGATTCGACTTCTGGAGGAACGCAAAGTTCTCCGCATCAAATAAATACGCCGCCGCCACGCCCTGATACATATGGTCTTCGACGCAGCGCGTCGTCGCATCATAGCCAAATAGGAAATCCACCGTCGCCGTCATTTCAAAGGCCCCCTTATAGCCGTGACGTTTGACGCCTTCGATCCATTTTGGATTGACCACCCGCGATCGATAGACTTTGGCAATTTCCTCTTTGAGCGATCGCACCTTCGGATTTTCAGTCAGGGAATTGTCGCCGAAATAGGTGGTGGGCTGGGCACCAGAAAGCGATCGTACCGCCGCTGTCATGCCACCTTGAAACTGGTAATAGTCATCGGAATCGAGCAAATCATGTTCGCGATTATCCTGATTTTGCAGGACGATTTGCATCTGCTGCAACCGTCGCTCAAAGATCTCCGGCACCGACTGTCCATCGCCTTTCCCCGTATAAGCATACCCACTCCAATTCAAATAAGCCTGCGCCAAATCCCGATCGTCCGTCCAATTCTGCGACTCGATTAATCCCTGCAATCCGGCTCCATAAGCCCCCGGTTTCGAGCCAAACACCCGGTAAGTCGATCGGGCGATCGCCTGATCCTCGGTGAGTCCCGCCGCCAACCACTGCGCCGATTCCTGCCGCGCACTGGCCGCCAATGGATTATCATCGGGGGATTCATCCAGTGAGGCCACGAGATGCACCGCCCGATCGAATAAATCAATCAGATTCGGAAACGCATCACGGAAAAATCCGGAAATACGTAAGGTCACATCCACACGCGGACGACCCAGCACCGCCAACGGCAACACCTCAAAATCCACCACCCGCCGTGACGCGCCATCCCACACGGGTCGCACCCCCAGCAATGCCAACGCCTGCGCCAGATCATCGCCCCCCGTCCGCATCGTCGCCGTGCCCCAAATCGACAGTCCCAGCGTTTTGGGATATTCCCCATTTTCCTGCGTATACCGTTCGACTAAGACTTCCGCCGCCTTCCGTCCCACGTCCCAGGCACTTTCCGTCGGCACCGCCCGCAGATCGACGGAATAGAAGTTTCGGCCTGTGGGGAGGACTTCCGATCGGCCCCGCGTTGGCGCACCGGAAGGCGCACTGGGAATATAACCACCCTCCAAACCATGTAATAATGCCGTAATTTCTTGCGTGGTTTTTTGCAGATTGGGATGGAGCGTCGTTTTAATCCAATCTAATTCTTTTTGGGTTTCGCGTCCTATGTTGAAGTGATTCGTTAGTGACGTGAGTTGTGATCCCCCCCAGCCCCCCTTCAAAAGGGGGGAGTTTGAAAATCCCCCTTTTGTTGGCGTAGCCTCTCCGAAGGAGATAGGGGGATTTAGGGGAATCAGATCTTCGCAACCGGCCGATCGCCCCTGAATTAAACCATCAACGATCGTTGCCGCAAATTCCTCGATCGCCGCGATTCCCTGTGCCACATTCCGCCACGGCCCAGCCAAACCCATCGCTGGATCGTCCATCAATGGATCAAAATCCAATCCCGAATCCGCCGCGATCGCCCGCGTCAAGCCGACTCGGCCCGCCTGCGGATGCCGCGCGATCGCAATGATCAAATCCCGCAACAATCGCCCATCGGGACATTGCCCCAAAATATGCAACCCATCCCGAATCTGCGCTTCCTTCAATTCGCAAAGCGATCGATCCAAATAACTCAGCACATCTGACTCAAAGGTTTCCCAACCTTTTTGCAACGCCGTCGCATCGATCGTAATCCCCAAATCAGCATCTAAATTACTACTCGCCAACAAGCTCACAATCTTTTCCCGCAACGCTTTCATACGCGATGGGTCAAGCGTCATCGCTTCGTAATACTCATCAACTAAATTCTCTAACATTTGCAGCTCGTCGTACAATTCCGCCCGCGTCATCGGTGGCGTAAGATGATCGATGATAACGGCTTGGGCACGGCGTTTTGCCTGCGAACCTTCGCCGGGATCATTGACAATAAATGGATAGAAATGTGGCATTGCGCCCAACGCAATTTCGGGATAGCAGGTTTGGGATAACGCGACGCTCTTACCGGGCAACCATTCCAGGTTGCCGTGCTTGCCGACATGCACGATCGCGTCCGCCCCAAAGGCCGATCGTACCCACTGATAAAACGCCAAATATTCATGGGTCGGCTCCAAATCCGGCGCATGGTAATTCAACGTCGGATCTTGGTCGTAACCGCGACTGGGCTGAATCCCGATAAAAACATTGCCCAATTGCAAACCCGCGATCGGCAACGGTTTCACTAACAGCTCGCCCCATCGCGCCTGCATCGCCTGTTGCACCAATTCCGGCAACGCCCCAAAAAATGCTAAATAATCCGACCAGTCCAACGACTGCGCCACGGGTCGCAGCGAATTCAGCGCGGCATCATTGGTAATCCCCTGGGTCAACCAATGGATTAATTCATCGCCAGTTTCGGGGATTTGGGAAATGCTGTAACCCGCTGCTTGCATCGATCGCAGCAATTCCACACAACTCGCAGGCGTATCCAATCCCACCCCATTCGCTAATCGGCCATCCCGATTCGGGTAATTCGCTAAGATTAATGCCACCTTACGATCGGCCAGCGCTGTTTGACTCAGCTTCGCCCAACGCTGTGCAAGTTCGGCCACAAAGGCAATCCGATCGGGCAATGGCTCATACCCCAGCACTTCCGTCTGCAACACCGGATGCCGCGATTGCGCCGCTTTGAACGACACCGCCCGACTAATAATCCGTCCATCCACTTCTGGCAATGCCACATTCATTGCCGTATCCGTTGGCGAAAGTCCACGCTGTTGCATTTCCCATTGTTCGATTCCCCCACCACTGAGAATTACTTGCAGCACGGGAACGTCAAGCTGTTGCCAGAGTTCAGTCGTGTCATCAGCGGCGGGACTGGCGGAATACAAAGGCTTTGGCGCGATCAGCGAAAAGCTGGTGGTATTCAACAAAACGCGAATCCGATCGCCATCCTTGGGTTGAAAATAGTCAAGCAATTGCGCCTGCACATCGGGATCGCGCAGTGAGGAGATGAATATGGGGACAGGGGTAAGATTTCGATCGGTTAATGCCTGACATAACGCATCGATCGGTTTGGTGTTGCCGGACAGGTAATGGGCGCGGTAAAAAATGATGCCGATTTTGGCGAATTGGCTGGTGGGTTGCGAAGGTTGCGATCCCCCTAAATCCACCTTCAAAAGGGGGACTTTGAAATCGCTCATGTCCCCCCCTTTTGTTGGCGAAGCCTCTCCGAAGGAATTAGGGGGGCTAGGGGGGAGCGGATTGATGCGACCCATAGAGAATCCATACGCATCACATTTGGCAACGGGTTGGGGCATTTGGACATGGAAATTCCGATCAAGACAACGATTCGCAATGAAATACAACAGCTGCTTGATATTCTCAATGCCACCTTCAATAAAATAGCGCCAACTTTGATTCACATCAACCAATGGCAACGTCGATCGACTAAACAACGCCGGATCGGGTTTGTCATCCCCAGGTAGCAGGATCAACTTCGCACCTGTCCGCGCCGCAATCGCCTGCACCACTTCCAATCCATAGGGCCAATAGCTCATACCACCAAGCAATCGCACGACGATCGCCTGGGCTTTTTCGAGCACTTCTTCCGCGTAAGTGTCGATCGTTAATTGCTGCTGCACCGCTGCCAAATTCACCACGCGGATTTCTGGGAATCCGGCTGGCAAATGTTCCCAAGCCCGCGCCAAAACTTGAATATCGGTATCCGCCGCCGTGAGAATCACGATCGGGGCAGGGCTTTGGTCAATGTAGATAACGCCTTCTTCTTGCGGATTCCAGCCTCCCGGCATTGCGGCGATTCGATGCATTAGAATTAAATCCCGGCTTGCGCCTTGATGCCTTGTTCGCGGAATGGATGTTTCACCAATGTCATTTCCGTAACGAGATCCGCAACCTCAATTAATTCTGCGGGTGCCCCACGTCCAGTCAAGATCACATGATTTAATTCCGGCTTTTCGGCCAATCCCGCAATCACCGTTTGCACGTCGAGATAACCCATCTTAATCGCAATATTCACCTCGTCGAGCAACACCAGTTTGAATGCTGGATTGCGAATAAATTCCAAACCCTTTGCCCAAGCCTCTTCCGCTTTCGCAATATCCCGTTCCCGATCCTGCGTATTCCAAGTGAATCCCTCACCCATCGCATGAAATTCCAATTGTGGCGGTTGTCCATTTTTGGGTTCCGACCAAGTCGCGAAAGCGGCTTTCTCAGCGGGTTCCCAAGCGCCTTTGATGAATTGCACGATCGCAACTCGATGACCGTGACCCAGCGATCGAAGCACCATTCCCAGTGATGCCGTTGTTTTTCCTTTACCATTGCCCGTCGTGACAATGATTAAACCTTTTTCGGCGATCTTGTCCGCCATTCGTTGTTCTTGGACTTCCTGACGCCGCGCCATTTTTTTGCGATGTTGTTCATCGCTGAGGGTTTTATCCGCCGTGGTTTGTTCGAGTTCTTGGGGGACGTCTTGCATGGTGAGAATTTAGAATTAGTAAATTGTAGGTTGGGTGCAACAACGTGAAACCCAACATTGACATGATTAACGATCGTATCTTCGTGGCGTATAAACCCAGATTTGATGATCCGATTGGTGATAGATCCGAGTTTTGCTGGAACCAATCAGGATTAATGTTCGCATATTCGCATCATCGTTTTGCAGATCGCCAAGGTGCTTGACACGAACATTCTGGCCGGGTCGCCCGACATTTTCGGCGAGGACGATCGGGGTGTCACGATCACGATATTTCAGCAAAGTTTCCTTCGCCTTGGCCAATTGCCACCGCCGCTGACTGGAAATCGGATTGTAAAATGCAATCACAAAATCCGCCTGCGCGGCATGGGCAATCCGTTGCTCGATCGTCTCCCACGGTTTAAGAATATCGGACAGCGAAATCGCACAAAAGTCATGCCCGATCGGTGCCCCAATTTGCGCCGCCGCCGCCTGCATCGCCGAAATGCCGGGACAAACTTGCACCGAAAGCGATCGCCATTCGGGCTTGTCATCCGTCTCCATCGCTTCAAACACCGCCGCCGCCATCGCATAAATTCCCGGATCACCGGACGAAACCATTACAACGGATTTGCCCTGGGCCGCAAGGTTTAACGCTGCTCTCGCCCGATCGAGTTCCTCGCGATTATCCGAATCATGGCGCAATTGTGTCGATCGCAGCGGCTCCACCAAATTCAAATAGGTCGTATAACCAAACCAATCGGTTGAGGATTGCAAAACCTGTTGCACTTCTGGCGTCATCCAATCGATCGCGCCGGGGCCAGTACCGACGATCGCGAGGTGGCCTTGGAGATTTTGGGTGGGTTGCAATGTTGGTGATCCCCCTAAATCCCCCTTCAAAAGGGGGACTTTGATATTACTCATGTCCCCCCCTTTTGTTGGCGAAGCCTCTCCGAAGGAGTTAGGGGGGCTAGGGGGGATCAGATTTACGCGATAAACCAAACAATCCGGCCCCGGAACCCCATCTCCCACCACGATCGACAACCGCGCCTGATCATCGATCGGCAAATCACTCGCCATCAACCAATCCGCATCCCCCACAATTCTGACCGACTGCCCCGCCAACAATTCCGCAATAAATGCTTTCCCATCTGCGGGATTGACCAATTCATATCCCACTGGCGGCGACAACAATTCCGCCCGAAACCGAATCTCACCAGCAGTTGTAATCGCCGCCGATGTGTTTAAAATTGCGCCAATTTGATGGGCCAACGCATTCGCGCCATTCAATCCACCGAGCAACGGCACGATCGCGCTGCCATCTTCCGCCACCGCCAACAACGGCGGCTCCTGCCATTTATTATTCAGCAACGGCGCGATCGTCCGAATCAAAATCCCCGCCGCACAGAGACCAACCACCGCTACACCTTGTTGAAACAATTCCTGCACTGTCGCGGTGAATTCGTCAAACGGCACGTCTGCGTCCGTGACACGCTTTCGTAATCCATATAATTTCGCATCAGGTAATGCTGCGACGATCGACCGACCGATCGTCACACTTTTTTGATTCAACACCACCACTGCGATTTGCATCCTATCCCTCCGCCCATTTCCACGCACTGGGAATCACAATCATCGAAAAATACGGTACCTTACCCGGATCGACTTCCAGAATCGGTATAATTCGTTGATCTTTTGTCGTTGCCCGTTCGATAAATAATGCCCGATCGATCAACCCCACATCCTGCAACACCGATCGGGCCTTCGCAAAATTCCGCCCCAATTTCATAATCACCGCTGCATCTGCCGTTCGCAATTCCGCTGCCAAAGTTTCCGCTGGCAATGTTCCCACCAACACCTTAAACACATCATTACGATAGGTCAATGGTGCCCGTAACATCGACGCACTCGCCATCACCGACGACACCCCCGGCACCATCTCCGTCGGAAACTGCGGCGACAATCGATTAAACAAATACATAAATGTACCGTAGAAAAACGGATCGCCTTCGCACAACACCGCAACGTCTTTTCCTGCTTGCAGATGTTCGGCTAAGACCCCCGCCCAGTAGTCGTATTTCGGCTGCGACGATTCTTCCAACCGAAACGGAAAGTCCATCCCAATTTCCATCTGCTCTGGCTTAAGATAATCCGCCACAATGCCACGGGAAATGCAACGGCCATCGGGCGACTTCGGGTAAGCCACGATCGGCACCGATTGCAAAATTCGATAGCCCTTCAACGTCAGCAATTCCGGGTCGCCGGGGCCGAGGCCAATGCCATACAGCGTTCCAACTTTTGTTTCGCTTGGTGTTTCCGTCATAATCACTCCTTCTCCTGAGCCAAAGCATTCACCGCCGCCACGGCGATCGCGCTGCCACCGCGCCGCCCCAACACCGTCATAAACGGCACTCCCCGACTATTCGCCGCGAGTTCCGCCTTCGATTCCGCCGCGCCAACAAAGCCAACGGGGAAACCCAGAATCAGAGCGGGTTTGGGCGCACCTTCATCCAGCAATTCCAGCAATCGAAATAACGTCGTCGGCGCATTGCCGATCGCGATCACGGCCCCTTCCAATTGCGGCAACCAGAAATCGATCGCCGCCGCCGATCGGGTATTGCCAATTTGTTTGGCCAATGCGGGAACGTCCGGATTATTCAACGTGCAAATCACCTCATTATTTGCGCCCAATCGACTTCGGGTAATACCATTCGCCACCATTTGGGCATCGCAGAGAATCGGTGCACCGTTTGCGAGCACTGCCCGCCCGATCGCGCCTGCCCCCTTTGACGCCACAAAATCTTGGACAATATCCGTCATCCCACAAGCATGAATCAACCGCACCACCACTTTTTCCAAATCCTCCGGCACCTGCACCAAATCCGCCTCGGCCCGAATCATCGCAAAGGATTTGTCATAAATTGCATTGCCATCACGAATATAATCTAGCATTGCACCACCGCCTGAATCACCTGTGGCAAGTCGATCGGGGCCACGTTCGATCGAATTAATTTGCCAAAGATTTGTGCGCCCGATCGAACGTACAAATCGTAATTCCCCGATTCGACGCCCATCAAGGCAATGTCGCTGGCATAGGGTTGGGCGCAGCCTTTACTGCATCCGCTGACGTGAATATTTACGGGCCGATCGAGCTTATCCATTAAATATTCGCCAATTTGCATCGCATCGGACTGGGTCGCCGTAAACGACGAAGCGCAACCGGGAGAGCCACTACAGGCGACTAATGCGGCGAATGGATTAGCCCGATCGGTGCTGTAACCGAGGTGGGTTAAGTGGTTTTGCAATTCGATCGGTTGTGCCACATTTGGAATAATGACATTTTGCCAAGGTGTTAGGCGTAATTCACCATTGCCATGGGTTTCGGCGAGTTGGGCGAGTTTTAGTAATTGCGATGATTGAAGTTTGCCGAGTGGCATGACGATGCCGACATAGTGCAAGTCGTCATTTTGCGCGTGGATACCAATATGATTCATGTCCCCCCCTTTTGTTGGCGAAGCCTCTCCGAAGGAGTTAGGGGGGCTAGGGGGGATCAGATCTTGGCGATCAAACCTTAGATTTCGTAAAACCGTCGATCGCGACAGTGGTGATCCCCCTAAATCCCCCTTCAAAAGGGGGACTTTGATTTCATCCAGCCCCAAATAATCCACAATTTCCCGCCACCGGGGTTTCCGACTCTTGCGCCGTTCCCCATCGCCCAAAATCTGCGGCGCGATCGTCCAATAAATCCGCCCGATCGCGGCCACAATTTCAACCACACCATCCGGCCCAACCACAATCCCCGTATCGTCCGATCCAAAATAAACGCGCAACTGGTCAAACGATTCCGCTACAAACCACAGATCATTCCGCCGATCGCGAATGCTAACGGCTTCACCCCCATCCAGCCCAATACTAAACTTCGCACTCAACGCCGCCAACTCCGAATGACTCGACAAATAATCATCGATCGCCCCTACCAATGGCCCCACATCGATCAACGCCGATCGGTCAATCCCCGCCGTCGGACTCGCCATAATATTCCGCAAATGATCCACCCGCGCATCCACCGCCGCCAACCCCAAGGTTTGCAAGCGCGCCAGTGCACCAGCAGGCATCGCTGCCGCCAATCGCAATTGCACATTCGATCGATTCGTTAGCCAAATCTGACCATTGCCATAATCCTGCGCGATCGTTGCCAGATATTTTGCCTGCGCGCCAGTCAATCGCCCACCCGGCAGCCGAATCCGCGACAGCCATCCATCCTGCGCGGCAGTTTGATAAAACAATCCTGGACAAGCATCACCCACAGCGATGGGAGGAGCGATCGATTGTCCAGTCGTGGGCGTTGGCCCACTCAAAAGACTAGTAGCCAGAGGCGGTTCTCCTTCCCCGTGCGACGCGGGAAATGCAGTGAAATCAACTGAAAGTGGCATTCTGACTTATGGGCGAACCCCATCACAGTTGCGGCACAGCGCCGGAATCACACCGGACTTTCCCATTTTTCAGTGAAGCCAGCCTATCATGGAGCGTAGTCCAACAACGCAATGGACTAATTTTTCTTTAGCATTTGATGGCATCGGGTATGGCGCAGTGGCTGTCGGTAATCGGCATTGGTGATGATGGATTGGTGGGTCTCAGCCCCGTCGCGGCGGCACTGCTGGCCCAAGCCGATCGGGTCGTCGGTGGCAAACGGCATCTGGCCATGCTGGGCAACGACGCCCGCCCCCAAATCGCCTGGAGTGGGCCAATTGCTGCCACGATCGCCCAAATCCTCACCCATCGCGGCACCCCCGTCGCCATCCTCGCCAGTGGCGACCCCATGTGCTACGGCATTGGCACGACCCTGATGCGGCATTTGCCCTTGGCAGAAATGATGATCGTGCCCGCGCCGTCGGCATTTAGCCTCGCCTGTGCGCGATTGGGCTGGGCCTTACCAGCGGTGGAAACCATTAGCCTTTGCGGACGTGATCCGGCGTTGTTGAATGCGGTTCTATACCCTGGGGCGCGGATTTTGGGCTTGAGCGCCGATCGGACAACCCCGGCAAAAGTGGCTGAATTATTGCGCGATCGGGACTACGGCCAGACAATCATCACGGTTTTGGGGCATTTAGGCGGGCCGCAGGAAAGCCGGGTGAGTGGGTTTGCTAACCATTGGGCTGATCCCGATGTGCCAGATTTGAACACGATCGCCCTCGAATGCCCGCCCGGTGTCCCCGGATTTTCCCGGTTCCCCGGATTACCCGACGACGCCTATCAACATGACGGTCAACTGACCAAACGCGAAGTCCGCACCATCACCCTTTCCAGCCTCGCGCCGCTGCCGGGGCAATTGCTCTGGGACGTGGGCGCAGGTTCTGGCGCGATCGGAATTGAATGGATGCGATCGTCACCCCGGTGCCAAGCCATCGCGATCGAACACCACCCCGATCGGCTCAACACGATCGCCACCAACGCCCACACCCTCGGCGTCCCCAATTTACAAATCATCCCCGGCAAAGCCCCAGAAGCATTAACCGACTCACCCACTCCCGATGCGATTTTTATTGGTGGGGGCTTGACCGTGCCGGAGGTGTTTGAAACCTGTTGGGCGGCATTACGATCGGGCGGACGACTGGTGGCAAATGGCGTGACGATCGAAACCGAACAGCGAATTTTCGAGCTACAGCAACAATATGGCGGGGCAATCAACCGGATCGCCATTCAGCGGGCCGAGCCTATGGGCAAGTTTTTGGGTTGGAAGGCGCTGGCAGGCGTGACGCAATGGGTGGTAGTCAAATCATCGCGATCGCTATGCCGATCGGATGATCGCCCCCAGATTAAATCCCCTTTCCGGTAGAGGGCAAATCCCAGAGATTATGTTTTGCTATAGAAGTGATGTAATTTTAGGGAAACAAGTTTATGCGTTCTCATTTCAGTTCGACGGCGATCAAATTATCCGGCGCTTTGACGATCGGCCTATTGGCCTACGGCCTCCAGACGCCCGCCGCCCAGGCGATTACCTACCAGCAAATTCTGCGCACCGGACAGAACGTTCCGGGCAGTGTGCCCGTGGTCGATCGCATTGGCCCGATCGCCATTGACCAAACCCAAACGATTGCCGCTGTGATCGGTACGGCGGAGGAGCCTGGTTCCTTCGGCTCGGGCAAGGGCCTCCAGACTTTTCAAGGCGTCTATCGATTTAACCCCACCACTAGAGCGCCGCAATTAATCGAAGGCGGTCTGACCGCGCGATTCACGAATGGGGAGCAAAAAACCGACTTTCCCAACCTCAGCATCGACAAGGGCGCGATCGCCTATTTCATCAATTCTGTCAAAATTGCCCCACCCCAAGAAATCCAACTTTTCAAAACCGAGTTGAAACTGGCGATCGGCACGAATGTCACCACATTGCTCAAAGGCAACACGCCCGATTCGCCGTTCGAAACCACGATCCAAACCAACACGATCGCCCAGGGTGAAACGCCACTTTTTGTGGGGGAGCAAAAGGATCAGCGCGATTTCAGCATCCGCCGATCCGGTGTCCTGACGGTCACTAAACCGAATCAAGTCGTACCCACGATCGACAGCGCCGATCCGATTTTTAGCACCAATCCATTTGATCCCCTCAGTGCGAACAACACCGTCAGAGCCAGCAACGGTGACCTTCTCCTCGTCACCCAAAACGAGCCAGGCTATCGGGTGATCGAAAAACTCAGCACGGGCGCACTCCGAGAAGTTGGACTCGGGAGTAAAAGTTGTGGGGCCGCGATCTGGAATACCGCGATCGTGTTCTGCGGCATTGAAACCAAACCGAGCAACCCATATCGTCTGATGGTACGCCTCGTCGGCACCCGCGCATTCCAACAAATTTCCGTCCCGGCAACCGTCGAAATTAGTCAGCCTTCGATCCAGAGCCGCACGGTGATTTTCCGAGGCACACAGGAGGGTAAGGTAGACGCGATCTACAGCAGCTTCAACGGCCAACCCGCCCAACGGCTGATTGGTACAGGCAATACCCTGAATGGCAAAGTGATCAACCGTCTCCGACTCAGCGACCAAGGTCAGAGCCTCAACGGCAAGGCGATCGTCTTTGTGGCGACGTTCACCGATGGCAGCAGTGCCCTCTATCGGGCGGTCTTGTAGCTTAACGGTGGTCGATCTGTCGTTGCACCCAATCCACCACCGCCGCCACATCGGCGACCACATCACCTGCTGGTAAAGCCGGACGCGGAATCATCACCACGGGCAAACCCAACTCCCTGGCGGCGATGATTTTCGCGTAGGTGGCCGCGCCGCCGCTGTTTTTGCTGACGATCGCGCCCACCCGATATTGCTGCATCAACGCCATTTCATCCACCACCGAAAACGGCCCTTGCTGCAAAATCACTTCGCCTGGGGGAATTGGTAAATCCGGTGGCGTAATCATCCGCATCAAAAACCACAGCTGCGTCAAATCCGCAAAGGCCGCAAGTTCCTGCCGCCCGATCGTCAAGAACACCCGATCGGCCAAGCCCGGCAAAATCGCGGCGGCCGCCTGATGGTTGGCCACTTCAATCCACCGATCGCCCGCCTGCTTTTCCCAACCCGGACGATCGAGCAATACACGCGGAATCCCCACAGTCAAAGCCGCCTGCGCGGCATTGCGAGAAATCTGGGCCGCGAAGGGATGAGTCGCATCAACCAGCAAATCAATCTTTTCGTCCCGCAGAAAGGCGACTAAACCGGGAATCCCACCAAAGCCCCCCAGCCGCACCGTCCCAACGCTGGGAATATTCGGTTTGGGGGTGCGTCCGGCGAGGGACGCGATCGTTTCGACATTGGGCAGGGCTGCGACTTGGGCGATCGCCTGGGCCGCATCGCCTGTCCCACCGAGGATTAAGACCCGTTTCATGATGCACTCACCTGGGGCCGATGGGATTTATTTTGGGGGACTGGCGAGGCAAGTGGCCTCAGCCGGGGAATGCTATCAATATGAATCACTACAGAAGCGGGCATCTCACCACTATTCATTACATTTTCCCGCATTAGGAGATTAGATTTCATGGGTTTTTCTCGTCGTTCCTGCGCCGTTGCCGCCGCTGCTTTCAGCCTCACCGTTTTGACCACGGGTTGTGAGACCAAAGTTTCGCAATGCAATAGCCTGATCAAGGTCGCCAATGATGCGACCACCGAAATTCAAGCCATGGGCAAAACTCAGTCCGATGATAAGGTCGGCCAAATGACCAAATTTGCCACAACTTTGGATAAATATAGCAAGGATGTCAATGCCGTTGAACTGAAGGACGAAAAGCTCCTCGGCTTCAAGCAGCGCCTCAGTGGCCTTTACAGTGGTGCGGCCGACGCGAGCCGCAGTCTGGTTGAGGCGATTAACAAAAAAGATGACGCCGGGGCGAAGTCGAGTCTTCAGAAGTTGATGGAGGGCGCGCCGCAGGAAGCGGCGATTATTGGTGAGTTGAACGGCTATTGCGGGGCGAAGTAGTCTCATTGTTGATTCCAAATTCGAAGACTGCGCTAAGTCCCCGCCTGGGGTTAAAAAACGCTGTTGGCGAATTCGAAATTTGTCCGACTCCGGCACCGCCCACCCCGCGCGTGAACGGCAGGGCTAGAAAGGAAAGACCCCTAAAGGGGCCTCAAACCAAATCTGAGCCGGGTTTAGCCGGGTTCCCTTACTAGCCCTGCCGTTGACGCGCGGGGCGGGCAAATTACGGAGTCAATCAATCGAAATTTGGAATTACTGTGGCGGGTGGTTTGGCCACAGGCTTCGCCCTTACAATAGGTGCGATCGCCCAATTCGCCCAATTGATCCAACATCTATGGCTCGGACTGGCTACACTCTCCCGGTGTTCGCGGTGGCGGCGACAAAAGCCGCGATCGCCCATTTACAAAATGCTGATTCCCCATCCACTGTCACACTGGATCTACTGCCAGAATCAGCGGAAATCCCGATCGAGCAAGTCGCCCGCCTCACGCCTCAAACGGCTCTAGGCATTACCCGCAGCGATCCCGGTGACAATCTGGATCTCACTCGCAATACCCCAATTTGGGCGATGGTCGAACTTCAGACGGCGGGAGCAGAACGGCTAATCCTCAAAGCGGGCGACGGTCTGGGTCGTAGTCTGGAAGGCGAACCCGCCATTTACAACTACGCAAAGCGGTTATTCGACGCGAATATTTTGCCGCTGATTCCCGAAGGTCAAACCGCAAGCATTACGATCGTCCTCCCCGAGGGCAAACAACTGGCCGATCGTACCTCCAATGCCGCCTTTGGCATCGTCGAAGGCCTCTCCCTCCTGGGCACCAGCGGCATTTCCAAACCCTTCAGCGCCGAAGATCACCTCGCCGACCTGCGCCAAATCCTCTGCACCAAAGCCGCGCAGTCGAACCATCTCGTGTTCTGTATCGGCAGCAATGGTTTGGCCGTGGCCGATCGACTGGGGATTCCCGCCGATCGGATCGTCCAAACGGGCAACTGGGTCGGTGCAATGCTGGTGGAAGCCGGGTTACAAGGCGTCAAGGCCGCCTTACTCCTCGGCTACCAAGGCAAGCTGATCAAACTCGCTGGCGGCATTTTCAACACCTCCAGCCACCTCGCCGACGCGAAACTGGAAATCATTGCCAGCGCGATCGTCCGTCAGTGCGGCGATTTAGCCCTGGCCCAAGCCGTACTCCAGGCCAAAACCGCCGATGCCGCCTACCAACTCATCCTCGCCCAAAACCAAGTCACCCCGATCTTCCACGCCCTCGTCCACCAAATCAGCCACAACGCCGCCCGATACGTGCAAAAATATGCAGACGTTGATTTGGGCATCGCGACGGTCTTATTCGATCGGCAAGGCCAAATCATCGCCGGAACCATTGCTCATCCAGAGGAGTTCGATCGATGGCGGTTGTAATCGCAGGCGAACGCAGCGGCAGCGGCAAAACCACAATAACTCTGGCCTTGCTTGCGGCCTTGCGCCAGCAAGGCCATACAGTGCAGTCGTTCAAAGTCGGGCCAGATTATATTGACCCGATGTTTCACGCATTCGCCACGGGTCGCCCTTGCTATAACTTAGATGCGGTTTTAACGTCCGAAGATTATTTGCCTCAATGTTTCACTAATCATACTCAAGATGTAACCCATGTCGTCGTTGAGGGGGTAATGGGATTATTTGATGGAGCTGCCGAACCCGCTGGCTACGGCAGCACCGCCGCGATCGCGAAGCATTTAAGTCTCCCCGTAATTTTGGTGGTGGATTGTCGCAGCATGTCGCAGTCGATCGCGGCCCTCGTCCACGGTTATCGCAGTCTGGATCCCGAACTGAATTTAATCGGCGTAATTCTCAATCGCGTTGGCAGCGATCGGCATTTAGAAATCCTCACCGCTGCCCTCGAATCGCTCCAAGTCACGATCTTCGGCGTGTTCCGGCGGGTGGATGCGATTAGTTTGCCCGATCGGCATTTGGGATTGGTGCCGACGGATGAGTTACCGGAGTTGCGATCGGTGATGGCGCGGTTGGCGGATTTGGGGCAGGCGGGATTTGATTGGGAGCAGTTGCGATCGGTTTGTGGCGTGAGTCATGATCCCCCTAAATCCCCCTTCAAAAGGGGGACTTTGAATTCCGGCTCCCCCCTTTTGAAGGGGGGCTGGGGGGGATCGCCAATCACGCAACCCACCCCAAAACCCCGCATCGCCGTCGCCCGCGATGCCGCCTTCAACTTCTACTACGCCGACAACCTCGAACTCCTCGAAACCCTGGGAGCCGAACTGGTCTACTGGAGTCCGCTGCACGATCGCGCCCTCCCCGAAAATATCCACGGACTCTACTTCGGCGGTGGTTTTCCCGAAATGTTTGCGGCGCAATTAAGCGATAACAAACCCGTTATCCACACCATTCATCAATTGATTCACGCAGGCATTCCCACTTACGCTGAATGTGGCGGATTGATGTATCTCAGTCAAGCGATTACCGACTTTGAAGGGCACCAATATCCCATGGTTGGTAGCCTCCCAACCACGGCAACCATGGGCAATCGACTCACCCTCGGCTACCGCAGCGCGATCGCCCAAGCCACCACCCCGATCGTCGAACCCGGCCAATTTCTACGCGGTCACGAATTCCACCGCTCAACTCTGGCGATCGACCCGCCCCAGCCGCTGTTCCAACTCCACCGCAGCACCCAAATCAACGGCACCCCCACCACGGGCGCACCTCTGTGGGAAGGCTGGCATCAGCCCCATCTCCACGCCAGCTACCTCCATCTCCACTGGGGCGCAACCCCCGAATTACCGCTGCGATGGTTACAGCAATGTGCTCTGCATATGCGCTAGTACGTGCTGCACATGGGCACGATCGTCCGCCTGGGGCACCAATTCCAAATACCGCTCCAAATCCTGCCGCGCCTCCATCCACCGACTCAACCGAAATAAAATAATCCCCCGATCGCGCAGTTCGATCGGCGCATCGGGATACAACATCAAAATCCGCTCCACCGCCGCCAACACACCTGCCACATCACCGGAGGAAGCATAGGTCGCCTTGAGATTCGTCAGCATCCGGGCGAGAAACTGCCGATTCGTGGCGGGCGCGAGAAACTGTTCCCGCATCGCAATTCGATCGCCAAACATTTTATGCAATAGCGCCTCACAGTCCTGCTCAAACAGGATTTCGCCCTGATTAAACGCATCGACGAAGATTGCCATTTCACTCTGCACCGGACGAATCAAAAAATGCCCCGGCAAAGCAATCCCCTCCATCGGAAAGGCAATCCGCTGGGCCAAGGACAAATATACCAAGGCCAACGTAATCGGAATCCCCGTGCGGCGATCGATCACATCATTCAGAAAGCTATTTTGCGGATTGTAGTAGTCCGTCTGGTTCCCTTTGAAGCCCAAATCCTCGTACAAATAGGCATTTAGCACCTTCAGCGTCCGCAGGGGATAGTCCTCCACGGGCAGCCGATCGCGCACTTCATCGGCCATCGTATCGAGCAGCGCCACATATTCTTCCACATCCAAGTCGGGATAGGCTTCCTGGGCGATATAGAACGCGGCCCGTTCCAAGTCAATGTATTCGTCGGGTTGACGCACCTCGCGCATGAACAATTGACGAGCCAGGGAAAGCTGCATGAGCCGAACATCCAAGTAAACCAGGAAGTCCTATTGTAAGGCGAAAATCAAAACCCATCAAATGACCAATGGGGCGGATCAGCCGCCAACTTGTACACACCATAGGTTTGGCCCACGGCCCACAATTTCGTGTTATCAAAACTATTGCGCGGGGAGCCGATTTCGACCACCTTGCCCGTCAGGTCTTTGATCTTAATCGTGCCTTCCCACTCGATATACCAATCGATCGCCCGACCGACGGTATGGTTACTGCGCAAGGCGGGCGGGTAGGCAATGTCATACACCGCCGCCATCTTATCGGCCCACCAAACCGAAATCTCCGGCGTATAATGCACCCAATCAATCTCCACCCCCGGAAAACTGGGCACATCCACATCCCCCAACCACCGCGCGGCAACCTTGTAGCAGTAATGCATCATATAGGCCCGCTCCGGGGGCCGATAGGTATTCGACATTTCGATCTTCGCCCCAGATTCCTTCAGCGCCACTTCAAATTCCTTGGCATAGGTGCGAAACGGAAAGGCCAAATCATCCAACGAATCACTAAACAAAAATTTGGTCGTCCATTCTGGCCCGCTCAACCGCACTCGCAACCGGCGGGTAAACTCATTCAGAATCTCCATTGACAAATCATAGTCCGCACCCAGTTTCGTCTTGGTCTGGGGGGTGAGCCGATCGCCGATCGTCGCCTTAAACTTGTCGCCCAATTCCCGATAAACCTCGACCATCGCCCGCGTACTGCCGCCGCCAAAGTTGCCATCGACTTTCAGGGTCGGACGTTGAGGATAGTTCGGTTCGGGCTTTACCTTTAGCACCGTATTCAGCGCGGCCTGGAGGTCTTTGACTTCACTGGGGCCAAAGTTTAGCCCCGTCAGCAGCTTACTGGTGGTCAAGTTCGTAATGTAGAAGATCAAGCCCTGCTTTAGGGCCACCTGGAATGTGCCTGCCCCGACAATCCCATCCGCCACCAGCTTATTTTCCGTCTGAAAGGCTTTGGTCGCGACATCCGTGGCCGCCCCAAACGCGCCATCGATCGTCCCCACCACATATTTCTTCAATCGCAAGAACTGCTGCCAGCTCAGCACCACATCGCCGTAAGAACCCCGGCTAATGGTGGTTAGTCCTAGAACACTTGCATTAAATGGCATGGGAAATTCCTACAGATTGAGCAACGGGGCAGCATGAGCATAACTATTCCGACTTTAGTGTAACCGCCAGATTCGATCGTGGCTCACTTGAATGCGGGAATTGGGGCGATCGGGATTTAGGACATCCCTGGATTTTTCCGATTTGACTAAAGCGCGATCGTCGTAGCCTCACCGTTAACGGCCACCGGAATTGCCGCCAAAATCATTGATGCTAAAGGTTGAAGATCAGCCAAACGATTCGATCGTGCCACCAAAACCAACACCGCCAAATCTAAAATCGCTAAACTTTGCTGAAAGGGAAAATTCCGATCGATACATTCATCAAGCAAAACCCGCATCCTAAGCCACCAACTTCACAATCTGGGCCGCAGCCGCATCCAAAAATCCGATCACCTGCGCCCGTGTCACCGTCGGAAACCCATCGAGAAACTCATCAATCGAATCCCCCGCCTTCAGGTAATCCAACAAATTCTGCACTGGCACTCGTGTTCCCGAGAACACTGGCATCCCGCTCATAATGTCGGGCGAAATCGTCACAATTTCCGCATGACTCATCTGGCAATTTCCTCCTTCCCGACATTTTAGCAAACATCCCCCAACACCACTGACTCGATCGAAGGATTCAATGCCTGTCCACCGATCGGCCCTAAACCAAAACTCCCGCAAATCCGCGCACTTGTTCCACCCAAGTCGCCATCAGCGGCGCAATTTCCGCAAACGTGCCATCCGCCCAAATCTCCCCCCAATGCAAATGCCAGCGCGAAAGCTGCCGCTGCATCTGCGCCAACTCAAACGCACTATCCACATCCAAATCGATCGCCGTTAGTTCCAAAAAACTCTTACTTTCTTGGACGATCAACAAAACCACATCCGCATTCACCGCATCCTGACTCAACTTCGCCATCTGCAAGAAATTCTGCGCCAACCGCTCCAACCGCACCGACAACCGCTCACACCGAAAAGCCAACTCTGTTTCATTCCAGTTGTTCATAAGCCCCCAAAAGGTCGTAAATCACTTGCTGAACTTGCTCACGGATCGGGTTCCATAATAGCCTAATCATCACGCCAGCCCAACCGAGCCATCTTCGCAAGGCCCGATCGACGCCTCACTCCCCCGACAACCGCCGCGCCTGCTTCCCCTGGGGCAAACCACTCACATCAAACACATACACCACATCCCCCTGCGCCGTCACCTCATAATTCGCATTAAACTCCCGAGAACGATCGTCGAGAAACACCTTCGCTGCCGCCCCACTCAACCCGCTCTGCATCGCCAAGCCAATGGGTGTGATCGTGCCCGCATTCTGCAACAGCAGCGTATAAAACAAATCATCCAAATGCCCCGACTGAAGCCTTTGCTGCCGCCGCTTGCCATCCACCAACAGCCAACTGCCCAAAGCCATCGGCGCAATTCCCAGAAATAACAATGCCACCGCCGAATCCGATCGTTGACTGGGCGGAGCCTTAATCCCAATCACCTCCGCCGTCGTCGGAATCGTCATCAGCAAACCAAACGCCAGCGATACCACCGCCAATGCCTTTGTCATAGATTTCATATTGCGCCTGACCCACATCGGCCGAATTGAGTGATTCCAGTCTACCCAGACCTTACCGATTTGGCGCACAGGTCGGCGTCACAGCCAATGCCATCGGATTCCCGGCAATTAGTTCGATTTTGCCATCGGATCGCGACTGAAATCCGATCGCTTCCACTAAAGTTGGCGGCGGTGGATTCGCCAACGCGATCGCCGTGGCGGGAATGGTCGTCGATCGGACATCGGCCCAGGGTCTTTGACTGACAATCCGACTCGGCTCCGATGGCAACCCACCGCGACCCGTAATTGTGAATTTGTCCGTGGGGGCCGCTGCACATTGTTGCGACACCATTTGCCGTCCATCGAGCAACGTACTCGGCAATTGCATCGCCTCATCATTCGGCGCAATCTCCGGCCCATTAATCGTCACCTGACCACTCACCCCAAACTCCGAACTCGCCGTAATATCGCTCTCAGGCGTCAAGGCCGGACGCAACGCCAATCCCACTAACGTATTGGTGGCGATCGCGATATTCCCCCCATTCCCCCGCTGCGCCTTCGCAATAATATCGCTGTTATTCACGCCCACAATCAACGGCGATTTCAGCGACAGATTCCCGCCATTCCCCGCACCTTTCGCCTCCGCCGTAATCGTCCCCCGATCGCGCAGGAAAATCAGATCGCGCACATTCAAATCCAAGTTGCCGCCGTCGCCCACCAAGGTTGACGCCGCAATGCCGCCCGTTTGGGTCAAGTCAATCCGATTCGCATTAATCACGAGCTTGCCCGCATCGCCAACGCCGAGGTTCCGCACTGTCACCAATGCGCCCTGGGTCACAATCAGTCGATCGGTCGTCAGCGTCACACTGCCCGCATTCGCCGTAGGAAAGGCGGGCGTCCCATAGATCGCCCGCAAAGCAGGTGGCAAAATATTCCCCGCCGAACTAAGAAAACTCGGTTGTCCCGTCTTCGCCGATTTGCCCGCCACCGTGATCGTCTCGGCTACATTCGCCACCAGTTGTCCGGCATTACCGCTGGCAAAAGCGGACACCCCAATCCGGCCCCCGGACTGAATCAACATATTTTTGGCCGTTAGATCAATATTCCCCGCAATCCCCGCACCGAAAGACACCGCAAACAGCGAACTAAATTGGCCTTTGGTCGGTTCTTCGTTCGACACATTCACCAATTCCTTGACCCGGACAATCAAATCATTCGTCGCCCCGGTACTGAACGTCCCAATGCCGATCAAGCCACCGTCTAAGACCGATAGATTATTGCCATTCAGCCGCAGATTGCCGGAATAACCTTGATTCAGAGCATAACTGACAATCTCCGAAGATATACCGCGATTATTCGGCGCATAGCCCAGCACCGCAATATCACCCCGCAGATTCAAATTCACATCGCCATTATTGGCCGCACTGAAGGTTTTTGCATCGATCGCGCCCCCATTCACGAGCGTCAGATTCCCGGCATTAATCGTCGTCGTGCCGCCTTGGCCCGTGCCCAATTGCTGACGATGAATTCCGGATTGCAACGTCGCCGTCGGATCAAGGCCATCGAGCCGCAGAGTGCCCGCCGCATCCACCTGAATCGGCCCCGAATCCCGTGCCCCCGCATTCTGCATCAACAGCATTGAGCCGCCTTGCAAGGTAATATTCTGTCCCGCCACCCGGATCTGACTGCCACCCAAGCCACTGGCATCAACGATCGCCCTCTGGCCCAACTGAAGATCCTGGAACTGCGACACGCCCTGATAATCCAACTGCCAACCCTGCGCACTGGGCACCAAAGCCACCGTGCCGGACTGCACGCTGCCCAATTGCACATTGCCCTGGGGCGCATTCACGCTGCCGCCCGCTAAATTCACCCCATTCCCGAGCAGGGCGATCGTTTTGTCCGCCCCGATCGTCAAGCCCTGGGTGAGAGTCCCCGCACCCGTCAGAGCCGATCGCCCCGTAGATTGAGTTGGCCCAGCGATCGTGTGACCGGCCCCATTCACCTGGATCGCGCCTGCACTTGTCCCAAACTGCAAGCCGATCGGCACACTCATCGTCAGCAACGGCGCGGCTCCCGTCGCCGCGAACGTCGTGCCATCACCAAAGGTCACCGCATTCGCCGTCGTCCCAAAAAACGACCCGCCAATATTCAACTGCGCTCCCGCCCCGAACACAATCCCCGCCGGATTCAGCAAGAATAAATTGCTGGTGCCCTGGGTCTGAAGCAAGCCATCGATCGACGACAGTGTCCCGCCCGTCACCCGCGCAAAAATCGTCTGTACATCTAGCCCATTGGCAAACATCGCCGCCCCACCCGGCGGCACCGAAAAGTTCTGGAAACTATGGAATAAATTCGCGCCCGTCTGGCTGCCGCCCGTAATCGTAAAATTCGCGCCATCGGGGGCGGTCACCTGCGTACCGAACGTCCTGTCCGGCAAGACCTGCGCCGATGTGGGAAGTGCTGTGGCGAGGATCAGCGCAAGGGGCAGGAAAGGAATATATCGCATAGCGGATTCACAAAGAGCATGTATAGAACCAACACCCAAAATTAGCCTTATTACCTATGGTTCCCAAATTTTTCTGAACTCCCACAACCCACGATCGCCCCGCCCTGGGAAGGCCCCGACGGATTCATGTAGTTTCCGTGAAGTGGGTCAAAATGCGTATTGGTACGGAACTCAGGCCGCAATCGATTGCCTAGGATGAAATTCAGCAGGAATGCCCAACCAAATCCCGCTGAATCACCGTCACTTTCCTGTTCTTTTTACGTTAACCGACCATGAGTTTAATCTCACTTGCCACCTTACCCGATGGTCTTCGACTGGCCAAGGGCCATCGCGATCTTGCCATCGCGCCAATCAACCTCAGCGTCGAACAATGCGCCGCCATTAACTTCGGCAAGGTAAATCTGAATCCGGCCCAAACCCAGGCATTGGGTCAGATGAATCGCCAAATCGTGGAGCTGTGCCGCACCTTACCGACGCCGTTGCGCGACTCCGGCATCCTGGCAATTCAACAACATTTCACCGGATTCCAACTGACCAACTTGATGAACTTCTTCACCAAGTTTTATGCGCCGAGTTGGTCCCTGATTTATTGGATGCAACAGGCCAATCCGACGCTGTCCGAGGCCGAACTGGAGCAAGCAATTTGCGCCCAAGGCATTGCCTATTTCCTGCATATGTTAGATGACCACATCAGCGATGGGCAAATCCCCATCAGTCATCTGCTGCTGCAACTGCGCACCCACGCTTGGACGACGTTCATGGGGATTGCGCAACAGTTGGCGGCACCACTGCCCGAGGGTGAGGCGCTGATTCAGACGACGCTCGATCGCTACTTCGGCGGCATTCATAATCCACCCGAAATCACCGGAAGCGAGGCCTACGCCGATTTGTTCCGCCAACAAATGAGCACGACATTGGTGATGCCGTTGATCGTCGCACACCGCACGGGTTGCCCGATCGCGCCCTTGCAATCGGCCTATGAAGAATTCGGCATCGCTTGGCGGCTGCTCGACGACCTACGCGATTGCGCTGAAGATACCTTCGCCGGGCAGAAATCGGGGATCTATCATTTGCTCACGCCGGAGTACCAATCGCTCTGGGCGCGATGTCAGGGCCAAGACGAGACTGCTGAATGTTGGTTAATCCTGCGGGATAATCTCGAACACAGCGGTGTGCTGCAAACCTTGATCGAACAGACGATCGACCGCCTTGACCAAGCCCAAATCGCCGCCCTGGAATGTGGTTTGACCGACTACGCCCAGGAGATGATCGCATTGTCAGTGCCACTCACCGCAGCGATCGGCTAACAACTCAAAATTTTCACACTGTTCCCAATTAATTTAAGGATGACCCAAATGAAAAGCTACATGGACTTTATCGCCGACATCAGCAGCAACGTGAATTTGCTCAAAGAATTGGAGATTGTGTTGCCCTTCACCGATCCGCAAAGTTTGACACATTGGTTTGTGGGTAAGGGCTATCAGCTCGCCGAAGGCGATGTGGAAATGCTCTACGGCAGCCAGTCCTCGCTACTGGAAAATGGCGAGCAAATTAATTATTAGTTTCTTTGAGGTTACGTTGTTGCCATGTTCACCACAAATCTGTCCCCGCTCCGACTGCTGACCCGGCCCCAGATGGTGTTCAACCTGCGCGGGTGGAATCCCCGGCCCGCCTTTTGGGTCGAGCCAGAATGGATGCCGCGCATTTTTTCACTGTCGATGGCCCCCCATTGGCAGCAAGTTCCCTGCGGCGATACCCGACAGGATCTTGATGGCATCAGCTATTTTCTGATGCCCGCTCCGGCCCAGAGCGATGGCTATTCGGCCCATTTCAATCCGGCCAGTCCCTACTTCTTCTCGTTCTTCGGGTTGTATGTGATACCGCCCGTGGATGGCCAGCGCGTCTCCCCCGAAATCTTCGCCGAACTCGGCAATCGGGACAATCTCGCTTGGCTCAAATCCATGGGCGATCCAGCCCCCTATTCCGAACCGATCGTCCCCCTCCTAGCGGCGATCGAATCCGATGGCGACCCACAGAAATGGTCGTTCATCGCCAATTACCAACTCCATGGCGATCTCGGCTGCCACAATCCCCAATCGAATTTCCCCGAAACACTCATGCCGCCGCGTCCCACGTTGCCCAGTGCCTGGCTCGAACAAGTGGATAGCTACCAAGATTTGACCATGGTTTGTCGCGGGTTTCTTTGGTATGAGGGCGATTATCTGGTGATGAATTTCTTCAATGGTGTGGAGTTCACCAATAAAGCCGGAAAAACGATCAATACCTACAACGACTATCCCGAATTTCGGGAACAACTATTGCGCATGGCCGATGGGATTAAAATCATTAACGACGGACGCGGGTTTGTTTCGCCAAATTCTGGTACTTTATCGCACTGGTAGGGCATTTTAAGCCTACAGATCCTTTCGCTCATCGTCCCGCCTATGTCACAGCCCACCATCAGCCAAGTCCGAGACAACGCCGATTATATTATCATCGGGGCGGGCAGTTCCGGCTGCGTAGTTGCCAATCGCCTCAGCCACCATCCCGATCGCCGCGTCCATCTACTCGAAGCGGGTGGTTCCGATCATTACCCGGCGATTCACGCACCGGGCCGTCTCTTCAGTTTGTTGGGTAGTCCGATCGACTGGGCTTACAGGAGTGAACCCCAAGCCGGACTCAACCAACGCCCGATATCCACCTCACGCGGCAAAGTCCTGGGCGGCAGCAGCAGTCTCAATGCGATGATTTACACGCGGGGCAATCGCGCCGATTTTGATGGTTGGAAAGCCCTGGGCAATGACGGTTGGAGCTACGACGAAGTCCTGCCACTGTTCACCAAATCCGAGCGATTCCTCGGCGCGGCGTCAGCCTTCCACGGCATCGACGGCGAACTCAGTGTCCGCACCTGCCCCAGTCCCAGCCCCGTCGCCGCCGCCTTTGTCCGATCGGGCGCAACATTGGGCTATGACACCGATCGGGATTTCAACGGAGTCACGCAGGCCAATGGCACGGGGTTATTCCAACTCACGGTGACCGCCGACGGCCAACGCAGCAGTGCGGCAACGGCTTTTCTGACGCCGATTTTGGGTCGATCGAATCTGACAGTGACCACAGGCGCAACCGTCACGCGGATTCTGATCGAACACGGCAAAGCGATCGGCGTGGAATATTTGCAAGATGGGGAATTGCACCAGATTTACGCGAATCAGGAAGTGATTCTCTGTGCAGGCGCGATCGCCTCACCGCAAATTCTGCTGCGATCGGGCATTGGCGCAGCGGACGCATTGGCCCAACACCAAATCCCCGTCCAAGTCGATCTTCCCGGCGTTGGCCAGAACCTCCAAGACCACCTCACCTTAGTCCTCCTCCATCAATCCAAACAGGAATTATCCCCGTCGGAATTTCTCGGTGAAGCGGGATTATTTGTCCAAACCGGGAGCGATCGGGAAAGTGAAGCCCCGGACTTGGAATGTATGTGTACCGGGAATATGCGAGCGATCATCCCGCCGGATGCGGGCATTGATTGTCCGGTGTTTTTCCTCGCGCCCGTGTTGCTCAATCCGATGAGCCGGGGCACGGTGCAACTGCGATCGGCCGATCCCCAAGCGGCACCCATCATTAATCCCAATTACCTGAGCGACGATCGGGATATGTCGGTGCTGTTGTACGGCCTGGAACTGGCGCGGGACTTGGCGAATACGCCGGAGATGCGGGAATTTAACGGCGGCGAACTGGCTCCGGGATTGGGCGCGAGTCCCGGCGTTTTACGCGAATTTATTCGCGACCAAGCCACCACGGTTTGGCATCCCGTCGGCACCTGCAAAATGGGCCAAGATCCGATGTCCGTCGTGGATGCGGAACTGAAAGTCCATGGCGTGACCGGATTGCGCGTGGCCGATGCTTCGATCATGCCGACGATCGTCCGGGGTCACCCGAATGCCGCCTGCATCATGATCGGCGAAAAACTCGCCGCGATGATTGGGTAGTTTTATTTGTGCCGTTTAATCGCTCTTTTATCCCACCAACGACCATGTCTGAACTCACCCCCGAAATCCCCGCCCAATATCACACCGACTTCGGCGGCGTCCGTCGCCAAATTCCCAAATTCCTCGTCGATCGGGAAACGGAACAGGATATCGTCACGACATTTGCCACGGCCCGATCGGCGGATTTACCCGTGACGATTCGCGGCGCGGGGCATTCCTGTCGGGGCCAGAGTCTCAGCGACGGCGGGATTCTATTGCGGAATTATGTGGAAGATGCGGAACTGACCTTCCTGGAAAATGGTCTAGTCGAAATCTCCAGTCGCAGTCGGTGGCGCGATGTGGAACGGCAACTCAACCAAGCCGGACGCCAGATGCCGATTCTGACGGATTATCTCGATATGTCCGTGGGCGGCACACTCTCCGTCGGTGGCATGGGCTTAAATTCGATCGTCCATGGCTTTCAAGTCGATAACGTTGTCCGACTCCGGCTAATTCGACCCGATGGCACAGCGCTCTGGTGTTCGACAATCGAAAATACCGAGCTATTTCGGTTTGCGCTGGCGGGGTTGGGGCAAGTGGGGATGATCGAGCGGGTGGTGATGCAAACGGTGCCCTTTCAGCCCTACACTCACACCCTGAAACGCAATCACCAAAGCATTTCGGAAATGTTGCAATTCATGCCCGAACTAGCGGCGACCAACAGCGGCGTCGAGCATTTCAACGGCTACATTTCCTTCGATGAAGTTGCGTCGGAATACGGCTACTTCAGCGATCGGGCCGAACTCACGGTCGATCGACTGGCACCGCATCTGCAAACCTTCGACGGGCCAGGTCGATCGGAAACCGACTTCCCCTTCCAAATGCAGGATCGCCGTGATCACTGGATGGCCGCTTGGCCCGACCATTGCCAAGTTTGGACGGACTATATTTTCGACTACGCGGGCGTGCAACAATTCATGGAATTCCTTGAACCCGTGATGCAGGATGCCCCGCTACGCCAATCGCTCAAGGCCATCTACATTCTGATGATTCGCCGCCCCGAGAATGCCACAAATTTCGCCTTCCTTCCCGCCACGCCAGGCAGCGAACTCCTCTTCAGCGTCGGACTCTATACAATGGTGCCCCGTTGGAATCCCGTATTACTGGGCAAAACCCTCCCCGTTCTGCAAACGGCCCTGCAAATGTGTCTGGCGATCGGGGGGCGATCGTACCTCTACGGCTTCAATGAGATGGATGAACTAACTAAGCAGAAATTCTATGGCGCGGATTATGCACGATTGGCGGAATTGCGGCAGGGTGGGGATTGGTTGAATCCGACGAGTTTGTCGGGCGATTGATGGGGCGATGAGGGAATAATAGATTCAAATCACTTACCAAAACCGCCCCGCGAATGGAATTCGGGGCTCCAGGCAAAAGTCCTGAACGGACTCAAATCCTCAGTCCCTTTGGGACTTCCGCTATTAGCCCCGAATTCCATTCGCGGGGCGGGCGCACAACGCAGTCCATCAATATCCCACTCACCCAAACACCATGTCCCCCAAACATCTGCCCATCCTCCTCCTCTCGGTATTACTGATCAGCCCGATCGCCAGTTGCGGCAGCCAGCCCAAAGCGAAAGTCGAGGCCACCCCATCCCCATCCCCCGCCATCAGCGTCACCAAACCGATCAACAAAGCCAAGGACACCCAAACCAACGTCGAACAACTCGGCAAACAGCGGGAGCAACTGAATCCCGAAGCCGCACCCGCCAAGCCCTAGGCCGCAAAAAGTCGATCGGGCCAAATCCACTCCAACCAATGCGGTAAAGTAGTAGGCTCAGCCCGATCGCGAGAGTGTGTCCCATGCAACCGGATTATTTAGAACGGATTTTGACCGCACGGGTGTATGACGTCGCCCAGGAAACGCCGCTGGAAATCGCCCCAAATCTCTCCCGGCGGCTGGATAACCCATTGCTACTGAAGCGCGAAGACATGCAATCCGTCTTCTCCTTCAAGCTGCGCGGGGCCTACAACAAAATGGCCCAACTCCCCGCCGATGTCCTGGCCCTCGGCGTAATCGCGGCCTCGGCGGGCAACCATGCCCAAGGCGTAGCTTTAAGCGCCAATCACCTCGGCACCAAAGCGATCATCGTCATGCCGACTACCACACCCAGCGTCAAGATCGATGCGGTGCGGGCGCGCGGCGGGGAAGTCGTGCTGCACGGCGACACCTACGACGACGCCTGCGTTTACGCCAAAGCCATGGGACTCGAAAAAGGTTTAACCTTCATTCACCCGTTCGATGACCCCGACGTAATCGCCGGACAGGGGACGATCGGGATGGAAATCCTGCGCCAACACCAGAAGCCGATTCATGCCATCTTCGTCGCGATCGGCGGGGGCGGCTTAATCGCCGGAGTCGCGGCCTACATCAAACGTCTCCGGCCCGAAATCAAGATCATTGGCGTCGAACCCGTGGATGCCGATGCGATGTCCCGATCGCTCAAGGCCGGAACCCGCCAAAAACTCACCCACGTAGGCCTCTTCGCCGATGGCGTCGCCGTCCGCGAAGTCGGCGAAGAAACCTTCCGACTGTGCCAGCAATACGTGGACGAAGTGATTCTGGTCAGCACAGACGACACCTGCGCGGCGATCAAGGATGTATTTGAAGACACCCGATCGATCCTGGAACCCGCTGGTGCCCTGGCGATCGCTGGAGCCAAAGCCTATGTCGAACGCGAGGGAATTACGGGGCAAACCCTGATCGCAATCGCTTGTGGGGCGAACATGAACTTCGATCGGCTGCGGTTTGTCGCCGAGCGGGCGGAGTTTGGGGAACGGCGGGAGGCGATTTTTGCGGTGACGGTGCCAGAGGAGCGCGGCAGTTTCCGGCGATTCTGCGAATGCTTGGGCCAACGTAGTATTACAGAGTTTAATTATAGAATTGGCAATACGAAGGAAGCTCATATTTTTGTCGGGATTAAGATTACCAGTCGGGAGGATGCCAAGGCGATCGGGGCGGCATTTGCGGCGGCGGGATTGGCGACGATCGACCTGACGGATGACGAACTGGCGAAGCTGCATTTGCGCCACATGGTCGGCGGGCATTCGTCCTTGGCTCATGATGAGTTGTTGTATCAGTTCGCCTTTCCAGAGCGTCCGGGTGCGTTGACGAATTTTCTGCATCAGATGAATCCCGATTGGAATATTAGTTTGTTCCACTATCGGAATTATGGCGCGGACTACGGCAAGATTTTGGTGGGGATGCAGGTGCCGGGGCAGGATATGGCACAGTGGCAGGGGTTCTTAGATAAGCTCGGCTATCCCTATTCCGATGAAAGCCAGAACCCCGCGTATAAGTTGTTTTTGGGGTAGGGTGATCCTTTCAGAACGTCATCGACTCCGCTGTCAAACCGCCCCGCGCGTGAACGGCAGGGCTAGTAAGGGAACCCCGCTAAAGCGGGCTAATACCATATCCAAAAATCGATGCAACAGTTGCCGATCCCCCCTAGCCCCCCTTCAAAAGGGGGGAACCGGATTGGAAGTCCCCCTTTTGAAGGGGGATTTAGGGGGATCACAACTGTTGCAACAAATCATTGATTTGGTATTAGCCCGCTTTAGCGGGGTTGCCTTACTAGCCCGCCGTTGACGCGCGGGGCGGGCGGATTACGTAGTCGGTCAAATTCCGCATTTACCAAC
>JANOQX010000080.1:0-58866 GCA_031415035.1 Cyanobacteria bacterium VAR_4_metabat_243
CCCCCCCGCGGCCCCCGCTGTCCCCCTTTCCCCCCCCGCCCCCCCCCGGGGCGGGTTTGGGGGCGCGCGCCCCTCTGCCCTCCCCCCTCCCCCCCCCCCCCCCCCCCCCCGGGGCGGGTGGAGCCGTAGTGGATCAAATTCCGCCTTCGCCCCATTAAAATACCCCCTCCATCAAAACTGACCGGAGGGGGCAAAGGCAATCAAATTGCTAAACCTTACGACTCATCTTGGGGTTCGAGATCGAGCAAGTGCAAATATGGTTCGACCATGGAGGGCCGCTGAAACCCGATCGCCCGCAGCAGGTGCCAATCGTTCAGCCCCCCGAAAGCCGTATCGTAGTCGTCATCTTCCAGCCGATTCGCGAGTTCTTCGACATCCGCTTCGGTTAGCGTATCGACATCGAGTGTCTCTAGGGTGAGTGTTGCCATAATTCATACCCCATGGGAAATTTTATGCCTTCAGCGTAGCCTAATTTTGGGAAGTGCCGCAATTAATTCGGAAAAATTTATACCGAAAGGTGGATATTGCGCCGATCGGGCTATGCCAAAAGTGCGACGGCGGGCACCGCAAAGCCTGGTAACACCTGGTGGGTCTGCACGGTGTCATTGATCCGATACAACTGTTGGGCTTGGGCCGTTACCACCAGCACCATCTGACTTTCGGGCATCACCAGCCAAATCTCCTGACAGGCCGAGGCCAAATATTCTCCCACCTTGCCAAACACATCTTCCAACTCATCCGTCGGCGAAATCACCTCGGCAATCAACGGAAAACTTTGGGGCAGGATTTTGAAATCGCCATGCTCGGCCACCAGTTCTGGGGTCAGATAGGCAACATCGGGGCAGCGGGTGCGGCCCGTGGTGCGGCAGGGAGTTTCGGTATAGACCTCGCCCGTTTGATTGGTTTCGATCAAGTAGGCGCGCCAGTAATATGCCAGTCGCGCTTGGATTCGGCCAGTTTTTGCATTCATGTCATCTTTCTCAAGCAATCGACCATCCACCCATTCCGTGCGATCGCGGGGGTTGGCCATGAATTCTTCCAGGGTCATCGTGAGGGTTGTTGCCACCATCGGAAATGCCTCTAGTGAAAAGTGGATGGGAAGACTGTCTAATCTTAGCTTGCTACAAGATTAATCCAGTTGTCAGTAATACGCATCTACCAAAAGTGCGATTGCCAAATGTCAACTGTCTAAATGTTGCACCACGAAATCCCGCATCAGCGCGATCACATCCCAGGAGATTTCGTGGCCCATACCGTCAAAGGCATGATGCGTCACCGTTGCGCCCGATCGTTCCAGTCGTTCCTTGGCCCCGATCGAGGCGGCAAAGGGCACCACCGGATCTTGCTGGCCATGCACCATGAGGATGGGTTGGGTTTGGCTGGTGATGTTGTCGAGGGACTTGTGCAGATAGCCGCTGAGTCCCATGAGTCCTGCTAGTGGCAGATCCACCCCCAGATCAAAGGCCATCGCCCCACCCTGGGAAAAGCCGCCGAGGATCGTCCGATCGAGCGGAATCCCCGTCTGCGCCGGAAGGCCTTGGAGGAATTCGAGCAATAACTGGCGACTGGTTTGGAGTTCGGGTTGGGCGGCGATGTCGGCGGCAAAACTAAAGGCCGACAGCGGCTCCGGCAGTCCGTACCACATCCGACCATCGTCACTGTAGGGATGCTGAAACGGGCCTTCGGGCAGGAAGAGATTGATCGTCGGCAACTTCATCGCTGCCGCAAAGGACGCTGCATCGGGGGCATTCGCGCCCCAACCGTGGAGGATCACCACATTGCCGATCACCGAAGGTCGGTGGTCGTCCATCGGGGCAGGCGTCTGCGCCGGAATCGTCATCACCTTGAGAGCCATGGCTAATCCACCACATCCGGGAGGCGGCTTTTGCCCTTGGACAGCAGTTCCATCGCATCGGACAGGGCTGTGGTCAGATCCTTGCGGGTTTGTTCGTGGCTGGTCTTTTCGGTGGCGAGACTGGCGGCTAATCGATCGCGTTCCGCTGCCAGTTCGGAAGGGGCAACAACCGTCTGCAACTGGGCGATCGTGCCAGTTAGCTGCGCCGTTTCCGCCTGCATGGCCACCGCTTCCTGACGGCGTTGCTGGGCTTCAGTGTCATAGCGTTGCCGCCACTGATTGCCACTGGCATTGCTCTCGGCCAACTCCGCCTGAAGATCGGCGACCTGCTGTTCAAGCGCTTTAATTTGGTTCAGCCACTGGACAACTGCTTGGGACATGACTTAGGACACTGCGTAAAACTTCAACAAAACCAAAGTGCTCACATCTTAGCTGAATTGCGAATGCAGAATTGCGAAAAGTCCGATCGTTCGGCATTCTCAATTCCCAATTCTCAATTCTCAATTCGCCCAGCCTTGCTGGGCTTGGGCCAAGACGTACTCGGAAACGGCGGTGATTTCGGTGGCGGTCAACCGATCGGCGTAGGCGGACATATTGCCCTTACCGGCGCTGACGAGGGTTTGCACGGCTTCCAGGGTGTCGAGGTGATTGCGTTCCAGGGTTTTGAGCTGGAGGTTTTTGCCCCGGCGGATGATGTTGCCGCCGCCCGCGTGGCAGGCCGCACATTGGGCTTCGAAGAGGGTTGCGCCATTGTCGATCGGGCTGTCGGCGGCGAGGGCGATCGGGCCAGCCAGCAGCCAGCAGCCCAAACTCAAGATCAGTGAAATCAGATATTGCCAACGTTGGGGGTAAGTTCGGGTGGGACGGGGTTTGCTGATCATGCTGGAGGTCTCCGGGATAGCCGCTCTCCCCATCTTGACCGAGAATCGGCCCGAATCACCGTCCGCTGTCGCCCAGTTTACTTACAATGGAAACTGCAATCTGCATTTTCTCGGTGTAAAGGAGTCTCCTAACGTGTCCTTGGTTCTTCTACAAATCAGTGTTTTCCCCCAGCGCATCGCGATCGATCTACTGGCCTTTGTGGCCGCCTTCGTCGTCTCCAGTCTGGTGGAATATTGGGTGCATCGGTTGATGCACAAGCCCTACAAACTCGGCGCAAAGCACCGCGACCACCATCGCCGGAATGAAGGCCAAGGTGTCATCGGCGAATTCCGCGATTACTTCCTCGGGGGGATCGTGGCGATGGTCTTGCCCTACTTCTGGTCGATCGAAATTGGTCTGTGGTGGACAGCAGGCGCGATCGTCTTTGCCGCCTTCTCCGCCTACGCCCACCAGCTCCAGCATGAAAACCCCCGCAAGTGCTTCTGGATGCCGATGCCCGTTCACTACGTCCATCACAAGTACGGCCAATGGCACCACAACTTCGGGTTGGCGGTGGACTGGTGGGATCGGGTATTTGGGACTTATAAGGCAATGGACTGGTACGACGAAAAAGAACAGGCGAAGCCGGAACTGGGGTTTCGGGAATTGCGCTGGTTTTAGCCCTTTGATGTTCGGGGTCGGTAAGGTGGGCAGTGCCCACCCTACGGTTGCTCAATTCTTCATTCTCAATTCTTCCCCATGGCCTCTTCCAAAATTGCCCGCAAAAATCTGCTTGAAGACAAAACCCGGTTTATCGTGGCCCAGGCGGGGATTATGTTTGCGGTGAGTTTGGTGACGATTCAGCTCGGGATTTTGCGCGGCTTTACCCGATCGACGGCGATGTTGGTGGAGTATGCGACGCCGGATCTTTGGGTGGCCCATAAGGAGATGGTCTACTTTGAGTTGACGTCTTCGATGCCAGCGGAGAATTTGCAAAAGGCGATCGGCGTGCCGGGGGTGGAGCGGGCGGAGGTGCTGATGATGCGGGGGGGGCGTTGGCGCGATCCCCTGGGGCGGCTTTCGACGGTGCGGATCTGGGGGTTCAATCCCGATAGTACGATGTTTGCCGGATGGCCTGTGGTGCAGGGGAAAGTAACGGATCTGAATCGACCCTATACCGTGTTTGTCGATCGGGCCAGTTTGAGTTCACTGGATGTCAGTAAGGTTGGGGATACGGCCCGGATTGGCAACCTGCCGATCACGATCGTCGGCCTCACCAGCGACACCAAATCCAACGCCTCCAGCGCCTTCGTCTATGCCTCCCTCGAAACCGCCAACGCCTACGGCTCGGCGGAACTCAATAGCGCGATCGCCTGCAAACGGCGGCCCGACGGCAGCCTCGACTGCAACAACCAATATGCCAACGTCACCCCCGACGGCACCCTCAAAGATCCGCCGCCGCCCAAGCGCCTGAATCTGGGCGATCCGATTAGCTACATCCTGATCCGGGCCAAACCGGGCGAAGATCGCAATGCCCTGCGGCAACGACTCCAGGCCAGCATTCCCGATAGCAAGGTGTTCACCAGCGCCGAACTGGCGAAGCTCACGCGCAACTACTGGGAGGATCGGACTAGCGTCGGCTTCATCCTGGGTTTGGGGGCGACGGTGGGTTTTATTGTCGGCATGGTGATCGTCGGCCAGATCCTCTATGCCTCGGTGGCCGACCATATTCGCGAGTTCGGAACTCTGAAGGCCATGGGTGCGTCGAATTGGGTAATCTACAGCGTGATTATTGAGCAATCGCTGTGGATGGCGGTGCTGGGCTACATTCCCAGTATGGCCCTCTGTTTGGGCCTGAGCCACTGGACGCTGGCGGCCAAGGGCGTGTTGATTCTGATTGAGCCGATGACCGGGGTGAGCGTGTTTGTCCTGACCGTGGGGATGTGCGTGGTGTCCGCGTTATTTGCGATTCAGAAAGTCACCCGCGTTGACCCGGCGATCGTCTTTAAGGCATAAATCCCCCCGACCTCAACGTATATGCCGTTAGCCCCCTCCGTAAAATCCCCCATGAGCCAGTTAACGGCCTGTCCATTGGCAGTTGCGCATCCGGTGGGGAATGCATAGGATAGATTTAACCCGCCTTGAACGCCTTAAATATACGCACCTACGCCAATGACTGCGATCGACCTTACCGCCTGCCTACCGACCTTTGAATCGGCCACGACGACCCAAGTTGCCGCTCCGGCTGTGACGCAGACGCGCACCCACGCCATCGCCGCCACTGGCATTCAGATGGCCTACCGATCGGGGAGTGAGACCTACCACGCCCTGAAAGGCGTCGATCTGACCGTGCGGGTAGGGGATATTCAGCTATTAATGGGACCATCGGGTTCCGGCAAGACGACCTTGCTCTCGATTTTGGCCGGAATTTTGACGCCCACGGCGGGATCGGTGCAGCTCCTCGGCCAGGATATTACGCAGATGTCGAAAGCCGAACTGGCTCGCTTCCGGCTCCAGCACATTGGCTTTATTTTCCAAGGATTTAATCTATTTCCGGCCCTGAGCGCGCTGGAAAACGTCGAAGTCGCCTTGAATCTCAAAGGCGTGCGGGGCCATGCCGCCCGCCAACAGGGTCTCGAATTGCTGGAGCAAGTCGGCTTGGGCAACAAGGCCAAAAACCTGCCTCGTGATTTGTCCGGTGGCCAGAAGCAACGGGTGGCGATCGCCCGTGCCCTAGCGGGCGATCCCGACCTGATTATGGCCGATGAGCCAACCGCCGCCCTGGATTCCCAAAATGGTCATGCGGTGACGGGCTTACTGGCGGCGCTGGCGAAGCAGCGGGGCCGGACGGTGTTGATCGTGACGCACGATCCCCGGATTATGCATGTGGCTGACTATATTGCCGACTTGGAAGACGGAGTGCTGCGATCGAATCAGCGGCATTATGCGACGACCCCCACGATCGAAGTAGCGCACGAAGTAGCGCACGAAGTAGCGCAATAATTTCCGCATTTTGGCGGATTTTGCGTCGCGCTGCTAGTTCGGCCTGCCGGAAGGGAAGCATAGAAGGGTATTGCCATGCTCCGATCGCGTGCCTTGGCGCGGACGGTGTGGTGTCCATCGGTGAGGCTGCAATGGCATCTAACAGTATTTTTGAATGCCTAATTCCCGGTTATCACATCACGGAACAGCTCCATGCCGGGATGATGACGACGCTCTGTCGGGGCTATCGTCACCACGATCGGGTGCCCGTGCTGTTGCAAGTGCTGCGCCCGGAATATTGTCTGTCCGAATATGTCGAGCAGTTTAAGCAACAGGCCGAATATCACCAGGATTTGGGGATTGCGGGACTGGCGCGGATGGTGGACTGTGTGCTGCATGGCCAATCCCCGGCGATCGTCCTGGAAGATCAAGGCGGCGTCCTGTGGCAAACGACCCTGGCCCAGTCCCGTCCGGCGATCGACAGCATCCTCGAAGTTGCCCTGACGATCGCCACCTTGCTGACCGAACTCCACGCCAAACACCTCGTCCACCGCCAAATCCAGCCCCAACATATCCTGATCCAGCCCCAAACCGGGGTGGTGCAGTTGCTCCTAGCCGAGCCGATCACCCGCCTGGGGAATCTCCGACTGCATCCCGACGGCACGACGGAAAACCTGGTCAACACCATGGCCTATGCCTCCCCGGAGCAGACGGGCCGGATGAACAATGTCAGCGTCGATGCCCGCAGTGATTTTTATAATTTGGGGGTGACGCTGTATCAGGCTTGTGTCGGGACTTTGCCGTTCCCTAGCCGCGATCTAAATGAACTGATTCACAGCCATATTGCCCGGCCCGTGCCCGATCTGTCCGCCCAGCGGCCCGATCTGCCGGACAGTCTGGTGCGGATCATCCTCAAACTGTTGGCTAAGAATCCCGATGAGCGGTATCAAAGTGCCTATGGACTCAAATGCGATCTGATCGCTTGCTTGGACGCGATCCGCAATTGTGATCCACTGGTGGACTTTTGTCCGGGGCAAACGGATTTGACCAGTGAACTATCGATTCCGCAGGGCCTCTACGATCGGCATCAGGAGCTGGATCAGTTGCTCCAGATCTACGCCCAGGTGAGCCAAGGCGAGACCCACACGATCGTCATCACGGGGGAATCCGGCGTCGGCAAGTCGCTCCTAGTCAAAGAATTCCATCGCCAAATCGCCCAACATCCGAGTTTCTTCATCCGGGGCAACTGTGATGCCGTGCGGCGCGAAGTCCCCTACCTGTCCCTGAGCCAGGCGTTTCAGACGCTGTTTGGCCAATTGCTGATGCAGGATGCCGCCGCGATCGCCGACTGGCAGCGGCGGCTGCTCGAAGCCCTGGGCAACAACGCCGCCGTCCTCTGTGAAATCCTGCCCGAGTTGGTGCAAGTGATCGGTGCGCAGCCCAAACCGCCCAAAGCCGAGATGGCCGCCGCCGAAAATCGGTTAAACCTCGCCTTCGGCGCGTTTCTTCAGGTGTTTGCTCAGGTGCAGCATCCGCTGGTGCTATTTATCGACGACCTGCAATGGCTCGATTCGGCTTCGGCCAAGCTGTTGGAGTCGGTGCTGGCGGCGGGTCAGCCCGCTGCGCTGATGTTGATTGTCGCCTGTCGGTTGGGGGACATTAGCCTCAGTCAGGATATCGACCTGCGGTTGATGCGTAAATTGGTCACTGGCCCCGATCGGCAGGAATTGATCCTGTCGCCCTTTAGCTTGGGTCAAATGCAGCGGCTAGTCGCCGACGTGCTGCATACCACCCCGGACGCGATCGTCGATCTGGCCGAATTGATCAGCAATCGCACCCAAGGCAATCCGTTCTTCGCCCACCAGTTGTTGGAATTTCTCTATGCCGAAAAGCTGTTGGTGTTTAACTTCACCCAAGGCGAGTGGAACTGGGATCTCGAGCAGATCCGGCATTTTGGGGTGACGGAGAATGTGGTCGATCTGATGGAGCAGAAGATTCGCAAGCTCTCCCCGCCGACCCGCAGTTTGTTGCAGTTGGCGGCTTGTATTGGGATTGATTTTGATGCGGCGACGATCGCAGCCCTGAGTCCGATCGATCCGCGCGATCTGCCCCAGACCTTAGCGACGGCGGTGCAGGAAGGCTTACTGATTCCGCTGACCAGTTCCGCGCCCAGCGATAGCCGTCACGCCAGTCTGTCCCAACCCGCGATCGCCCATTTCCAATTTCTGCACGATCGGGTACGGCAGACGGTCTATGGCTTGATCCCGCTGGCCGAACGGCAGCAATTGCATTGGCGCATCGGTCAGTTGCTCTTGCAGAAAATGGTGGAACGGCGGCAAGATGACGCCCTGTTCGAAGTGGTGAACCAGCTCAACCTCGGTCGGCCCCTGATCACCGATGCCAGTGCCCGCCGCGAATTGGCCCACCTCAACCTCAAGGCCAGTCGCCGCGCCAAACCCGCTGCGGCCTACCGATCGGCCCTGCAATATGTGCTGGCTGGGATCGCCCTGCTGCCCGCCGACAGTTGGATCAGTGACTACCAACTGACCCATGATCTGTGGTTAGAGCAGGCCGAATGTCAGTATTTGGGCGGTGACTTTCCGGCGGCGGAAGCGGCCTTTGAACAGATCGCGCAGCATGTCAAAACCGCGCAGGAATTGGCCGATGTCTATGCGGTGCAAATGGTCTGCTACATCAACCAGAATCGCTACGAAGAAGCCCGCCATGTCGGTCGTTTGGGCTTAATCCAACTGGGCGTCAGCCTGCCCGAAATCTTCACCGAGACCTTGGTGCTGGAGGGCCTGAATCGCCTGCGCCAACAGATTACCCAGTATTCGCCCGCCTATTTCCTGGCGTTGCCGAGCTGTGAGGATCGCACCGTCCAGCAAACCCTGCGGCTGTTGCAGTATTTTGCCGCTGCGACGATCGGCCAGGATCAGCAAGGCTATCGCTGGGCGATCACGGAAATGGTCGATCGATCCATGACCCATGGCAATACCGATCGGTCGGCCTACGCCTACGTCGCCTACGGGACGATCCTGAGTGCCTACTTTGGCGATTTCGATCGGGGCCACCAACTCGGTCAAGTGGCGCTGCAACTGAGTCAGAGCTTTCAGGCGATGCAGGGCTTGGCGCATTTCAGCTATGGCGGGTTGTTGGCTCATTGGCGGATTCCCTTCAGCGAATGTCGGCAGCATCTGCATGCGGCGGTGCAGCATTGTCACCGCATGGGCGAGTTGCTCTATGTGCTTTATGCCCAGGCGCTCAAGAGTGACCTGGCGATTTTGAGCGGTGAAAATTTGGAAGCGACCCAAATCGAAATTGAGTCCTTTAGCCAATTCGCCCAGCAGCGCCAACATCCGATTATGCAGTTGGATGCCACGGTCAAACTGCAATTTGTCCGCAGTTTGCGGGGCTTGACCGAAGATGGTTCGAGCTTTAGTTCGGCGGAATGTGCGGAACCAGAGTTGGATCGCGAGTTGCATCGCGACGCGACGCCCAAACCCACCCGCAGTCGTTATTACATCTACAAAGCCCAGAGTCTCTATCTATTTGGCTATTACCCGGCGGCGCTGGAAATGGCGATCGCTTCGGCCGACGTGGTCGAGGCCCATTTTGGCCCAGCGATCGTGGTGGAGCATTATTTCTACTATGGGTTGATTGTGGCGGCGCTGCATGATGCCGCCGATGCCGCGACCCAGGCGAGCTATCGGGCAATCCTGGCCGATTGTTTGCAACGACTGCAACGTTGGACGTACCATTGCCCCACGAATTTTGCGCCGCGTTGGCATTTGCTCGCCGGAGAGCAGGAACGTCTGCTGGGCAATGATCCGACCTGTCACTATGACGAGGCGATCGGGCTGGCCCAGACCCAAGGCATGTTGCAAGTCAGCGCGATCGGCAATGAATTGGCCGGAGAATACTACTGGCAGCAACAGCATCAACGAATTGCGCGGGCCTATTTGAATGATGCCTGTGTGGCCTACCAACGCTGGGGGGCGATCGCCAAGGCGACGGCCTTGCAGCAGGAATATCGGGCGCTCCTGACCTGGCGCGGTAATTTCAGCAGCATCGCCTATCTGCCGCTGTTGCCCGAGACGGCGATCGCCCAGCGGCTGCAAACCCTCGATTGGCTGACGATCCTCAAGGCTTCCCAGGCCTTGTCCAGCGAGATTGTCTACAGCAGCTTGCTCGAAAAACTGCTGACGATTCTGATGGAGAATGCCGGGGCGGAACGGGGCGTCTTGCTCACCCGGCGCAACGATCGGTTTGAAATTGAAGCCGAAGGCAACGTCGAGCAGGCGACGATCGTCTTCGAGATCAAGCAAGTGCCCCCGACGATCGAGGATCTGCCGCTGAATTTGCTCACCTACGTCGAGCGCACCCGCGAGACGATTCTGCTGGATGAAGCGATCCATGATCTGCGCTTTGCGTCCGATCCCTATATCCACACCCACAAACTCAAATCCGTCCTCTGTTTCCCGATCGTCTACCAAGGTAAACAAACCGGGATTCTCTATCTGGAAAATCGCCTGACGATCGGGGCGTTTACGCCCGCCCAGTTGGAAGTGGTGCGGCTATTGACGTCGCAGGTGTCAATTTCCGTGGAGAACGCGCAGCTCTACGGCAACTTGCAGCAGCATCTGGCCGCCGCCGAAGCCCAGAACAATGCCCTCGTGCGATCGCAAAAGCAGTTGGAGACAAAGACGGCCCAATTAGAAGCGACGCTGAACGACTTGAAGGAAACCCAGGCGCAACTGGTGCAAACCGAGAAAATGTCCGGCCTCGGCCAATTGGTCGCCGGGGTGGCCCATGAAGTGAAGAACCCGCTGAATTTTATCCAGGGCAACTTGGAATATGCGAATCAATACGTGACGCAAATGTTCACGCTGCTGGACACTTACCAAACCACCTATCCCGCGCCACCCGCGCCGCTCCAGGAGCTGCTCGCTGCGACGGATTTGGAATTTGTGTCCCAGGATTTGCGGAAGTTGTTGAATTCGATGGAGATGGGAGCCGATCGGATTCAAGAAATCGTCAGTTCCCTACGAGATTTCTCCCGCGTCGATGGCGAAACCCATGACCTGACCGATGTGCATACCGGGATTGAAGGCACCTTGCTGATTCTGCGGGCGCGGTTTAGTGCCAATGCCGATCGGCCGGGAATTGAATTGGTCAAGCAGTTTGGGGATGTTCCGCCGATTAGTTGCTATGTCGGTCAACTGAATCAAGTGGTGATGAATCTCATTGCCAACGCGATCGACGCGATCGATGAAGACGCCACCACTCGTGAATTTGCTGCGAATGTGGCAACGCCTAGGAAAATTACGATCGCCACCGAAACCTGCGGCGACGACGCGATTCGGATTCGCGTCCAGGACAACGGGCCGGGGATGTCACCGGAAACGCAGCAGAAGATCTTCGAGACTTTCTTTACCACCAAACCCACGGGCAAAGGCACCGGACTCGGACTCTCGATTAGCCACCAAATCATCACCGAAAAGCATGGCGGACAATTGGTTTGCGAGTCAGAACTCGGCGTGGGTTCGACCTTCCAGATTACGCTGCCGATCGTCGCTGTGACGATCGATACTGCGTCGGCCGACGATGATTGTTTGACGTTTATCGACAGTGCGCTATTGGATTAGTGAGTGTGATCCAACACCGATCGAATCATTGCCAAATCCAATTCCACTAACGATCGCACTTTCATATCCGCGATGTCGAATTTCCCATGGTCGTAGGACTCCGGCTCCGGCACCGCAATGACTTTCATGCCAGCCGATCGCGCCGATCGAATGCCCGCCAGTGAATCCTCGATCGCTAAACAATTCGCCGGAGCCAAACCCAGTCCAGCGGCGGCGGCGAGATAGACGGCGGGATCGGGTTTGCCATTGGGCACATCGAACCCGGAATAGCAGGATTCAAAATAGTCGCCGAGGCCAAATTTGGTGATGACGCTTTGGATCAGTTTTTTGGGTGAGGAGGAGGCGATCGTCAGGCGCAAATCACTGCCCCGAATCTGGTCAAGAATGGCTTGTAACCCCGCCATGGCCTGACCCCGTTCCACGATCAAGATTTCCACTTCAGCGAGCAGTTCGGCTTCGACTTGTTCGAGACTTTTGCTTTCCCACGGTTGCCGATCGAACCAGTAGCGAATCACTTCATCGGTGCGCAGTCCAATGGTTTGACGGCACATTTCGGTGGTCAGCGTAATCCCAATGGTGTCGAAGACTTGCTTTTCGGCAATTTGCCAAAGCGGTTCGGAGTCGATGATCACCCCATCCATATCGAAAATGACGGCCTGTTGCATGGTGGTTCTGGTATTGGCTGCCCCATTTTAGCCCACAACCACGATGGGATCGACTGGCTTTAATCATCGCAGGTGGCACCGAGGCGGCTTAAACCCATTGCCGCACCTTTCATGATGTGTCTGGAACGACAATAGTCGGCGATCGCCAGTTCACGATCGCCGCGTGCGGCATAGGCCGCTCCCCGTCTGAAGTAGGCCGGGATATCCTGTGGATCGGCGGCCATGCCTTGGCTATAGTCCGCGATCGCCCGATCAAACTCGCCTTTTCCGCTGAAGATATCACCGCGATTAAAATAAGCGGCGGCGGATTGAGGATTGAGGGCGATCGCCTGGGTATAGTCGGACGTCGCTTGGGCCAAAGTTCCCTGTTTTTCGCGGGTCTGGCCGCGATGGAAATAGGCTGTGGCATTTTGGAGATCGAGGGCGATCGCTTGATCGAATTGAGCGATCGCCTGATCGAACTTTTGTTGCTTGACGAAGGCCCGACCCCGATTGGCATAAGCCGAGGACAATTTGGCTTCCAGTCGAATGGCTTGATCGAAGTCCACGATCGCTTGATCGAGTCCCCCAGTGACCAAGGCGCTCGATTCGAGTTTGGCATGTCCTCGGCCATTATAAGCGGATGCCGAGTTAGGGTCGAGGTGGATTGCTTGGTTGAATTGGGCGATTGCCTGGTCGAATTGGTCGATCGCGCGGAGTAAGTCCGGCATTCTCAAGCCCAATCGGCGTTTGCCGCGTTCGTCCAAAATCTGATCACCTTGTTGGTTGAAGCGCTGGCCCCGAGTGATGCAGTCGCTCACCGTTTGACACAAGGTTTGTTGGGGTGGATCGGACGGCTGGGCGGGGGCGGTTGGCATCCGCCAACAACCCCCAAGACCACAGAGTAGTAACCCCATCAGCCCAATTCGTCGGCCCATTGCACAACCCAATCGATAAAGTATCATGACTACTGATACAGGTGTTGGATACGAATTTCCTGAAGTGCAAAAACTATATTACCCCGATCGTCGCACCTAGCCGATATTCCCCACCAGCGGGCACTTCCACCACATCATTGGCGGCATTCGCGGTTTCGACGCAGATTAATTTCTGGTAGTCCATGTCGCCCAGGTCAGCCATTTTTCCCGCGATTTCCGACCAAGGATTCCAGACGATCGCCGTTTTGCTACCCGTGGAAGTAATGTTGATTTTGCGGCCCAGGGCAGCATCGTCGATCGTCAAGTGGTCGGGGACATTCAGGTAAACCCGATCGACTTCCCCTGCAACGGTGACGGCTCCTGCTTGGGTTTTCGTCTGGCCGCCATCGACTTTATCCAAATACTCCGTGCCTTCCAGTCCCACAACCTGCACTTGGCTGATATCGCCGACGGTGAAGTAGGTGTGGAGCGCCTGGGTGATGTTAAATGCTTGGTTGCCCGTGTTGCGGGTAATCAGTTCAATCTGCAAGGTGGTGCCGACGGTAATGGCGATCGTCAGGCTGAAGGACTGCGGCCAGATCGCCTGGGTTTCCGCCGTATCGACCAGGCCGAGCAGCACTTGGGTGCGGCCATCGGGCAGAGTGCTGGTGCCCATGACGTTCCAGGGTCGATCGCGCACGAAGCCATGACTGGCGCGACCTTTGCCTTCGGGATCGGGGCCAAACCAGGGCCAGCAGATCGGCACGCCGCCTTTGATCGCTTTACCCGATTGGTAGTAGGCCGTGTCGCTGAGGAACATCACCGGGTCACTCGCGCCCGTGGGCTGGAATTGCAAGACCTGTCCGGCGTAGACGGAGATCGCCGCTTTCGCTTGGCTATTACTGATGGCGACGACGGGGAAGCCACCTTTGCCTTCGATGAATTGGAGTTGGCCAGCGATACCGTGGTCAGCATTGAGTTGGGCGATCGTCATGGGAGTTCCTGCGAAAACGGCTTAATTATTTTACTCGGTAAAGGGCATCGGCGACCCGCGCCACGTCCCGCATTTCGGCCACATCATGGACGCGCAGGATGTGGGCACCTTGGGCGATCGCGGCGGTGCAGGCAGCGGCGGTGCCCCAAATCCGCTGTTTCGCATCGGGCTGATCGAGAATATGGCCAATAAAACTTTTGCGCGAAACCCCGATGAGCATTGGACAATCTAACTGCCGAAATTCCGGCAATCGACGCAGCAGTTCCAAATTCTGTTTCAGGTTTTTGGCAAATCCGATGCCGGGATCGATGCTGATTAAACCCCGATCGACGCCAGCCGCTACAGCCGCATTAATCCGTGCTTCCAACCAACCAATAATTTCCGGGACAAGATCCTGGTAGTCGGTCTGCTGTTGCATGGTTTTGGGATTGCCGCGAATGTGCATCAGGATAATCGGCACTTGCAATTTTGCCATTGCCGTTAGCATTGCCGGATCGAAGGTTGCGCCGGAAATGTCGTTGATGATATCCGCTCCGGCGGCGATCGCGGCTGCGGCCACGGCGGCTTTGGTCGTGTCGATCGAAATTGGGATATTGTCAAAGGCCGATCGTTGTCGCAGCGCTTGGATCACGGGAATGACTCGATCGTGTTCCTCCGACTCTGATACTGCCGTCGAGCCGGGACGGGCGGATTCACCACCGATATCAATGATGTCCACACCAGCATTTGCCATTTCGATGGCCTGGCTGATGGCGTTTTCAATCGTGTTAAACTCACCCCCATCGCTGAAGCTGTCGGGGGTGACGTTGAGGACGCCCATGATGTGAGTGCGATCGGGCCAGTTGAAGGGGCGATCGCGCAGATTCCAAGGTTGCATCAAACCACCTTCACGCAAGCGGCACTTTGCTTCGCCCGATCGCGGGCCTCATCTACCGTGGCCCCCAAGGCCAAAGCCACGCCCATCCGACGATTTGCATGGGTTTTGGGTTTGGCAAATAACCGCAATTTACTGGTTGGCACTTGCAGCGCCTCATTCACACCCGTAAATTTGGGGGTTTCACTGGCTTCAAAACCCAAAATCACCGCCGATGCGCCGGGTTTGAGCAATTCGATCGTGCCGATCGGTAGTCCCGTGATCGCTCGCACATGCAATTCAAACTCCGACATATTCTGACTAATCATCGTCACCATGCCCGTGTCGTGGGGCCGGGGACTGACCTCGCTGAAATAAACCGTTTGCTCACCGGCTGGATCGCCTTCGATTAAGAATTCGACACCAAATAATCCCCAGCCACCCAACGCCTCAGTAATCTTACCCGCCATATCGTGGCATTGCTGCAAGGTGGCGATCGGCAGTTCGCAGGGCTGCCAGGATTCGCGATAGTCGCCGCTGATCTGAATATGCCCGATCGGCGGACAAAAATGCGTGCCATCGATCGCCCGCACCGTGAGCAAAGTAATCTCTGTGTGGAAATTAATAAAGCCTTCGACAATCACCCGATCGTTTTGGGTGCGGCCTTTGGCGTGCGCATATTCCCAGGCGGGGAGAATATCCGCGACCATTTTTACCGTACTTTGCCCCTTGCCAGAGGAACTCATCACGGGCTTGATCACGCAGGGTAAACCCACGGCCTCAACGGCAGCCAAATATCCGGCTTCGGTGTCGGCAAAGCGATAGGGCGAGGTGGCCAATCCCAAAGTTTCGGCGGCGAGGCAGCGGATGCCTTCGCGGTTCATCGTCAGGAAGGTCGCATTCGCCGTGGGGATGACGTGCCAGCCGGATTGCTCCAGTTCGACTAGGGTGTCCGTGGCGATCGCCTCCACTTCGGGCACGATCAGATGCGGCTGCTCCAGTTCAATCACCTGACGCAGGGCCGCGCCGTCCAACATATTCAGCACGTGCGATCGGTGGGCCAATTGCATCGCGGGGGCGTGGGGGTAGGCATCCACGGCGATCACTTCCAGCCCCAGACGCATCGCCTCGATCGCGACTTCTCGGCCCAATTCGCCCGAACCCAAAAGTAAGAGGCGGATGGCCTCGGGTTGGCGGGGCGTGCCCCAGGTGGCCCACGGTGCGGCGGGTAAACTCATATACACAGGTCCTCAGCAATTCGCCTTTAATTATCGCACCTTCGCTCCATCCGGATTTCCGCCAAAATGAGCTTTCAATTTGGCAACATTTGTGAGTTCTCCGGATCGCGCCCGGATCGTCTGTAACCTTAAGTAGATGATGTGAGCGAATCAACGCATCCGCTTCATCCAATCTTCGTGGTGCGTGAACGGAATTACGGCGAATCGGCCCGATGATTCAAGGCCTTGCGCCATATAAAGTCTGTGATTTGGAACAGGGCATCTACTGATTTATTCGCCCTCAATCTAACCTTCGACCGATGTCATTCGGCGTAGGCGGACGCCCCCTTTTTAAAGTTTTGCCCCAATTTTCCGCCGGTTCCCCCCAGCGCCATCAATAGGCATATACCCCCAGATGGATGTGCATTCTAACGCACGTGTATCAGAATATTGAATATCAACTTCGGTTTTTACGGAGTAGCCTGTGGCTCATGATTGGGACAATGCGCGATCGCTCCGTTTAGTTGCCTGAACGAGCGTGGGATTGCGGCCCGATCGGGTGATTATTCGTTGAGTGCCTGCCCGTAAAGGATCGGACTGCTCCCGTGGAAATTGCTTTTGGCATTTGTCACACCATTATCCCGCTGATTTGCTTAGAGGTTCGCCAAATGGCTCGAATATCCGTCATTATCCCAACTTACAACGCCGAAAAATTCATTGCGAAGACCATCCAATCGGTGTTGGATCAGACCTATCAAGATTTTGAAATCTTGGTGATTGATGATGAGTCATCCGATCGCAGTGTTGAGGTCTGTCAACGATTCAAGGATGATCGGTTGCGGATTATTAGCCAAAAAAATCGGGGCGTGCCAGGGGCCAGAAATACGGGGATTCGGGCGGCCAAGGGGGAATTGATTGCCCTACTTGATGCGGATGATATTTGGCTGCCAGAGAAATTGGCGGCGCATGTGCAGCATCTCGATCAACGGCCCGAAGTCGGGATTAGCTTCAGCTATTCGGCCATGATTGACGATCAAGGCGTCCTGACCGGACTGCATCAGAAACCCACGCGGTTGGACAACATCACGCCGGACTATGTGCTCTGCCGCAACCCCATTGGGAATGGTTCGACACCCGTATTACGGCGTCAGGTGTTTGATGACATTGCCTTCGAGGATGACAAGTATGGCCCAGTTGAGACTTGCTACTTCGATGAACGCATTCTCCATTCGGTGGCGGAGGATGTGGAATGTTGGTTGCGAATTAGTCTGACGACGGATTGGCAAATTGTCGGCATTCCCCAGAGTTTGACCCTCTATCGCATCCATGAAAGTGGGTTATCAGCCAATACCATGCGGCAATTAGAAGCGCTTGAGTTTGTGGCCGAAAAGACCCGGCATTATGCCCCGGAAATGATTGCGGCGAGCAAATCCAAGGCCCAAGCCTATCATCTGCAATACATTGCTCGACGGGCTGTGACCCTACGCGATGGTCGATTGGCCGTCACCATGCTCAATCGCGCCTTAGCGACCGACTGGCGCATCCTCCTGGAAGAGCCAAAGAAAACGGCCATGACGATCGGAGCCGCATATTTGCTTAAAGCCCTGCCCCAACGGCTGTACTGCCAGCTCGAACGCATTGCCATGCAGTCGATCGTCAAACCATCGGCCCCGGAAGACAAGCGCCGCGAAGCCTCCGGGGCTAAAGGTCGGGGCTTTACCGCTTTCACCCCAAATCTCCCGGCGAGCGAACTGCCGAGTCAATCACTTTAGTCATGCTAAACGCACGCTTCCAATCGATCCTTTCCGGGCAGTTTATCCGTAACATCGGCTGGCTCGGCGCAGCGGAGTTGCTCAACCGGATTTTGCGGTTGGGCACCACGGTGACGTTGGCGCGGGTGCTGACCCCCTACGACTATGGTTTGACCGCCGTCATCCTGACCACGCAGGAAGTGGCGAATGTTTTTACGTTGCGATCGGGCCTCGGGGCCAAGCTGATCCAAGCCCCCACAGCCGATCTCGATCGGCTGTGCAACACCACTTACTGGATGAACTGGATACTTTGTATCGGGATGTTCTTCCTCCAGTGCTTGCTGGCATGGCCCGTGGCGTGGTTTTACGGCAACAATGCGGTGATTTTGCCGATTTGCGTGATTGCGGTAAATTATTTATTTTTGCCGACGTTTGCGGTGCAGGGTTCCCTGATTTTCCGTGAGAATCGGATGAATATTCCCGCGATTTGCAATGCGGTACAGTCGCTGTTGATCAACACGCTGACGATTACGTTTGCCTTGCGGGGCATGGGGTTTTGGTCGATCGTCTTACCGATTTTGTTGACGGTGCCTGTTTGGGTGCTGATCAATCGGGCCAATCATCCCTGGCGACCGACGGGCAAGTTTTCCCTGGACGGCTGGCGGGAATTAGCGGATTTTGCCTTGAATTTCCTCGGCGTTGAACTGCTCACCAAAGTCCGGGCCAATGTGGACTATCTCCTGGTGGGAAAGTTTCTCGGGATTGAGGCGTTAGGGTTGTATTATTTCGCCTTCAATGCAGGCTTGGGCATTAGCCTGAGTGTGATTCAGTCCTTTACTTGGTCGCTATATCCCCATCTGTGCGAAGTGCGGGATAATTTGGGTGCGATGCGTCAACGTTACTTCAAGAGTCTCAAGACGATCGCGCTGATTATTGTGCCGATGGTGGTGTTGCAATCGAGTTTGGCCCAGTTTTATGTGCCGATCGTCTTTAGTAGCAAATGGCTGCCCGCGATGCCGATGCTGGTGCTGATTTGTCTATCGGCGATTCCCCGGCCCTTTGCCGAAGCGGCCTCAATGTTGCTCCAAAGCGTGGGGAAAGGGCGACTGGACTTGTATTGGAATGTGATTTTCACCACGCTGTTCATCGGTTGTTTAATCGGGGCGATGCAATTTGGTATTTATGGTGTGGCCGCCGCCGTGCTGGTGGTGCATAGTGCGGCAATTCCGCTGTTTAGCCTCTGGGCGAACAACGTGGTCTTCCGCTTTGCCCGTGCCCGTGTGACACCATAAATCGCGATCGTTCCGGTTAACCCAGTTGAGATTACGCTGATGCCTGTTTCTGTGAGTATCATTATTCCTGCCTATAACGCCGATCGCTTTATTGCGGCGACGCTGGATGCGGTATTGGCCCAAACGTTGACTGCGTTTGAAGTGATTGTGGTGAATGACGGCTCCACCGATCGCACCCAAGCGATGGTCGAACAGTATATGCAGCAAGACGATCGGATTCAATTAATTAATCATCCCAATCAGGGCGTTGGCCCGTCGCGCCAACGGGGAAAAGCCGTCGCCCAGGGTGATTTTATTGCCTTCCTGGATGCGGATGATCTGTGGCTCCCGGATAATTTAGCTACGCACCTGCGGCATTTTGCCGGTAATCCCGCCCTCGGTATCAGTTTTGCGCGGGTAGAATTTATGCAATGTGATGGCACCCTGACCGGACGCTATTCCACCTCCCGGCTCCGGAATATTGCACCCGTGCATCTGTTTTACGAGAATTTGCTGATCACGCCCTCGAATGCGATTATTCGCCGATCGGTATTTGAGCAAGTTGGGGAATTTGACTGTGAGCTGTCGGGGGCAGAAGACCAGGAATTTTTCTTACGCACCCGTTGTTTTGGTTGGCTGGTCGAAGGCCTTGATGCCGTGCTGGTGCGTTATCGTTCGACGCCTGGGGGGATTTCTTCCCAGTTCGAGTCGATGGAAGCGGGTTGGCTCGGCTTACGCGAACGCGTCAACGCCTACGCCCCCGCCATGGTCGAAAAGGATGGCCCAAAATCCTATGCTTATTTTCTGCGGTACATCGCCCGTCGGTCGCTGCGGGTGAGCACCAGCCGCACGATTGGACTGCGCTTCATGCTGCGGGCGCTGAAATCAGACTGGACAATTTTACTGCAAGAGCCGAGACGCACTGGTTTGACGCTGCTTGCCGTTTGCTTTCGACCCTTAATGCCCCGTTGAATGGACGCGATAACTGCCATGTCGATTGACCAAAGAACCAGCCAAACGCCCATTGTCTCCGTGATCATTCCCGCCTACAACGCGGGTGCGACGATCGGCGAGACATTGCAATCCGTCTTACAACAAACGCTGCAAAATATTGAAGTGATTGTGATTGATGACGGGTCGGTGGATGATACCCTCGCGCAGATTGCGACGCTCGATAGCCCACGGGTTAAGGTATTTTCTGGGCCGAATCAAGGCCATTCGAGTGCCCGTAACCGAGGACTGCGACAGGCCACTGGGCAATTTGTCAGCTTTATTGATGCGGATGACCTCTGGACGCCCGACAAGCTCGATCGGCAGATCCTTGCCCTGCAACAAAATCCGACGGCAGGTGTGGCCTATAGTTGGACGCGCTGTATTGATGTGGCAGGACAGGTGATTTATAATGTGCCGCCCCAAAGATTTGCGGGCGATGTTTGGCAGGCGCTGCTGTTGGGCAATTTCTTGACCAGTGGGTCGAATATTTTAATTCGACGATCGACCGTGGCAGCGGTGGGATATTTTAGTACCAGGCTATCCAAGTCAGAGGACTGGGAATACTTCCTCCGACTGGCGCAACAGACGCATTTTGTTGTCGTGCCCGCGTATCAAATTCTCTACCGCAAGATTCCGGGCAGTGCGTCCTCGAAAATTGACGAAATGGAGTGTTGTAGTTTATCGGTGTTAGATACGGCGTTGCGGATGGTGCCTGCGCCGTTACGCCAGATCCGGCAGCAGAGCATTGCGAATATTTACAGTTATTCGGCTGATTCCTATCTCCGGCTCCAACGGAGTAAAGCCGACTTGATCAAGGCAATTCAACGGTTATACCGATCCTTCCGGGCCTATCCCCCGATCATCTTGGAGCGGCGTTCGCAGCAATTGCTCTGGCGATGGTTACGACAATGCTGTTGCATGGTCTACGACAAATTCTCCTGCGGCAACGGCTAATTGCCTTTAATCGCAACTAATTGCCACCGAAACAACAGTGAGTGACTTCAATTATGCCGAACATTTCCGTCATTATTCCGACCTATAACGCCACTCAAACCGTTTTGGCGACGATCGCCTCAGTGCAGGCCCAAACCCACCAGAATATCGAAATTCTGGTGATCAATGATGGCTCGACCGATGATTTGTTGAGCTGTCTGGCCCCGACGATTACCGATCCGCGTGTGCAGATCCATTCCTATCCCAACGGCGGGTTGCCCGTGGCCCGCAATCGCGGGATTGAACGGGCGACGGGTGAGTATATTGCCTTTATCGACGCCGATGATCTTTGGACGCCGGACAAATTAGAGCGCCAATTGCAAGCGCTGGAAGCGAATCCTCGTGCGGGTCTGGCCTATAGTTGGACGTACTTTATGGCAGCCGATGGCCAGCGCTATCACACCGATCGGCCGATTTGGTTTGAGGGCAATGTGTTGAAGGAATTGCTCCTGTGGAATTTTCTTTGTCATGGCTCGAATCCATTAATTCGCCGCAATGTGATTGAGTCGATCGGTGAATTTGATCCGAGTTTGCCGTCGGCGGAGGATTGGGACTATTGGTTGCGGATTGCGGCGCAGTGGGAGTTTGCCCTGGTGCCAGAGCCGCAGATTTACTATCGTCAGTCGGCGGGGGCGATGTCGGCCAAGGTCGAAGTGATGGAGGCGGCCCAACTGGAAGTGCTCGATCGGGCCTTCAAACGTGCCCCGGCCTCGCTCCAAGCCTATCGCCGCCAGGGCCAAGCGAAGATCTATCAATACTCCGCCCAACTGTATCTAATCCATGGCAAGACTTGGCAAACCCGCCAGCTGGTCTATCGCAAACTCTGGCAAACTCTGCAACTCAATCCCCGCTTCTTATCCGATCGTAAAACCCAAAAACTCATGCTCAAAGCCCTCCTCGTCACGTTTCTTCCCTGGCAAACCGCCAAACAATTACTGCGTAACTTCAGTCAAGGCAAGGCCCAAACGGTGCCGTAGCGTCAGTCAAAGATGCGTATTTTCCAGGTGTAACGTGACCGTGGAAACGGGCATGCTGAAAGTAATCGCCGCATCTTCTACCGTTTCGACCCCGGCTTTGAGCCGATTTTTTGACAGTTGTTGCCGCATTTTTTACTGCATTTGTCTTTGTGTTCCACTTTTTGAATGATAGGTAATTCCCGTCATGGCTGATTTATCCAAGGGATATTCGATTCCCGACTTCGCCCCCAAGCCCGCTGCCCGTCCCAAGTTGCTGAGTCATCTGGGGACGAGTTTGTTTGTGACGATCGGCCTCGGTTGTATCGCCGGACTGTATCTCCAACTCGCGCCGCGCCGTTACAGTAGCGGCATGAGCCTGAACTTGCCGAGTATTAGCTCCGTCACCCAGGTTGATGTGCCGGGCCTCGGGGCGACATCGGTGCAGAGCACTTCGCCCTATGCCAGCGCCCAGGATCCACGCGAGAACTACAAAATCATTGCGGGTAGTGATCAGGTGTTGGCATCAGCGGCGAATATTATGCGTCGGCCCGTGGCTGACATGGGCAAACCCAAACTCAAGGTGGTGGATGGCTCGACCGTAATGCAGGTCGAATTTCTCGGCAAAACCGCCGCCGAAGCCCGGGACAAAACCAATGCGTTTTACCAAGCCTTCGAACAGCGCCTCGCCGACCTGCGCCGCGAATCGGCCACCGATCGCGAACAAACCGTCCAACGGGCGATCGGCAATTCCCAACAAAAGCTCAATCTGGCCCAACAGCAAGTCGCCAGTTACCGCGCCCAGACAGGCCTGAGTTCGGAAGTCCAAGTCCAGCAACTCGCGACCAATATCGAAAATCTCCGCCGCCAACGATCGGAAATCCTGTCCGATCAAACCAAAGCCGCGACCCGCCTGGAATCCCTGCGGGGCAATCTGTCACTGAGTTCGCAGCAGGCCTCGGATGCGCTGAAATTGCAAGCCGATCCACTGATCCAAGAAGCGGTCAAAAAATATAGCGAAGTCACCGCCGAACTGACCAACACCGAATCGATCTATCAACCCGATCATCCCGCCGTCTTGCAGGAACGCGAGAAACAGCGCGAACTCCAAGCCCTGATGCGGCAGCGGGCCACCGAACTGGTGGGCGCGGAAAATGTCGGCCAAGTCAGCATCAGCACGCCCAGCGGTTCCCCGGCGCGGGAAATCCTGATTCAAGATTTGGTCTTGTCCCAGGTCGATACGCAGGGATTGGGCGCGAAGATCGTCACCCTGGATCAAGAAATCGCCGCCCTGGAATCGAAGCTGGCCCAACTGGCCCAAGCGCAGTCGAGCCTCGACGGACTCAAGCGCAACATGCAAATTGCGGAGACAGTATTCTCCTCCAAACTGGCCCAGCTCGATGTCGATAATGCCAATGACTACGACGCCTATCCAAAAATGCAGCTGCTCGCCGCTGCGAATCTGCCGGATGCGCCCGTGTCACCAAAGCGATCGCTGATCCTGTTGGGCGTTGGCGCTTCGGCCTTGCTGCTGAATACGGGCGCGATCACCCTCTGGGCCTATCGCCGCAAAAACTGGCAGCAAAAGTACGGCATCGACGATCGCGGCCTGAGTCAACAACCGGGTTTGGCCTAACCCATGGACGCCGCCATCAAACCCCAAACCACGGCTGAACGGGTGATCTGGTACACGATCGTGCTGAGTTATCCAATGTATTTTCTGGGACTGGTCTTCCCGGTGAATACGACCTTGCCGTGGCTGTTGCTGATTAATGTGGGAATGCGATTCTGGCAGCAGTCCGATCGCACACCGCCGGACGATCGGGTGCGGATTTTGCCGATCGTCGGCGTTTGGGTGATTGCCATGCTGACGGTGTTGGTCGCATTGCTCGTCGGCTTGACGGACTTTAATAACGACATTCGCGAAATCATTCGATCGAGTTTAAACTGGTGTCGGGAATGGGCTTTGTATCCGATTTGTTTGACCCTGGGGAGCTGTCTGCGGATTCGGCCCCAGGTAATCTATCGCGCGGTCTGCAACCTCTGCGCCCAAAGCCTTGTGATGATTGGCATTGGGGTGGCAGCATTTGCTCTAAAGCTGCCGGATTTGATCTACAATTCGCCGATCGAACGGCTGACCCAGAACGGCGAACTGTTCTATGAAGTGCGGCTCTATCTCATCGATGTCGATTCTGGCGGCGTCCGGTTTACACTGTTCGCACCCTGGGCACCGGCCTTGGGCTTGGTCGCCTGTATTTATTTTCTGTTAGCTTTGCAAGAATCCGATCGGCGTTGGAAGACGATCGGGATGGTCGGGGCGACGGCGATGATTTTGGCCTCATTGTCCCGTGGTGCATTCCTGTTTTTGCCCGCCACGATGTTACTGATCTGGGTTTGGGTGTCGGCCAATCGGGCCTACTTGCAGTTAGTGTTGAGCGCTTTACTATTTTGGGCAACGCTCTTTAGTTTTACGGTGATGCAGGCTTGGGAAAATGCGATCGGGGGGTTTATCGGTGCCCGCAAAAGCTCCTCCCAACTGCGCGAAGTGATTCAGCGGCTCAGTCTCGATCGCGCCGCCGAAGCGCCAATTTGGGGCCACGGTAAAGAAATTCCCGGACCACAGGTGCTGAAGAAGATGCTCCTGGGTTCGCACCATACCTGGATTGGACTGTTGTTTAAGCATGGCATTGTGGGCTTTGCGGCGGTGCTGATTGCCGTGGTGACGACCTTGGTGATGTTAGCCCTGCGGGCCAAGGCCGATCGCCTGGCGCGGGTGGCCTTGGCGATCATGTTGGTCGTGCTCTTTACCTCCATGGGCGAAAGCATGGAGAAGCTGGCCTATCTGTTCTGGCCCGCGCTGGTCTTGGTCGGCATGGCCTTGCGGCCCGCCCCGGCTACTTCCAGCCGCCTCGATCCATAATCTCCAGCGCCGTTTTGTTGGTTTTGCCGAAGACTTCGGCGTTGAGTGGGTCGGCTTTAAAGTTGCCGTATTGGGCCAGGATGGGGTCGATCGTCACCCCGGTTTCGACGATCGGGTATTCGTTGTTGCTGCCGGCGAAGATCGCTTGGGCCTCCGGGCTGACGAGGTATTCCAGGAATTTGATCGCGGCGTCTTTGTGCGGTGCGTTTTTGGCGATGCCTGCGCCGCTGATGTTGATATGGGTGCCCCGATCGGCTTGGTTCGGAAAAATCACCCCGACTTTGGCGATCGCCGCTTGGTCTTCGGGTTTGGTGGACTTGGCCAGGCGGACAAGGTAGTAGGTATTGGCCACGGTCAGGTCGCCCAGTCCACTGGCCAGGGCTTTGATCTGGGAAATGTCATTGCCTTCGGGCGATCGGGCGAAATTTTTGACCAGTCCTTGCACCCAGGCTTCGGTTCCGGCTGCGCCGTTGGCCGCGATTAGCGAACCGACCAGGGATTGGTTGTAGACATTGCCGGAGGAGCGCATCAAGACTTTGTAGCCGAGGTTGGGCTGGGCCAGGTCTTCGTAGCGTTTGACCCGGTTGGGATCAACGGTGGCTTTGTTGTACAAAATCACCCGAGCGCGTTTGGTCAGCCCAAACCACTGCTGATCCACATCTCGCAAATTCGCCGGAATCGCTTGTTTCAGTACAGCGGAGTCGATCGGCTGCAAGACGCCCGCCTGTTTCGCCTCGACCAAATTCCCCGCATCCACCGTGATCACCACATCGGCGGGGGAATTGGCTCCTTCACTTTTCAGGCGCTCGACCAATTCATTGGCCTTGGCTTCAATCAGGTTGACCTTAATGCCAGTCTTTTGAGAGAAGCCCGCATAAACTTGGGAATCGGCGTCATAGTGTCGCGCCGAGTAGAGGGTAATGCTTTGTGCAACGGTTCCAGGCCCAGTTTTGGGGGCATTACAAGCGGTTAGTCCGACGGTCGAAATCGCGACACTGGCAACCAACAGGAAAAAACGTCGGGTAAACATAAGCGGTGTTATGGAGATTTTAATCGCAGGTCTTGTTGACATCTTATCGCGATAACTGCCCCGAGCGATCGTCGCGATCTCAAGTCACGCTGCCGCCATCAAACCGACTTAATTCGCCTGCACCGTCAATTGGTACGCCTGTCGCTGCCCTGGACGCACCGTGCCGATCCAGAGTTTGTACTTGCCGGGTTGCCAGGTGGGGCTTTCGAGGCCCGCATCTTTGCCGTTGCCGAAGTCATCGGCGCAGAGGAAGCTGCCGTCGGGGGCTTGGATCACTAAGGTCGTGTCGGTGCCGCGACTGTTGACCAGGAGTTTGAGCCGATCGACGGGTTTTTCGAGGCTGAGGATGTGGTCGGGGCGCGGGTCGCCGAAGCCAAAACACTGATTATCATTGCGATCGAGATTTGTGGTGATAGCCGAAAGCGAAGTCGAACCGCCCGTGCTGCCATCGACCACTGCGCCTCGGGTTTTGGGGTTGAGGCTGAAGCTGCCAAAGTTGGATTCCTGGGCCATGGCACTGGGCATCGGGCCGAGCAGACCGAGACTGACGATCGGTGCGAGGGCCAAATAGCGGGCCAAATAGCGGGCCAGTCGCCGGGTCGGCGAAACGGGACGGGAATGTTGGTGTGTCATAGGTCAAGTCCCTGAACGTGCAGAAGGAAAGGTAAATCGGTGTTGCGAGACAAAGATCAACGGGCGATCCTTAACTACATTGTGACAAATTCAGGGATTTCCTGCCTCGGTAGAGAATGTAGAGATTCCCCACCCAATGCCCCACGTTGGGGCACGTCGCAGCAATCTCATTACCATCCGCTTGGTGGCGCACCAAATCAGGAGGGAATACTGAAGCTATCTGACCCCGCACTCGATTAGAACTAAGCCGATTAGAACTGAGCCGCGATGATGGGGTCAAATAATGATTAATGACGGGGTGCTTATGCAATCAACGGACTTCATGGATTATCCAACGAACCGAAACACCGTGACCCATCCCAGTGATCCAGCCCAAGCGGAATTTCCCATTGATTGGCAACAATTGCGGCTGTTGTCGGAAGGCAATGAGGAATTTGAGTTAGAGCTGCTGAATATATTTGTGACGGAGACGCGATCGCTGCTGCAACAAGCCCGCCAAGCGATCCTGTCCCAAAATGCGCCGCCCCTGGCCCACATCGCCCACCAAATCAAAGGTGGCAGCGGCAATATTGGGATGCGCGAAATTGTTCGCGTCGCCCGTGAACTGGAGCAATCCGCCCAAGCGCCCGACTGGGAAAGCGCCACCAATCAAATCGAACAAATCAGCCGATCGTTGAACTATGTTCAAAACTTTCTGCACGCGCCCTAGCGGGGGTAGGCACGGTCGCTGACGCTGACCATTCGATGGCCTCCGGCCGTTCTTTGAACATCGGCAGCAGGACGGCATCATCGTCGGTGGTCGATTGGCTCACCGTGACCGGAGCACGGCGACGGGCGGGCGGGAAGGTCGTCGTGCGAGCGGCACTGAGACTGGATGGGGTCGTCATGGCCTGAAGTCCATCCATCAAGGCGGCTTGGACTAACCGATCGGGTTCGCGGGTCACCAGCACTTGGTAGAACTCAATGATTTCGGCTTGCTGGGCGGGATGTTGTTTGAACAGCTGATTAAGCTGCCGCACGGCGATCAGCCGCTTTAGCGGGTCAGCATCGGTCAAATCCTGAATATATTGCAACAACCCCGATCGCTGTGGCGACGGCTGGAGCCGCTGCCAGATCAAGGCCCCGATCGCCCCCATCGTCACGGTGCCTTGCAAAATCATCCCCGTCGCCAGCCAATGGTTCTGGGATTCGAGGGCGATCGACAGGGCGGTGTAGGTACCGAGCGTGGCTCCGGCTCCGGCGAGGATCGAGAGGGTAATCCGCCGATCGATGCCTTCGAGGGCATTGACCAACTCCGTAATCGCGGCCCGCCAACTCGCGTCCCGCAGGGAGTAGGCCAGCCACATGGTGCCGAGTCCTGCGCCCGTCGCCATCACCAGTCGGCCATTCCCGGTGAGGAGCAGCGCGGCCCCGGCCCCGATCGCGCCCCACCGGACGGACTGCCGCAGGGACTTTGGCACCACCTGCAACAGCTTGGCATCAGCGGGCAAGAGTTCCTGGAGAAACTCCGTGAGCAAATCGGACTTGGAAGATTGGACTGCCACAGGAAGCGACCTAGGTGAGTGGAAGCAAAAATTTCGATTCCGGGATAGGGCAATTCTATCGAAGATCCAGGGCTTGGTGCAGAAAATCTGTTTGGCTTTGACTGTGCTTGATCGAGGAGCCGACGGGGGTGTTTTTGCCTGCCGGATCCGAATTGCTAATCACAACTACCCAACTCCGCCTCAATCGCTTCAATACTGGGAAGTGATGACTGAAATTCCTTCGGCAAATCTTTCATCAATTGGTATTCACTCACCCCGATCGGTTTGTCAATGCCTTTGAAGGCATACTCAGCAATCAGTTCATTTTTGTCCTGACATAAAATCAACCCCACAGTTGGTTGATCATCGGGATGTTTCAACACATCATCAACCACATTGCAGTAAAAATTTAGCTTGCCCGCATACTCCGGCTTGAATTTGCCTTTTTTCAGCTCAATCACCACAAAACAGCGCAATTTAAAATGGTAGAAGAGCAAGTCGATGTAATATTCGTCTTTCCCAATCGTCAACGGATACTGCCGTCCAACAAAAGCAAATCCTACCCCCAATTCCAGTAAAAATTTCTCCACATGCGTCAGCAATGCTAACTCTAGTTCGCGTTCTTGATAAGGTTCCGTCAGCGTCAGAAAGTCGAAAATATAGGGATCTTTTAAGGCTTGCTGCACCAAATCGGATTGCGCAGGTGGCAGTAACTCCTTGAAATTGGAAAGGCCACCCCCTTCCCGCCGATGTAGCTGACTCTCATACATCAGCGCCAGTGTATTGCGACTCCAACCTTGTGCGATTGCGTGCTGAATATAGAACAGACGTACTCCTCTGTCTTTTATTTTTTCGATCAGTAGAATGTTGTGTCCCCAGGGAAGCTGAAATACTAGGGTTTCAATTTTTGCCACAGGCTGTGGCAAAAATGGACTGGGCTGATTCGCCGTTGTTTCTGATGGGAAAAGCCGATCAGCGCTGGGATATTCACGATGAAAAGCGATCATGCGGCCAATGTTACGAGGGGAAAACCCCTTGATTTCAGGCGACATCCCCTTGATGTCCTCACTCAACTTGGGGATGATGCCGGTGCCCCAGCCTGCTTCCTGCTGCTTGTGGGTAATCAGTTGGCCAATATCCCAATACAGAAAAATTAGCTCACGATTCACCGAAAACGCCGCCTGCTGTTGCGCGCGATTGATCTTCCGCCGCACCACACCCAACAGCTCAGTATAAAACTGATTCTCTATATTCATATATGAAGTTCCCGCCGGTGAGCAACGCCGCCACTACTGTCGCACTTGGATTACGGAACTATTGAAGTTGTACTCTTTGCTGTCCAGCTCTAGAGTCGTGCCGATCTTCACCTTCTTGTTGCCAAACACCACACCGTCCTCGGCGATCTTGGCGTTGCCTTTGAGCGTCATGATCATCGAATTGAAGAATTTCGATTCAAACCGGGGATCCGGCAGGGCTTTGACGCTGCCGTCGGGTTGGGGCACGGTGATGTCGCGGGGGAGGATTTGGAGCTTGCTGATGGCGACGGAGCCAGCGGGTTCGTTGCGGATGATCACGTCCACTTTGTCGCCGACTTTGATCAAGTCCTTCACGTCTTGGGTCGATTTAATCCCCATCACGATCACGTCCACTTCGACTTCTTTGCCCGCTTCCGGGCCTTTGGCCGCCCCACTTTTGCCGGGAACCAGGGAAATATCCCCCGCCACCATGGCCAATCCGCCTAAGACCATCGCAATGATCGCCCCGGCCCCCGCATCGATCAGACTCAGCTTGCCAAATAACCGCCCTTGAGCATCCACGATCGCCATGAGTCCGACATCCCCGCAATAATTAACCAATAATCTTCAGCCTTGCGCCCGGAAGCTTGCCAAATATCAAGTGCCCGCAAGACACCAGACAGATTAACATAATCAGTAAAAATTGCTGCGCTCAACTTACGCCAAACTTTGTCTATGCTGAATCGCTTCTTTCGTGCCCGTCGTTGGGTCTATGGCTTGATTTCGATCGCGCTGGTGTTGGTCATTACTTTGGGGCCGACGGCGATCGCCCGCGCGATCGATTGGGCCGAAATCATCAAGCGGGGCGGGGAACTAATCCAACTCGCCAATATCAGTGAAACCCAGGAAGCCGACATCGGCAAACAGCTCAACGATCGGATTGCCAAGGATATGAAGCTCAGCCGTAGCTCCGACCTGGCCAAGTACGTCAACGAAATCGGCCAAAAAATCGTCGCCCAAGGCGATCGGCCCAATCTGAAATATACCTTCCAAGTCGTCGATGATGACAGCGTCAATGCCTTCGCCACGATGGGCGGCTATCTCTACGTCAACAAAGGCCTGCTGAAGACAGCGGATAATGAAGCTCAATTGGCCAGTGTGATTGGCCATGAGGCCGGGCACATCACCGGCAAGCACGCGCTGAAGCGGTTGCAGTCAGCGGCCCAGGCCCAGTTGGGCTTGAGCGTATTGGGCGTCAAGACGAACGTGCTGGTGGATATTGGCTATGAATTGTTGCTGAATCGGCCCAATGGTCGCCAAGCCGAGTTCGACGCTGACGTGCGGGGCTTAAAAATGCTGTCAAAGGCGGGGTATGCCCAACCCGAGATGGCGAATTTCATGCGCAAGTTGATCGGGAATGGGGCGGCGGTACCGACGATTTTGAGTACTCACCCGAATACCCGCGATCGGGTGGCGGCCTTGGAAGATCAGATTAAGCGCAATCCGACGACCGGGACAGCGGGCACCGATGCCGTGGCCTATGCTCAACGGGTGAACAAGACCGTCACGCCGACGAAACCCGTGGTGAAGCCGACGCCTGCGCCGACACCCGTTCCTGCGCCAAGTCCAACGCCTGCGCCGACGCCGATCGTGACGCCGACGCCAATCCCTAGCCCTAGCCCGAATTCGGGGAGTTTGGTCGTGCCGACGGAATAGTTTGGGGTCGATCGACTGGAAAATTCGGTTGGCGAATCCGAAATTTGTCCTTCATCGCCCGCCCCGCCCCGCGCGTCAACGGCAGGGCGATGAAGGAAAGACCCCTAAAGGGGCCTCAACCCAAATCGGAGCCGGGTTTAGCCGGGTTGCCTTACTAGCCCTGCCGTTGACGTGCGGGGCGGTTGTCGCGATCGCGACCCGCCCAGGAACAATCCGATTTTCACCAGCGTCCAAACCCATAACGCTGGTGATACTCTCTCTTTATCGGGTTCCTTGGATTATGCGACATCTCTTCTCGGCGACGGTGCGAACGCGGCAGTGGTCCCTGGTGGCTTTGACGATTGGGACAGCTTTGTCAATCACGTTGGGTCAACCGATCGCGGCCCAGGCCCTGAACTTACGCGATTTATTGCCGCGTGTGCTGCCAGGATTGATTCAGACCGTCCAGTTGGCGACGATTAGTGACAGCCAGGAAATGCAGCTCGGCCAACAGACCGATCGCCAACTGACCACGAAGCAATTCAAAATCCTCAACGATCGTGCCCTCAACGATCGGGTGAACCAAATTGGCCAACGCCTCGCCGCCAATATGAAGCGCAAAAACCTCACCTACACCTTCCAAGTCGTCGATGACAAAAGCATCAACGCTGCGGCGACGATGGGCGGCTATGTCTACGTCAATCGCGGCTTAATCGATGCGGCGGCGAATGATGCGGAATTGGCTTCGGTGATTGCCCATGAGTTGGGTCACATTGAAGCAAGGCACTCGATCGAGCAAGCCAAAAACTCCGCCCTGGTTCAAACTGGCGCTGCCGCTCTGAAATTGGATCAAAATCAACTGGTTAATATTGCCACCCAAATCGGATTCAACCTGCCCCGCAGTCGGCGGTTTGAGCTGGATGCCGATGAGCGGGGACTGCGCCTGCTGACTGCCGCTGGCTACGATGGCCGCGCCGCCGCCACGTTCATGCAGAAGCTCGACCAAGGCGGCGGGTCAAAAATGCCCCGGTGGCTGAGTTCTCACCCTGATACCCAGGTGCGGGTCAAGCGGTTGCAAACCTACGCCGATCGGTTGGGGCTAAACCCGATTGCCACCCAACCTGTGGTGGTCAGCCCCAAACCCGTGGTGATCCAACCCCCATCCCGCGATGTGGTGATTCCCACCGATGGATTTGTGGTGCCGACGCAGCCGATGGGACGGTAATCGCCATTTTGGCCCACCGACCCTCCCCGTGGCAGGTTATCCTGATGAACGAACAATATTTGTAACTTCACCCGATAATCCAGTGCTCGATCTAAAGCTCCTGCGGGAAAATCCCGACCGCGTCCAACAACAGCTCGATACCCGCAACGGGGTCTATTCGATCGCGCCGATCGTCGAACGCGATCGGCAATGTCGGGAACTGGAGCAACAGCGATCGGCGCTCCAAGCCAAGAGCAACGAGGTCGGCAAGCAGGTCGGCCAAATGATCAAGTCCGGTACGGCGGCAAATGATCCGGCGATCGTCACCTTAAAGGAAGAAGGCAATCGGGTGAAGGCGGAACTGGCCGAACTCGAACCCCGCGAAAAACTGCTCAAAGAAGAAATTGAAAAGCTGGTATTGGAACTGCCAAACCTGCCCAGCGAGACGACTCCGATCGGCGAGAGCGAGGCGCAGAATCCCGAAATCAGCACCTGGGGCAACGAACTCAAAATCACCCACCCCGTCCTGCCCCACTACGAAATCGCCGAAAAGCTCGGGATCATGAATACCGATCGGGCCACGAAAGTCGCCCAAAGTCGATTTGTCGTCTTGCTCGGAGCTGGAGCCGCATTGGAGCGGGCGTTGATTCAGTACATGCTGGACATGCAGACCCAGGCCGGATACGTCGAAGTCCTGCCGCCCGTGTTAATCAATACCGCTTCGATGACCGCCACGGGCCAGTTGCCAAAATTTGCCGAAGAGAGCTTCAAATGCGCCGATGATGACCTGTGGCTGGCCCCCACGGCAGAAGTCCCGGTGACGAATATGTATCGCGATGAAGTGATCGATAGTGCCGAACTGCCGATTCATCACTGCGCCTACACACCTTGTTTCCGGCGAGAAGCGGGGAGCTATGGGCGGGATACGCGGGGCTTGATCCGACTGCACCAATTCAACAAAGTGGAACTGGTGAAAATCGTGCGGCCCGAAACCGCCGAAGCCGAACATCAGGCATTGCTAAAAAACGCCGAAGCGATTTTGCAGGGATTGGAACTGCCCTATCGAGTGATTGAACTCTGCACCGGGGACTTAGGTTTTGGGGCACAGAAATGCTACGACATCGAAGTTTGGCTACCCGGAGCGGTCGCCTACCGCGAGATATCCAGTTGTTCCAACTTCGGCGACTTCCAAGCCCGACGCGGCAACATCCGGTTCAAGGAAGCCGGACAAAAAGGCACCAAATTCGTCCACACCTTAAATGGCTCCGGTTTAGCCGTCGGTCGGACAATGGCAGCAGTGTTAGAGAATTACCAAACCCCCGACGGTCAGGTGCGCATTCCAGCGGTATTGCAGCGATATTTGGGACGGGAGATCCTGTAGGGGCGGGGAATGCCCGCCCTCAGCCCGATCCCGATCGTCCCAACGGCGACTTCCTTGCCGCGTTCCCCAACAATCTGCGCTAAATTAAGGTCAGACAGCGTTTTGGGATGGATTATGGTGGCAGTCCGATCGGCGAGCGAGATTACCTTAAGTGAGCTAAAGCAGCAGTTTCAACTGGTGCGCTCGACGGATGCGAATTTTTTCCCAGAGTGGCAGCAGGATTTGCCGCACTTGAGCCAGATGGAAGAGGCGATGCTGGATCGCGTCCAGCAAAATTATCTGGATCAACTGGAACAGCGCTTCCTGATCGAGGAAACGGTCAAAATGGTCGTCGTTGCGCCATTGCTTGATCTGGCGGGGTTTTACCGACTACCGTTTCAAATTGAATCCGAAGTGCCCGTCGTTGTTGAAGTACCCGGTGAGGACGATGCCTTAATCCAGGGCCGGATTGACACCTTGATCGTACAGGGGCAGTTGTGGGTACTGGTGGTGGAATCGAAACGCACCCAGCTTTCGGTGCAAACGGCGGTACCGCAGGCCTTGGCCTATCTCCTCAGCCGTGACGACGATCGGCCCCACTATGGCCTCGTGACAAACGGCGGTGAATTTGTTTTCCTCAAACTCGGTCGCCACCCCCAACTCACCTACGCCCTGTCGAACAGCTTTTCTGTTTTGAATTTGGGGAATGACCTATACCCCGTGCTGCAAGTGCTGAAGGCGATCGGGCAGCAGGCCCGTCCCGGTTTCGCGATCCCCGCCCCGCCAAATTTGTAACAGATCCGGATCAACCCCTACAATAGAAAGCTCAAGTCCGATCGAGCGATGAGTGATTATGTATCAATTGCAAGTGATTCTGCTGCTGGCACTGCTGATTTTTGTCCATGAGTTGGGACACTTCATGGCAGCGCGGCTGCAAGGGATTTATGCCAATCGCTTTTCGATCGGCTTTGGCCCCATCCTCTGGAAATATCAGGGCAAACAAACCGAGTACGCCCTGCGTGCCCTGCCCCTCGGCGGCTTCGTCGGCTTCCCTGATGATGACCCGGACAGCGACATTCCGCCCAACGACCCGAATCTTCTGCGCAATCGCCCCGTCATCGATCGAGCGATCGTCATCAGTGCGGGAGTAATCGCCAACTTCCTGTTCGCCTACTTCGTCTTGGTCAGCCAAGTAGGGCTAGTGGGGGTGCCGACCCCAAGTGAGCCGGGCGTGCGCGTCATGCCCGTGGCCGAATCCCCCGCGGCCCAGGCGGGCTTGCAAAAGGATGATGTGGTGTTGCGGATCAATCAAGTTGATCTACCTGCCGAATCCGAATCGCTCAATCGGTTCCGCCAAGAAATTGAGCAGAATACGGGCAAACCCGTCACCCTCGAAGTCCAGCGCGGCACGACCCAGAAAACCATCAGCGTCACCCCGATCGATCCGAGCGGCCAGAACGTTGGTCGGATCGGTGTCGGTTTGGCTTCGAATGGGACGGCCTACTACAAGCGCCCAAGCAGCATTGCCAACGCCTTTGGGGAAGCCTCAAGGCGGTTCGAAATCATTACCGTACAGACGGTACAGGGCTTCGGCCAACTGGTGACCAAATTTAGTCAGACGGCGAACCAAGTGGCGGGGCCAGTGGCGATCGTCTCCGAAGGCGCGAAGATGGCCAAGGCTGATCCGACGAATTTGTTCACCTTTGCCGCGCTGATCAGCATCAACCTGGCGGTGATTAATATCCTGCCGTTGCCCGCGTTGGATGGGGGGCAGTTGTTATTTTTGCTCTTTGAAGCGATCTTCCGTCGCCCGGTGAACAAGCGGATTCAGGACAGTTTCATGCAAAGTGGATTGGTGCTGATGTTGGGCCTTGGCGTATTCTTGATCATTCGCGATACGGCTAATTTGTTTATCAAATAATCGCTCACTCATCCTCCTCTCCCAATCCCATGCCCCGTGTCTCCCTCGCCGCCCAAAAAATCCGGGGCCTCGAAATCCTGAATCGGCTGAAGCAACTGTATCCCGGTGCTTTCTGTTCACTGGATTACGAAACGCCCGTCCAACTTCTGGTTGCGACGATCCTTGCGGCCCAATGCACTGATGAGCGGGTGAATAAAATCACTCCGGCGTTATTTAAACGCTATTCCGATACCGCCGCCTTTGCGGGGGCCGACTTAGAAGAACTCGAATCCCTGGTCAGAACCTGTGGCTTCTATCACAACAAAGCGAAGAATATTCGGCTGGCCTGTCAGCGGATTATGGACGTGTTTGGTGGGGAAATGCCGCACACAATGGAGGATTTGACCAGTTTGGCGGGGGTGGCGCGGAAGACCGCGAATGTGGTGTCCTCGAATATTCATCACGTGAATTTGGGGTTTACGGTGGATACCCATGTGACGCGGCTGACGCATCGCATGGGATTTACGAAGCATCAGGATGCGGTGAAAATCGAACGCGATTTAATGAAGATTTTCCCGCAACCGGAATGGGAAGAAACGTCGATTCACTTGATTTATCACGGTCGGGCGATCTGTGATGCGCGCAAGCCGTTGTGTGACCAATGTGAATTGGCCGATTTGTGTCCGTCGGCGGGGAAAGCGTTGGTGAAGGCGCGGGTGACGGTGGGGAAGAAGTGAGGTGACTGATGAATTGAGTGGTTTAGGTCTTATTCCAAGTATTATTCGCCACAAATTCCAAACGCGATAGCGCACTCGTGGCCGTCTCTTTAACGTATTCATCCAACGCCGGATCTTCCATTGCCTGTCGCAATACTTCAGCGGCGGCTTCCCCACCCACGGAGGCCAGAGCATTGACGATCGACACCTGGAGCGCCACATTGTCCGTCGCCTTTAAGCAATCCGCCAAAATCGTAAATCCTTGTTGCCCAATTTGCCCAAGTGCCATCGTGGCAGCAATATAGACTACGGGATTCGCATCGTTTAGTGATTGCGCTAAACCGGTCATGCCGATTTCGGGGAAGGGGTTTTCGGGATAACTAATCGCCACTTGGGCCAGGGCTTTGGCGGCACTGCCTCGGACGGTGACGTTGTCGCTATGGAGTAGGGCTTCGACTAAGCCCGGTACGGTATCGAAGCCCACCATGCCGAGGGCTTTGACGGCGGTGCGGCGATAGGTGGTGTCGGTATCATCCAAGGCGGACATGAGCCGATCGATGGTCTGCTCGTCCCGCGTCTCCACAATTGCGATCGTGGCTTGGTCGCGCAGGTTGGGGTTCGGGTGCTTTAGCCGTTCAAATAATGCGTCTTGGGACATGGTTATTCAGGGTGGTTCGCCATTAATTGCTTGGCCTTGGTGCTGACCATCCAATCATTATCGTCGATCGCGGCGGCGAGTCCGGCGGTATTACCCAATTTTTCTAGGGCCACTAAGGCCGCAAACCGCAAATCCCACATCCTGGCATCGAGGCAGGCTTTGAGGGCCGGAATGGCGGCCCGATCGCCCAGTTCACCCAAGGCGATCGCGGCGGCGGGACGGGATTTCATGAACTGCGGTTCGGCGACGTTTAAGCCTTCCATGAGCGTGTCATAACCGGGCGCGTACTTCAGCCAGCCCAGCAGTTTCATCACGTGATAATAGCCGCCGTAGTCCTCGCGGGCTTTGGCCACAAAGGTTTCGAGCAAGGCGGGGCCAGCGGTGTCGGCGTAATGTTCGAGGATCGTGGCGGTGGCGAGATAGGCGCGGCCAAAGTCGGTTTCGTAGAGTTCTTGGATCAGGCGGGGCAGCTCTGGCACGCCATCGTAGGCATGAATCAATTGCAAATCACGCGGATGGTCATACAAAACCTGCTCCGTTTTGGGCAACAAATCCGCTTGGGTCACATTTCCGGTCGCAAATCCCAATTCCCCCAACGCCCGCAATCCCCGCATCCGAAACACCAGAGAAACCGGGGCTTTGGCGATTTCGGGAATCGCTGGATAGTAAACCGTATCAATCAAATCTTGAATGCACAGTCGCCGCGTATAGACATGGGAATGATAAAGAAACTCCATCACCTGCTCCATGTGCGAATCATCACCCGTGAAACGATAAAGCGTCGCGATCGCGGCACTGGCGATCGTCTTATCCTCATGTTCAACAAATGCCTGAATCGCGCTGAGTGCGGGCTGGTAATCCAGTTTGGCCAGGGTGTGAATAATGGCCCGATAACTTTGATTTGGGAACTGTAATAACTGCATCACCCGATCGAGAATGGCTGGATCGTGGGTGCCAATTTCACCGATCGACCAGACGGCATTTTCGATCGTGTAGGTGTCATGCGTTTCGCCCAAACAACTGGCGATCGCCGCGAGTCCTCGTTCGGTTTTAAGTTTGCCCAGGGATTCGATCGCTTTACGCCGGGCAATCCGATTATCCAAACTCGCATCGGTATTGCCGATCGCTCGGATCAATGCCGCGATCGACTCGTCTGATGGACAGAACGCCAACTGCGCCGCCGCTGTATAGCGCGAATCATCCTCACCCAATTGATCGATCGGCGTATCCAGCAATTCGATCGCGCGGGCTTCGGGTAGGGAAAATAGACCAGCAAAACGATCGGCTGCCATAGGAAAATTTCAAACAGGATTTACGACTCTAAATTAATTGTACCAATCCATACAACAATCCCCGACTCCTTACAGAAATCGGGGATTATCGCTTCAGTTAACGATCGCTCACTAACCGAAATACCTCAACTAGGAAAGGGAGTTGATGGCGTAGTCGAGCAATGCGTTGTACTCAGTCAACGCTTGAGCCGACATGTCGCGAGGCGTGCAACCACGGTTACGAGCGAAGCTCAAGGCTTCAACGTAAGGAGCGGTCGGCAGGTTCAACGCACGGTAGACTTCACGACCGCCCGCAATACCCCACTCGTCCAAGGGACCCGTACCGCCCACAACGAGGCAGTATTGGATCAAGCGCATGTAGTGCTTGATGTCGCGGGCGCACTTGGCCTTGAAGGTGTCGTTGGAGTTGGCTTCACCAGCGTTGTTCAAGTAAGCGTACTTCTTGATGCAAGCGTCGTAGGCTTCTTTCGCAACGTTGTCCAAGTTGGCAGCCAACTTCTCAGCAGCTTCCAAACGGGCAGCGGAGCGTTGGATCGAACCTTGAACCGATTCGAGGTCGGAGGTGGAAGGGAAACGGCCAGCGGCGTCAGCGGCGGCGATTACCGTGGTAACAACAGATTTCATGTTTTGGCTCCAAGTGGATAAGTCTGGCGTTGCAATGGGTCAAATGCTTTGAACTAGCTCAGAGCGGAGATGACGCGATCAAAGTAGCCACCGGCTTCAGAAACGAGGCTGGCACAACGATCTTCAGTCACGATCGAACCCATCTTACGCAGACGTGCTCCAGCAAAAGCTTCGCTCGGCATGTCCTTGATGTGAGCCGCAGCTTGCGCTTTCATGATTTGCACGGCACGCACGGTCGAAGTCGTGGGCACGCCCAAAGCAGCGTAAGTCTCTTTCAAACCGTTCAAGCAACGATCGTCAAGCACCGAAGCATCACCGGCCAAAAGTGCGTAGGTGACGTAGCGCAGAACGATTTCCGCGTCACGCAAACAAGCCGCCATACGACGGTTGGGGTAGCAGTTACCACCGGCTTGAATCAAGCCTTGGTTCTCACAAATCATGCCCGCAACGGCGTCGGAAACCATGCAGCTTGCGTTGGAAGCGATGGCGTTAACCGCATCCAAGCGACGGTTGCCGGAAGCCACAAATGCTTTCAATGCATTGATGTCCGAAACACAAGAGGTGGAAGCGTCTGCCGATACTACGGCTCTGGAAAATGCGTCAAGCATTGAACTCTCCTGGTCAGTTGAGTAAATAATTCTCGACTTGCGCGCTGGTTCGTGAGAACAAGTTGCAAATTCAAGTTGTCATTAACATAGGGCATCACCCAGACCGAAATCCCCGATATGAGAAACTAAGTAATAATCTGTAACAATACCGACAAATCGGGATTGGCATCGCTCATAGAGCCTATACCCGCTCATCAAAGCGCGTCCGATAACTGCCAAATTTAATCCAATATTGCTTCAGGTCGTGGCAGGGCGTGTGCAGACTGGCCTTAGCGCGATACAGCAGCACTTGCCGATGTGCGCCCATCCAGATTTTCCCGGTCGGCTCCACGGCAATTAATGTCCCACCGAGGGTTTGGAGGCATTCGTCGAAGCGTTCGATCGTGCTGTAATCGACGGTTTCAAAGATATACAGATTCCCCGAGCAGATCAAATGACGGCTGCGAATCCAGCATTGCATCTTTTTTTTGGCTTCGGGGGGGAGCATGCCAGTGGGCGGTGTGGTTTCGCTAAGTGTAGTTGGGCGGCTGTTCGATCGTCGGGACTTCGGCGGCAAAATCCTGAATCTTTTCAAACTGAAATTTACCCGATTCCGAACCCCAAACCTGGGCATCGGAGTCCACCGCAAATCCCCGATCGCGACTGAGCCAAGTGGCGTGGGTAATCTCAACTTCGCTGACCAGATAAGTCATCTGACCTTCCTTGGGGATCAAGCATTTCTTGCCCGGTTCGACCTGACCGATGAACCGATCGGCATCACGGTGAAACACCATGCCACAACCACAACGGGGCTGAATCGCCGCTGGTGTCAGCGTGCGTAAGATCGACAATTCCCGGCCCGAACCCGCATATAACATCGGCTCGATCAGCCCAAAATTCTCGACAAAGATTTCGCCATCCCGCAGACAAAACCGATGCACGCCCTGGCGATACGGTGTCCACAGATCATAGTCATAAACCTGTTCGGAATACATCCCGATTTCGTCACCAAAGAATGACCAAGGCAAGGGCCGAAACAACACATGAATATGGGCAAACTCACGCGGATTGGCGATCGCCTGTTGCCGATTACTAAAATCCCCCGCCATCCATTGGGCGAGTTGAATCAAGTCGGTGGCAGCAGCGGTCATGCCTTAATCTCCGAAGCAAACGAAGCGGTCACGACCCCCGTTCCGGCACTGGTTTTGATCATCGAAACCCGAAACCGCAGCTTCGGATTAACAAACCAAATCTGCTCTTCCGCCGCCGCCCGATCGTAGGGCGTAATCAAGACAAACCGATGATCTTCCGTAAAGTGATATTCCCCCACCGCCGCCATTTCTTCGGCATAACCCTGTTCGCGCAACAGTTGCCCCCGATCGGGCTGCACCAAATCCGGCACGGGCACCAGAACTGTTTCGCCCTTAGAGGGTGGGGCTTCATCATCCCAATCCGACTCCCCCGCCCATTGCATATGAAACGGTGACACCATCCGATCGGGGTCAATGTCGTAGGCATTACAGAGCGCCAACACCCGTGAATCCTGGGATTCCAGCAGCGTAATATCGATCACCGATCGCACCGTTTCAAAATGCTGAAACGTTAAATGGTGGGCGCTGCGTTGCGATCGCCACTGCCCGATCGATTGTGCAACAAACTGTGAAATATCCATCAACTCAAGGAATGTAAAGCGAACGATCCACCAATCTGGAACCCCCCTAAATCCCCCCTATCTCCTTCGGAGAGGCTAACGCCAAGGAAAGGGGGGACTTTGAATGACTTCCTAGTTTGAGCATCAAACTAGCAAACCATCCCCCTCCTTTCCAAGGAGGGGCTAGGGGAGGTTCTAGGCTTCGGTGATGCTGAGAATCTGACCACCGCTCTTCTGGATACTCTGAATCCGCGCCGACAATTGCGCATAGCCAACTTCAGCGGCATAAATGCTCCGCTTAGTCTGGGGGCCAAAGGCAGTTTTCTTCGCAGTAATCCGGAACCGTTTAGCGGTGCTGGTATAACCCCTCGTCGTCGTCGATGGGGCCGCAATTTTGGTGGCGCGGTTGGCCCCGAGGTCGCTAATCAACTGGGCAGTTTTGCCGCTGTTCGAGGCATAGCCGCGCATGACGGCGAACGCCCGGTTGAAGCCGACGTTGGTTTGGCCCGCTTTGGTGCTGGCCCCGATCGCATAAGGCACCATGTTCTCGCCGAAGCTTTCGAGATATTCGCCGCTGTCCAGATACGAGTTGATTTCGGCTTCGTAACCTTCGGCGTTGTAGCGCTGGACATGCTCCGACAATTCGGCTTGATCGTGTGGGGCGCGCCCGAGCAAATGCTTGCAGTTGACTTCCACAAACCGATAGGCCGAAACATCATCAAAAAACAGCGATTGATACAAGGCCGAATTTGCCACCCGTCGGACAAATTCCCGCACGGTGATGTCGCCGTTGCGTAATTGCGATTCCGCGTTGGTGACCCGTTGGCTTTCCATCACGTGATGGTTGCCCAAAACTTGCCGATAGACGGCCCGGATCACGGTTTGCAAGGTATCTTCAGTGGCGTTTTCGCGCAACTCGATCGGCTCATTTGAAACCCAAAGTGCCATGGAACAATTTCTCCCCAGTATGATGAATCGGTCGATTGAATTAAATGTGGGTTCATATAAATGGCCGATCGACAGAATATGGCTTCCACCGATCAGCCAAGCTCAAACAGCGGCGGAAATTTAGACTTCCGTGATGCTGACAATCTTGCCGCTGGTGCGGTTGATCCGTTGGATCGTGGGGGTCATCTTCCGCGCGGAGACAATATACTCCGTCGTGCTGGTGCGACGCGGCGCATCAAAGGCCGCACCCGTCACCGTAATCCGGAACTTGCGCTCCGTACCCGAACCGATCACCGTGGACGTGGACGCGCGAATCTTGGTGTTGCCGCCGCCGCCCGGAATCGAAGCGACCAACTGCGAACTTTTGACCGCACTGCTGACCTGGGCGGGACCACGATCGACCGCGAACGATCGGTTGTAGGTCAACTGCGACAGCCCCGCTTCGGTGCGGTTGCCCCGGTTGTAAGGCACAGTATTCAGCCCAAAGTTGGCCAGATACTCATCGCTATCGACGTAGGAATCGATTTCGGCCTCAAAGCCATGCTCGACGCATCGACGAATATGCTCCGAAACTTCGGCCTGGGACTGAGGCGGACGACCCAAGAAATGCATGAAGTTCAATTCGACGAAGCGATACGGCGCGCACTTCTCGAAGTAACGCGTGCGATAAAAGTCCGATTTGCCGATCGCGCGGACGAAGTCCCGTACCGAAATATCGCCATTCCGCAGCTGGGATTCTTGTGCGGTCAGCCGCTCGCTTTCCATCACGTGGGGATTGCCCAAAACGTAACGGTAACAAGCCCGAATTGTCATATCGACATCAGCTACGGAGCTAGTGGGGAGAAGTTCAACGGCCATCGCGGTGCTACCTCAAGTTGATTGTGATGCAGGGAATAATGTTGATGCCAAACGGGCCGCACCATTCAGTGAATGATCCGACCCGGAGCGTGGTTTAGATCGCCGAGATGCTGACGATCGTCCCGCCTTGCTTGTGGATCCGCTGGTATTCCTGGGACAGATTCTCGTAGGGCACGAGATAAACCTGGTTGGCCCGCCGGAACTGCGAAATCCGATTGACGGCCTTGGCCCGGTAACCGGAAACTTCGATCCGGTAGACCTTGCCACCTTCGCCCGCGCCCGCACCTTGACGGGTGTAAGCGACGTTCGGCACCTGACTGAAGGTGCTGCCCGGTGCGGTGACCGCCGTGGCCTGGGCATTGATCACCAAGCTGTTCAGCTTCGGCTTACCGCCGGAGAGATCGGCTTTGAAGGAGCTAGTCGAAGCGCCCCGCACCAACTGGAAGAAGTGGGTGAAGCTGACCATGTGGGTGTAAGACTCCGTCTTCCAACCGCGCAGGTAAGGCACGATGTTTTCGCCGAAGGTGTTTTGGTACTCGTCGCTATCGAGGTAGGAGTCGATGTCGGCGCCATAGCCATGGGCGTCGAGCACGGCACTGTGGGCCTTCATTTCGTCGAAGCTACTGGGGGCACGGCCCAACAGGTGACGGAAATTGAGTTCGGTGACGCGGTAATGGGGGGAGGTTTCCACGAAGCGCGATCGGTAAGCCTGGGACTTGGCGATCGCCCGCACAAACTCGCGCACGCTCAGTTCGCCGCGCTTGAACTGTGACTCGGGTACGAGCATCCGCTCGCTTTCCATCACATAAGCATTTCCCAAGACCTGCCGATAAACGGCATTGATCATCACTTCCAGAGCATCGGCATCAAGTCCGGGCACCCACTTGATGGGAGCGGTTTCATCGAAAAGGCTGACGCCTAGTCGGGAGGCTGGTCCAAAAGGCATTTAATCCGATCTCCTGATTAATAACAGCAGTTTGAGCAAGACCCCGCTAGCAGTAAAAAATCATGCTGGCGCAATACAAGACTATTCCCGCTGCATCGACGCGAGAATTATGAATTCCAACGGTTCACATCAATCACTGACAAAAACCCGCGCTTGCAACGTCGAAACAGATGCTCCAATTGACTTATAGCTTAATATGGCCCGGATGCAATCCAGCATAAACCCCCGCTTTCGTTACAAATCTTGATTGATTTGCTCAGGTTCGGGGCGGGTTGCCACGCCGTTTGCACAATCGATCGCCGGATTTGGCCCAGTCCGAAACTGGTTGAGGCAATCAATCAAATGGTCAAAGTAAGGGGCCAGCGCCGCGCCGTCCGGCGAGCCGAGCTGATCCGCCACCTGGTTCGTACTTGCCGTTTTTAGCCCTTCGAGACCGACGATCATCGCATCCAGGGGCACCGCAAGGGCGACATAAAGCTGCTGCATCGCCGCCAATCCGGTCGTACTGGTGTACTCCGTCTGCCCCGCCGCAATGCCATAACTGACGCAGCGCAAAAACTGCCAAAAATCCCGCCAACAGGCATCCGCTCGCTCCGGCGGATAGAGTCCGCCGCCCACCGCCAGGATCGCTGGGAACTGCTCCAGCACGCCCGATCGGGCCGTATCGACAATGTCCGCCGCCCGATCGCGCAGCAACTGCGCCACTGGGAGTAACGCCGCCCGATCGGGCACCAGGGTCGCCAATTCCGCTAGCTCCGCATCCGTCAGGTACAGACGCTGGTCATCCGCCGCCTGGAATCGGGCGATCGCCGGTTGCGGGTGGGTGTGGTGCCATGGCGCAAAGTCCATGATCCGGGCTTTGACAATCAGGGCTTGAATTTCGGGACGGAGGGCCATGAGGCTTAAGCTCCCGCTTGCTGAGCTTGTAACTGGCGCAGTCCATCGAGGCGCAAATCGATTTCCTTCAGTTCCGGCTCGATATGTTGCATCATCGCGGTCTTGGTCATCTTGGCTTTTTTGGCCGCTTCGGTCATGTCATTCAGCAGCCGCTCACGATAGGCTTCTAGTTCGCCGATGATCTCGACAATTTCCGCCGCTGTCGGTACGCTCGTCGTGGAGTCTGACATAATTTTTCTCAACAGGCTTTTATGATCGGGTGAGTTACTTCTGATCATCCCAAATCCTGGCCCACTTGCGCCACCCACTTTCAAAATAATCGGGTTTCCACCCCCAAACGACGCCCCATGGAACTTTCCGCGATCGCCGCCAATCTCCAAAATCCCGATTATCAATATCGCCTCAAGGCGATCGCCGCCCTGAAGGACTATCCCGCCGCGACGGCCTTACCCCTGCTCCAAGCCCATCAATCGGATCCCGAGTTCCTGGTACGATCGTTCGTGGCCCGCGAACTGGGTCGGTTCCTGGTGGACGAATCCTTCGCCCTGCTACTCGAAATCATGCGCCGGGACGACACCCCCAATGTCCGGGCCGAGGCGGCGAATTCGCTATCGTTGTTTGGTCTGGTGAGTGCGGCGCATTTGACCAATACGTTTCTGCAAGATGACCATTGGCTGGTGCGGCGCAGCATTTTGGCGGCGTTGTGTGATTTGGGCGCAGCGGGGGAGATTTGGGAAGTGGCCCGTGAGGCGATCGGCAACCGGGAAGATCTGTCCACCCGTGAAGCGGCGATTCGGGCCTTAGGCGCGTTGGCCAATACGGGGCAGGAAATGGGCGCGATCGGGCTGTTATCCGCACTCAGTGATGACGCCGATTGGCGGGTGCGGCAGCAAGTCGCCTATGCGCTCAAAAGTTTTCTGCCTCAATCCGCCAAGGATCTACTGGCCAAGCTCCGTCAGGACAGTGATCATCAAGTTGTCGCGGCCGCCTTGGAAGATTTGCTGCCGTAAGTCGTGGCGCGATCGAAAATTTCGCTGATTGAGTATAAATCCCTACTGAATATGTCAGGGAAAATTGGCAGAATCATGCCATGCAATCGGCTGAAAGCATTTGAATCCTTTCCTGGTCAGTCTGGCGTTGTGGCGAAAGTTACAGCGCCAATTTTTCTAACTCCCGATCGGGAATCAAAAGTGCGATCGCACTTTTGGGATTGGACTGCGTCAGTCATTGTCGCTCCGCACAAACTCTCCGCGCCCCAAATACATGGTGCCCGACCCGCCCAGTCTGTCGGAAGGTTACGCCACATTTGTCCACTTACTCCGCCAAAAATGGCAGGTCATTAAGTAGTTGAATGCCGCATCGGAATTTTAGGATGGCGATCGTCCGTGATGCTGGAATTCCGATGCGGTCAGGCGATCGACATGACTGGTCGCTACGGCTGGTGCGGCAATCGCTTCAACCAAAGGCTTATTGGGTTCTTTCCCCAGCTCTTGACAAAACTCTAAATTGCCAACCAACATCGCATCGGTTGGCAAATTCTGAATTGGACGGACTGCACTGTCCAATCGCCCCTCGACTGTCAGTCGGGGCTACAAGCGAAAGTCCTAACGGACTGGTTAATTTAGTCCCGAAGGGACTTTTGCTGTTAGCCCCGACTGACAGTCGAGGGGCGGGTCAAGGGCGAAGTCCAGTCTCGCTAACGCAATCGTGACTGGCGTGCTAGCAAATCCCTCACATCACCCACCCAAACTCGCCCGCGTCGTCCGCCGCGTAAAGCTATTCCGCACATCCAGCTCATCCGCCGATCGCGCCAACAACCTGGCCCGCAAACCCTCACTCATAATCGCCTGACTAAAATCCGCGCCCTTAATCCCCTGCAAATTCTCCAGCTCCACATCGGTCAAATCCGCCGCCCGAAAGTCGCAGCCAATCAGATCGAGATTATTCATCCGCGCCCCCCGCAGAAACGCTCCGGTGAAATACGCCCGCTTCACATCCGCCCCACTCAGTCGCGCCCCGGCCAAATTCGCCCCGGTAAAGTCGGCTCCGGCCAAATAGCTGCCCAAGCAATTGACATTTTGCAAATCTGCCCCGCGCAGGTTCACGGTATTGAGAAATACCCCGCCAAGTTGGGCATTCGGCCCGATCGCGCCGGACTTCTTGTACTCAAAGCCTTCGGGCCACACCGTCGCCCTGTCATAGCGGGTCATCATCAACTTCGTCTCAGCCAGGTTCGCGGCCGTGAGATTCGCCCCTACCAGGTTCGATCGGCTCAAACAAGCCCCCGCCAAATCCACCTGGCTCAAATCCGCCCCGGCCAAGTCCACACCCCGCAAATCGGATCCAATCAGCTTGGCTCCCTGGAGGTTGGCCCCCATTAACTTCGCGCCGACTAACTTCGCCTGACTCAGGTCACAGCCCGACAGGTCAACGCCTTGAAGGTCGGCTTGGGGGAATTCGGTTTGGCTGGCTTGGCCCGATCGGAGACAATTGACGATGGCTTGGGATGTGAGGGGCATGGCGTCGTAAGCAAATTCATCAAGTTTTATCAGCTCTAATTTTACGGCTTCAGCTGCGCCATATTGACATCTCTCAAAATGAGAGCTAGAATTAAAACACAACAACTAAACCCGCGAAGAAAAATATGAAATTACAACAAGATTGTGAGGATTGGTTCAGCAATGTATTTGATTTCGATCAGAAAACTCCGGGCTGATTCAGCCAAATATCCCGATGTCAGCGAGCAAATTGAAACCTGGAATGCTGCTGTTGAAGAAGCGGAGTGGCAGAATCTGGAAGAAGTTCGTCTGGTCTACCGTGACGCTGAAGCCGTGGGGAATCTCACAGTTTTCAATATCAAAGGCAATGCCTATCGTCTGATAGTCGGCATCAATTACCGGAAGCAGATGATGTACTACAAATATTTTCTCACCCACGCTGAATACGACAAAGATAAATGGAAAAATGACCCTAACTTTTAACCCCGTCACTTACAGCAGCTTACTAGCCGAGGCCATTCCCAAGGTAATCACTACCGACGAAGAGTGTGATCGAGTCTTGGCCATCGTCGAACCATTACACTTTAAACAGGACTTGACGCCAGAAGAAGATGCCCTGTATGACCTACTTGTGGCACTAATTACGACGTATGAGGAAAAGGCCTATCCAATTCCTGTTGTTCCCCCTCATCAAGTCCTGCAACATATCCTGGAATCGAGCGGACTGCGCCAAACTGACCTTGTGGCCCTCGGCCTTGGCTCTAGTGGTGTCGTCTCCGAAATCGTCAACGGCAAACGGGCCATCAGCAAAGCCCAAGCAAAAATTCTGGCCGATCGATTCAAAGTCTCCCCCAGCCTATTTATCTGATATATCTAAATCATGTTGGTTTCGAGGATTTAAGCGCATGCACATGACCGTCCCCATGACCATGATGGACTTCTTCCGCAAAAGCGCTGGCTCCTGGTTCAGCCAGCGCGAAGTCCACCACTATGACCTGCTAAACAACGAAACCACTGAGTCTAACCTGATCATCCAAGTGGTCGATCGCGATGATCCCCGTGTGGCCGAAATCTGTCAGGCCCAGCAAATTGACTCCAGTCTCGCCATGGGGGGCGGCGCGTTCCTCTGGCAGCAAGACCTCGATGATGTCGAACCGAATCCCGACTACGCCGCCGTGCTAATCGATGTTCCCGATGACGCCACGGGCCGATCGGGCAAACTGATCCGCAACAAAGGCTATGTCGAAATCGCCCCGGTGATCTGTCGCTATTGGTTCGGTCAAGACGGCATCCTGACGATCGACACGGAGTACGAAAACAACCAAGGCCAAGAACGCTGCTGGTTTGTCACGGATGACTTTCGGGTGCGTGTGAGCACCATTAAGCTGATGGATGGCGTCCAACTCAGCACCTACAGCTCCGAACGACGTTGCGTTAGCCCCGATCGGCTGGCCGAATTCTTGGCGGTCAATCAGCAACGACAATTGAGCCTGACGTAAGCGTGTCATCGGATACAACCCGTTGCGGCTTTGTTAAGGAATGTATTTTTCTAGCTCATAATCTTGGTGTCACCCCCGCGCATCGCCTATCCTCAGACTAATATCCGGTTACTAACCATTGCTTTATGTATCAGCCTTTTTTGGAACATTTGCGCAGCGAGCTGTTTGAGCGCTTTGCTTTGGAGGAGCGATCGATTCCGCCGGAGTTGGCCCGGATGACCAGCGATCGGGGCCGGACGCCCGCCACGATCCAGAGCTGGTGCTATCAATGTCCCGAATTGCGGAAAATTCGCTTTACCTACATGGATGCGGGCGATGCGATGCAGGTGTTTAATAGCGTGATCTATCCGAGTCATCAATACGACTTGCCGTTTTTGGGGCTAGATTTTCTTTCCTTTGGGAAGGTGAAGAATCTGATCGTATTGGATTTTCAGCCGTTGTTCCAAGATGCGGCGTACCAAGAGAAGTATATTCATCCGCTGCATTTTTTGCATGAGCAGTATCCCGATTTGGCCCAGGGGCTGGAAATGAAATTCTACGATGCAAATCAATATTTCTCGAAGTATTTGCTATTCGCGAAAGTGTCACCGGATGTGATTCCGACGCGAGTGTTTGCGGCGTTCCAAGATTATCTCAATCTGTATTGGGATATGTTGGCGAAGGCCACACCGTTAAGTGATCCCGCTGACATTCAGCGCGTCGCCACGGCCCAGCGCGAATATGACCAATACAGCGCCGATCGGGATCCGGCACATGGGCTATTCAGCAGCCATTTCGGCGAACCCTGGGCGAGTCGGTTCCTGTACGAATTTTTGTTTGAAGAAGCCAAGCCGTTGGCGGTAGCGCACTAAATGTCACACACGCACCTATGACCCTTTATCAACCGTTTCTCGATCGTGCGATTGAACTGATGCGATCGCGCCTGAATCTCGATCCGTACCCAATCCCCGCAGGCTTTGAATTCAAGGAGGCAGTGACCGGGAAGGGCGCGCGGGAAACCACGGTGACCACCACCAGCTATGCCTTCCAAACCGATAAGCTGCGGCAGATTCGGGCGGCCCATGTGCAGGGCGGCGATGCGTTGCAGGTGCTGAATTTCGTGATTTTTCCGCGACTGAATTATGATTTGCCATTTTTTGGCGGGGATTTGGTGACGTTGCCGGGGGGGCATTTGATCGCGATCGATATGCAGCCGCTGTTTCACGATGCGGCGTACAAAGCCAAGTACGCCGAGCCGATCATGGCGAAGTTTGCCGAATATCAGGCGGTCTTGCCCTGGGGCGGCGATTTTCCGGAGGAGGCGAAACAGTTTTTCTCGCCTGCTTTTTTGTGGACGCGTCCGACGGAAACAGCGGATGTCGAAACCCATGTGTTGAATGCGTTTAACGACTATTTGACCCAATATCTGACCTACGTTGAGGCGGCGGAACCCGTAACTGATCCCGATCGGTTAGCGGAAATTCGCACGGCCCAGCTCAACTATCTTCACTACCGGGCCGAAAAAGATCCGGCGCGGGGGATGTTTAAGCGGTTTTATGGTGAAGAATGGACAGAGGAATATATCCACGGATTTTTGTTTGACCTCGAACGCCATTTGTAATTGAACGGACGCCCATGACAGCCATTGATCCCGCATTGCAAGCGGCCCACGATCGCACTGATGCCCTGATTGCCACGGTGACGGAGCAGATTACCAGTGATCAATTCGATCGGGATGATCGCGTATTGCTGAAACGCATGGTGGATGAGGGATTGGGCGATACGCGTGGGGTGGTGCGATTGCGGTTTGCTTCGACCTTGGGGGAAATTGGCGAAGCGGCGACGGACGTGTTGATTGAGGCGTTGGCCCATCATCCGAATGAAGTTGTCCGCCGCGCCGCAGGCAAAACCCTCACGCTGATTGGCGACGATCGGGCCGTGCCGACGTTGCTGCACGCATTTTTGCATGATGAGGATCAGGTCGTGCGCAGTTCGGCGGTGGGGGCCTTGGCCCGATCGGGCGAAATTGCCGTCCCGGAGTTGTTGAAGATTCTCGACTCCACCGAGGCGGATGAAACAATCAAAGGCCACGCCGCCTGGGCCTTGGCCTTCATCGGCGCAGAAGCAGCGGAATATTTGACCCCCGCGTTGAAGTCCGATTCCTTGGATGTGCGCTGTGCGGTGTTGGGCGCGATCGCCAAAGTGGTGCAAGAACAACCGAATGAAGCGTTAGTCCAGCTGATGGTGGCGGCGTTGAGCGATCCGGTGGCCTTGATCCGATCGGAAGCGGCGTCGGGGTTGGGGCAGATTACCTATCCAGCGGCGATTCCCGCTTTGATTTTGGCGGCGCGGGATGTGGATGTGGACGTGCGTAAAGCGGCGGTGAATGCGCTGGGGAAAGTCGGCGATGCCACGGCGATCGCGCCATTGCGATCGGCGATGCAGGATGGGGAGCATGTCGTGCGGGTATTGGCGAAGGTGGCGTTGGGTCAGTTGGAACGACGGTTGGCCGAGGATGATTGGGATTAGGCTGGGAATTGGGTGAATTAATCGACTCCGCTATGCGCTCGCCCCGCGCCTCAAAGTTGGGCGAGTCAGAAAAGCCCCCTAAAGAGGACTCAAACCAAATCAGAGCCGGGTTTAGCCGGGTTTCCTTTCTAGCCCTGCCGTTCACGCGCGGGGTGGGTAAACGGCGGAGTCAATCAGTCGAAATTTGATTTTCCGACCTACACCGCCGCCACATCGAACAACATCGTATTCATATAACGTTCCGTCCATTCACTACCAAAGGACTTCTCCAACACCCGCCGGGTTTTGTCATTCTCGCGTTGGCTGGCGCAATAGTTCGCTTGCCCCGCCAGAATTTGTGCCCGATCGGCGTCCGTACTCACAGGCGCAGTCTGATTCGCAATATCGCAGTGAATTTGCATGATCCGCTGCACCCGTTGGAGAAACTGTTGATTTTCCGGTTCACCGACGGGCCGGACAAAGGTGCAAAAGGTCGAAAAAATATTGCCCCAACTCGGCAGATCGCGGGGCTGGGAGAAGCCATCATCCGGCAGTTGGGAAAGGGCAAGATGATAACTCGCAGGCAGCGTCCGATCGGGGTTAATCGGTGATAGATCGACGATCGCCGCACTAATTTGCCCGCGCGCGCCCACAATGTCACAGCCAAAGATCGGCAGCGGATACTCGGGACGCGGAAACATCACACAATGCAGAATATCTAACCCATTCCCCACCTGCGCCAATTCCAAATGCAGCTTGCGAAATTGCGGCGTTTCGAAACAGTGATTTTCGATCGTCAGGGTTTCGCCTTCCAAATGATGCTCGATATAGCCCAGATCCGATGGAATGTCATAGGGCGACAGGACGAGCGATTGTTGCCAAGTTTGCTCGATCGTGTCGGCTAATTGGCGAATTAGCGGGTGCTGTTGCTGTCGGATGGACGTGGGTGGGGCCGTCATAGGTTCGATTATCATGGACATGCATTCACCAGTCTGGCTCATTTTAGCCTGAGTTCTCGATCGGATTTACATCTTGTATTACGAGTACCAGCGCACTGCCGATTACAACTGCTACATTGAGTAGGTCAATTTTAGCGATCGTCCGGAATTTCATGTCACGTTCCCAGCCACCCCATCAGCCGATCAGCCAGACCGATCGCCAATCCACCGTGCAACGGGTCTTGGTGATCACTTTGCTGCTGAACCTGACCGTCATGGGGATCAAAATCGTGGTGGGCCTGGCAACGGGTTCCCTGAGCTTGGCGGCAGATGGCTTGCACAGTCTCACCGACAGCGCGAATAATGTACTGGGGCTGGTGACAATGCGCTATTCCAACCCGGCACCCGATCGGGATCATCCCTACGGCCACCAGAAGTTCGAAGCCGTGGGGGCGTTGGGGATTGCGGCGTTTTTGGGGGTGGCTTGTTTTGAGATTTTGCAGGGGGCGATCGAGCGGCTGATCCATGGCGGCACGACCAAAGTCGGCGGCACGGAGCTGTGGTTTTTGTTGGGGGTACTGGGCGTGAATATCTTTGTGGCAATTTACGAACGGCGCGAGGGGGAACGGGTGCAGAGTCCGCTGCTGATTGCCGATGCATATCATACGATGAGCGATATTTGGGTGACGATCGCCGTGATGTTGGGACTAATCGGCGTCTGGGCCTTGGGCTGGCAGTGGTTAGATATTGTGCTGGCGTTTCCCGTGGCGGCGATGGTGATGTGGAGTGGCTGGCAGGTATTGCGGCAGAACTTGCCCTGGCTGGTGGATGAGATGGCGATCGCGCCGGAGGCGATTCGGCAGGTGGCGATGAGTGTGCCCGGCGTGCTGGATGCCCATGACATTAGTTCACGGGGCGTTGTGGGGCGGCAGTGTTTTATTGAGATGCATTTGGTGTTGAACGTGCCGGACTTGGAAACGGCGCATCAGATTACCGAGGCGATCGAGGGGTTGTTGGAGAAGCGGTATGCGCCGGTGCGGGTGATGATTCACATGGAGCCGCCGAGGTATGCGGAGCATTTGGTGAAGTAGGTGGACGATCGGTTTGTTGCAGCGATGGCGATCCCCCTAACCCCCTTAAGAAGGGGGAACCGGATTCAAAGTCCCCCTTTTTAAGGGGGATTTAGGGGGATCAGGACGATCGCGATCGATCGACTACGCCTGTTTCGCACGGGTCAAATAAGGCAAATCAGCGAGTGTCGTTGGCGCGGCCCCGATCGTCACGGCCAATCCGGCCCCACCCGCCTTCGTCTTCACATAGGCCAACCCAATAAAACCCGCATCACTCGGCAGAATGCTCGTCACTTGCCCCACTTTGGTTTCAGCCACCATGACGGGGGTGCCAACTTCCACGGATTGATCAAGTTGAAATCCCCAAAGCTGCTGCTTCACGCCATTGTAGGTGTCGAGGCGGGCGATCGTTTCTTGGCCGATGTAGCAGCCTTTGTCGAAGGAAATCGTGTGCCAAAGTCCGGCTTCGAGCGGATTGAATTCGTCGGTGAGTTCGTGGCCCGGAATCGGTCGGCCTTGGCGAATCCGCAGTTCGTCCCAATCATATTTGGGTGAAGGTAATTCCAATCCCGCTAGCACCGCTTCCTCGTCAGTCGCATCGCAGATGACCGTATATCCAGGCAAGTTGAGGCCACAACCCGTCGCGATCGTCACGTTCTGCCCGCCGATCGTGGCCCCAATCTGTCCGGCTTCCGGCACTGCACCCAGCTTGTTCAATATGCCGGTGCAACCCTCGCCCACCAACCGCAGCACCGACTTCGCCGCCGACACATCCCGCAGTTTGACCTTATCCGCAAAGAAAATATACCGATCGAGCAGTTTCATCAACGGCGCAACCATCCCCGGCGACACCAGCAACAGCACCACATCTTCCAGCACATAAGCCGTCACCAGATCGATCGTCCGCGCCGTCGAAGTCACAAACACCGTATCGCACTGATCACCGGGCTTCAGCGACTTGAAATCATTGGTGCTTTGGTTGTGCAGAAAACTCAGCCGATCGCTGTCCGAAACCTCAATCAATCCCCAATCATCCGCTCGATACAACCACTCATCGGCTAAATTCATGCTGCCAAAACTCCAAATATTGCCATCGAACGATCGCCCGATCGGTAGATCTAATTTTACTCGATCGGCATCACATCCCCAATCCCGAACCAATCCGCCCCACCATACGCGCCCCAAACCGCCCCACAAATTCGGAGATTAATACTGCATGCCGCATCCAGGTCATAGCCCGTACAAGTCGCCAATTCACTGGGTCCCAGGCCATAGATCACCGCATTAATCGCCTCATACATCACGCGCCATTCATCGGCACTGAGATCGATCGACGGCAAGCCTGACTTCGACTGCAATCGGACTTCCTGGCCCAACTCACGGGCCGCTGCCACCCGATCGCCCAGGATATTCTGAATACTCTGGGTCGAGCCACCCCCAAATACCTCCACAAAGACAAAGGCCAGAAAGTCCTGCTCACTTTGATTGAACTCGATCGTAATCATCGCCATCAACCCGCCAACGCCGCAAAAATTGCCCCGACGATCGTCTTCGTCTTCGCATCCAACTGCGCCCAATCCACTTCCCCCGTATCCGCCTCCAGCAACCGTTCATCCACCTGCACGATCGCCGTCCCCGCAATCACCGCATCCGGATTCACAAAACAAATCCGATAACAGATCTCCCAAATATTCACCACCACGGTTTCCTGCCCCAACTGGCTCAACACCAACTCATACCCCGGAATCGGCTGCGGCATATCGGCCAGCGCCGCCGTGATGTCATCCACCTGCGCCCCCGTGGCCGTGTTCAATTCCTGCCGCAGCAAGGCAATCTGCGCCTGCGTCTCCGCTGGGACATCCTCGGGCCAAATCGGCAATTCCTGGTACTCGCCTTTCCAGGTGAAGGTTTCATCTTCCAAATATTTGCGAATATTATCGATCGTCCGAATCAACGCGGGCTGCATCAGCCGATCGGCCTTTTGCCAAGCATCATGGTCCGCGAACTGGGGTTTGATCGGTCGCTTCATCGGGCGCGCTAGCCTCACGTCAAATCACCCAGCAGCATAGCAGAAGGTTTAAGTTTTCCCGAGTTTTGTCCAGTTTTGTGATTTTTCGTTGAGCCGGGGCGCTACGATAAGCGGATAACGTCGTGTTTTTTGCCTGGGTTTCCATGAGAATCGTGTTTTTCGGGACGCCGCAGTTTGCGGTACCGAGCCTTGAAGCCTTGATCCAGCATCCGGATTTTGACCTGTTGGCCGTGGTGACGCAGCCGGATAAGCGCCGTGGGCGCGGCAATGAGCTGTCACCATCGCCCGTCAAAGCGATCGCCGCCCACCACTCAATCCCCGTCATCCAGCCCGCCAATATCAAAAAATCCCCCGACGCGATCGGCCAACTGCGCGAATACCAAGCCGATTGCTTTGTCGTCGTCGCCTACGGTCAAATCCTCTCCCAAGAAATCCTCGATCTCCCCCGCTACGGCTGCGTCAATGGCCACGGTTCCCTCCTGCCGCAATATCGTGGGGCTGCGCCGATTCAGTGGTGCTTGTACCACGGCGCATCGCTCACGGGCATGACCACGATGCAAATGGACATTGGCATGGACACGGGGGCAATGTTGCTCAATTCCCTCCAGCCGATCGATCTCCTGGCCAATGCCCAAGATCTCGCTGCCGCCCTCGCCCAGCAAGCCGCCGATTTAATCATCCAAACCCTGCCGCAACTGGCCAGTGGCAGTTTGACCCCGATCGCGCAAGACGAAACCAGCGCCACCTATGCCCCGTTGATCAAGAAGCCGGACTACGACTTGGATTGGCACCGGAGCGCGATCGCGTTACACAACCAAGTACGGGGCTTCTATCCGGGCTGTGTCACCCAGTTTCGCGATCAGGGTTTGAAAGTCATGGCGACAATTCCGCTGGTGGCCGCTGTCGCGCCCCAGTTGCCGTCGGAATATGGGGCGGTGATGGCGCAGCTAGCGGCAATCCCCCCCGTCAAACCCGGTACGGTGGCCGCGATCGTCAAAAACTTTGGTGTCGTGGTGCAAACGAGCGATGGGCATCTGCTCCTGCATCAAGTCCAGCCAGCGGGCAAGAAAGCCCAATCCGGCTGGGACTTCGCCAATGGGATGCGGGTGACGATCGGTGAAGGCTTTGGGGGCGGGGGGCGATCACGATGCAACGAACGCGATTAATCCTCGGGAGTATTGCCATCATCACTGCCGCCCAGGCCGGGTGGGAGGTGTTGCTGGGGCCACGGGCGACGTTGAATGATGTGACCCAACAGGTATTCCGCACCTGGCAGCCCGCCGATCTTCAGAAAATTGTGAACGGCGATTTTTATCGGCGACCCGATCGGACGACGGATAACGGCCAAGGCATCGCGGTTTCGACCGAAAACCTCCCGGAACTCCTGGCAATCTATCGTGAACAATTGGGCGCACTCAAGCGGTTTCAGGTGATTGAAGAAAAGATCCACCGCAATCCCGGCCAACGCGCCAACAATCGCGGCAATGTCTACGCGACTTACAAACTCCAAGCGGAGTTTGAGAAGGCCCCGGCCACGATTCGGCTATATCTCGATTTGTACGGGAGTTGGCGCGTCCACCATTTCAGCGTCAGTTCGCCCGCCCTCAGTCCTTGCCTCAGTCAAGTGGACTGGCCGCTCTGCTCCGCCGACCAAGCCCGCCGCAATCCACCCGATCGGGTCGCCGCCCGCCGCACCCAAATCGCCACCCAGAAGCAATGCGTGGACTGTGACCTAAGCTTCGTGGATTTTCGGAAGATGGATTTGGCGGGCGTGAACTTCCAACGAGCCAATCTCACGGGAGCCAATTTCACGGGAGCGGATCTGCAAAATGCCGATCTGAGCCACACCCAACTCAAACAGACCCAATTTAAAGCGGCGAATCTGCAAAATGCCAACCTGACGGAGACGATCGGGGCTGGAGCCGTCTTCGCCCAAGCCAATCTCCAGGACGCCAACCTGCGGCAGGCGAAGTTTCCCTATGCCAACTTCGAGCGAGCCAATCTCCAGGGCAGTAATCTCGATCGCTCGGATCTTGAAGCCGCGAATTTCTACCAAGCCGACCTGCACCATGCCCACCTGAACCAAACTTCGCTCTTCCGCGCCGACTTCCGTCAAGCCCGCATGACCCGCACCCAACTGAATGGAGCCAACCTCCAATGCGCCAGCCTCAGCGGCGCGGCGGCCCTGCGCGTCCAGATCGAAGGCGCACTGCTCGATGGCACGATCCTGCCCAACCAAGTGATCAATCTCCCCACCAGCCTCGCCCGCCGCAAAGACGTGGTGCTGCGGTGTTAAATAAAACATGATAATCCTGGGCGTTCGGCTCAGTCCATGGCTACAATAAATAACGTGCATTTAACTGTACTGGTGAGCCATCGTACATCGCCATCACTTGTGGCCAATCACTTATGTCTAGCCTCCCCCGTTCGATCACCGTCTTCGGCTTTGCCAATACGCTACTGGGTGCCAGTGGTCTGGTCAGCGGCATATCGGCCCTGATGCGCACCCGCTTCAACGTGGCCCAAACAGTGGTGTATCAGCAAGTGGATCTGCCGACCCAATCGATCGACTGGCTACATTGGGCGATGATCCTGTCACCGATTTCTTCGGCCTTGATGCTAATTTGTGGCATTGGCCTCCTACGCAAAAAAATGTGGGGCCGTACCCTGGCGATCGCCTACGGCTATGGCGCAATTCTCTTCAGTCTGATTACCAGTGCGATTAATATTCTGCGGATTAGCGGTCGCACCGAAAATCCGATGATTCTCAACATCATCCTCAGCATTCTCGTCAGCGTCTTCCTGGGTTTGGCCTATAAAGCGACCATGGTCTACTACCTCAGCCGCGCTAGCGTCAAAACCGCCCTGGCCAACCAACCGATCGGGGCCGAAATCCTCGACTTCAAAGCTGCCCGCCAACGGCACCCCCTGGATTAATCCGATCGCAGTTTTTTTTTCCAATAAAAAAGGGACAGGCGATGCACCCAGTCCCAGACGGTGATTGAATAAATTAGGCTGGCGATATGGTACACCGCGCCACCCGTTTTGTGACAGAATTTTTGAATTTATTTTCTGAAAACGGAAAAGCGCTATGCCTAGTGTAAAGGCCTTTGGGGGATCACACTAGGGGTGGTCAAAACCAATTTTGCCGCGATCGTCAGGCCCATGAGAAATAGTCCGCCCGCCGCGATCGTGTAAGCCGATTGCAATCCCCAGCGATCGACGATCGGTTGGACGACCAGGGGCGAGATGAACTGACCGAGAAAGATACAACTGGTCAGCCCGCCAAGGATCTTGCCCCGTTGGGCGGCGGGGGTTTGGGTGGTGAGCCAGACGTTGAGATTCGGTAGCAGCAGGCCAATGCCGGTTCCGGCAATCAGTAGGCCCAGAATCAAGATGCCATAGCTCGTCGCATTGGCCAGGATGCCGTAACCGCTGGCGAGGAGGCAACACAGACAGAGCAGCACTTTACTGAAACTGAGGCGGGCCTTGAGCTGGGCGTAGCCGAGCGCCGCGATCGCCCCAGCCAGAGTGCAAAGCGCGATCGTCTCCCCCGCTTCCCAACTGCCCCCAAACCCCATCGCCTTGATGTAGAACGGCAACTGCACGGGCACCATGTAGGCAATCATCATGGTCACCACCGTCAGCCCATAGATCGCCCCGATCGTCCCCAGGGGTAAGGTCATCGGCCCATCCCGATCGGGCAGATCGAAATGCGCTGGGGCCGTTTGATCTG
>JANOQX010000081.1:0-8235 GCA_031415035.1 Cyanobacteria bacterium VAR_4_metabat_243
ACGGTGTCTGGCACCCGATGGGCAAGCAATCGACCATGCGCTTTTTTTAGCTTATCAATACCCTTGCTACTGAACGGTGTCGAGCACCGAGGGTGGGACGGGTTGTGACCTCCTAAACATACAAGGGTGGGCATTGCCCACATGACGAATTAGCGCATTATGCCAAAGTTAATCCGCCTCAGAAAGTGGTGGGCATTGCCCACCCTACGTAACCTCACCCGTCGGAAAATTCTTAAATTGCTGCTGGCGTTCCTGGGCGTGCTGGTTTTGTTGTTCGCACGTGATGCGATTTGGCAATGGACGGTGGCGGCTCCGGGTCGATCGGCGGATCTGCAAATCGGCACCACATTTATCAAAATTAACGCGGAGCATCTCGGTTTAGACTGGCGATCGGCGTATCGAGAAATCATCAATGACATTGGGATTAAACAAATTCGCATTCCGATCTTTTGGGATCAATTGGAGCGGGAACCGGGCAAATTTGATTGGGTCGATCTCGATTGGCAAATGCAGGAAGCGGCCCAGGCGAATGCCCAGGTGATGCTGGTGGTGGGCCATCGGGTACCGCGTTATCCCGAATGCTATGCGCCGAGTTGGACGAAGGGATTAGACGATGCAGCGTTTAAACGATCGCTCTTTGCCATGACCGAAACGGTGGTGAAACATTATCGCGATCATGCGGCTTTGGGGGCGTGGCAGGTGGAGAACGAGCCGCTGGCGAAGATTTTGGGGAAGATTTGGGGGGATGGGAGTTGTCGGGAGATTGCGCATCTGGTGCGGGAGGAGGTGCAATTGGTGCGGCGGTTGGCTGACGGCCGATGGTCTACGACCGACGGTCGGTCATCGGATGGGCGACGGATACCAACGGTGGTGACCTATGCGAATGCCCCTTGGTTCGTGTCGCAGTTGCGGCAGACGTTGACGTTTGGCAGTGATGTGGTGGCGATGACGTTATTTAATAAACTCTATTTTCGCAGTCCGGTGTTTACGGGCTATGTGGAGATGTTTCGGCTCGGGCCGATCGCGACGTTGCGGTTGGCCTATCAGCGATCGGTGATTTTGCGAAATCATCAGGCGTTGTGGATTGCCGAGATGCAGGCGGAACCTTGGGGTCCTGATGGGCCGTACAAGTTCGATGATCCAGCGGATGCGGCGGTGACGATGAATCCGGCGCGACTGCGGCAGACGTGGGATTATGCGGTGAATGGCGGGGCGAGTCGGATTTATCTGTGGGGCGTGGAATGGTGTTTGTCGGAGCGCGATCGGGGGCGGCCTCAGATGTTGGATGCGGTGAAGGGTTTGGTGGCCACCCAGTGATCCTACGAACCCTTCTGGCTGTCCGATCGGAATCGTCCAGAAATAAACTCGCGGGCTTTGAGATGTTTGGTTTTGCGGCCTGTGACGCGCTCCCGCCACATCCGAAAACTCGATGCTTTCATTTCCCGCCGCATGACGGCGATGACTTGCGGCTCCGTGAGGCCAAACTGAAGTTCGATCGCCTCAAAGGGGGTGCGATCTTCCCAGGCCATTTCGAGGATGCGGTCGATCGTGGCGGAGTCGAGTTCCGGTAGTTTCATGGCGGTGGATGGCGTCGGTTCATCCCATTTTAGCGAAAAATCCCGATCGGGGCGGGTTACTCTTCCAGATCATCCAATAATTCTTGGGTGCGCTGCTGGGTGAGCTGATCGATGCAGTTGCTGTAGATCATGGGCGCGATGCTGCCGCCGGAGAATTTGCTGGCTTTCCAGTCGCAGGTGGTGTCGCGGTATTTGATCCAGGCGAGTTGGGCGTCGGTGAGTTTGTTGATGCGGCGGTCGCGATCGTCCTGGCGGTACTGCTGTTGGACTTTTTTGTAGGCGATGTTGAGTTGGCGATCGCTCTGCTTGGCGGCTCGGCCTGCACAGACGTTCATGGCCATCTGGGTCGTGGGATTCTGGCAATCGACGACTGGCTCATCCTGAGCCTTCAGTGGCCCCGCGAGGCCGCCCCAGCACAGCAAACTGGCTAAACCCAAATTCCGTACCTGATGTCCGATCGTCATGGTGCTGTTCCGCGCTCATCGCATTGCTGTTAATTATTACTTCATCCGATCGATCGGAAATTCCGGAAAGCCCGTGCCAGTCGGGAGTGGCTTTTGCGATAAGCTAGTACTATGTTGGATTTTCGTAACCTGAACACGCTCTGGGCCTCCGTCCTGGTCGAAACCCTGTACCGCTGCGGCCTGGAACGCGCGATCGTCTGTCCGGGATCCCGATCGGCTCCATTGACGATCGCCTTTGCCCAACATCCGGGGATTGAGGCGATTCCGGTGCTGGATGAACGATCGGCGAGTTTTTTGGCGTTGGGAATGGCGCAACGGACGGGAAAACCGGTGGTGTTGGTTTGCACGTCGGGGACGGCGGGGGCGAATTTTTATCCGGCGGTGATTGAGGCGCGGGAAAGTCGGGTGCCGTTGATTGTGCTGACGGCCGATCGGCCCCCAGAACTGCGGGATTGTAATTCCGGGCAAGCGATCGATCAGCAAAAGCTATTTGGTGATTTTGTCAATTATTATGCCGAGTTGGCGATGCCCGAAGTGGGGTTGCTGAGTTATTTGCGGCAGAAGTTGGCGCAGGCTTGGATGCAGGCGTTGTACCCGATCGGGGGGGTGGTGCATTTGAATGTGCCGTTGCGGGATCCATTGGCTCCCGTGATTCAGACTGATATTCAAGCATTGGCGGAATCGTTTCCGGATGATTTCTTCGAGCATTTGAATGCGGCAGAAAATGTAATCCATTCATCATTTGTAATTCCTTCCGAATGGTTCGATCGGCGGGGAATTATTATTGCGGGGGTGGCGCGGGCGCGGGATGCGGCGGTTTATTGCAACGCGATCGGGCGATTGTCGGCGATGTTGGGGTTTCCGGTGTTGGCGGAGGGGTTGTCGTCCGTGCGGAATTTTGCGCGGTTACAGCCGCATTTGATTACGACCTACGACGGGATTTTGCGGAATGCGAATCGAGCGACAGAATTGGCTCCCGAAATTGTGATTCGGATTGGGGAAATGCCGATTAGTAAGGTGTTGCGGGATTGGTTGGCGCGGGTGCAGCCGGAGATTTGGATTGTTGATCCGAGTCCGCGATCGATCGATCCGGTGCATGGGCGGACGAGGCCGATCTTTGGGTCGATCGAGGATTTAAAAGTCCCCCTTTTGAAGGGGGATTTAGGGGGATCGCAAGTTATGCCACCAGTGGATTGCCCGGATGATTCAGGGGCGATCGCGGGATTGGTGATCCCCCCTAACCCCCCTTCAAAAGGGGGGGACATGAGCCGGAGTTATTTGCAGGCTTGGATGGCGGCGGAGTTGCGGGTGCGATCGCGGATTGACCAAACCTTTGAATTAGAATCCCGCATCATTGAAAGTAAAGTGGCTTGGTTATTGTCCCAAACGCTGCCTGACGAAACGCCGATTTTTATTTCGAATAGTATGCCTGTGCGGGATGTGGAGTATTTTTGGCAACCGAACGATCGGCGAATTCAACCATTTTTTAATCGCGGTGCAAATGGCATTGATGGCACGTTATCCACGGCTTTGGGTGTCGCGCATGGTGGTAAACCATCGGTTTTATTCACGGGGGATTTGGCGCTGTTGCATGATACGAATGGGTTTTTAATTCGGAAATATCTGCATGGTAGTTTGACGATCGTATTAATCAACAACAATGGTGGCGGGATTTTTGGGATGCTGCCGATCGCGCAGTTTGAACCCCCATTTGAAGAATTCTTCGCGACGCCGCAGGATGTGGATTTCGGCGATCTGTGCAAAACCTATGGTGTGGGGCATTCTAATATTACCGACTGGAAAACCTTGATCCAACGGCTAAATCCATTGCCGGAGCAGGGTATTCAGGTTCTGGAAGTGCGGTGCGATCGGGCGATCGATGCCCCCTGGCGCAAACAATTTCAGGCCCGCCTATCCACCCAGCTTTAAACGCCCTACCAATCCCCCGGCAGGACAATCTTACTCAACGCATACCAAGTATTCTCGCCCACATCGCCGTCCTGCATCAGCCCCAAATCCCGCTGAAAATTCCGCACTGCCGCATTGGTAAACTGGCCAAAATGCCCCCCGATTGCGCCCTGGTAATGCCCCGAAACCTGCAACCGTACCTGCAATAGCTCTACCAATTCCCCTTTACTCCCCCGCTGCACCAAGGGCAGATCCACCGGAGCGCGATTGTACAAAGCCTTCCAGGTAAAATCCGACACCACTCCCATCGGGGGCAAAAACACCTGCGCCTGAAAATTCAACACCGCCGCTTGTGTCCGTGGCCCAAATACGCCATCAATCATCCCCGGCACCACCGATCGGGCATGGATAAACCGCGCATACTTCTGCAACAATTCTTGCAATTCCTCCACGGCAATGCCGGTCGAACCGGGGCGGAGAAACGGCTGCTTGATTTGGATTGATGTGGCCATACTGACTTACCGGGGGCTAAATGCGTGTCACTCGATAGTGACATCACCCGCACTGCCGCCAATTCCGTAAAACCGCGACGGGAAGATCGTTGTGGCGGTCGGCCTCACCGGAACGATCGCCCCACCCTCTACAATGTTTGGGTTGATGACTGGTGATGGGCGATGGATTGGCAGATCGTTAAAGACTACGAAGATATTTTGTACTACAAAGCCGATGGCATCGCGAAGATCGTGATCAATCGGCCCCACAAGCGCAACGCCTTCCGGCCCAAAACCGTGGTCGAACTCTACGAAGCCTTCGCGAATGCGCGGGAAGACCACCGGATCGGCGTCGTGCTATTCAGCGGCGCAGGCCCACACACCGACGGGAAATATGCGTTCTGTGCGGGGGGCGACCAGAGTGTGCGCGGCGAGGGCGGCTACATTGACGAATCAGGTACGCCGCGATTGAATGTGTTGGATTTGCAGAAATTAATCCGATCGATGCCGAAAGTCGTAATTGCGTTAGTTGCAGGTTACGCGATCGGGGGCGGGCACGTTTTGCATATGCTCTGTGACCTGACGATCGCGGCGGACAATGCGATCTTCGGGCAAACGGGGCCAAAAGTTGGGAGCTTCGATGGCGGCTTTGGGGCGAGCTACATGGCGCGCATTGTCGGGCAAAAAAAGGCGCGGGAGATTTGGTATCTCTGTCGGCAATATAATGCCCAGGAAGCGTTGGATATGGGGTTGGTGAATACGGTGGTGCCGATCGACCAATTGGAAACCGAAGGCATTCAGTGGGCACAGGAAGTCCTGGAGAAAAGCCCGATCGCCATTCGCTGTCTCAAAGCCGCCCTAAATGCCGACTGCGATGGGCAGTCGGGATTGCAGGAGCTGGCGGGGAATGCGACGATGCTGTATTACATGACGGCGGAAGGGGCGGAAGGGAAACAGGCATTCTTGGAGAAGCGATCGCCCGATTTTCGCCAGTATCCTTGGCTGCCGTAGACGCAAACTGGATCAACCATCCCGCCGCAAGTTCGCTAAAATGGGCTGTAGTCCTCGCTCGGTCATCGCATGTTGCCCAAGCACCCGCTATTGCAAAAATGCCTCAAAGCCCTAGAGGCTATCCCCACGTTTCAGACAAAAATGGGGGCAATGCCCTATGTCACAGCGGATTTTCTGGCGGATGGGCAATTGTTCATCGAAAATGCTCAGGGTAAGGCCGAGTACATTTACGAAATCAAATCGGATGTGACCCGCGATACGATCGATGCGGTGATTCAGTATTTTGGCAGTTTGCAGCAACGGCTTCCGGGCAAGACCCGTGCATTGTTGATTACCCATCAGCTTTCGGATCAGACGGTCGATCGGTTGGTCGAAAAAGAAATTGAATTCGTTGATGCGACGGGGAATATTTATCTCAATAGCCCGAGGAATTATGTTCTGGTAAGGCGTCCGCCCGATCGTGACACGCGCCGCGTATCAACCGAAATCACCTCCAGCACGATTCAGTTGATGTATCTGCTGCTGCGCGATCCAGGGATTTTGAGGCGGGATCAGGTTGAGCATCAGTTAGCCGAATTGGCAGGCATGACCGTTCCCACGATCCAAAAACATCTCACTCGGCTGGTGGATTTAGGCTATCTTCAACGCAAGCGCAAAGGCGATAGGATTGTCGATTATCTTCAACTTTTTGAGCGCTGGGAACTTGGCTATGCGGAAGTATTGCGATCGGAATTATTAATTGGGACATTTTCCTATAAAAGTGATGGCGTCAAGACGCTAGCCCAGATTGAGCAAAAACTGTCGGAAATTACAGCCCAAAAAACCTACCTGGTCGGCGGGGAATGGGCCGCTGGTAATCTTGTGGGAGATTTTCGATCGCCCTATGCCACTTTGTCTCTGCAAGGGCATTTAAAAGCCGCGAACGAAGAGGCTGGCTTATTTCTCTTGACAATGCAATTGGGTCTGAAAGCCAATCCAGAGGGTGAAATTATGCTTCTTCGACAGTTCAATCATGCAAATGCTTGGCGCGAAGGGCCTTCGTCATCAATGGCCGACCCACTTTTAATTCATGCGGAATTAAATCTAAGCCATGACGATCGGGTTAGAACCGTAGCCCGACGACTATTTGACCAGCATATTGCACCGCGATCCGATGACTGAATTCCAAGACGAGTTATTGCGATCAATTGAACCTAAAGTGTCCTGAAATTGTTTTCTAGCCCGCTTTAGCGGGGTTTCCTTATTAGCCCGCCGGTTATACGCGCGGGGCGGGCGAATTGCGGAGTCAATTAATTCGCCAACAGGATCATGATTTTCCGACCCGAAACCCTGGCGCAACTGCCACCGATCTTCGATACCTGGCTCAAAAATGCCGATCGCGATGACCTGACTGATGCCGAACAACGCCTGATCACCTTGAGGCAGAGCATCGAATCGGATACCTGACCGCACGCGCAACCCGAACGATCGGCAAGATCCAGCGAAAATTCTGGGTATACTATGGCTGCTACGTGCGTTCGGTCTGCCCCTCATCCCAAATTTGTTATGTCGATTAAAAAGAATCTCTCGATCGTCATGCTGGCGTTTGTGCCGTTGTCGATCGCGGCGGAAACCCTCGAATGGGGCACGATGCCAGTGTTTGTGACGTCGGCGCTGGCGATTTTGCCGCTGGCGATTTGGTTGAGTACGGCGACGGAGGAAGTGGCGGTGGTCACGGGTCCTTCGGTGGGCGGCTTGCTGAATGCGGTGTTTGGCAATGCGACGGAGTTGATTATTGGGCTGGTGGCGCTGAAGGCGGGCTTGATCGATATTGTCAAAGCCAGTATTACCGGGACGATTATTAGTAATTTGCTGCTGGCCATGGGGCTGTCGATGTTTTTGGGCGGCTTGAAGTATAAAGAGCAGGAATTTAAGCCCGTGATTGCGCGGGTGAATGGCTCGGCGATGACCTTGGCGGTGATTGCGATCTTGCTGCCGTCCTTGGCGTTTGCCACCTCGGGGCGGATTGAATCCGTGGGGATCGAAAAGCTGTCGATCGCGGTATCGGTGATCTTAGTGGCGGTGTATGTCCTGACCCTGGTGTTTTCGCTCAAAACCCACAACTACCTCTATGAAGTGGGGATGGTGGAGCTAGAGGATGAAATGGCCGAACATCACGGGGAGAAGCCGAATCTGTGGCTGTGGTTGGGGGTGCTGCTGGTCTCGACGATCGGGGTGGCTTACGAATCCGAGATGTTTGTCGGTGTGGTGGAGGAAGCGACAAAGGGATTGGGCCTGACGCCGCTGTTTACCGGGGTGATCTTGCTACCGTTGGTGGGTGGGACGGCGGAGTATGTCACGGCAGTGGGCGTGGCGATGAAGAACAATATGGATCTGTCGGTGTCCGTGGCCATGGGTTCGAGCTTGCTAGTGGCGCTGCTGATGGCTCCGCTGTTGGTGTTGGTGGGCCAGGCGATCGGGCAGCCGATGGACTTGAATTTCAATCCGTTTGAAGTCGTGGCGGTGGCGGTGGCGGTGATCATTGCCAACTTGATTAGTCTCGATGGTCGATCGAATTGGCTGGAAGGGGTGTTGTTGCTGGCGACCTATGCGATTTTGGGCGCGGCATTTTATTTTCAGGTGGTTTGAGTGGAATGGGTGGGCGGTGGGCGGTGCCCACCCTTGTATGTTTAGGAGGTCACAACCCGTCCCACCCTCGGTGCTCGACACCGTTCAGTAGCAAGGGTATTGATAAGCTAAAAAAAGCGCATGGTCGATTGCTTGCCCATCGGGTGCCAGACACCG
>JANOQX010000082.1:0-8261 GCA_031415035.1 Cyanobacteria bacterium VAR_4_metabat_243
CGCGTCAACGGCGGGCTAGTAAGGAAACCCGGCTAAACCCGGCTCCGAAATCATGTTTTCAGTCCCCTTCAGGGGACTTCCCTTACTAGCCCGCCGTTGACGCGCGGGGCGGTTGACCAGCGTAGTCAGTCAAATTGTGAATGCACATACGCTATTTTTTCACCCACAACCAACTCATTCCCTGAATCACAATCTTTATGTCAAACATCCTCAAATCGATCGTCGGTCTGGTCATTATCGGAGCCACGATCGGCCTTGCCGCCACACCCGCCAAAGCCGAATCCAAAACCGCTCAGTGCAAACGCTTCGATCAAGCCATGAATACATTTGCGAAGCCCATCACCCACATCGGCAAGAATCGCAGCAATAATGCCATGACCGATATCGATCAAATACTCCGCGTCCTGTCCCCTCAACTGAAGCAATTACAAAGTCGCCAATTCAGCGACCCCAAGATTCGCGGCTTTCAGCAATCCGCGTTGAACATCTATGTTGACGCCTACAATGATCTTGCCAATATCGCCGATGCCGCCGAAAAAGGCGATCGGGCCACAGCGGTCAATGCCTATCAGCAACTCGTGACGAGTATCCAACCCGAAGCTCAACTCCAAAAGCAATTCGTCGCCTACTGCGGTCGCCCCAAATAACCGCACCAACGGGTCACCGCCACTTGCCAAATTCCACCCTCACGCTATGATGGGCAATGCAAGTGTGGAAAGAATTTAAGGGAGTTCGCGTATGACCCGCGCCATCATGGAAACCGACAAGGGCACCATCAATCTGGAATTGTTTGCGGCCGAAGCACCCGGCACCGTCAAAAATTTCGTCGAATTGTCGAAGAAAGGCTTTTACGATGGCTTGGTGTTCCATCGGGTGATTCCCAACTTTATGGTTCAAGGCGGCTGCCCCAATGGCGCTGGCACCGGCGGCCCTGGCTACAGCATCCCCTGCGAGACCAAGGGCAATCCCCACCGTCACGAAGCGGGCAGTCTCTCGATGGCCCACCGGGGACCCAACACTGGCGGCAGTCAGTTCTTCATCTGCCATAGCCCCCAAGGTCACCTCGACGGCCTTCACACCGTATTTGGCAAAACCGCTGATATGGCCGTGGTCAATGCGATCGCGGGCAACGACAAGATTATCAAAGTGACGATCGAAGACTAAATTCCTCGGAATTTTGTGACCCGAAATCCGCCTTGCATCGAGGCGGATTTTTTTTGTGCGCCAATCGAGCCACCCATCAGTCTAACAACAACGCATCATCGGCCAATTCTTCCCCCTGCCGTTGGGCAAATTTTGCCAACAAATCCGGTACCGTCAAGCCCGATCGCGCTGCCCCCGCCACATCGAAGATCACCTGTCCGTCATGCAGCATAATCGTCCGATCGCCCAGACTCAAGGCCTGCTTCATACTGTGGGTCACCATCAAAGTCGTGAGCTGCCGTTCCTGCACCAGTTCTCGCGTCAGCCGCAGAACGTAATCCGCTGTTTTGGGATCAAGCGCTGCGGTATGCTCATCCAGCAACAGGATTTGGTTTGCGGCCAGTCCCGACATCAGCAAGCTCACCGCCTGCCGCTGCCCGCCGGAGAGCAAACCCATGCGATCGTCCAGCCGATTTTCCAGCCCCAGTTCCAACCGCGCCAACTGGGTTTGCAACTCCCGTCGCAGTTTGCCCGTCAGCGCCGACCCAAAACCCCGCGATCGACCCCGACGATAAGCCAATGCCAGGTTTTCCGCGATCGACAGATCCGCACAGGAACCCGCCAGCGGATTCTGGAACACTCGCGCCACCAGACGCGCCCGTTTGTGGGTCGGCCAAGCGGTGACATCTTGATCCGCGATCGTCACTCGGCCTGCGTCGGGCCGGATTTCGCCGCTTAAAACGTTGAGTAGCGTGGACTTTCCGGCTCCATTGCTGCCAATCACCGTGACGAATTCACCGGGCGCGATCGTCAAGTTCAGTCCCCGCAAGGCCGATTTCTCCAAGGGCGTGCCGGGATTGAACGTCACATCGATCGCGCTTAATTCAATCATTCGGCATTCCATCATCCCAGCCGCCCTCGCCACCGCAACTGCGGCAAAATCAACGCCAACCCCACAATCACCGCCGTCACCAGATTCAAATCCTGGGACTGCAAACCGAAGATCCGGGTATTCAGCGCGATCGCCACCACCAGCCGATACAGCACCGAACCCAATAGCGCCGCCAACGTCGCCCACACCACGCCGCGCTTCGATAGCAGCGTTTCGCCCACAATCACCGCCGCCAAGCCAAAGACGATCGTCCCCACGCCCATCGTCACATCCGCAAAGCCATTCACCTGGGCAAACAGCGCCCCCGCCAACGCAATCAACCCATTACTCAACGCCATGCCCAACAAAATCATCCGATCGGTGTCAATCCCCTGTGCCCGTGCCATATCGGGATTCGCACCCGTGGCTCGCATCGCCAATCCGATTTCCGTGGTGAAGTACCAGTCGAGCAGGAATTTGCAGGCAAGCGCGATCGCGCCCATCACCAATGGTGGCCCCAACCACGGTGGGAGCTGGTTCAACAGCCCATCCAAGTTCGTCAACAACGTCGGCTGACCCAACAGCGACACATTCGGCTGACCCATAATCCGCAGATTGATCGAATACAGCGCAATCATCGTCAGAATACTCGCCAGGAGATTGAGGATTTTGAACCGGACGTTCAGCGTGGCGGTGACTAACCCGGCCAGCATTCCCGCACCAACGGCGATCGCCGTGGCCACCAGCGGCGGCACCCCCCGCACAATCAACGTCGCCGCCACCGCCCCACCCAGCGGAAAGCTGCCATCCGCCGTTAAATCGGGGAAATCCAACACCCGAAACGACAGATAAACGCCGAGTGCGACTAAACCGTAAAGCAACCCCAATTCGATCGCGCCAGCCAGCGCCACAATATTCATGGCTCACACCCAATCCGCTGTTCTTTGCCGCCGATCAGGCTCCCTAATACCAAATCTAAAAATGCACCCAACAATTGTCGATCCCCCCTAGCCCCCCTTAAAAAGGGGGGAACCGGATTGAAAGTCCCCCTTTTTAAGGGGGATTTAGGGGGATCGTGGCGTTTGCAACAAATCATTGATTTGGTATAACCCCCAGGAACATGAGCAACTGACGTCCTTTCTTCCAGCATCGACACATCACTTCACCACCTTCGCCGCATTCTTCAACATCGCCTCCGGGATCTTCACCCCCATTTGCCCCGCCGCCTTCGGATTCACCACCAACTCCACCTGCGACGGCGACTCCACGGCGATCGTCCCCGGTGCTTCCCCATTCAGAATCCGCACGACAATTTTGCCCGTCTGCCGCCCAATGTCACGGTAATTGAACCCCAAACTGGCGATCGCGCCCTTTTCCACCGATTCGTTATCTCCCGCGAACACCGGGAGCTGGTTCTGAATCCCCACTTGCAACACGGAATTCAGGGCCGAGACGATCGTGTTGTCCGTCGGCACATAGATCACATCGGCTCGCCCCACTAGGCTTTTGGCCGCTGCCCCGACTTCGGCGGTATTGCTCACTGTGGCTTCGACGATCGTCATCTGCCGCGCTGGAGCCGACTGCTTGAGGAAATTCACGATACTCACCGAATTGCTCTCGCCCGCGTTGTAGATCACGCCGACCCGCTGCGCCTGGGGCACCAACTGCGCCACCAAATCTAAATGTTTGTCCACCGGGCCAAAGTCGCGCACCCCGGTAATCATCCCACCCGGACTTTGGAGATTCGGCACGAGCTTCGCATCGATCGGGTCGGTCACCGCTGAGAATACCAATGGAATCGACTTCGCCGCCTGGGCCACACTCTGGGCCGAAGGGGTCGAAATCGCCACAATTACATTCGGACTCTCTCCGGCAAACTTCTGGGCAATCTGCGTCGCCGTGGCCGGACTGCCCTGAGCGCTTTCCCACTGCCACTTCAGCGTCTTATCGGGTGCAAACCCCGCCGCCAGCAGTTCTTCCTTCAGTCCATCCCGCACCGCATCCAACGAGGGATGGGTGACAATCTGGGTGACGGAAACCGATTTTGACGGCGAAGTGCCATTGCGGCAACCCATGACGATCGGGCCAAGCAGCAAGGCGATCGCGCCAACGCGAAAAAATGTCGAAGATTTCATGGGCGATCGGGCGTGGGGTGGAACAATTCACCTCAGAATTATAGATCCCTGGCCGCAAATAGATTGTTCGCTTCCCGCAACGTACCCAGCCCCCAGGCCCGCTGCATCATTAAATCCGCGATCGGCCAAACGGTATGTTTTGTAACAACACCAATTTTTCGATGGTTTACAATCATCACAACATCCACAAACAAACTGGATTGTACCCAAAATCCCAAATCGGAGGACTAAATCATGTCTAACGTCAAGCAGGTTGCGGAATTATGTACGGCCAAGGAACTTGATGCGGCGGTGCTGGCCTTTAAGTCCGCCGAAGGATGGCGCGAGGATTTGACCCAGATGTGGCAGGCGATTCGGGCCGCCGCACTTGAACAGTTTGCCAACGAAGCACCCCTTGACCCGGTGGCGGGCGGTGATAGTTATTAGATAATTTCGGCGAGTAGTTTCACTGAGGTAATGCGTATAACTTGCGACTGTTTTCCCGATGGTTGATTATGTTGAACTGGTTTGGAGGCTGAATTATCAGCCTCCATTTTTATGGCGGATTCGCTTCTGTGGTTAACTGGAAAACGTGTCGTTTTTGGAAGAGCCAGTCATGTCCGCAACCGCTGAAATTTATCCCGTGCGATGGCAAACCGATCGCGTGATTTTGATCGATCAGACCAAGATTCCCCAGGAATTTGGCACGGTGGAAATTCGGACGAGTCAAGCCATGGCCATCGCGATCAAAACCATGATTGTGCGTGGTGCCCCAGCGATCGGTGTGGCGGCGGCCTTTGGTCTTTGCCTCGGTGCCCAGGAAATCACCACCCCCGATGACCTCCGGTCGGTCGTAGACCATCGGGCCGCATTTCTCACCCAACTTGAGGCGATCGCCGCCACCCTCCGCGCCACAAGGCCCACGGCAGTAAATCTATTTTGGGCGATCGATCGGATGATGCAAGCCGCCCAGGCCGTCACCGACTTGAGCCAAATGTCCGCCACCCTCGTCACCGCCGCCCAGAAAATTTGTGACGACGACATCGCCACCTGCAAAGCGATCGGTGATCACGGCGTCAGCGCCCTCCCCGCCAGTCCCCAGAAGATTCGCCTCCTCACCCACTGCAACGCCGGGGCATTGGCCACAGCGGGCTACGGCACGGCCTTGGGCGTCGTCCGATCGGCCTGGCGCGATGGGCGACTGGAGCGCGTCTACGCCGACGAAACCCGACCCCGGCTCCAAGGCGCAAAACTCACCGCCTGGGAATGCGTCCAAGAGCAAATTCCCGTCACCGTGATCACCGACAACATGGCCGCCCACTGTATGCAGCGCGGCATGATTGATGCCGTGGTTGTGGGGGCCGATCGGATTGCCGCCAACGGCGACGCCGCCAACAAAATCGGCACCTACAGCGTCGCCTTAGTCGCCAAGGCCCACAACGTGCCATTCTTCGTCGCCGCACCGCTTTCGACGATCGACTTTAAGCTCAAAGACGGCAGCGAAATCCCGATCGAGGAGCGTGATCCAGAGGAGATTTTCCATGTGGGGAATGCGCGATTGTGTCCCGAAGGCGCGGAATTTTATAACCCGGCGTTTGACGTGACCCCCGCGCATTTGATTGCGGGGATTATTACGGAATTTGGGGTGTTTGCGCCCGATCGGATTTATGCCGAATTGGCGCATCGGGTGTGATTGGGGCGATCGGTTGGTGCAAAATCCGGTAGGGGCGAAGCATTCGGGCAGAAAATCATTGCGATGAAACACAATTAATCGCCCGAATGCTTCGCCCCTACGATCACCGCCACCCACCGACCATTCCACCAATCACACCCGCAACAATCCGATCGATGCCGCCAAATACGCACATAACAACACCGTAAACCCTACATACGTCCGATGATCGGCCTGCGGATTGCGCCAAATCAACGTCCGCAAGCCGATCGTCACGGCAAATCCAGCCAACCCAAAATCCCAAACCAACACCCCAAAACTCAATCCCACTGGCACCATCAGCACATAATGCACGACGATCGGAAACCCAAAATAACCCAGGGCGATCGCCCACCGACTCCGACGTTCACCGAAGACTAATGGCATTGTCCGACGACCCACGGCCCGATCGCCGGCCACATCCCGCAAGTCCTGGACGGCCATCAGGGTAATTAAATACAAGCCAATTACGGCAATCCAACGCCAAACTAGGGCAGGCATCGTCGGTTCGACGAGTTGCCAGGCCGCGCCGATTTCGGAGGTGACGCCGATGCCGCCGAGCAGCGTTTTGCCGTACCAATGTTTGGAGCCACCCGCGTAGTCGTAGATCAAACAGCCGATTTGCCAGGTTAAGGCCCACAGCAAGGTGCCAGTGATCGCCGCAAAACTAGTCAAAGCGGCCATGCCAATGATCCAACGCCACTTCGCCCCGATCGGGCTGACAGCACCCACCACCAAGGGCCGATCGGGTTTATTCAGTCGATCTTCTTCAATGCCGACCAGTTGACTGGAAATGCAAAATGTCGTGATGCAAAGCCAGCAATAAATCACTTCTTTAAGCAATACCCCCACCAGTTCAAAGCTGGAATTAACGGGATAATTCAGCAAAGCCGTGGTGCCAAAGAGGGTACCGGGAACCAGTGACACCAACAAATCCCGCCGGATAAAACACCAGTTCAATTGGATTTCGGCGATGCACGATCGCCAAAGCCAATTCGCCCAGCGGCGGTCAGTCGGAGCAAAGGTCGCAGAGAAAGTATCGGGAGCAAATATCCGCAGCATAAATATCTTTCCGTAAAGATTTTGGATTCGCCACAACCCGTCGATCGGAAATGTAATGTCCAATACAATTGAAAAAAATTTCGATTGCTGGTAGCACTGACCAATCGGACGAATGCCATTCTGAAAGCGATCAGAAATATGGGTTATGACGATGTGCCATACCCTATCGAATTAATGGGAAGAATTGGTAAAGTGGCCCGATCGCGCCAAAAGCTGCCGCACTTGCTCAGGATCAGGTTGGGCATCGATCGCGCCAGTTTGAGTCGTCGTCAGCGCCCCAACCGACTCAACGCACAGGCCACATTCGCCGGAGCGCCGCCCGCGTAGTCCGTCCACGATTGCACGGCGGCAACGGTATCCGTCGCCTGATCGGCAATCCGATCGACCAAGACCTCACCCAAACAAATCACCAGCGGCTTAGACGGCTTGCTCATCGGCTATCACCGTCGGACCCTCAATCCCCAACCGATCGAATTCCAAATCCGTAAAATAGTCCACCGCCCAATTCGCCACGCGCTGCATCATGTGGAACGGATAGCTGTGGGCAATCCCCACCACGGAAATGTGCGCCCGCTTGGCCGCTTCAATCCCCGCAAACGTATCCTCGATCGCCAAACAATTCTCCGCACAAATCCCCGCCTCCGGAAACTTCGCCTGGAGTCGTTGCACCGCCAGCAGATAGCCATCGGGTTCCGGCTTACTCACGCTGATGTCGTCCCCCGCCACGATCACATCAAACACATCCAGCAAATTAATCCGCGACAACACCACCTCCACTTCCGATCGCAACGCCCCACTCACCACCGCCAATTTCGTCGGTGTCGCCCGCAACTTGAAAATAAAATCCTCTAAATCGGGATAGATCGGCAGCTTCGGCATCTGACCCAAAAGCTCGGCATAGGCCTTGGCCTTGCGTTGAATCAGCTTGTCCAGATCGGCCCCGCTGACATCCCGGCCCCGTTGGCGCAACAAATCGGTAATACAGGCCCGATCGCTGCGACCGATGCAGTAAGTCTGGAAATCCTGGGGTCCCATGCGGAGATTTTCTTCAAGCAAAAGCTGTTCGAGCAGCTTGGCGTGGATGGATTCATCATTGATGATCACCCCATTGAAGTCGAATAAAATTGCCTTGACACTCATGCGCTTAATTGGGTCGCGTTACCGTAGGTTGGGTAGAACGAAGTGGAACCCAACGCTAGGAATTGTTGGGTTCCGCGTCGCTGCACCCAACCTTGTATGTGAGCGGGGGTGAAAATCTTCGCTAAGCTCAAGAGAGCCGCCGATGCGGGAAACCGGGAAGAGACGCAGGACCCAACCGTAAACTCAACGAGTTTGTGATGTAGATCATCGCGCCTTCCCT
>JANOQX010000083.1:0-33836 GCA_031415035.1 Cyanobacteria bacterium VAR_4_metabat_243
CTAGTAGACCAGGGCTTAAATAAGTCCACCATTTCAGGCCGCTAACGGCTTGCCTTTATAAGTCCATTTGAAGGGCTTGGCCATGGTGCGATTAAAGTAAGCAATGAATTGGAGAATCCGCTCTTTCAGTTGGTCGGTGGAGCGAAAACTCTCGCGTTTGAGGAGCTTACGGACGAGGATGCTAAACCACATTTCAATTTGATTTAACCAAGAACAATGTTTCGGGGTGTAGTGAAAGACAATGCGATGTGTGTTATCGGTCAAAAAGGCGACCCGTGAAGCCATGGTATGGAGAATCCCGGATTTGCCTTTTTGACCGAGGTCAATATCTAACCCTTCCAGTTCCACGACCAATCGCACCAGCGATTCGGATTGATGGGTATTGAGACAGTCGGACAGGAAATGCCATTTCGCCGCCTTGGGGTCGGTTTGAATCACTTGTCGCAGGTGTTGGACGTAATCAATTTCGGTGCGAGTGGGGCCGATATGGGGGGCGACCACTTCGCCTGTAACGATATCCAAACTGGCAATTAAGCTCTGGGTGCCGTGGCGGATATATTCAAACTCCTGACGTTGGACTTTGCCCGGCCGCATCGGTAAATCAAAGTCTTTCCGTTCCAGGGCTTGAATCCCGGTCATTTCATCGGTGGAAATTGTGCGTTCGCCTTGTGCCGCCCGGTCAATTGCGGTTAAGTAGAGATTGGCGACCTGCCGGACTTGGTCGTCAAAGTCGGCGTTTTTTTGGGCGGATTGAGCCAGTATTGACTTTGATGTGGTTTGAGATCCGCTTCGGCCAGTAAGCGGCCCACATGTCGCGTCGAAATACTGGTAAAGATTCCTTCTTGAATGGCCGCAGTGGCGAGTTCGCGGGCTGTCCAGTGACTAATCGGATAGCCGTAGACCTCGGGTGGGTCACAGGCCATCGCAAACAGTTTTAATACTTGTTCCATCGTGAATTCCGCTGGGGCACCGGGGCGTTCCGCATCCCGTAACCGCTGTTCCACCGACATTGCCTTCGACGCCGTAGTGAGCCAACGTTGACGCCATAACTGCACCATGTCCCGACTCACCCCTAAGTCACGTGCAATCGCCCGATTATTGGCATTGTCCCCCGCCTGGATGATGATGCGGGCACGCTGAGCGACTTGTTGTGGGCTATTGTGGCGGTGGACGATTGCGCCGAGGGCGGCGCGTTCTGATTCACTCAAACTGATGGCGGCTGGGCTTAATCGTGGCATGACTTGAAAGCAAAATTAACAGGATGATTTTATCATACCGCTAATGGCAGACTTATTTAAGCCCCAGTCTACTAGGTAGTGTCTATTCCGTGGCGTTTAGCCCCGATGGGGAGCGTATCGTCAGTGGTAGTACTGACAAAACGGTGCGGTTATGGGATGTCAAAACGGGCGCACAGATCGGCCAACCCTTCAAAGGTCATGAGGATGATGTCCGTTCCGTGGCATTTAGTCCCGATGGGGGACGCATCATCAGTGGTAGTACTGACAACACGGTGCAGTTATGGGATATCAAAACGGGCGCACAGGTCGGCCAGCTCTTCAAAGGTCATGAGGATGATGTCCATTCCGTGGCATTTAGTCCCGATGGGGCACACATCGTCAGCGGTAGTGGTGACAAAACAATACGGGTATGGGACGCGAAGACGGATGACCCGATCGGGCAACCCTTCAGTCAATTTCCGCCTGAGGTCTGGTCCGTGGCGTTTAGTCCTGATGGGCAGCGCTTTGTCAATACCAGTTGGCACAAAGCGTTCAGGCTGTGGGATGTGAAGACGGGTATGCCGATCGGTCAACCCTTCGAAGGCCATGAGAATAGTGTCCATTCCGTGGTGTTTAGTCCCGATGGGGAGCATATCGTTAGTGGCAGTTGGGACGGAACGCTCAGGCTGTGGGATGTGAAGACGGGTATGCCGATCGGTCAACCCTTCAAAGGCAATGAGAATGGGATTAGGTCTGTAGCGTTTAGTCCCGATGGGCAGCGCATCGTCAGCGGCAGTGATGACAAAACGGTGCGGCTGTGGGATGCCAAAACGGGGAAGCAGATCGGTCAACCCTTCAAAGGCCATGAAGATGGGGTCATGTCCGTGGCATTTAGTCCCGATGGAAGCGTTATCGTCAGTGGAAGTGTTGACAGCACGATGCGGCTGTGGGACACCAAGACGGGTGCGTCGATTGGTCAACCCCTCAGAGGACACGAGCGGGGGGTCAGTTCCGCAGCGTTTAGTCCCGATGGGCAACGTATCGTCAGCGGCAGTTGGGACAAAACGATGCGGCTGTGGGATGCCAAGACGGGTGCGCTAATCGGTCAACCTTTCAAAGGACACGAGGAGATTATCAATTCCGTGGCGTTCAGCCCTGATGGGCAGCACATTGTTAGTGGCAGTAGGGACAAAACGCTCAGGCTGTGGGATGCCAAGACGGGTGCGCCAATCGGTCAACCCCTAAGAGGACATGAGGGTGATGTACTGTCTGTGAAGTTTAGCCCCGATGGGCAGCGCATCATCAGCGGCAGTAGGGACCTAACATCACGGCTGTGGGAGATTTCATGGCAGTCCATACTGCAAAGGCTTTGTAATCGATTGCAGTATCATCCCAGTCTCAGCCAGCCAACTACGGAGGTTGCTCGTGAAGCGAAACAAACCTGTGAGAAATATGTGTGGAAGCGTTGAAGAGATCTCATTTTGGATTGGAAACGGGGTGTGGTTATCGGGCTGTGATTAGCAGGATAGAAAGATTGATCTGCCCAGTCCTCAGACCCCCTCAATAACTCTACCCAACCGATCGCCTCACCCTCAAACCTACATTCCGCAGGTAGTACATTTTCCTGAAAGTGCTTTTAGTTAGTAGCTTCACCGATCAGGGTGGATAGTACTTGAAAGGCCAAAATCGCTCATCCGACCCTGGCAGACAAGGGCCGTTGATCGCCCTGGGCGTCTCTGGGTATGCTTTCCATACCGCTCAGTCGATTTTCCCTTCGCTGCTAAGGGCTGGCCTCAGATTTTCCGGGAGAACTCCGCAAACTGCTGATAGAAAGGCATTTCAGGAAATCACGAACCTGCGGAATGTAGGCTCAAAACCTGCTCTGCCGTGAGGCTCAACCCTGGGAAAGTAGAAGAACTGATCGTCCACTTCAAACTCGTCACCCTCTCCGCCTGCGAAACCGGCCTCGGCACCACCTCCAACGGCGAAGGCATCTACGGACTCCGCCGCGCCCTCACGATCGCCGGAGCCGAAAGCCAAGTCATCAGCCTCTGGAAAGTCGCCGACGACGCTACCAAAGACCTCATGCTCATGATCAACTACTACACCCGCCTCAACGCCAACGAAGGCCGTAGCATCGCCCTCCACAACGCCCAACGCGACATGCTAAAAAGCAAAGACTATTCCCATCCCTACTACTGGGCCGCCTTCATCCCCTCCGGCGACTGGCGACCATTACGTGATTGACCTGCTTCTACTCCACCCCAATGCCCTTACTGAGGGGCAACAATGCGGGAGAAACATGGCTCAAGATGTTGACGACTGCACCATTTGGATCGAGCACAAAAAAACGACGCACCCCCCAAGGCTCATCCGTCAGTGGATAAACGATCTTCACCCCTTGGGCGATCGCTTTGGCATGAACCGCATCAACATCACCCACTTCGATACTCACACTAGGATGCGGCCCGATCGACACATCATGCCGAACAACACTCAGTTGCACCATGGGATGCTGCGGCGAAGCAAAAGTGATTATTTCATCTTTCGCCATCGCCACCTCAAAGCCCAGGACATCGACATAAAATTCCCGGCTTTGCTGCGGGCAAGCTGACTGGATGTTGGGGACAGTCCTTTGAATCGTCATGGGTCATCTCCTTCCTTGGGTATTCATTGCCGCTACGCCCACATCAACAGCGCTGAGGCCACGATCGCCGCCACCATCCGAACATGATTCCAAAATGTCCAGTTGGTGAGATATTTCGCCCACAGGGTTGCACCGTCGGTACTATTCGGGTCAACGATCGCCAGGGCATTATTCAGCGGCACATTGAACCCGATCGTCACGCCGAAAGTCCCCACCAGATACAGCAGGCTCCCGATCAGCAGGTAAATTGCATTCGGTTTATGCCAGTTAGATAGAGCGCCGATCGTCACCCAAAGACAAGCAATGACGGTGCCCAAGAACACGGTCATAAACCACGGATTAATCACGGTGATATTAATCGATTGCATCGTGGCAATCCCTTGTGCCGCTGGTTGTTGCGCCAGGGCTTTCATCACGAACGTCGAGAACGCGAAGAAAACTCCGCCGATTAACCCACAGCCCAGCGCGGCCAGTAGTTTCATGGAAAAAGACATCACCCAATCCTCCTTAGATGTTCTGCATGTACGCCACAAGCTGATTCGGGGCTTTACCCCAGCCATCCTGAAACCCCATCACGTTATGGCGATGACAAGACGATTGGCTGGAGATGAAGATTGGTTATCTAGGTAACAATATCGACATTCTATCGGGTTCTCAAGTTTTACGTTTTGTGAAATATTTGAATCGATTTTGTGTCCCATCCAAAATTTAGCAGGTGTTTCAGATGTTTTGGATTTTGTCAATTAGCATGTTAGGGCATATCAAAATATTTTGTATCTGCTACTTTATTAAGCAGAACGGTCTAACTCCTCAATATCTAGCAATTTAGCCAGTAAACTCTTCTGACACGTAGGTTTTCACCTAGACAGGCTTTCAATCAACCGATAACAGCAACCTAATTGATTTCTGGCGTTATATTCTCGTAATGCTGGTATTTCCTGGCTACTAAATTTAATACTGACTTTAGGGCGACGATTATGCTGAGTGCTCCAGATAAAAGTCAAGCTGCGTCTGACTCATCGGGAAGTTCAGGGGCGAAGGAAGATAAAAGTTATTTCGCGCCACCGCCAGCCATTTCTCTGCCCAAAGGGGGTGGGGCGATTAAGGGGATGGGGGAGAAGTTTGCGGCGAATCCGGTGACGGGTACGGGTTCGATGACAGTGCCGATCGCGACGACACCTGGCCGATCGGGCTTTGGGCCACAGTTGTCGGTTGCCTACGATTCTGGGGCAGGTAACGGGATATTCGGGCTGGGCTGGAATCTGTCGTTGCCGTCGATTACCCGGAAGACGGATAAGGGGTTGCCGCGCTACTGGGATAGTGAGGAGTCGGATGTTTTCATTCTGTCGGGGGCTGAAGATTTGGTGCCCGTGCTTAAAGCCGATGGTGATCGAGAAGTTTTAGATTCACCCGATCGGCAGTTTAAGATTCAGCGCTACCGTCCCAGGGTTGAGGGGCTGTTTGCGCGGATTGAACGGTGGACGAAGGTGGATTCGGGGGATATTCACTGGCGATCGATTACAAAGGACAACGTTACGACGCTGTATGGCCAGACGAAAGAGAGCCGCATTGCTGATCCAGAGCATTTGACCCATGTTTTTACTTGGCTGATTTGTGAGAGTTATGACGATAAGGGTAATGCGATTCGTTACCAGTATAAGTCTGAGAAGTCTGAGGGAATTAGTCTGGCCCATGCCCATGAGCACAATCGATCGTCGGAGAGCCGATTGGCTAATTGTTATTTAAAGCACATTTATTATGGAAATCAAACGCCTCGACAAGTCAACGAAGATTTGAGTGCGCGGAAAGATTGGCTATTTGATGTGGTGTTTGATTATGGAGAACATGATTTAGCGAATCCCAAGCCTGACGATACTGGGATTTGGACTGTACGGAATGATCCGTTTTCGAGTTACCGATCGGGCTTTGAAGTTCGTACCTATCGGCTTTGTCAGCGGGTGTTGATGTTCCATCACTTTGCGGATGAGGCCGGGGTGGGACGGGATTGCTTAGTGCGATCGACGGATTTCTACTATTCCTATGAGCAGGATGGGGCTGATGTCCGTAATCCGATTTATTCGCGGCTGCTGTCGGCGACGCAGACGGGCTACAAGCGTGATGGTGGTGGCTATCGGAAGAAATCCTTGCCACCGCTGGAGTTTACCTATAGTGAACCGAATATTGATGAGACGGTGCGGGAGGTTGATCCGGAGAGTTTGAAGAATTTGCCGCAGGGGTTGGATGGGACGCGCTATCAGTGGGTTGATCTCGATGGGGAGGGGTTGTCGGGGATTTTGACGGAGCAGGGGGGGAGCTGGTTTTATAAGCGGAACCTGAGTCCGACGAATGCGGTGGTGGCGGAACCCCAGCGGGTGGCGGCGCGATTTGGGGCGGTGGAGTTGGTGGCGAGTCAGCCGATTAGTGGGTTGGCGAATGGGGCGCAGTTTTTGGATTTGGCGGGGGATGGGCGACCGGATGTGGTGACGCTACGTTCCCCTGTGCCGGGGTTTTATGAGCGGACGATGGATGAGGAGTGGGAGTCGTTTCGATCGTTCAAGTCGCTGCCGAATTTGGAGTGGGATAACCCGAATTTGAAGTTCCTTGATCTGAATGGGGATGGGCATAGTGACATTCTGATCACGGAGGAGAATTGTTTTGTTTGGCATCCTTCGTTGGCGGAGGATGGCTTTGGGGCGGCGGAGCGGGTGAGTCAGCCGTGGGATGAGGAGCAGGGAGCACGGGTGGTGTTTGCCGATAGCACTCAGTCGATTCATCTGGCGGATATGTCGGGGGATGGGCTGACGGATATTGTGCGGATTCGCAATGGGGAGGTCTGCTACTGGGCGAATCTGGGTTATGGACGGTTTGGGGCGAAGGTGACGATGGATGATGCGCCTTGGTTTGATGCGATCGATATTTTCAATCAGCGGCGGATTGTGTTGGCGGATATTGATGGGTCGGGGACGACGGATATTTTGTACTTGGGCAGTGAAGGGGTGCAAGTTTATTTCAATCAGTCAGGGAATGGGTGGTCGGCGAAGCGCTTGGTGCGATCGTTCCCGTTGTTGGACTCTGTGGCTTCGGTGACGGCGATCGATCTGCTGGGTAATGGGACGGCTTGTTTGGTGTGGTCTTCGCCGTTGCCGGGGAATGGGCAGCGGGTGATGCGGTATATCGATTTGATGGGGGGACAGAAGCCGCATCTGTTGGTGAAGACGGTGAACAATATGGGGGCGGAGACGGTGGTGCAGTATGCGCCTTCGACGAAGTTTTATTTGCAGGATAAGTTTGCGGGGTTGCCTTGGGTAACGAAGTTGCCGTTCCCGGTGCATGTGGTGGAGCGGGTGGAGACCTACGATCGCATCAGCCGCAACCGTTTTGTGACGCGCTATGCCTATCATCATGGCTATTTTGATGGGGTGGAGCGGGAGTTTCGGGGGTTTGGGCGGGTGGATCAGTGGGATACGGAGGAGATTGGGACGGTTCTGCCTGGGAATATGACATCTGGGGCGCAGCCGGATACTAATCTCGATGCGGCTTCGTTTGTGCCGCCAGTTATGACGAAAACTTGGTTCCACACGGGGGCCTATTTCGAGCAGGCGAAGATTTCTCAACAGTTTGAGCATGAGTATTATCGAGAAGCGAGTGCAACTGACCAGGGATTTGTCGCCTCGCTGTTGCCTGATACGATTCTGCCGATCGGATTGACGGCGGACGAGGAACGGGAAGCGGCCCGATCGCTGAAGGGGCACATCCTCCGACAGGAAATCTACGCGCTGGATCGTTCACTCAAGCAGCCCCATCCCTACAGTGTGTCGGAGCGGAGCTATGAGATTCGGCTGGAGCAAGCCTGGGAAACTAATCGTCATGCGGTGTTCTTTGTCCACGATCGGGAGACGATCGATTATCACTACGAGCGCAATCCTGTCGATCCGCGCATTACCCATGCAATGACGCTGGAGGTGGATGAGTTTGGCAATGGGTTGAAGTCGGTGGCGATCGCTTATCCGCGTCGCAAGCCTGAGTTTCCGGAGCAAGGAAAGACTTTTATTACCTATACCGAGAATCAGGTGACGAATCGGCCCAATGACAAGCTGGGTGATCCCGACTGGTATCGGATTGGGGTGCCGATCGAGACGCGCACTTATGAAGTTACGGGTTTGACTGGGACGGCGGTGCCTTTTGCCCTGGATTTTGTGCGGACTCAGTTGCTGTTGGCAGTGGAAATTGCCTATGAGGCGGTGGCGACGACGGGATTGCAGAAGCGTCCGATCGAGCATGTCAGAGCGCTCTATCGCCGGGACAGTGAAGCCAATACGACGAAGCCAACCGCTTTGGCTTTGGGGCAAATTGAGTCGTTGGCGTTGCCCTATGAGAGCTTCAAGTTGGCCTTTACGCCGGGTTTGTTGACTCAGGTTTATGGCGGTAAGCTGACTGGGGTTGATCTGGGGGCGGAGGGGAAATATGTGCAGCAGGCGGGTGGATGGTGGATTCCATCGGGGCGGCAGGCGTTTGATCCGATGCAGTTTTACCAAGTGGTTCAGATCGAAGATCCGTTTGGGCAGGTCTATGCGAGTACTTACGATCGCTATCACTTGGCGGTGATTCGGACGATCGATCCGCTGGGGAATACGGTACAGGTGCAGAATAACTATCGCACGATGCAGCCGGAACAGGTGACTGACCCGAATGGCAATCGATCGCAGGCGATGTTCGATGCGCTGGGGATGGTGGCTGGGACGGTGATTATGGGTAAGGAGGGTGAGAATCAGGGGGATACGTTTGCGGATTTTAATGCCGATTTGACGGTGGCGGAAATTAAGGCGTTTTTTGATGCGGCTAATCCGCGATCGCTGGCGATGCAGCATTTGGGGACGGCGACGACGCGGATTATTTATGATTTGGCGCGGACTCCGGTTTGTGCGGTGGCGATTGCCCGTGAAACGCATGGGGCTGATCTGGCGGCGGGCGCGCGATCGAAGGTGCAGCTGAGTTTTGTGTATTCGGATGGGTTTGGGCGGGAGGCGCAGACGAAGGTACAGGCGGAGGCGGGGCCGATCGATCCCCAGGTGCCGAATTCACCGATCGTCGATCCGCGTTGGGTGGGGACGGGGGCGAAGGTTTATAACAATAAGGGGAAGCCGGTTCGGCAGTTTGAGCCGTTTTTTAGTGCGACGCATCAGTTTGGGATTGAGCAGTGGGGGGTGAGCAGTACGCTGTTTTATGACCCGATCGAGCGGTTGGTGGCGACGCTGCATCCGAATCATACCTATGAGAAGGTGGTCTTCGATGCTTGGCAGCAGACCACTTACGATGTCAATGACACGGTGATGCTTGATCCGAAGGTCGATCGGGATGTGTTGGCCTATTTTACGAAGTTGCCAGATGGGGATTATTTGCCGACTTGGTATCAGCAGCGGCTTGGTGGGGCGTTGGGTACAGAGGAGAAAGGGGCGGCGGAGAAGGCAGCGAAACATGCGGATACGCCGACGGTGGCTTATTTGGATACGTTGGGGCGGACGTTTTTGACGGTGGCGGATAATGGCGGTGGGCAGAAGTTTCGGACGCGGGTGGTGTTGGATCTAGAGGGTAATCAGCGATCGGTGCAGGATGCGCTGGATCGGGTTGTGATGAAGTATGACTATGACCTGCTGGGCAATCGGATTCATCAGGCCAGTATGGAGGCGGGCGATCGGTGGATGCTGAATAATGTGGCGGGTAAGCCGATGCGGATGTGGGATAGTCGTGGGCATATTCTGCGGACGGTCTATGATGCGTTGCAGCGTCCGGTGCAGTTGTTTGTGCAGGAAGCGGGTGGCGATCCGGAGTTTTTGGCGGAGCAGACGATCTATGGGGAGGGTCAGGGGGTGGCGACGAACCATCGGGGGCGGATTTATCAGCATTTTGATGGGGCGGGGGTGGCGACGAATGCGGGGTTTGATTTTAAGGGGAATCTGGTTAGTAGTTCGCGGCAGTTGGTACAGGATTATAAAACTGTTCCCAATTGGGCGGGTAATCCGGCTTTGGAAACTGAAATCTTTCGTAGTAGCACTCGCTATGATGGGTTGAATCGTCCGGTGCAGTTGGTGGCTCCGCATAGTGATCAGGCGAATACGAAGCTGAATGTGATGCGGCCTGGGTACAATGAGGCGAATTTGTTGGAACGGATGGATGTGTGGCTGGGGGAGGTAGCGGAGCCAACTACGATTCTCGATCCGCAGTCGGCGAATTTTCATGCGGTGATGAATATCGATCGAGATGCGAAGGGACAACGCAGTCTGATTGAATATGGAAATGGGGCGAAAACTGAATATACCTACGATCCGCAGACGTTTCGGTTGGTGCATCTGCGGACGACGCGGGGTGGGGCGGTGTTGCAGGATTTGTTTTATACCTATGATCCGGTGGGGAATATTACGCGGATTCGGGATGAGGCGCAGCAGACGAATTATTTTAAGAATCAGGTGGTGTTGCCGCATTGTGACTATCGCTATGACCCGATTTATCGATTGGTGGAGGCGATGGGGCGGGAGCATATTGGGCAGGCGGGGCAGCTGGAGACGAGTTGGGATGATGAGTTTCGGGTGAATTTGCCGCATCCGGGGGATGGGCAGGCAATGCGGAATTATACCGAGCAATATATTTATGATGCAGTGGGGAATTTTGAGAGGTTAATTCATCAGGCGGCGAATGGGAATTGGACGCGGGCTTATGCTTATAACGAGACGAGTTTGGTCGAATCTGGGAAGCTGAGTAATCGGTTGAGTAGCACCACTGTGGGGGCAAGGACAGAACCCTACACCTACGATGCTCATGGGAATATGACGAGTATGCCCCATCTGATGCTGATGCAGTGGAACTACAAGGATGAGTTGAGTGCGACTTCGCGGCAGGCTGTGAATGCTACGCCGCCACCAACGCAAGTGCCAGAAACAACTTTCTATGTCTACGATGCCAGTGGGGAGCGGATTCGGAAGGTGACGGAGCGGCAGAATGGGACGCGGAAGGATGAGCGGATTTATTTGGGTGGGTTTGAGATTTATCGGGAGTTTAAGGGGGTTGGGAATGAGGTGAAGTTGGAGCGGGAGACGTTGCATGTGATGGATGACAAGCAGCGGATTGCATTGGTGGAGACGAAGACGATTACTAATCCTGATGATGAGTCGCCGATGCAACTAATTCGGTTCCAGTTTGGTAATCATCTGGGTTCGGCTAGTTTGGAATTGGATGATAAGGGTAATGTGATTTCTTATGAGGAGTATTATCCCTATGGTAGTAGTGCTTATCAGGAGGTGGATAAGGGGATTAAGTCGGCGGCGAAGCGATATCGATATACGGGGAAGGAACGGGATGATGAGACAGGGCTTTATTATCATGGGGCAAGGTATTATGTGCCGTGGCTGGGAAGGTGGACGAGTTGCGATCCAATTGGAATTGCCGACGGAGTTAATGTGTATGCCTATGTGAAGGGAAATCCAATATATTCTCTAGACTCAGATGGAAAACAAACTGGTGGATATGATGGTGACGCAGGTGTTCCAACCCCAGGAGGTGGCAGCACGGAAGTTGCGGGTGCGCCAATACCAGTAGACTCTGCGGCTAAAGACACTCTACCTCCAGATTCAAAAGCAACCAATTCTCCTTCGCCAAAGCCCCCAGATCCAAAGAGCAGTCCAAATGTTTATGCGACGCCTTCACCACCTCAGGAGGAAGGTGCTTCCGTTGGAGGGATTGTTTTGTCAATCTTCTTATTCCCGTTTGCTCTGGGGGGATGTTCAAAGCCAGAAGAAAAGCCACCTGCACTAGCTCCCCCAACGCCTGGAGGAACTGTTACAGGAAGTCATGTAATTATCGCAGGAGGTACGAGTGTTAAAGATCCGGGCGGTCACGATGAGTCGGGGTGGAATTTCTTAAATGCTGCTTCGGTAAGGGCACAAAACATTAAGAAAAATGATCCAACTGCAAAAGTTACGGTGATTATGTACTCACCTGTTAATTTAAGTTATCAAAAAAGAGCTGTATCTGAAGGTAAGAATAAAGACTACTACGAGAAAATAATGAGTGATTCTGCGAGAAATAAGGGATTTGAATTAATCATTATAAGAAAAGCCGATCAGTTAACACCTACCCTAAACACAGCAAAAGATGGTCAAGTCAAGCAACTGGAATATTTCGGTCATTCTAATCCCGATGATTTTTTTCTTGAATACAGCTCGGACAAGCCAAGTGTCACAACAGATTTCTGGGGTAAACGTGATGTTGCGAATGTAAGGAAAGGGATGTTTGCTGTTGGGGCGGAAGTCAACCTCTATGGCTGCAACCTAGGTGCAGCAGGTGGATTAGCGCAGGAGATGAAAAACAAATGGGGATTTAAAACAACCGCTTCTGATACTGCGACAAATTTTAAAACTGTGGTTGGAAACAACTGGAAACCTTCTGGACGCTATATTGAGATGAGATGAGTCCCAGTAGGTTGAAAATACCTACAGTCTACTCAAGCGATTCTGGCACTGTAAATAATTGCACATTAAACTCTCATTCACTACAATCGCTATAGGTCACCTAGGAAAACTCATGAGAAACAAAATCCGGAAAATCTTATTAAGTGGATTGCTAGCTATTTGTCTGATAATGTTGCCTGCGGTCGAGATGGGTGCGACCAGAATTTGATGTTTCACCAAATCTCTACTTTCTCGTCTGAGTAGCATTTTGTACCATGACAAGAAATAAGAAACGAGTTTTTGGAGCTAATGTACTGAAAAACACTAAGATGACTTACCAGAAGCAACTTTCGTGAGTCACATCAAATTCTAGTCACACCCGTCAAGATCAGCAACATCACAGTGGTATGAGCTAAAAAACGATCGATCGCTACCAAGCCCCATTAGTACCATGACGAAAACCAGTGAACCCAAAGACTTCCCGCAAATCAAAGACGCTTATACCCTTTATGAGGAAGGGAAAAAGCGCCGATATGGTCTGCTGTTTTCAGTCAATGGCGGTGCCTTTGCGATCGCCCAACTTCTGAACAGCACCGGGAATAAATTACTGGGCGATCTATCACTGGCGCATCTCGCGATCGGCATGGGAATCTTCACCATCTTGATGGTCTGGGATACTTACGCCTTTGGAGAGAAGATGCGCGGCGATCGGTATTTAGGAGAAGAAGTTTTTGGCCCAGAAGGCAAAGCCGTCTTGCTCTTACTCGGATTTTTGATTGTCTTCGGTTGGTACTTGGCTGCACCAGACTCTCCGATCACGAAGCCTAATCAAATCATCGCCCTATTATTCCCAGTGGGCTTTTTGGCTGTCATTCGCTGGTTTCCCTGGCCCAAGCGCGATGGTTAACTCGATCTACTTGACCACATTATTCACACACGGAGACCTCAATCATGCCCCCTATCATCTCCCCCCTTAGCCACGGCGACAACGGTTCTGAAATCGTTAATTTGCATAAGCTCACAAACGATCGATCGCCCCCGCCCAAAATCGAACTGCTTAAAATTCATCCAGATTACCCCTTTAACCATCGTGCAGGTTTCAAATCATGACATCACAACCCTCCCACCTCAAAGCCAGAATCAGCAGCCTCAAAGCAGTGCTTAGCGATCAAAAGCATCAGCAAGCCGTAGAAACCGCTTTCACAGAAGCTAACGGCGACACCACCGCTGCCCTTGAGAAGTTAGCGAAGAAGAAACTGCCAAAAGAAGCACTGAAAAACATCACACTGGCCAACACGATCGCTGATTGGTCTGATGATGACATGACATTAGTTACCGCCCTTACAGCAGATCCAGCGGTCAACAGCCTGCGTGATATCGCCCTAAATTTCAACGTCGAAGGCTTGACGGCATTAATGGCCCCACCAGTTGTCGCTCAAACAGCGCTCAAATCCCGTGATCCTGAAGCCCAAGCCGAAACTCACGACAATGAGCAACATCAAAAATTTGCCGTAGCCCTGCGACAGAAACTCTTCACCGCCGAACCCACCGCCGTCCTACAGCGCATGGTGCAGGACTCCGAAGTGCCGATTTCAGATGCCACAGTGAGCAAGGGAGTCGTATCTTTCTTAAGCAACCAACCCGAATTCAACATTGGCACCATCTCAATCTATACCGCACTCAAAGACCCCAAATCCCTAGAAGGAATTGCCGAAGAAAATCGAGCCGGGGTCGTCGAACAACTCAAAACTCTCCAGAGAGTAAACTCCCTCAGCCCCATCCCAGAAGCCATTCCAGTATTAATGAACGCCAACTTAACTTCCGCCTTTGGGGTGGCGGAAATGGCAGAGTCCACCTTCCTCAGCGCCCACGGCACCGCCCTTGGCGAAGACACTGCCCGCCAGGTCTACACCACCGCCATCAATAGCCGCATCCGCAACGAGCAGGCCCTGATGACAATGCGAGAATGCATTCGGGGCACAGGCTTAGCAATTCTTGATGATGAGCAACCAATTGAGACGCGCATGGCCAGAATGCAAGCCCCTGCCGATCTACAAGAAGCTGAAGCTCCAGACATGATGCAGACACGCACGGCCAGAATGCAAGCTGTTGCAGACACCGCAGAAGTCCCCGTACCACTCAACCTAGAGCAACTATTCGGCAACATGGACTTCTGCGAGTGCGAAGAATGCACCTCCGTCTACAGCCCCGCCGCCTACTTCGTCGAGCTACTGCAATATCTCCGAAATAATAATCTCGACCCCAAAAAACCAAACACTGGCAAAACAGGTATTCTCGATACCCCCCTAGAAAAACTATTCCGTCGCCGCCCTGACTTAGGCTGCCTAGAGCTGACCTGCGACAACACCTTCAAAGTTTTACCCTACATCGACCTCGTCAACGAAGTAATGGAAAGCTTCGTGGTACATCTGGACGAGTATGAAAAAAATACAGAAGTGCCCAAACAAGCCAAACTAGAAACCTTCAACATTGAAGACGAGACCACCGGCGAGCTACTGGCCCAACCACAGCATACCAACTACCAAGCCTACTGCATACTCAAAAGTGCTGTCTACCCCTTCACCCTGCCCTATCACCAACCGATCGATGCCACACGCATTTTCCTGAAGTATCTAGAGACCAGCCGTTACGAATTGCTAGACGTCTATCGATCGGCGGACGAGGCTTGTACCCATCCATCCTTGTCCCCCACCGAACAAGCAGAACTGAAGAAACTCCACGATCACGTTCTCGATCGGGCCGTCGATGCCGAATTTCTCGGTTTAACCCAAGAAGAATACATCATCCTCACCAAAGAAGCCTTCTGGCCCAAACGCTACTTCGATATCACGCTAAAAAAAGAGCACACCATTGAAGAATATCGCCAGAACATCGGCGTCAAGCCTGTCCCTGAATATTATGGCTACAGTGGGCAAACTGCTGAAGATGCTAGAAATGACATGCTCAGCACCGACGAAACCAAAAAGCTGGGACTAACATTCGTCAAAAAGCAATTTTTACCCCGCACAGGTATTCAGTACATTGATCTAGTCGAGATCTTAAAAACTCAGTTTATCAACCCCAATTTCCCCCAAGGGGAAGCTCTGACAATTCTGGAAAGCATCTGCTTCAGCTATCGCTTCTTGCAAAGCCTTGTCCATCCAGATAAAAGCAAATCAAGACAGGAACGTTTCGCTAAGTTAATCAAATTCCTTAACGAAACTCAGCTACTCCCATTACTCTTAGCTCGGATGAACCCGGACGACTGCCAGCAGCAGAAACCTGATTGGTGCTTGAATATCAAGGATTTACGAAACTGGGTGTACTGCTATTTTGAGAGTATTGGTAAGCTGATTGTGCTGGAAGCCGGGGAAGGTCCACAACTGCCGATCGAGGGTGATATCTATACACAATCATTAGGAGCAGAAGTTGAGGAAGAATCTGAATTTGTCGGTACATTGCATAAGGATGGCACCATCAAGAATCAGAACGGTGTCATCATCGGTAACGTTACTCAGGGTATTGAGACGGATCTCAAGTTCTTGCAGGTCATTGGAACAGATGGCAAACCCTTTATTGATAAGTTTGGAAAAAAAGAACTACGCATTAATGATGCAAATGGCAAACAAATTGGCGTAATTATCGAAGAAGGAGCGCTGTGGGCAAACGATAAGCCAGTTAGCTGGCTACCATCCCAAGATTCATGTGATCTCAATAAAGTCCGATTGGTACACTTAGACGGAAGTGTCTTAACTGTTGAAGAATACGATCGCTTCCAACGCTTCATCCGCCTCTGGCACAAAATGGGCTGGACAATTGACGAAACCGATAAAGCCCTAGTCGGACTATCGGCCAAAACCATGGACGATGGAAATGGAGGCACAAACCCAACATCACCGGATAGTTGTGACTATGTTGGCTTTGAGGTCTTTAGCGATGATTGCGCCCCGATCAATGGTGGAGCCAATGGCGGTTGTGATACTAGCTGTGAACCAGCACAGCCATGCGACGGCGAAATAGTCCAACCCAATGATTTAGACTGTCCCAAACCGCGCCAAATTACTGAGCACATTACCCCCGACTTACTGCACCAGCTAGTCGCCGTGCGTAAATTGCTCGACCTAACCGGGTTGCCCTTAATCAAACTGCTGACTTTCTGGGCCGACATCAGCACGATCGGCGAAAAGTCCCTCTACTCGCGCCTATTCCTCACCCATAACCTACTAGGCATCGACAAAGTCTTTAAAGCCGATCAACATGGCAATTACCTGACACAATCCGCCAAGATTACCGATCATCTCCCCGTGCTAATGGCCGCCCTGAAGCTCAAGGCCGATGACATTACGGCAATGATGGGTTTTCTTCCCCCATTGCCCAATGTATTGACAATACCCAATCTGTCAATCCTCTATCGTCATAGCCTGCTGGCTAAGGCATTGCATGTCAAAGTCGCTGACTTACCCCATGTCATCGCATTATTTGGCAACCCTTTCAGAAGCGCCTGGAACTTCCTCTCCCTCATCGAGACCTGGGGCAAGATGGAAGATGCTGGGTTTACCTTCCGCCAACTCAACTACATTATCCAAGGCCAAGACGACAAGCTACGTCCGCTCACTCCCGCCAAGCGAACTATCCTGCAAATCACCAAAACCCTTTACGACGGGCTAAATGCGATCGATCGCGACCACAAAGACATCACCGAAGCCCAGAAAGATGAAGACATCACCGAAGCCCAGAAAAACGAGGCGACGGCTGAGTTAGTCCGTACCAAAGTTAGCCTATTATTTGAGCCAGCGATCGTGGAACAAATTATCAGCTTGCTCGAAGGAACCACAGTCTACACCACCAATGCGCCTTTGAATCTGACCATTACCATCCCAGATGCCCAAAAGACGTTAGCGAAGAAACTGAAATACAGTAGCCAAAAAGACGCCACACCACCCAATGCCGGGATTCAAGTAACGGGCATCCTGACCCCAGAAGAGCAAGCTCAAGCCAAAGCCCTCTCCACCGATCCAGCCTGGGCAAAGGCGATCGATCGTGTAGGCAAGCAACCCAAAAACATCTTCAACGATGCACTATTGGGAGTGTTCCCTGAAGCGGAGCGAGAAGCCGCCAAAACTAAGCTCCTCGCAGGTGATGTATTAGCACCTGACGGCAATACCGCCCTCGGCAAGCGCTTCTACCTCGTCCAGCATTTCTTACCCTTCCTGCGGCGGCGGCTAGCGCATCGATTCATCACTGATACTGTAGCCGGGGCCACCAGCTTGCCAAACAACGTGGCTGATGCACTGCTGTCCGATTTATTAACGATCGGCACAGCCAAGCAGCCTGCAATTAATGTACTAGAAGGCATCAAAGCCCAATCAGTCGGCAGCACTGGCATTTGGAAAGGCTACTTGATTCCACCAACCGACGAAGCCTTTACCTTCATCGCGATCAGCGACACACAGCCGCTACCCCTACTGCTCGATGGCGAATCGATCGAGTTCAAGTATCAGCAGGAAGATCCCTCGAACGTTTGGTCAACCGATCCGACCGCGAAGAAACTGAAAAGCGGGAAACTATACTGGCTAGAGGTCAATGGCCAATCGCCTAGCCAACTCCAATGGAAAACCGCAACCCTATCAAAAGCCCCCATTTCAACCTCCGCCCTATTACCAGACTATACAACAGGGTCAGAGGCAGAGGTCTTCACCAAACTGTCTAAAGCCGCCTTACTGGTCAATGGCTTTAACTTGAGCGTAGATGAGGTGAGCTATTGGCAAACTCACGCGAGTGATTTCGATGGATTTGACCTCAATGCGGTCACGCTCCAACATTGGCAGCGCTTACAGGCATACACAACGCTCCGAAGCAGCTTGCCCACAGCCGAAACTGATTTGCTGGACTTATTCGAGTGGGCCGCTAAACCTGGCGATGCGGGCAAACAAACCGAGAAACTTGCGGCTCTGAGTCAGAAAATTGCTGATGTCACCAATTGGAAGCCAGAGAACATCGAGAAGCTGCTGAAGCCAGAGAACTTTGGACTGAAACACCTAGAGGCATTCCGCAACGAAGTGAATCTGGTTAAATTGCAAAAAGCGATCGTGGTCTCGGACAAAATTGCCGTCGATATCGATCGACTATTCGACTGGGCTAAACCTGGATCGAAATTCTGGGCATGTCACCAGATTGCCGAAGACATCCGCAACGCCCTTCGCGCCCGCTATGACCAGACAGACTGGGAACAGGTCGTCAAGCCACTAAATGACCAACTCCGTGAAAACCAGAAGCTAGCGCTGATTGCCTATCTGTTGGTGCAGCCGGATCTGATTGAGTGGGGCGTGGTCGATGCCGACAGTCTGTTTGAGTTCTTCCTCATCGATGTGCAGATGGATGCCTGCATGGAGACCTCGCGAATCAAGCAGGCCATTTCTTCCGTGCAACTATTCGTTCAGCGTTGCTTTCTGGGCTTGGAAGCACAACATGGGGTGAAGAATGATGTGCTCGATCGTCCTCGATGGGAACGGTGGATGCAGCGCTACCGTGTCTGGGAAGCTAACCGCAAGGTGTTCCTCTACCCCGAAAACTGGATCGAACCAACCCTCCGCGATGATAAAAGCCCGTTCTACAAAGAACTTGAATCAGAACTGTTGCAGAAAGACATCAACCCACAGACCGTGCAAGATGCAATGAAAAGCTATCTTTTCAAAGTGGATGAGGTTGCAAACTTGAAGGTTGTAGGGCTGTTCTCTGAGCAAGCTATGGACAAAGATGGGAAACTAGCAGTCGGTCAAGATGGTAAGCCTGTCTATATCAAGCTACACATCTTCGCTCGAACACGGAATGCACCATACTTCTTCTATTATCGATACTTCCAAATCGACGGAAAAAACTGGTATCCCTGGGAAAAAATACAGGTAGACATTCCGAGTCACGACCTTGAAGATGACAACGGACAAATTACAGAACATGGTACTTATCTAATTCCCGTAGTCTGGAATAAACGATTGTTGATTTTCTTCCCCCAGTTCATGAAGAAAACAGCTCCGAACCCAAATGCAAATACACAGATAATCAAGGATTCTGGAGACAAAACACCTGCTCAAATAAAACCCATTGAGTATTGGGAAATCAAAATGAGCTGGAGTGAATATCGCAATGGGAAATGGACGCAAAAACAAGTTTCATCTGATGTGATTTATGACAATCCAAATTTACCCACTCCACCCGCTCTACCCGCTCTACCCGCTCTACCCAAACCTTTGCCTGAAATAAGTTCTTATGAATTCATTCCACGCCTAGACACAAATATCAACAACCCGCGCATTGTTATTGATATTCACCAGGATAAAACTCTATCCAATGCGTTTCAATTTGCAGGTAGCCAAATCAGCAAAACGAATAATCTAGGTAATTATGTTACCAGCAGAGTGTTTCATTATTTGGACAGTACAAAAACAATTCACTCACTTCAAGCAACAAATACAGAAGCCCCAGCAATTGCCGAAACTGAACTTTATTTCAAGGATTCAATAGTACGTGGATCAATTAAGATACCTAATCAGTCTACTGAACTCTCCTTTTGCCATCCATTTACTGATCAACTACTAGGTAAATTGATGACTGGCGATCTTGATGACGTATTTCAGTACTATCTCAATCAGGTTACTGATAAAGCTGATACTTTTGGAGCTGATCTAAAGGCAACTTATCATGAACTAAAATGTAGCTATTCCCTTTACAACTGGGAGGCAGCATTTCATGCGCCAATGCAGCTGGTAGATTGTCTTTTGAAGTCACAGCAGTTCGAGCAGGCATTAAAGATGTGCCACTATGTGTTCAACCCTTATGAACAAGGCCCTGAAAACAATCATTTTTGGAAATTCTTACCATTCAAAGATATTGATGCTAAGAATGTTCTAGAAAAATTATTCATGGGATTGCAACCTCGTCAGCCTGATGATGCTATCAACGAGTGGCGTAACAACCCCTTCCAACCCCATGTAGTCGCCCGATCTCGCCCTTCCGCCTACATGAAATGGGTGGTGATGAAATATATTGAAATCCTGATTGCATGGGGGGATCATTTATTCCGGCAGGATACGATCGAAACCCTCAACCAAGCCACACAACTTTATGTCCTTGCTGCTCATATCTATGGGCCGAGGGGGCAAAAAATCCCCAAACGCGGCAAGATTCAACCTCAGACTTACAACTCATTGCTAGATAAGTGGGATGCGTTTGGAAACGCAATGGTTGAGCTAGAATTGGCGTTCCCCTTTAGTAACCAAACACCATTCCCGATCGGTGTCAGCAACGGTGTCGTGGGGTTAGCTAATGTCTTTGGCTTTGCCACGTCGTTGTACTTCTGTATTCCTGACAATCCTAAATTGCGCGGTCTGCGGGACACGATCGACGATCGCCTATTCAAGATCCGCCATTGCCAGAATATTGAAGGTATATTCCGTAAGTTACCTCTGTTTGAACCACCGATCGATCCAGCACTACTGGTGCAGGCTGCGGCTCAGGGACTTAGCTTGGCAAGCGTGTTGAATGACTTGAACAGCCCTGTGCCTAACTACCGCTTCTATTATCTGCTTCAAAAAGCACTGGAACTCTGTTCCGAACTCAAATCAATGGGCAATGCCTTTATGTCAGCAAAGGAAAAAGTAGATGGAGAAGCACTATCTAAACTTCGCGCCAAGCATGAAAGCACAATGCAGAATCTGGTAATGGAAGTGAAAAAGCAGCAGTTAGAAGAAGCTGGAAAGTCACTGGCTTCATTACAACAAAGCCGTAGAAGTCCGGTTTATCGTTTGCAGCACCATCTAAAGCTCATTGGTGAAGATTTAGGTAAAGTGCCAGATAGCAATACCGATTTTGGAGAACTAGTAGATCAGATTGATCCACCGACTACCGAAGGTGACTTGAAGCTAAGTCCATATGAGCAACAAGAGATGGTCAAATCAAGTGCTGCTGCTGATTGGCAGACTGGTATTGGGGTAGTCGAAACTCTGGGCAGTGTATTGCATGCATTACCAACTATGACTGTTGCGGGCCATCCGCTAGGTGTAGGAGTTGATGTGTCTTGGGGAACCCCTAATCTTGCAAATGCAGCCTCAGCAGTCGCAAGAGGGTTGAGAATATACTCTGATCATCTTTCTTATCAATCATCAAATGCGGGACGAAAAGGTGGCTTCCAACGTCAACTACAAGATCGGGTTCAGCAAGCCAACATCGCTGGATACGAAATCAAAAACATCGATAAACAGATATTGACCCAGCAAATTCGGATCGATATCGCCAACAAAGAAATCACCAACCAGCAAAAAAACATCGATCATTCCCAAGAGGTCGAAGAATTCTTGCGGAATAAATACACCAATGAAGAACTCTACACCTGGATGAAAGGACAGATTAAAACCCTCTACTATCAGGCTTACACCCTAGCCTACGAACTTGCGAAGAAAGCCGAAAGAGTCTTCCGCTTCGAGCGGTGGCAGACAACCTCCAACTTCATCCAGTTTGGCTACTGGGATGCTTCCCACGATGGCTTACTAGCCGGTGAACGACTCTACATCGGCCTCAAACAACTCGAAGCCGCCTACCAAGAAAAACGCGGCTATGACTACGAAGTCACCAAACACATCTCACTCCGCCAAATCAATCCCATGGCACTGATCCAGCTCAAAGACCAGGGCACCTGCGAGTTCGCCTTGCCAGAAGTGTTATTTGACATGGACTATCCTGGCCACTACATGCGTCGCATCAAATCCGTCGCCATCACAATCCCCTGCGTCGTCGGCCCCTACACCAGCCTCAATGCCACCCTACGGCTACTAGAGCACAAATTCCGTACCAGTGCGATCGCCAAAGACAAAACCGATTACCTTGAAAAGACCGAGGAAACAGACGATCGATTCAGCACCATCAACATCCCAATCTCATCCATTGCTTGCAGCACAGGCCAAAATGACAGCGGTGTCTTTGAACTCAACTTCAAAGACGAACGCTACCTACCCTTCGAGGGTGCTGGTGCCATTAGCAAATGGCGACTTGAGCTACCCAGCTTCAAGCAATTTGACTACGACACCATCTCCGACGCGATCGTCCACATCCGCTACACAACAGTAAGCGGCGGCGACAAGCTCAAACAGCACGCTGCGGACTCCGTGACAGCTTACATCAAGAGCGTCGAAGAATTGAGCCGTGAAGAAGGTCTATTTGCCGCCTTCGACCTCAAACACGAATTCTCATCAGAGTGGCACAAAGCCATGAATCCGAACCCTGACAGCACAGAGCGCATACTAATGTTGAACAACCTCAACGAGCGGTTGCCAATTTTCACCAAATTAAAATTACCAAAGAACATTCAAGCAACTGACGTGTATTTGTACAAGCCCAAAACCCTTAAATCCGCAATCAAGCTCATACAGTCCGATAGTAGTGAGACCGACTTTGGTGCATCACAAGACGTTGGGCCAACAATGAGTTCCTCCGTCATACATGCTGGAGATAGCGCTATCCCCATGGACAATTGGCAAGTGAAAATTCAAGACACCAAAACACCGATCGACAAGCTCTGGTTAGTTGTTCGGTACATATTGAAGTAAACCACTTTCATCGAATCCTTCCGCCCCCAAAAGCCCTGGTTTGTTTGTCGTCATAAAGCCAGGGCCTTATCTCTATAAAGCCAGGGCCTTATCTCTCCGTCGTCTAGTAATTGATACCTCCTTGGGATAAGGGGGATATCCCACAAGCAATTCTCACCCGTCTCGGAGAAATTTTAGACGGTCAAACTAACGATTACTATGCAACCACTCTGAGAATATTGCCACGATCGTGCGGTTCCCTACCCAATCGCGCCGAATGTTTCTGTGAAGCAATCCTGGACAGACTCGAATAGGAAGAATTGGCATCCGATCGGTATTTTGATGAATAATTGCGATATTGGGGAACTTCTTGGGGAAAATCTCGTCGCGGCACCGCTCGATCGTGCCCATGATTTTCTGTTCGTATCATCAGCTTTATATTTCACCTGTCTATTCTAGTATTCTCTAATACATTTCTTTAAGAAATTGGCACATCTCCAAAAGAAATTTTATTCCTCACTTCTCCTCAGATTTACCTCAGTTTTCGCCTCATGTTGCGGATTGGCAAGCCCATCTAAAGATATATATTCCAGAGGTTTTCGCTAATTTTTAGCCTTCGAGAATATACGTGATTACACGTAGATATGTAGCATTAATTACATCTACGCTTTTGACTGTTAAGGCCGTAGATTGGCCATTCACGGTTGATAAATTCAGTAGATCTATGTATAAAGGATTCATCAAGTTGAAGTTAGGGTGCTCTCCAAACATTCCATAGTTTCAGTTATGTGTCGTTACCGCAGAACATCGCGATAACGTGATGCAAACTCTTGGGTTTAGGTACCCCGATGGTTTGTATGGGACAGTCTGAACGCTGAACTTTCGGTGTTAACGCACATGCACTTGTCCAATGTTGGAGACTCATATGATTTCAAACACATCTACTCACAATGACGATCGATTTGATTACCACCTTCGCCTCCAGCCAATGCTGGATAGCCCTGATCGCGTTTTATGTCACTATCTCAAAACCCAGAGCAATACCATTTATTCTCACAAAGAAATGGTGTTGTCGGCGCTGAGAGCCTACTGGATGCCGATCGCCTATGAGGATTATCGCCATCACTCGGATACACCGTTTACCGATGACGAGTTACGGAAGCTGGCACGTACCGCGATCTCGCATCTCCGTGAACGGGCAGAAATGCTGAACCACCATTTTTGTGCCGAGATGGCGCGAATGCCCATTTTACCGTTTGGACGGGAAGAACGATTACAGTTCATCTCGCAGCAAGCGCAGTTCGTCAGCCCAATCCTTGAGCCAGATTGGGGCGTTAGTGGCAGTTTTGAAATACTCTAATTTCACCCGATCGGTGTAATCAGCCAACTTGCTGACACCGTGAAAATCCACGACAGTTGAACGTTCCAAATCATCATTCGTCGTCTTAAAGCGCTTTTTGACAACTTACCGCCATGGGGAAGCACATCAGTCCGAACTTGGATTGGTGCCGCTTTCCTATTGGCTAATTCATAACTTCAGTGACACATTCAAGGATTCAATCAGATTCACATGCTGGTTAAATTCTGCTACCCATTTTTTGGAGGATCGTCTTATGTCAGTGATGACACATCCAGCTGCCTTTGATATTCGGCAGCAAATTCAATTCGACTCATCGGGTCGAGCGCCCTGCCCCGCTTGCACTCAAGACGGCAAAGCGAAACAGAAAAATCTTAGCGTTGACTTGGATACGGGAGCCTATCGTTGTTGGCGCGGTTGTCCGTCTGAACAAATCCGCGACACGATCGGTCAACCAAAACCACAATCTGGCAATGGCTTCAGCGATCGGGCAACCAAGAAACCCACAACGGTATCGAAACAATCGGTGGCTAAAGCGATCGCTCATTTGCAAACATCACCGGAAGCCTTGGACTGGTTGCAGTCGCGCGGCTTTACCCCAGAAATGATTGCCCATTACCGCATTGGGTTGGCGAACTGGCGGGATTCTCATCCGTCGATCGCGCTGCATATCCCTGCAAATCAAGATGGCAAGTTTTATCGCAAACTCCGCGTCACGCCTTGGGTCGAGCATGATTTGCCCAAATGGAGCCAGTACGGCGTTCCCACGACTATTTTTCAAACCTATTCCCCCGAAAACTCAACTGCTACTTGGTTTTGTGAAGGTGAATGGGACGCAATGCGACTCGGTTGGTTGGCCCAGCAGCAAAATGCAAAAGTTACCGTCTGTTGTTCAACTACAGGCTGCGGGGCGGTGCCATCGATCGAACAACTCAATCAATTACCCGGCGACGTTTTTATCTTCTTCGATCGGAACGACACGCCCACGAAAAATGGTGTGATTCCCGGTGATGAAGGAGCGCAGAAATTCGCCCAGGCGTTGGGCGATCGTGCCCGCATTGCGCAAGTGCCCATGCCCGACGATTGCATGATTAATGGCTGGGATGTCTCCGATGCTTTGGATGCCGGGTTTACTTGGACTGACTTTGAACAATCTGTACAGGAGGCTGTTACCGTGCCACAACCGCTGTCGCTCAAAGAAACACTCACAGATTTGCTTGACAATCATGCTTCGCCGTTTGAGCAAAGTGCAGAGTTGATGGACCTAGCGAAACAACGTGGTCAACCTTATCGGGATTTGGATTATCTGGCTAAAACTCTGACCGCCGAGCAGGCGCAGCAATCTGACCAACTTGAATCAACTGAACGATTACAAGAACTGCTGCGGACTCGTGAACCGAATTTGAACCTGCATGAATTTCTCGAACCCTGGTTTGCGGACATTCTGATTCAAACTGCCAAGGCCATGCCCACTGCTCCAGAATTTCTATTCACAACGTTACTTCCGGCAGCGGCCAGTTGTATCGGTAGTGCGGCCCAGGTCATCATCAAGCCCAGTGCCAAGTACAAACAGCCGATGGTGTTTTGGAGCGCGATCGTCGCCAACTCTGGCAGCATGAAAACCCCAGCTCAACGGATAATTCTCGATCCACTGGTAGAACTTGAAAAAGCTGCTTACGAATCCCATCGAATCGAGATGGAACATTACGAGCAACGCAAAGCCATGGGTGAAAATGCAGTAAAACCGATTCGTAAACGCTATCTGACGAAAGATGCGACGCTGGAAACACTTCAGCGGCTTCACAGCGATAATCCCCGTGGTGTGCTCTATTACCGCGATGAAATGGCGGGAGCAATCAAAGGCCGTGACCAATACCGGAAAGGGCGTGGAGCTGATGAGGAAGCGGAACTCGATCAATGGACGGGTGCGGCGATTATTGTCGATCGGGCGGATAAAGCCACCTGCCTACCAAAATCCGCGATCTCGCGTACAGGCAGCATTCAGTGGGAAGTGCTGGGGGATTTGATGGGCGATCATCGTGATAGTAACGGGGCTTGGAGTCGTTGGTTATTCTGTGCGGCTGATGCACCTGTGCGCTATCTCTCCTTACCCCAGGAAGAAACAGACACGGGCATTTCGGAGGCTTTGGTGTGGCTGTATGGGGAATTGGAGAAATTGCCACAGCAGGATTATGGATTGGATGATGCGGCCAAGCGGATGTTTGAATATTGGCAGCGGCAAATGGTCGATGAACAACAGACGCAGCAGACTTTTGGACTCCAATTGGTCTATCCCAAAATCGAAGCCTACACGGCTCGGTTAGCCCTGTGGCTCCACATTGTGAATGCTGTTTTGCGTCGGGAACAACCTGCCGCACAAATTAGCGGACTGACGATGGGGCGGGCGATTCAACTCGCGGCTTACTACCTTTGGCAGCATCGATTAATTCATACCCACAATTCACCGGATGCCGGACTGGCAGGCATTGCCCTGAAAATTCAGAAATACGTTGAGCGCATCGGTGAAGCCTCCGCGTCCAAACTTAAAAGTGGGGTGCGGGCTTTACGCAATATGGCTGCCGATCGAATCCGTCAACTGATGCGGACTTTAGCCGAAGCGGGCTACGGCACAATCAAGGGTGATGGCAAGGAAATGCTTTACACTACTGCACCGCCCAAACTGGAAACAGTTGACACAATCGACGATCGATTGACGATCGTGTCAAAGGTTAAACCCCCGATACCGCAGGCTGTTCAACCCCCAATTGACACAATTGACGCGATTAATCCACCCCCCGCAGAACCCCCCGAATCATTCACCGAAGGTCAAATCATTCAAGTTTGGCATCATGGCAAATGGCTAATCGCCACCTACCGACACACACTCCGGCAGAGCGTCCTGTCCCACATGACGCACAAACTCGACGATGGACATCAAGTGATGTTTCAGCATGAACCCGATCGCCCCAAGCCCGTTGCGACTTCAGACATTCGCCTCGCAATCACCCAAACCTAAGCCACTAAATCATTTTAGCCATCCGCCGAGGTCTCATCATGTTTCGATTCGTCAATCGGAAAGAGGCAGCCACCTGCCTCAAAATCGGTTACACAACCCTCAAGAAGTACCGCTATGACGGCATTTGGATTGAGGGTATCCATTGGGTCAAGCTCAATTCCCGCTGCGTTCGCTACAACCTGGATCTCCTCCAGGATTGGTACCACAATCAAAATGATGCAGCCGCTCACCAACGGGCGATCGACCGCTACCAGGAAACTTTACCCAGCAATCAGCCACTACCCACACGACGTAAATCGGTTTAAGTTCCCATTCCCTAAAACGACTTTACAACGGGAGATTCCAGCGATCGCGCACCTGTTTAACCCGTCGATCATCCGCTGTCGAACCCACAATATCCTGACGCGATCGGCGAATTTTGGATCGCTCAGTTAAGGCTTTGATCGATTCGGGGTCGATCATCAACACATCATTAAACGCCGATTCCGCTTGTTTAGAGTCACCCCGCTCCAACCAAATCATCCCTTGACTGAGCCGCGCTGCTGCCAACGTCGGATCGAGCTTCAAAGCCTGATCTAACGCTGCTATTGCTTCATCCGATCGTTTGAACTGTCGCAAGGCTTCGCCCCGTGCCGCATGAGCGAGGGAAAATTGCGGATTGAGCACGATCGCTTGGTCAAAGTCCGCGATCGCGCTTTCATGCTCCTGAAGCTGAGATCGGACAACACCGCGATGATAGTAAGCGGGTGCAGATTGTGAATCAGCCTGAATCGCTTGATCAAAATTGTTGATCGCTGATCGCGGCTCGATTGTATGTTTTTCATATACCGACCCGAATAGATTGGCTAAACCACGATAAAGAAGTGATTGCGATGAAACGCTTGGTATGCTAGCGCTATTCGCGGGTAAAGAATCTACAACAGGCTTCATAGGCGGTGGAGCCTCATAAGTAGGACTCATGAGATCTCTGCGAAGGGCAGCCTCATATGAGAGAGTAGGGGTAGGTCGCGATTGGCGAATTTGTCGTTCCTGTGCAGCAATCTGGGCATCGACCTTTCCCCCAATCCGATCTCTCATCCGAACCTTCAGCCGACAGCGTGATCGATACAGATTCTCGATCGCCCAGTTGTCTTCGGATTTAGCCAGTTTTAATGCACGATCATAGTCAGTCTTTGCGGCTTTTGGCTGATTCTGCAATTCATAGGCGTAACCCCGGTATAAATAGAGTTCAGCCTTGGTGATGTCTTCGCGTGGTTGGGTGATAAATTCTGGGGCATTTCCTGATAACCCAACCCCTCTCGGAGAAATTGCACCTGACGAAGCCAGTTCAACATATCGGATTGCCTCAGTATAAGCCGCGATCATTTGTGGCCATTGCCGCAATTCTCCATGGGCACGGGCAATAACAGTATAGTTATGAGCAGTTGAAGCGGTCCTCGTCTGATTTAGCTTTTGGTAGACTGCAATGAGTCTGTCCCAGTCTTGAGCCTGCCCATGCACCAAACCTTGAGCTTCCAGTAGATATTGGTTATCGGGTGACAACTGATAGGCCCGATCAAAATCAGCGATCGCCTGTGGCCAATCCTGACGGAATTTGTAGAGTCTGGCCCGCTGCTCATAGGCTTCAGGATAGTTGGGTGCAAGAGCGATCGCCCGGTTTAAGGCTTCAATTTGCTCGGCTGGCTCATAGGACCTTGAAGACCGCTGAAACAGAATGACGGCTGGCGATGATGATTCAATCTGATATCCGGGCGGCATTGGCAGACTAGCATCACTGCCGCGCGATGATGAACTCAATGGCGGTGGATCACACAGGGTCGTATCGATCGGCTTAGCCAATTGACGTGGAGCCGCCGCGATCGCCCGTATTCCTTGGCTACTACAGATCACGCCGCAGAGTCCCATCACAATTACTGGTCGAGCAGTTATACGTTTCATCCGTCTGTCATCCTTCATGCGATCGAACTTCCCAAATCCCTATCATCCAATATCGCCAAAATTCATGCCAAATCGTGACAGATTCTCGACATCGTTACCCCAGCCAATCTGTCCATCGGGGTTCTCAGTCCTGCGGACGCAACTTCGTCAGTTTAAGTTTATCGGCATAGTTCCGATCGATCATCTGGGTTGACGTATCACACCACTGGGCAATGATCGCACTCGAAACCCCCTTGATTAATTGCAACGTGATAAAGGTATCCCGACAGCAATAAGGCGTCGTCCCCGATTTCACTGGCCCGACGATCGCCTGCCATGCCCGCCGCGAGAAATTCCGATAATTAATCGGCACCTCTTCCCCATCCGGACTGGGAAACACCAGCGCCTCCTGATGGGGCCGTTTAGTCTGAAGTTGTTCGAGCAACATTTGCAGCCGCGACGAAACCGCGATTGTCCGAGTGCGATTATTTTTGCTGCCCTTCGAGTCCACGCGCTTATTCTTCACCTGCACGATCGAACCCTCAAACCGCACACTACTACAATCCTCCGCAATATGCTTCCAGCGTAGTCCCACCGCCTCACTGGGCCGACAACCTGTGAGAAATAGAAATTCCACAAACGCCGCATAGGGCCGATAGCCCATCCCCGATCGTTTGTCGTTCTTGAATGACTCAATAATTTGCTCTCGTTCCGCTTCAGTGAAGGCATTCGGCTGCGGGTCAACCATATGTTGATGTTTCGGCATTTCCGACGACATCCCCTTGTAGGGATCAGCCGTCACCAACCCATGCTTTAGCCCCCACTGACAAGCTGCCGATAGGTACATCAACGCATCTTTTGTCCGGGAAGTCGTCGTCACCTTTTCCAATTCGGCTTTCACCGCGATCGCATCCCCCAACGGTGCGTCCGTCAACTTCTCAAACAATCGCGTAAAATTCTCATGCTTATCGATCGTCTTTGCCTTGAGGGTCGATTTCTTATGGGCGAAATACTTCTCCCAAAGCTGCACGATCGACAACGCTGAAATCGCCGGTGCATCACTGGAACTAGGGGATGCCTCATTAGACTGTGATTGATACTTCTTCAGCGTCGGGTCAAATCGCTCCATCGCCATATCGCTTTCAATCAGCTTCGCCTTCGACTCCGCCACCCGCCGATTCAGCACCGTATCCGGCAACCCCAACGATAAATACTTCTGCTTCCCCCCAAAAAGCTGACGGGGCAGCCGCAACCGCAACCGATCGCGAAACGACTCGATCGCCACGATACCCTTCACCTGCTTCTCGACAGACTTAATGGTCGCCATAATTTCCTCCTGAAGATGAGAAAAGATTGCTGAAACATCATCGGCACCCTGCACGAATATCATAACAGAAGAGGACTACCTGATATTCAGGATATTCAAAAAAGGGGTGAATATCACAACGGAATGCGTCTACCCATGATATTCAAATGATATTCAAACGGCGACCAACAACGCCCAAAAACGGCTCTCCGTCTATGAGGCTCATCGTCAAAGATCCCGTGCTGAAGGGCTTTTAGCCTGAGTAGAGACAAAATAAAACCCGCTACCAGAGCGGGTTTTAAGGTATGGACGATACAAGATTCGAACTTGTGACCCCTTCCGTGTGAAGGAAGTTTATCAACGCTTGAAAGTCAATCCTGATATGGGTTCTATCGTTCGCAATAAGAAGAGATCTCAATCGGATCTCAAAAATGGCGTAGAAAACGCCAAAAAGTCTTGCCTGAAGGGATTTTGAACGTTGTCCGTGTTTTGGGTAGCACACTTCCTTAAATAGGTAGTGTGCTACCTGGGTAGACTGCTTCCTCTCAGCGGAAGTGTGCGACCTGGAAAATAGCAATCCTTGCCCATGGATCCTGTCAGTTTGTCAATTTCTCCTGAAAGTCTTGAAGCGAAGCAGTTTGCCGGGTGATAGGACTGTCAATCCGATTGTCATCTGTCAATTACAATCCCTGCAAAATCTGCGTCTCTGAGGGATGCTTGCGGTGGGGTTGGCCGATCGGTGGACACAGGTAATTAAACGCTTGGTCTGTATGTTCTAGTTGCAGATGACGCGGTGCATCCAGCGCAATCACGACATCGCCGATGCGCTCACAGCATTTGCAGGAACAGGCTGATTCACCTTGTTCCAGGATGATTTTGAGGGTGTCAACGATCGCCATAAATCCACGACTGGCAGAGGTTTTGGGTTGTGCTTCCGCTTCTTTGCGATACGCTTCCAAGCTGGTGCGATGATCTTGCAGAAGAAAATCATGAATCCGGCATTGACGGCGCGCGGTAGTGACATCATCAAAAGCATCGGTAAACTGCGCCATCGTTTCAATGAAATCTTCCTCGCCGTCTGGTTCAAGCGTCACCAAGGCTCTGGCGCACTGGGGCGTATTTGTGTCGAGTAAGAGAAATTGGGTTTGGACGTCGCGAATAACTTCCTGAATCAGTGCCGCGATCGCGCTACTGGATGATTCCTTCGTCTGTAAGGAAATCTCATGGGTATTCTGACTGAATAACTTGGCAATCAACTGTTGAATCGCCTTGTGCTTGCTGCCTTGATAGCGGTTGCTCCAAAAAGTCAGCGCATCACTGAAGCTGTTGATGCCTGGGAGATCGAGTGTGTTGTAAAACTCAATAACATTACGCAGATAGCTCCGATACATCTCCATCCGAACAAACGGTGAGATATGGCAAGGCTGATCTTGAAACTGGGCAGCAAAATATTGCTGGTAAGTACTGGTGCCCAGTAGCATCGGACGAACAACGGATGAATCCAGCAGATACCCAGCGATGGAGGGAATGCTAGGCTTCGACATAATCTTCCAATTCTTGGTCTGTCACGATTCCTGGCTGTGTCATGGTTTGACTAATCTGTGCGATCGTACTGATGGCCGATTGGACATCAGTGGCGGTGATGCGAGGGCGATCGACTAGCTCAGAAAGGAGTTGGACAACGGTTTGATAATATTCGACGGTATAACATCCCCATTGCTGGCCTGGGGATAGGGACTGGTCAAGCGCTTGGAGAACCTGGCCGCAAGCTGAATCCGGGAACTCCTGCGCTAGGGCTTGGATCGATCGCAGAAAGCGACTGGCATAGACCGCTGAGGGCAAACCATCGTGGAAATTCTGAACTTTCTGAAGCGGTGGGATCACTTGCTTGAGAATTGCTGTCCTAATCTCAGCTTCTGGGTCGAAGGGTAGCAATGAGTGGATGAACACCAAGACATCGTTCTGTCTGTCTGTAGGCAGCAGGCGGAGGTTCTCAATGACGGCTTGTTCAATGTTCATGGGCGCTGGCTCAAACGCGGGTGTCAGTGGCTTTAGTATAACCGATCGGGATCGAGGCCCTGCGATCGAGCAAACGTGGCAGATCTAGCCTGATTGATCGGCGATGCTATTTTCCAGCAGCCGATCGGCGGTTTCGCGGAGTCGATCGTTACCTTTCATCATCAGTTCAGCATAAATCAGCCGTGAATCAGCGAGGATTTCTGCCCCAGGCGATTGATTGCCGTTGGTGGTACCAAATTGTTGTAGCAGCGTAATTGAACCCTGAGGGTCAGGTTTGAGGCGGAGTTTGACCAGGAGTGGCCGATGGTTTTCCTGAACATGGAGTGTGACGCTTTGTGGGCGCAGGTATTTGGTCGAGATCGCCGCACCTAATTCACCGCCAATTAGAAATTCCTGTTTCTCGGCTTGTTGGGATAAGGACTGGGTTAGGTCCGCGATCGATTCACCCTTGGCTGGGGTAAATTGTCCCAGAAACAGCTTGGGACGCAGACGTTCGACGTAGCCCAATTCCCAGCGGTGTAGTAGTTTTGCGTAGTCGAGTAGCTGATAATCGCCGTTGCGCTTGCGTTGGAGGTACTGCATTGATTCCAACTGCTTCAGGATCAAACTGACTGAGCTAGCCGCAATTCCTGCCGCACTGGCGATCGCCCGATGATTGGCGGTGAGTCGATCGGGGTCTTGCAAAATCACATAAATCAGCTTGAATCCATTGGTCGTGAAGGTCTTGGATTCCGCTGCTGTGACTTTGGGTAGACGTTTTCCCCGAATCAGGGCGTAGGCCGCAGGACTATTGAGATACAGGTTGCCTGCGGCATCGACAAATTCCAATTCATGCTCAATCATCTGGTCAATCAGCCGATCGGGCACTTGGCGGGTGAATAGGAGGGGGCGATCGTTACTTGTCTCGGTTAATCGCTGAAGTTGACTGATTACTAAACCGATCGTGTTGGTTGAGAGCGTTTTCGTTTCGTAGTGGTACTGGACGGCATTGATCGGACTGGTGACCGTGAGTTGATTGGGCGCAAGCGTCTGGCGCATCTGACGGGGTTTCTTGAGCAATGCAGCATTGATTCCCGGTAGAGCGTTGAGATGATCGATACAATCTTCTAAGATTTGTGTGCTGAGAGGCATGAGGGGTAAATTATGTTCAGGCTTTGCTTTATTATATATTTTTCTGAACAAGCTAATTTTCTGGACAAACGTAACTACTCAGCCTTAAAATATAAAGTTGATTTTTCCAGTATGCGGCCATCATTCGCTAGGATTTAGTCATTACCAATCAGTCAGGCGAGGGCAATAGCTTGAAACGGGAACCCCCACTGAAAATCAGTCGTGATGA
>JANOQX010000084.1:0-31644 GCA_031415035.1 Cyanobacteria bacterium VAR_4_metabat_243
CGCCGCTGGTGCATCCGGCGTCGGGGTCGGATCGGCGATTAATAAGTTGGACAATCCGTTGGCGATGATTGCCGCTGTGCGGTCGATCGTTGAGTCGATGCAGCATCGTAGGGTGGGCACGGCCCACCGCACAACCCATTAATGGTCGGCGATAACCGCACAGATTGTTAATGGGTTGTGCGGTGGGCCGTGCCCACCCTACGATGCTGCATCGACTCGACGATCGACCGCACAGCGGCAATCATCGCCAACGGATTGTCCAACTTATTAATCGCCGATCCGACCCCGACGCCGGATGCACCAGCGGCGATCGCCAACGGCGCTGTCGCACTGGAAATCCCCGACGCACAAAGCACGGGCACATCCACCACACGGGCGATTTCGTAGGCAGCGGCCAAGGTGGGCGCGGCTTTCTCGATCAAGCCCAGAACCCCGGCATTGGCGGGAGCGGCACTGGTGCCACCTTCGGTTTGGATGATGTCGGCACCCGCCGCGACCAAGGCTTCGGCCAAGGCGACTTGCTCATCGAGGGCCAAAATGTGCGGCACCGTGACGGACAACAAAACTTCCGGCAATCGGGCACGGGTGGCACGGGTCAGTTCGAGCACTTCCGCCGCTTCAAAGCGGCGACCTTGCGCGTAGAAGCTATCGAAGTTCCCGATTTCGATCATGTCCGCGCCAGCGGCCACGGCCATCACAAACTTTTCTGGCTCAACAGCGGAAACGCAGACGGGCAGGCGGGTCAGTTGCTTCACCATCTGGATCAAATCCGCATCCGCCGCGATGTCCACGAAGGTTGCGCCACCGAGTTCAGCGGCCTTGACCACGGCGGCCACGTTGTCACGATCGAAGTTGTGCAATCCGCTGATCACCTTCAGCGCGGTTTTTTGCTCAAATGCCCGTTGGAGGGTGGAGAGAATCGTCATAAATCTTGCTCAAGGTAAACTTAGCCACCCTGTATTTTAAAACAATCGCGCCGCAATCGATCGGCATGGGGTTGAGTTCGCTCGGCAGTTTGGGCATTCTAGGTGGGAATCGGTGTGCATCCAACCCCCCACGATTGAAACACCTAATCCCTCGCCAAAATTCATGCCAGTCCCCCTCCTCACTTCGGCGAACCAAGCCAGTCAGCGGTTTACGCGGCTTTATGTGGCTTCCTTGAGCGCGATCGCGCTGCTGTCGATCGCGGGCCAAATCTTCGTCCAACAGCAATTGGCCCGCCAGTCCCACGATATCTCGATCATCACCGCTGCCCAAAAACGCCAAACCCTCTGCGAACGTTTACTCAAAGCGACCTTGGCCGTGCGGGTCAGTCCACCGGGCGATCGGGCAGAAAGTGTCAAGCAATTGGAAATCCTCTTGACCGAGTGGGAAGCCACCCGCACGGTCATCCGTCAGGAAATGCAGACGATGGTTTCGGCCCAGGAGATGGCGGAAGTCGAACCGACCTTCGATCGGCTCAAACCCCTGGCCACCGAAATCGTCGCGATGGCCAAACAAACGGCTGCGACGGATACGGCAACGGCTCAACCGTCCGTGGCGCGACTGATCCAAGCGGGCACCGAATTCAACGCCACGATCGACGAAATCCTCGTCTGGTACACCGCCAAAGCCCAAAATGGAATTTCCCACTTACGGATGATGGAATTTGGGTTGTTGGGGTTGACGATCGGGACGTTGCTGCTGGAGGGTTTCGCTGTCTTCCGTCCGGCGATCGGCAAGCTCAAACAAACGCTCCAAGCCCTGGAGGAATCCCTCGCCAATCTCGCGATCGAGCAAGCGAAGTCCGAAAAACTGTTGCTGAATATTCTGCCTTCCCCGATCGCCGATCGGCTGAAACTTAAGTCGGAGGCGATCGCCGATAGTTTTAGCGAAGCGACGGTGCTATTTGCGGATATTGTCGGTTTTACCGAATTGTCGAGTCGCCTGACACCACAGGAATTGGTGCAATGTTTGAATCGAATTTTTTCCTGCTTTGACAATCTGGCGGAGAAATACGGCCTGGAGAAAATCAAGACGATCGGCGATGCCTACATGGTCGTTGGCGGCTTGCCTAATCCCGATCCCAACCATGCGATCGCCATTTGTCAGATGGCGATCGCCATGCAGCAAGAATTGCAGGCCATCAATCGATCGATGGGCGAAACATTCGATATTCGCATCGGGATTAACAGCGGCCCCGTGGTCGCAGGCGTGATTGGGATTAAGAAATTTATTTACGATCTGTGGGGCGATACGGTGAATATCGCCAGCCGCATGGAATCCCACGGCGAATCTGGCGCAATCCACATCAGCGAAGCCACCTATCGACTGATCGAAGGCCAATTCAACTGCGAATTGCGGGGCGCGATCGCCGTTAAAGGTAAGGGGCAGATGACGACTTATTGGCTCCGCACCGAGGCCCAGGAAACGCGCAGTCTGGCATCAAGTGTGATTTAGCGGTAGGTGATATCAAATCAAAAATTAATGCAGCAACTCCCGCCGAACCGCCCCCCGGCCCCCAATTCTGGGGGAGTTTGATTCGATCGCAGTTTTCATGTTCCCCCAGAATTGGGGGTTAGGGGGCCTGATGTGTCGCAATAATTCGTTGATTTGGCATGAGTTGAGCCGTCGGATGCGTTATCCCTGTGGGATAACGCATCGCCCGATCGCGGTGATTACTTCGCCAAACCCTGCACCTTGGCAGTCCCAATGTTCAGACCCGCTTGAAACGCCGTCACATTGAATACGCCATTCAGCGCCGTTGCCGCCGCTTTATTCAGCGTCACCTTCACGCCCGACAACTCAATCTGGGTAAAACCATGAACCGCTTGGGTTTTCGGCCCACCGCTCAAGGCTAAATCGAATAGCGGAATCCGGCCCACCAAACTATCATTCGCCTTGACCAACCCAGTCAGCACGGGCTGCCCATCGAGATTACTGATCGTGTAATCCGTCAGTTCCACCACCGTTTTACCAGCAGTTAGCGATAGACCACCCCGATGATTGACTTCGAGTTTGACCGTACCCAAATCCCCCGCCCCACTGGTAATTGGGAAACTTGCCACACCCTGCTTCAACCGACCATTGCCGATCGTTCCTGGTGTCACCTTTAAAGCCGTTAGCGCATTCACAAAGTCGCTACTGAGCGTCACCGATGTTTTGCCACCGACAAAATCCGCCGACGGAGCGGCGATCGCGGGCAGGTTCAAGCCCACTGAAACTACGGTCAAACCAGCGCTTAGAACAAGTTTTGTCGAATTCAATAATTGCATTATGAGCACCTAAAATAATTGGGAGGAGAAAATCACGCACACGATGCTTAACAAACTGTAACATTACTTTCCGTTGATCAGACTGTCTTCTAGGATGCATTTTGGGTGACTTTTCGATAAAATTTTCATGACTTTTGCCGAAATTCCCATGCCGCTAATTTCCCGAATGCCCGCGATCCAGTCGCCGATTATCCCGATCGTCGCTGAATGGATACGCCAAACCCCCGGTACGATTTCCCTCGGTCAAGGTGTGGTGAATTATCCGCCCCCGGAAGGCGCGATCGCGTCGCTCATCCAAGCCTTCGCCGATCCGCAGAATCATAAGTATCAGGCGGTTGAGGGAATCCCAGAATTGGTGCAGGCAATCGCGACCAAACTCCAGCAAGATAACCAAATCCCCATCACCGCCCAACGCATCATCGTCACCGCCGGAAGCAACATGGCCTTCGTCAATACGGTGCTGGCCATCACCCAACCCAGCGACGAAATCATCCTGCAAACGCCCTACTATTTCAACCATGAAATGGCGATCGGGATGGCAAGCTGTAAGGCGGTACGGGTGCCGACCGATGGCAATTATCAATTGCAGTTGGACAAAATCAAAGCGGCGATTACTGAGAGAACCAGGGCGATCGTCACCATTTCACCCAACAATCCCACCGGCGTAGTGTATCCCCGTGAGGATTTGCGGGCGGTGAATCAACTCTGCCGCGAAGCCGGGATTTATCACATCAGCGATGAAGCCTACGACTACTTCACCTATGGGGTTCCCCACGTTTCACCGGGAGCGTTTCCCGACAGTGCCGACCATACCATTTCGCTTTTCAGTTTGTCGAAAGCCTACGGTTTCGCGAGTTGGCGGATTGGCTACATGGTAATTCCGGCGCATTTGCATGAATCCGTGCGGAAGATTCAGGACACGATTTTGATTTGTCCACCTGTGGCTTCGCAGTACGCGGCATTGGGGGCTTTGACCGCAGGCCGATCGTACTGTCAACCGAAAATCGATCAAATCGCCACAGTTCGAGCAACGGTTTTGGGATTGCTGGAGCCACTCCGATCGTGCTGTGAAATCCCCGCAGCAAATGGTGCATTTTACTTCTTCCTCAAGGTGGATACATCCCTGTCCGCCATGACTTTGGCCGAACGATTGGTGCGGGAATATCAGGTGGCAGTGATTCCGGGGGAGACCTTTGGCATGACGGATGGCTGTTATCTGCGGGTGGCTTATGGGGCGTTGGATGGGGCGACGGCAGCAGCGGGGATGGGGCGATTGGTGACTGGGGTGAGGACGATCGTTACAGCATGAGCCATACCGCCAACTGGCTTTGCCATACCGCTAACTGGCTTTGCCACGGTCTTGTGGGTATGTGTTTGGTGAGGTGCCGATCGATTCGCTACAATGGGTGCAGCGATCTTGCTTCTGGGAGCGAGAGTTGCGAGCCAGTTAATCCAACTACCCAAATCGCCCCGAAATATAGTCTTGGGTTTGCCGATCGTCGGGATTGCCAAAAATCTTTTCCGTCCGATCGTATTCCACCAAATACCCCACCCGACTTTCATCGGTGCTAAAAAATGCCGTCTGATCGGAGACCCGTGATGCCTGCTGCATATTGTGCGTCACGATGACGATCGTCAGTTCCTGGCGCAACTCCTGAATCAAGTTCTCGATTTTCATCGTCGCGATCGGGTCGAGGGCGGAGCAGGGTTCATCCATTAACAGGATTTTCGGTTTCACGGCTAAGGCGCGGGCGATGCAGAGTCGCTGTTGCTGACCACCGGACAAACTCAAAGCCGATTTGCGTAGGACGTCGCGAACTTCATCCCAGAGCGCCGCGCCCCGCAACGCCGATTCGACGATCGCGTCGAGCCGCGCCCCCGACACCCGATAAAATAACCGCACCCCATAGGCAACGTTATCGTAAATGCTCATGGGAAACGGATTCGGCTTTTGGAATACCATGCCGATCTGCTTGCGCAGTCGGTTTAAATTCACTGCCGGATCATAGATATTCTGTCCGAAGAACTCGACGCTACCTTGATACGTCGCATCACTATCAAGTTCGGAAATGCGGTTGAGCGATTTGAGAAAGGTTGATTTGCCACAACCCGACGGGCCAATAATTGCCGTCACTTGCTGCGGCTGAATCGCCATGTTGATGCCTTCGACGGCACAGCGGCGACCGTAGTAGCAACTGAGATTGGTCACATTCAGGGCGATCGACGCAGCATCCGATCGGTCAGCGGTGGCGGTACCAGCACTCGCGGCATATGTCATGGATTAATTCCTCACGGTAATTGATTAATATTTAGCCCGAACCAGTAATCGCGCGCCCGCACTCAAGCCCACCACCAACAGCAGCAACACCAAGGAAGCCGTCCAAGCCAGTTGGTTTTGGGCCGTGTCCGGTGAATTGGCGAAGTTGTAAATCAGCACCGACAACGATGGACTGGGGTTCATTAAACCATCGGGGAAATTCTGACTAAACTGCGCGGTAAAAATCAGCGGTGCGGTTTCACCTGCGGCCCGCGCGATCGCCAGCAGCACGGCGGTGGTAATCCCTGGCAAGGCAGCGGCAATCACCACCCGAAACGTCGTCTGAAACTGGGTTGCACCCAAGGCCGCCGAACCCGATCGTTGATGTTGGGGAATTAACTTCAACGCTTCTTCCGTCGCCAAAATAATCATCGGCAACATCAGTACCGCCAACGCAAAGCTCCCCGCCAACGCTGAAGGATGCCCCAAGGTCACCACCAACACACCATAGGCAAATACGCCCATGACGATCGACGGCACCGCACTAATAATTTTCACCGTAAATCGGATCACCTGGGCGATTTTGGCCTGCTTGCCAAACTCCGCCAGATAGACCGCCGTCAACACGCCGATCGGCACCGCGAACACACTCGCCACCAGCACAATCATCAACGTCCCCAAAATCGCATTGGCGATGCCCACGGGTTCATCCAGCAATCCATGGGTCAATGCCGCCCAGTTTAATTGGCCAATCCCCTCAGCGAGGATTTTCCAAACCAGCGATCCCAACGGCAGCAGCGCCAATACGGTCAAACCATAGGCCGCCCCGGTCATGACCCGATCGAATGCCGATCGGCCGATCGCTAAGGGGCGGGTGACATCGCTGCGTTCAACTTGATTTAGCATGATTGCCATTCGTCCTAATTTTTATCCTTGAAACCCAATGCCTGTACGAGATATGCGGCTCCCAAATTGACCGCCAACGTCATGGCAAATAACACCAATGCCAAATACATCAATGCGCCGACATGTAAGGGATCCATCGCCTCGGCGAACTGATTGGCGAGCATCGCCGGGATCGTATTACCCGCATCAAATAGCGAAATATTTAATCGATCGGCGTTGCCAATCACCATGGTCACGGCCATAGTTTCGCCCAAGGCGCGGCCCAGGGCCAGCATTACCGCACCGACAATCCCCGAAAGGCTCGAAGGCAATAATACCGTCAAAATCATTTCCCACCGCGTCGCCCCCAAGCCGATCGCCGCACTGCGCATTTCCGCTGGAAAGGCCCGCAGCACATCCCGACTAATCGCCGCGATCGTCGGCAAAATCATCACCGCCAAAATGACGATTGCCACGAACATGCTAAAGCCCACTGTTTCCGTACTGAAGAACGGCACCCAGCCAAATTTCTGATAGAGCCAGAGCTGCACCGGTTCCAGTGCCGGAACCAACACAAACATCCCCCAAAAGCCAACAATCACACTGGGAATCGCCGCAATCATCTCGACCAAAAAGACGATCGGGGCTTGAACGGCTTTGGGCAAGAATTTTTCGCTGGTGACAATGGCGATCGCCAGTCCGATCGGCACGGCCAATAGTAAGGCCCCGATCGCGCTGACTAAACTGCCATAAATATAGGGCAATGCGCCGAATACTAATTCATTGGGGTTCCATTCCCGGCCAATCAAAAAGCCCCAACCAAATTGTCCGATCGCGGGTAAGGCCTGTTGGCAGATGACCCAACTCAACCAAAACAGCAATCCGACGACGCTCAGGGCAGCGGCAAAACTAATAAATTCAAAGAGTCGTTCGATCGGCAAGCGCGATCGCTGGCTGTCGAGAATCGAGTCTTCTGCGGAAAATAAGGGTTGGGGGGGAGCAATCAGAGTCATAGGCGCTAAGTCGATTGAAAAAACTAAATTGCCGCAGCCACTTGGTCAGAAAAAAGGGGCAGCCAAGATCGGGCCACCCCAATATGGGTGTGAAGGAAAATCAGTTAGAACGTGAAGGTCGTCCGCAACGTGCCAACGAAGATGGTGTCGTTGTTATTGTTGTGCTCCGGATTGAAGATCACCGCCAAACCAGGGGTGACGGCAATTTTCTCGTTCAGCTTATAACGGTACAGCGCTTCCAAATGGTAGGCCGTGCCACTATCGCGACCCGCACGGGCCAAGCCGCCGCCAACCGAAGTCACCTTGGGTGGCACGCCGAACAGGATGCTCGCCAGGTTGCCGTCGCCACCGAGATCCTTGAAGGCAGCGAAGGCTGCCCAGTTGGTGATCGTGGCTTCCTGGGTGCTGCTGAACCGATCGGCGAACTGTAAGCCATACCAGCCGCCAATTTCCATCGTCGGACTAGGCTTGAATAGCACCTGCGCCGAAACTTCATTGGTCGATGTGGCGACGTTACCAAAGGGCCGGTTGGCAAAGGCGCTCCCAGTACTTCTGGTCACACCCACTTCGCCCGCTTGCTGGTAAGAACGACCATAGGCCACCGCCACTTCCAGTTTATCGATCGGCTTGACGACTACTTGAGCAATCACTTTGTTTGTCCCGTTGAACAAACCATTGCCACTCGCGGGATCGTTACTGGCGGTATCGGCGATGTAGCCGCCTTCAATCCGAATCCGATCATTCAGTTTGAACTGGGCGCTGATCCCGGCACCCTCACTGGGGGCACGGAGGTTCGGCGTGAATCGACCATAGCGCGAGATTGCGCCCGACCCACTGCTTTGCAACGGACTTAATGCCGTGATTAGCCCGTCGTAGAATTCCGATTTGTTCGCGTCGATTTGGATTTTGAGATTCTCACCGATCGGGAAACGGTAATACAACTCATCAATCACAAAGGCATTGGCCGTATCGCCATCAAAACCCAACCGGGCCATGTTTGTATTGGTTGTGGTGGCCGCGCCAAAGTTAGGAATATTCGAGGCTTCCAAACGGGTGCGAAGCAAATCTTTGCCCGTAAAACTGGTGTCGAAGTTCAACCGGACGCGGCTGGCGAAAATGGTGTTATCGGCCAGATCGGGCGTTGAGGCAGGCGGTACACCCACGGCGACGGCCCGCTGATCACCCAACACACCCGCTACCCCGAAGATCACTTCGCCTTTCAGCTTGGTGGTGGTGGAGAACTGTTGCTTTTCCAAGGTGGCCACCTTGGATTCGAGACCATCAACTTTACCGCGAATTTCGGCGAGTTCTGTCGCAAATTCTTCCTGCATTTTTTGCAGGGTGGCTAAGTCTTCCTTCGTGGCCATATCCGCCGTTGACGCCGCGATCAACTCGTTGACCCGATCCATACAGGCATTTAAACCCGCCGCAAATTCATAGCGGGTCATGGCGCGATTGCCCCGATATGTCCGATCGGGATAACCCGCGATACAGCCATAGCGTTCGACCAAGGACTGCAATGCCTGGAAGGCCCAGTCAGTCGGGCGCACATCCGATAGCTGGGAAACCGAAGTCACCTGGGCTTCGGAAATTTTGGTGGCGCTATAGTCCAACATTTGCTGCATATTTTCATCCGCTGCATGCGCGGATGGGGCGAATGCCACGCCAGCCACCAAGGGCAACAAACTCAAAATGCTCAACTGAAAACGGTTCATCGATCAAACTCCTCACAAATCATGAAATTTAGTTGAAGGTAATTCGCGCCAGGCGAATTACCTGATGGAATACGATTTACTTAATCGACTCAACGACCTGCAAGGCGCGCTGGGTATCTTTCGACCCAATTTGCGCGTAATCCTTGCCGTTGTTGAGGCTCTGACCGTCGGTCAGCACCCACTTCGCCCAGTTTTTCACCGACGCCGCCTTCGCGGCGTCGGGATACTGTTTGTACAGCATCATCCAGGTCACACCCGTGATTGGATAACCCTGCGGGTTGCCATCAAACACGCGGAAGTTATCGGGGAACGTGAGTGACGCGACCGCTTTATTGATCCCGTCAAGACTCGGCTGGACATATTGCCCATCCTTATCCTGGACACTGACGATCGTCAGACCACTTTGCTTCGCAAATGCCCACTCAACATACCCGATCGAGTTCTTGGTTTTTTGCACAGTGGAGGCGACACCCGCGTTGCCCCGGCCCTTCAGCAATTCCGGCGCAGTCCACTGGGGCGCAGTGGCGACCCCAACCCGCCCTTTGAAGTAGGCATCAACCGCACTCAGGTGATTGGTGAAAATAAAAGTGGTACCACTCCCATCGGCCCGCACCACCGTTTTCACCTTTTCATTCGGCAGGCTAACGCCAGGGTTATCGGCCGCAATCTTCGGGTCATTCCAATTCGTGATTTTGCCGGAGAACACACCCGCTAGGGCGGCCCGCGACAGCTTCAAGTTGCTGACTCCCGGCAAGTTAATCACCGGGACAACTGCACCGCCCGCTGTGGGGATGAGCAAGATGCCACGTTCTTTGGCTTTGCCTGTATCCATTTGGGCGTCGGTCATCGCCGCATCGCTACCGCCGAAGTCAACGGCACCCGCTTGGATTTGCCGAATTCCGCCACCACTGCCGATCGCTTGGTAGGAGACTTTTTCGCCGGGATTCTTGGATTGATAGGCCTTGATATATTCGTTGTATAGCGGCTCGGGGAACGTCGCCCCCGCGCCGGAGATACTTCCAGCTTGGGCGATCGTGCTCAAAAATGGATTAATTACAATTGCTGCAACGAACGCTGTCGTGGTTGCTGCTCGCCGTAGAGAATTTACAGAGAAAGCCATGTCCTAATTTCCTCGTCATCTTAAATGCTTGGGTATCACCGCATTGCGCTGGCAACACACAAAGATTACCGTCATCGCGGCTAACGTCAGGGAAACGGCAGGATAACAGTTGGTTAAGGTTAGTTAAAACTTTCTTAGTGACAACAAATTAATTAACCAAACCCGGAAATAATCAAAATAGTTTGCTAATTTTCCGGAGGAAGGATGACAGTCGCGAAGTGATAGAGTTAAGACTTTCCAATGCTACCGTATAAGCTAATCACCAGTACTGTCAAGCAATCCAGCGAATTTAATCAAACGTTAACCATTTTTTATTCTGAATATAATAATTGCGGGTCGAGCCTCACCTTATGATTGATTAGTGTGTAAAGTTAATTGTCAATTTGTGGCGCATGATTGGGTGATTTTCCGATCGCCGTAGTCGATCGATCCGTCATGTGACCTGGGTGTGTACGCATTATCAGCCCGCTCAATCTTTTCTATTTACTATGGTTCTCCAACTACCGACGAAGCTCAAAGACGATGAACAGTTGACGCCGCATGATTTGCCTGCGGTTGAACAGTTCACAGACACTGATGTGGCGCATGAAGCCGCAGCGCCCTTGATCGAGCGTGGCACGTTCATGCCATTAAATTCCAAACAATTGCCCCAGACGATCGTTAACAATCTCAGTGCCTTCTTAGCGCCAGAGCATCTGGCTGGCCCACTGAAGTTCCTGTATCGGCCGATTTTTTTGAGCGCGATCGGTTTGCACGCACTGTTATTATTTGCGGGGCCGGGTGGAAAGCACGAAGAAAAGAAGGAAGTCAAAGATCAAGAAAAACCCGTAACAATTACCCAAATTGCCACGGGTAAAGCCGCGCCGAAGAAGCTGAATAAGGTGCCCACGGTAAAGTTGCCGTCAGCTAAACCGACTTTGCCGAAGTTGTCCACATCGACCAATCAAACGCCCTCGATCGCGCCATCAAAATCGGCTCCTGAAACGGCTTCCAAGCCGGATGCACAAACCCCGGACGCATCGAAGCCGTTACCCAAAGTTGATGCGGGTGCGCCGACGCCAGATATCACCCCGCCGCCACCCGGTGGTGGGGCGAAGCAAGACGATCCCTTTAAAGATTTCAACTTGATCTATCCGGGGGCGGTGCAATCCGGTATCTTCTATCGGGCCAGTGGTACTGATAGCGCGGCGATCGAGGGCTTTTTCAAGGGCCAATCGAGTCAAGGGTTTGCGGTGAAAGCGGGCAGCAGTAGTCCGACTCGTCAGGTGATCGAAGTCTCGAAAGCGGGCACCACTCGATATATTGGACTGTTTCCCGATGGGGCCGATTTGGTTTATATGATTGCGGGGAGTGAAGCCGAAATTCCCGCGAATATCGATGACCTGAAAAAGGTGAAGGCATTGCCGACGGATTATGCTGCGATGTTTGAGGCCGTGGGTGGGGTTGCAGTCGGTGCGCCGGTGCCGGAAGACTTCTCGGACTATACGCCATACTTCGCCAGTGCTGACCCGGATGCGTCCTATGTGAACGGTGTCGTGAGTGCCTACATTTATGATGGTGTGGATGCGGGGACAGGCGGTGCGGAGTTGGTGGCTCAATTGGGTGGATTATTCAAAACAATTGCGCCGGTTAGCGATGGTTATGGCGGCGGTCAGTTGTACCGCATGACGGGCGATACAGGCGAATTCTTCCTGAACATTTTGCCCTCTAAAGAGGGTGGCACGATGGCGGTAACGTTTGAGCGTGACCCTCGCTAGCTGATCGGGTTGATCAAACAGAAGCACCGAGAAATCTTGATTTCTCGGTGCTTTTTAATGGGTCTGATGAATTGAGTTTATTCGATCGCCAGCGAAACTTTGTCGCCACCGACATCGCGCAAAACGGCGATCGCTTGGACGACTTTCTCGTAGTTGAGATTTTTATCGGCTTTGAGCACCACTGAGCCTTTGGGATTTTTTTGCAAATAATCCACAACGGCTTGGGCCAGTTTCACATCATCAACGGGTTGATCATTTAAGATCATTTGCCCTGTACGGTTGACCCCAACGATCAACGGAGTCGCTGGTTCTTCCGTGGTCGCACTTTTGTTATCGACACTCGGTAGCGAAACCTCTTTGACGGTTTTCGCATTGCTCATGGTCATCGTCATGATGATAAAAAAGGTCAAAATCGTCAGCACCACGTCCATCATCGGGACGAGGTTGACCTCGGGCATTGCCTTCTTACCGCGATTTTTCAGTTTCATGTGGCTACTTAATCTCCCATTGGGTCAATAGTTTAGGCGGTGGGAAACGGTTGAATGCTCTGGGGCATGACCCGATCGGCGGTCGCATCATGGGTCGGCTGGGATCGCGCATATTCGGGCGTTTGGTAGTCCGGCAAACGGCCCTGACCCGAAGCCGCCACCCGAGCCGATTCTTCCACCGCTGGCTCATGCCAACATTGGCGATAGATTAATTCTAAATCCCCGCCAATCTCCGTAAAATATTCCATCTGCTGCGTTTGCAACGTGACAAAAATCCGCAGCAAGGTCAACGCCAAAATTGCCACGATCATCCCGGCAGCGGTGGCAATCAAGGCCTCACCAATCCCCGCTGCGGCGGCACCAATATTCGCGCCGCCACCGCCACCACCGAGGTTCAATTGCATAAAGGTCTTAATCAGACCCGTCACCGTTCCCAGCAGTCCCAGCAATGGCGCAATCCCCACCGTCGATTCGAGCAGACTATCGCCCTTCCGCATTTTGGCAAATTCCACTTCGGCGGTGGTTTCTAAGGCGAGGCGGAAGCTGTCGGGGCTGGGCCGATTCAGTTTCAACGGACTGAGCAAAAATCGCCCGATCGGCAAATCACTCGATCGCTTGGCGATCGTCTTCGCATCCGTGAGGCTATACTTTGCCGCTGCCAACACATCATGGGCAATCTTACTTTCCGCCAACAAAAACTTTGTCCAAAATAGCCCGCGCTCCAAACCACAAGCCAAGGTCGCAACCGACAATCCCCCCAAGGGATACATGATTGGGCCACCTTCTTTGAACATTTCTAGAAATCCAGACATATCAATACTCTTTAAGGTGCGATCGAGAAGACCAATGAACAACCCAGACTAATATAGTGTGCAATGCTTTTGGTTAAGAACAGGTAATCAATACAATAAATTTTGTCTTGACAATTAAATTGTTAGACGCATAGAGCTGCGCATTCCGCCCGATCGCCAATTAAGCCGTTAATCATGCCCCAAAGCTTAACCAAATAGTAAACCTGAGATTACCTGCCCTTGGCATTGCCCCCGTAGTCTGTGAGATGGAATACATACGGTGAACTATCCGATGATTCAAACACACATTGACGATCGTCGCCCCATGGGGCTGATGGATGATGCCCATCAACAGCTCAATCAACTCCAAAACACCTCAGCCGTCAAGCGTTTTCGGCGCGGCAATCCGATTCCGATTCAACCCGATCGCATTTGGATTGTCCGCCAAGGACTCGTCCAATTAGGCAGCCTCTATCCCAATGGCGAGGAATCGATTCTCGGCATTTTGAGTCAGCATATGCCCTTTGGTTTGCCGTTGACCCAGGTCGATCCCTACAACGCGATCGCCCTCACCGATGTGGTACTGATTAGCCAAAGCGTCAGCCAGCTCCAGCAATCCCCCGCCTTGACCCACTTCGTCAATCAAGCCGCGACCTACCGCCTGCGCCAAACCGAAGCGATTCTCGCCATGCTCGGTTATCGCCGAATTGACGATCGATTGCGCCAATTCCTAATTTTATTAGCGGGTGAAATTGGGGAAACAACGCCCAAAGGCATTCGACTCAGTGTGCGGCTGACCCACCAAACCATTGCCAACGCCACAGGCACCACCCGCGTCACCGCCACCCGTCTCCTGGGCGTGCTGCGCCAGGAAGGTTGGATGTACTTCGACCCCGATCGGCATATTGTCCTGACACGCGGTTGATGGCACAACTAACAGGACGTTCCCCCCAGTCCTCCGGGGTGGCCGGAGGACTTTAGTTTGGGTAGGATCAATCTTCCAACTTGTCCAAAGCGTCAGGCGCATCGAGGGCACTTTCGGCGGTGGGGGCGGGCGCAGTCGCGGGCGGTGCCGCATCGGCTTTAGCCGCCGATGACGCGGCGGACGACGGAGTTGCTGCCGCATTCGATTTTACCGAATTCGCGTCGGTGGACGACGACTTCGGCGTATCCTGCGTGCCACCTTTCGGCTCCGGCACAATCTGTTGCCAGCTAATATTCCCGGAACTAGCGATCGTCACCATGACTTTGCCTGATTTTTTGGCCGAGGTCTTGTCCGACTTCGCGGCATCGCTCGACTCCGGTGGGTCAGTCGGTTTTGCCGCATCGCCCGACTTCGCGGCATCGCCTGACTTCGCCACATCAGCAGGCTTTGTGCCTTCGACTTTGCATTCAAATTGCTCACCGGGTTTGGCGGCTTTGTAGGTGGTGCTCGTGCCACAGTCGATCGTCGCGGTGCCAAGTTCAGCGGTTAATCCCGACTGAATCGCCGATTGCAACTGCGACATATTCAACAACCCATTAATGCTGACAATTTCCCAGGCGTAATTCTCCCCGGCCTGGGACTTTACCGAGATATCGAATCCATTGCCTGACTCCAAGATCCCCATACAGGTGAAGCTTTCCGCCTTTTGCTGATCGGATGGACAGACCACCGATTTGAGCGAACTGCCACCCTGGCCCACGACATCCTCGAGGATTTTGGTTTGCAGCGATTCAATGGCTTTGTTCGTGGATGGGCTACATCCGCTGATGAAGATCAGGCTTAAGCCAAGTAGGCTCACGGGCTGGCGCAAAAACATAATAATTCAGTATGAGAAGTCCATTTCATCGTCATGGTTATGGGTGAAAAAATCAATTAGACCCGGTTAATTTTTGGGGATTTCTAGTTTAAATTTTGGTTATGTGATCGAAATTGCCATGGCGATCGTCAATAAAATATCCATGATAAATAAATTCCGGGAATGGTACGATATGGCCTATGTTGACGCACACGCTAATTTATGAATATTGAAGCCCATGAACTTCCTCCGGTTGCCGCAGCCAAACGAATTCTGGTCGTTGAGGATGAACCCATAATTGCTGACGCGATCGCGTTGGAATTGGTGGCGGAGAATTATCATGTGAGCGTGGTGAATAATGGCCGGGATGCGATCGCGGCATTGATGCCCGACCCGATCAAAGCCCCAAATCATCCCACGGGGTATGACCTACTCATTCTCGATTTGATGTTGCCTGATGTGCACGGGCTAGATGTCTGTCGGCAACTGCGGCAGGCCGGGCAGGCCATTCCCATTTTGATTTTGAGTGCCAAAAGTAGTGAGACCGATCGGGTGTTGGGATTGGAAGTCGGGGCTGATGATTATCTTTCCAAGCCCTTTGGCATGCGGGAGCTAATTGCCCGGTGTCGCGCTTTGCTCCGGCGGCCACAGGGTCCTCCCCTAATTGCAGCGGAAACAGTGTTGCAATTTCGCTGTCTCAAGCTATGCGTCGAGGAGCATCGGGTATTCGTCGGGCCGGATGAATTAACCCTGCCGCCGAAGGAGTTTCGGTTGCTTGAAGTATTGATGCGATCGCCGCAGCAGGTGTTTGGGCGCGCCCAACTGTTGGAGAAGATTTGGGGCACCGACTATAGCACCGAAACCAAAACAGTGGATGTGCATGTGCGCTGGCTCCGCGAGAAAATCGAAGCCGATCCGAGTCACCCAGAATATATTATTACCGTGCGCGGATTTGGCTACCGATTGGGCTAATTGGGCCATGTGGGCGATGTCGAAAACTTTAAGCAAACTTATTTCCCTTCTAATCTCACCTTAAACCGATGATGCTAGATCTGGGTAGGCCCAAATTAGGCCCAAATCACGCATCGAACATGACGCTCTAGACTCGGATCAAATCATATGAAATCACCGTTTTATCAAGTCATCCGTGGCAACTTTGTCATTCAGGACAAGTCCCCCGATGGCGATTCTGTCCGGTTTGTCGCCGATGATCCGGAGCTATACAGCCATCTGCACCGATCGGAGCGGATCAATCTTTCCCCCACGGACAATAGTGTGCAACTGCGATTTCAAGCGATCGACGCCCCCGAAGTCCACTATGGCCGCGATGCCCAACCCCTCGGCGATGAGTCGCGGGATGCGCTACTGAAGCTATTGGGCTTCAAGAAAGTCCAATTCAGCGGCAACAAAGTCACCAGTGCCAAACCCGACAGCATTGCGGGCGCGATTTTATCCACGGCCGTCGAACGCAACGGACGGCCCGTGGCCTATGCCCTGCTCGAAAAGGAAGTCGAAGGCTTCGACGACGGCGATTCGATCAACCTCAACGCCGAGCTGCTCCGCAAAACCCTGAATTTCAAGCTGCTCGAACAGGGATTCGCCTATCTCAATCTCTATAGCTCCGTGCCGCTGAGCCACCGTCTCGTGCTCCAAACCGTCACCCGCAGCGCCCGATCGGAAAAACTTGGCGTCTGGGCCGTCGATCGTACCCCCAACTTCACCCTCGACGATTTAGCTTCGATTACGCCACCCAACGGCCAGTTGATCTATCCCAAACTATTCCGGCGCTGCATCGACTATCTCAAAGCCGTCAGCAAAGGCGATCGGGGTAATTTAAAAGAATGGCTGATCGCCAGTGAAAGCACTTCCTCCAATGAAAACGACACCGTACTGCTCAACGGTAAAACCGAAGTCAAACTCAGCGATCTAATCTTGCAACAGAATAATCGCATCGTCTTCCAAGCCGACACGATTAACGTTGTCTTTATCGAACGCTAATGGGGCAGTACTCAATTCCAAAATGGCAGCAAACGCTACGATCCCCCCTAGCCCCCCTTAAAAAGGGGGGAACTGGATTCAAAGTCTCCCTTTTTAAGGGGGATTTAGGGGGATCATGCCGTAGGCCACAATCGATCGCGCCCTACGGTGCCGGAACGGCGACCCGATTTCCCGGCACAATTTGGGTCTGATAGGCGAACACTTCACGGCTACGGGGATTGACCAATACCTTCACCCACTGCACATCATTATTACCATTCGCAGGATTGCTCCCCGGTGTTTCGATCCGCGTGAAGTTTTCCAACCGCTGCCCCTTGGCATCCAGGAACGGCTTGTCAATCCGGTGGTAGTGGGAGTCGCCATGGACATAGGCCACGGGTTTACGGAAGGCAATTACCGCCGATCGTAAAGCCAGTAGATATTCCTGGAAACCATCAGGCGCTTTAACCGTCGTGGAACCCGCCGCTGCTGGATCGGATGCGGGCAAATTCCCAGTTTCCGCCAGCGTTTTCGGATCGCGCAATGGCGCACGGGTCGGATCGCTCAAATCCCAGCCGGGATTAGCTTGGGCAATGATCATCACCGCCGCAGAACGACGTTGCTGCGCCGCCGCAAACGACTCTTTCAGCCACTGAATATTTGCCGCGTTGCGGGCTTTATACTCGGCGGGGTCAGGTTTCGTATCGCAGAGATTGTTGCAAGAACCCTGAACATTGAGCGTTACATAGGTCACACGCCCGATCGCCCAGCGCCGATTTTCCACATACACCGCTTGCACATCTTGTTTCAAACGCTGCTGCCCCAAAGTATCGGGCGTACTGAAAAAGATTTCGCGCTCACGTTTGAGCCGTTCGAGTGAATCAAATCCACCATTGCTCGGCCGATCGCAGTCCACCCAGTCATTGTCACCGGGAGTCGAGGCAGCGGGGGCTTTCAGCTGATTGAGATAGTCACGGGATTGGAAATAGAGCGCATCGTTACAAGTTGTGGGTGTAACCGATCCAGCCGTTGAACCACCCGCCTTCCAATCACCATCAAATACGGTAAAAGCCAGGTTTTGCGAATTCATATCGGCAATCAAATTCGGCACGCCAGTCTGGGCCTGCACATCCGAGTAAGGCAAATCGCCCCACAACCCGATCGCGTAACTTTCATTCCCCTGTTCCCGATCGGTGGCGGATGCAATGTTCGCGGTGCTGGCCGTAAGGCAGGGGACAGCCAATGCCAGTAAAACAGTTTGACGCAGAAACTTGGCGATCATGACAGCCTCGACAATGGGTGGAATTGGGTGAGTGAGATTTGAATCAGGAGTTGAAATACGATCGTGCCGCCAGCTCAGTCAATCCGCTAGCGACACGATTGGAGGAATTAGGCCCCTAAGGCGGCCAGCATTGCCTTATAGATATGCTGTTGGTCAATGGCACCTGGCACACCCGCGATTTGGTAAGACTTCTTCGTCCCACCCGCTGGCGCATCAACGTAATCCACGGGCTTACCCACAAAGTCCGCCAACTTGAAAGCGTCCCCTTGATAGTAAACGGGCACCATCCGATTGGTGTGCGAACCCCAACCGTACTTCACGGCTGGCTCCGAACCAAAAAAGTGACCGGCGGCGGCTGGCGTATGCTTGGCGTAGGTCAAGGCTTCCGCCCCATTGGCGCGCAGCAACTCAGGGAACTTGTCGCCCAAGGTCAAGTAGTGGTCATGGTCAGCGGTGACAATCAGAACGTTCTTACTCCACCCACCATTCTTACCCACCCAATCAATTACCGTTTGCACGGAATTGTCAAAGGCGTTCATGGTACCGATCAAGTTATCCATATTGTCATCATGCAGCGACCAGTCAATATCGCCACCCTCGACCATCAACCAAAATCCATCCTTATCCTGACCCAACATATTCAACGCCGCCTGCGTCATATCGGGCAGGGTCGGATTCGCCTTGACTTCCTTGGCAATAAACTGCGCCACCGATTCGCCCCGGCCATTATCAATGCCCTTGGCCAAAGGCCGAATCGTATCCACCTTCGGGACTTGCGGGCCGTTGCTCGTCGCGCTGCTGCCCGTGGCCGCAGTGCTATAGATCGAGAACATATCGAGACCCGTGTTGCTGTAGTCACCGTTCGCGGTCGGTACCGGGATATTCCCATTCTGACCCCGTGCGCCGTACAGACCGAATAACCGATCGCCCTTATTCGGGTTAAGTCGCAACGAGGTTGCCAACAGTTCGTCACCACCATCCTTAATCTTGCTCAGATCATTCGTGTAAGTGACATTCCCATCGCGTTCCAGGAACGTGTAACCGTAGGGATTATTGGTCGGGTTGTACTTCAAGGCCGCATAGGTCGAAGCCTTGATGTAGGTATAGGCCGCATCACCCGCAGGCTGCGTTGTCGTCTGATTCGTCGCGTTCTGGAAATCGAGCGGATGACCACCCCCCAGAATCACCGTGGGCAAGAACGGCTTCACACCCTTCAGGTCATAGGCATAGGGATCGGGCAGATCCTTGCGAATCGCCTGCTGCAAGATGTTATCCAGCGAGGGGAAATCGTTGTCATATTTGGCCCGGCGGTTCACCGTGGCCATCGCCGCCCCTGGGGTGGCGTGGGTAATCGGCACCGAGGTCACAACCCCGGTCGATTTACCGAGCCGATTGGCCGTTTGCAAAATCGTTTCCGGCGCGGACTTCTCGTACAAGTCAACGGACATGGCATTGTTGAAGCTCTTTACCCCGGTATAGAGGGTTGCCGCCGTGTTGGCCGAATCGGGATAGCTACATTTGATGTATTCCCGGTTGTAGCCAGCCGTTTCCGCCACGTCGGGCGAAATCGGTGTCCAGGGATTCGGGCCACCTTTAGCGGGTTCATAACCGACAATGTTGCCATTGGTCGCCAATGCGGCTCCGGCACCATTTTGACAAGCGGCAGCGGCGGTGCCAGCGGGGTTGCGAGTATTGCTACCGGGATTCAGTTTCGGATCAAACACAAAACCTGCCCGCACCGGACTCGCACCCGTAATCGGATTAGTTGTCGTCAGCGCCGAGTTCCCCGTGGCACCCAGTACGGTCGTTCCGTAGGTGGTGGCGTAGGTATAACCCGTCAGCTTCTGCATGTTCAGGCCGCTGCCCTTACCTTCTTTGTAAAGCGGCGCGCCCTTGGCCACTGCCGCTGCACGAGCCGCTTCCCAGCCCATACCATCACCAATCATTAGAATGACATTAACGCCATTGCCAGCGGCGTTGGCATTAGCAGTGATGATCGGTGAAACCAAAAAACCTGCGGCATAAACCGCTGTTAGCAGTAGCGCGATCGCCCGACGGCGTATTCTCAGGAGAAGTTGAAGCATAATGTTCGATCAATTGGGTTCTAGAGACTTGGAGAACAAAAACAAAAAAACGATCGTCGCCAATTTACTGGTAGAAATTGGGTTCTTGGTGCGTCCGGGTCAACGGAAACGTGCTGTCCGCGATCGAACTCACTGCCGACGACTCAATCGGCACCACAGGAAGGATCGCGAAATTCAGTTCCACTAAATAGTTCGCGATCGTCGGGAATGCCACCACCGTCAAGCAGACGATCGTGAATAGCATCACATAGCGCATTCTCAGCGCTTGCAGAAAGTCCCACAAAGCCAGTCGTTGAATCGTTTGAAACATGGTGCTGTCCTCAAAAGTAAAGATGTACAACCGCAACATTGATCGCGCTTGTGAGCGGGCTAAGATCATTTAAAGAAATTAGCTTCGCGCTCCGTCATCCGATCCCGAATGGGATTCGATGCCGTGACGATCGGGGTCATGGGACTCAAAATCGGTCGATCGAAGCCTAATAGTCGTTTTGCACCGCCTGGATAACTTGCCCAAATTTGGATATTCGGTTGGCGCTGCCACTGCGCGCTGGTGACGTTGAGCAACAGGACGGGGGCAATTTGACCCGCCTGTTCGCCCGCAATGTTCACCATGATTTCGGTTGTATTCGAGTCGGCAAACGCTTGATTTGCCGTTGTTTCGGCGATCGCTTCGGCTTGCTGCACCATTGACTCAAATGAACCGCTGCCCGGAATCTGCTGACTAAATCGGCGGGTCGTGGCGACGCCAGGGGAAATGCTGCTGAGTCCCAGCGCGATCGTGGCGATCAAGGTAACGCTGAAACGGTGAATTGGGAAACGCATCTGATCCTCCGAAGGTTCAACTTAGACTGGATGTAATTTGCTCGGCGAGACTTTGCCGCCATAGTGGATGGGGTGGGGCTAACGCCTGAATCGGCAGACTGGAGATTTGGATAATGGCTTCCTGAATTTGAAACTCGTCACGCAAACGATTCTGTAAGGTTTTGAGTAACCGATCGCGATCCACCTGATCCAGTTCTGCCCCGACTTGTAAATGCAAACATAGCGCGATCGATTCCCGAGTCAGCGACCAAACCCGCAATGTTTCCACTCGTTCGATCGCCGGGAATTCGGCTAGGAGATCCCGCATCGCTGGCATGTCAACGGACTTCGGCGCATACTCCAAGAACACTTCCAGACTTTCCTTCAGTAACGGCAACGCACTCATCAGCGTCAACCCCGCCACCATCAGGCCGATGCAAGTATCAATCCAGAAGCAATGCCACAGATGAATACTAATTCCGGCAATCATCGCCCCGATCGAGCTGGCAAAGTCCGAAGCCGTATGCAAAAACGCCGCCCGCAGATTCAGATCTTGCCGATCGCCCTGACTGAGCGTCATGAGATTAAATCCATTAATCGCCAATCCCAATAATGCACCCAGTAGCATCGGCCCACTCAAGACCGCCTGCGGGGCTTGCCAGCGCACCACGCTCTCATAGACAATCCAAACCGAAATTCCCAATAAACTCACACCATTAAATAATGCGGCGAGAATTTCGAATCGCTGATGCCCAAACGTCGCCCGATCGTCCGCTGGTCGCCGCGCCAACCAAATCGCCCCAAACGTAATGACCAAAGCCAACACATCCGAAAACAGATGGCCCGCATCCGCTTGCAACGTCAAACTCCCACTCCAATGCCCGATCGCCCACTGGGCAAAAAACAATACAATTAGCAAGGCCAAAGCGGTTTTGACAATTTCCAACCGTTGTTGTGACGTTGATGCAGGCCCAGTGGCGCTAAAGCCATGCTGAATCCCACAAAAGCAGGTCGGCACCGCTAATGCACGAAACCAATGCCATGGCTGACTTGCAACTGTCATATCCAGTGACTCCAATCGGGACGAGAAAATCAGATGCAAGATGGTGCGGTCAGAGAATAATGAAACAGTATCAGACTTGCACAAAGAGCTGAGTTAACAAAAGGTTAATTTTGGGCAAACTTATTACACCTGAAACTCCTGACTATAAGGAGCTTGACAACTTTTGCGAGAATGATTATCTTTATCATTAAGTTAAGGTGATGCTTTCTCGGGAGCGATCGGCTGGCTGAATGTGGATTTTCCCATGTCGATTTTCCCATGTCGATTTTCCCATTGCGACTCAGGATCAGTATGTTGCAGCGCAGGACTTCCAGCCATCTCGACAATCTTCCCGTAAAGTTTGCAAAAATGTGATGCGCGTGACACTGACTGCATAAAATTTCTCAGTAGAATTTTACTTAGATGCGATTGAGTGCCCTCACTCGATCGCCGTCTGCACCAAGATCGTTAATTTTTCGAGTTGACTAAACTTTTCGGGTTGATTCATTTAGAGAGAACTTGCTGATGTCGAATATTACACGCCGCCAATTACTCACATTTTTTACGGGTAGTGCGGTCACGACTGCGTTTGCCCCGACGATTCTCAGCCGTCTCACTGGTGGTGCCAATCCCAATAGCGCCAGCGCCACAGTGCGTCCCTTTGGCTTTACGCCAGTGCGCGTCCCCCATCCCCTCCCGGTCTATCAGCAAACCGATAGCTATCTCGCCACTGCCCTCAATCAGGGTTCGACGCTACCGCAGGTACGCGCCTTTGAGCAGATGAATCTGAATCGCTACACCCCGATCGATGATGTGGTCGTGCCACCGGAATATGAGCGCTATGTGATCGTCCGCTGGGGCGATCGGGTGTTTTCGAATCAAGATGAATATGTCGGCTACAACTGTGACTACACTGGTTTTGTGCCCATAGGCAATAGCAAAAACGATGGCTATCTGTGGATTAATCACGAATATGTCGGCTACCCGATTTCGCGACTGGCACCGGAAGTGCCTGCCGACATCGATGCGAGTTTCCCAGAATCCGGTCCCAAGGTGATTCCCGGATTCCCCACCGTACGGAATCGGGAACTGCTCGGTGAGTTTCTCTACAACATGGGCGGCTCGATCATGCGGCTGAAAAAGTCCAATGTGGGCCGCTATGAGGTGCAGCGCGATGGGCGCAATCGCCGTCTGCACGGGTTATCCGGTTTGGGGATCAATGCCGATCGGACTGATGCTTACAAAGCCGTCACCAGTTGGGGCAACAAGTCCTACCAGAAAGGCGACAAAAATTATTTAATCGGGACAGGGCCTGCCGCCACTGAAGTGTTTAACAAAAGCGCCGATGGGTTGGGCAATCGGATCATTGGTACGGGCTACAACTGCTCCGGCGGCACGATGCCTTGGGGCACCATCCTCACCGCTGAAGAAAACTTCCAAGGCAGCGCCGTCTTCTTTGTCGGCGTTAACGAAGGCGTCAAACCCGATGGCACTCAGACGGGATATGCCGACGAAACCACGGGTAAAGAATTTGGCCTCGTCGGTGAGAAGTATGGCTGGATGGTGGAAGTTGACCTCGCCAATCCCAATTTCCGCCCGCGCAAACATACCTGGCTGGGTCGTTTCCGCCATGAAAACATCGCCGTGCGGGCCGAAGCCGGTCGGGCATTGGTGGCCTACATGGGGGATGACAAACGCGGCGGCCACACTTGGAAATATGTCAGCAAAGGTCGCATCAACAACCCCACTGATAAGAACAACAGTAAGTTATTTGAATCGGGAACGCTGTACGTCGCCAAATTCAATCCCGACGGCACAGGTGAATGGATTCCACTGCTGTTGAGCACCAAAACTAATCCCAACGTCCCTAGCCTCGTCGCCTCGGTGGAGATTGCCCGCCTTGGTGTAGCCCAGCGCGATGGTCGAGTGCCGCTGCCTCGCCGCAAAGGCTTGGCGGCCCAAACCAGCGATGGTGGCATCTTCAACTGCGACACCAAAAACGAAAAAACCGCCCTCCCCGACTACCGCAATCAGCAGTTATCCAAGTTCTATACCTCCCAAGGCGCAGTTCTCTGTGATGCCTTCCTCGCGGCTAACTTAGTCGGTGGCACACCCACCGCGCGGCCTGAAGATTTGGAAGTGCATCCCCGCACCAAAGAAGTCTTCATTGCCTACACCGATGCGGCTCCTGGTGGCGACGGCTATCCCGATTCCCGGATTTTCGTGGTGGCCAAATATAGCGGTGGCAATAACGAAACCCAGCAATCCGGTGGCGTCTACAAAATTATCGAAAACAGTGCCGATGGCGCAGGCTTAACCTTCCGTTGGCAACGGTTGGCCCAAGGTGGTGAGGCGGGCGCAAACGATGGCGCGGGATTTGCCAGTGTCGATAACTTGGTGTTTGACTCGAAGGCCAATCTCTGGGGCGTGACTGATATGTCCACCTCGACCCACAACGGCTTCGATATCGGCGCAAAGGGTGCCGAAAACCGAATTAGCCATGCGGATACAGGGAACGTGGCCAGCTACACCGGGATTTTTGGCAACAACTGGTTGTTCTACATCCCCACGAGCGGCGCGCAAGCCGGACAAGTCGTACCCTTTGGCTACGGGCCACCCCGCGCCGAAATGACGGGGCCAACGTTCATCGGCAATACGCTGATTATGGCGATCCAGCACCCCGGTGAAGATTGTCCCTACGCCCCCAAAGTGACACTGACGCGGCAAATTGAGATGTTGGCCTTAAATGGTTCACTCTTCTACCAAACCCGATCGGTCTCCCGTGGCAGCAACTGGCCGAGCAACATCGAAGGCAACCCGGATGGCCCACCCCGGCCTTCCGTGATTGGAATTCGTCCCAAAAATGGACAGAAAACCTTTGTGTAAATCGCGGCAAAGTTGATTAACTAATCGCCAAGCCGATTGTTCACGGGGGCTTGGCGATGCTTGGGCAATTCGAAAGTTTCCGATCGGCCCTTAATACCGCGACAACCCGATCGCAACCCAATATTTAAACAGCGTTAAATTTTGACTGCTACGCTACTGCCAAACGTGTGAGGAGAATGTCTTGCAGATTTTATTCGACATCACCAATGGCATCGTTGCCAGTCTTCTGTTACTGCTGTTGGGCGATTTTATTTCCACTTTTTTGTATCATGTTCCAGAGCATGTCTTTGGTAAGTTTCATAGCATTGTACACCATGGCAAAAATCGCAGTTTTTTGCATTACGCCGTTCTCACCCGCAATCCCTTGGTCTTGCTCGATGGATTTTTGGGCGCACTGCCCTACTTCATCTTCATTCCTTGGCTCTGGCAGTTGTCCCCAGTGGGCACGATCGTCGGCATTATATTCGGCGAATTTCACGTCATCTGGCGACATACCACCGCCTTGGGAAAAGTCACACCACGATGGTTACAGACCTTTTGTGACGCCTGCTATGTGACGACGCCCGAACGGCATTGGTTGCATCACCAAAATGCGAACTTGGCCTACGGTGACATTTTCAACTTTTATGATGCACCCGCCCGTCAATGGCTCCATTGGCTGCGCCGGATCAAGCGGCGTTACCGCCAGATGACAACGGCGATGGATTAGATCGCAACTGATTAAAGCGCCTGCGATTCGCACGAATCGCAGGCGCTTTTTCAATCAATTATTTAATATAAAAATTGAAAGTATGGCGGTTCTTCGTCGTCGTCTGATATTGGGTCGTCGCGAGGGGCGGAAAGACCCAAGGCTGAAACCGTTTCAACGCCTCACAGTCTTCCAGTGAAAATGGCCGATGTTCTGGCACATCATTCCAACCCACAACCAAAACTCCCCCCGATTGCAATAAGTCAAAGCAACGCTCGAATGCCGCCTCTACACTAGATTTTGCATCCAATCCCCAGCCAAACACACCGTTGCAAATAATCAGATTCAAGGATCGCGGCGAGAAATGCCGATCGACATGCTCGATTGAATCCACAATATGATTGCTCGATCCGTATTGGGCTTGGCTCGGATCAATCTCGATCGTCCAATAGTTTTTCCCTTGAAATACCTGGCTATACGGCTCGGTATACCACGCCGTCCCGACAAATAACACCGTCGAAAATTCGGCCCGATCGACAAAGTAGGGAAAGATTTCCTGTTCCAATACGCGTCGATCGGCATTCCTTAAATAGGACGGAATGCCCAAAGCCCGTTTACTACTGCGAACCACCCCGCGCCCTTGGCGGGCTACACCCTTCAACTGTTCCCGTACCGATGTCATATCCATATCGCGTTCCCCGCACCATTACTAACCAATCAATACATTGCCCTGATACCACTTCAGCGTGGCCAACCGATCATCACCCGTTGATAGGAGAGTATCCTGGCCGCTCTTGGCGATCGTGACTTTGCCACTCGACACACCCGAACCCAGGTTAATCGTGTCGTCGCTACCGAAGCTGTAGACCGTTGCCGCACCCTTGCCTGCGGTTAAGACCACCCGATCGGCCCCACCGTTGAGATAAATCTGGTCATCGCCGCTACCAGAGTTCACGACATCGTTACCCGCACCGCCGTAGATTCGGTCATTGCCGGAACCGGAAGTGAATCGATCGTTGCCACCGTTGCCGTAGAGTTTGTTGTTTCCATTACCTAGGAAAAACACATCGTCCGCCGTAGCACCGAAAGCAGCAGTATCGCCATCACTGGACAGAAACGTGTCACCGCCACCGTTGCCAAACAATTGCGTTGGGGTGCCGACCTTCGTTTCCAACAGCTCACTCGCGCTCGTGCCGAAGACGTTGCTCCCCGACACTGGAATGGCTTTGGTATTAAAGCTCAGACCGGCCTGACCGACCCGTGGATCGAGCTTCAGGGTTTTGTCCAGATTCAGAATCACAATCTCGCTATTATCGATCGCCGGAGGACGACCGAGCGAGAACGGATAGTTATTGTCATTCGCAACCAGGATCGTGCGCTCATCGATCACCAACACATCCTCGATCGTCACAAACGGCATCCGGTAAGTGGTGCTGCCATCTTTGTTGAAATCCTGCGGGTCAGCGATATTCAACAGATCGGCAATCTCCTCTTTGGCAAAGAAGCCACTCGCATCCTTCTGGGACAGGTCGATTTTGAAGATCTTCTTGAACTTCGCATCGGCACCTTGGCCACTGTCGCGTTCAATTACCAAATATTCATTGGCATTGATCACCGTCATATCGCCGATCGCGTTGGCAGCATTTTCCATTTTATAGAAGCCCTTCAGCCCCTGGAACTTACCCGTGATCGCATCGGCTTCGTAGATCCGCAAGGCACCCGCTGGATCGCCCGCGACGGTTTTCTCCAACAGTGGGTAGAGCTTCGTTTTATCCGGGTTAATCGCCATCCCTTCGTAGCCACCAGAGCCGCCGATATTGGCCACTGCCGGAGCTTGGATATAGGTGCTGCGAGCCGTAAAGCCCGTTCCAGGGAAATCGGTAAAGAAGCCGTCCACACCCAAATCAATGAATTGTTTGTATTCATTCACTGGATTGCCGTTGTAGCTCGCAGGCAGGAAGAAACTCTCGCTCCGAATCGTATACAGATGGACTTTCAGGCCCGCTTTATGGGCGTCAGTAATCAGCGTGGTGGGGGTACCCGTCACCCGATCGCCATCACTAATTTGCCCATCCTGATTCAAGTCATCCGGCAAGCCATTCTTATCCGCATCCACAGTGGTTAACGGCACAATTCGTTGCTTATTCGGCCCGATGCCCGCCGCATATTTGGCAATTTCGGTCAGACCCGTCGGCGTACTCAGGTCGGTGTAGGTGCGTTTGTCACCACTCACGACGAAGTCGTAGGGCTGCCCCGCACCGCCGAATAGTTGCACCAACGGAATATCGATTCCCGCTTTCGGCATCAGCACATCATTCAAGTTCTTCAGGTTACTCACCTCAAAGGACTGAATAAAAATCCGACTGGGATCAGTGAACTTATTCGCCACCAAAGTGTCCACCAACAATTGGCTCGTATTGAACCCTTGGCCCGCAAAAAAGGTCGGATGCTTCGTTTCGGGATAAATTCCAATCTTCCGCCCCGTATCCTTCTCGACCTGCTGCACCAGTTCAATCACTTCTGCCAAAGTTGGAACTTTCAACCCATCTTTGTCGAAAGCCGTACCGCGAATTGCGGGCAGTCGCTCGATCGCGTTGAGTTGCTTCACTTCCGCCAACGTGAAGTCCTCCGCAAACCAACCCGCCACCTTATTGCCATCCAGCGTTTTAATCTTCAAACGGCTGGCAAATTCGGGCCGCAGGGCCACATCGGTGCTGGTATCGGTGGTATTCAGCGTCGGCTTGCCATTGGCATCGAGTTTAATCGTGCCATCCGCATTCAGTACGGCCACACCCAACATCGGTTCGTGGCGGGTAATCAACACACCATCTTTGGTCACCACCAAATCCGGCTCAATGAAATCGGCTCCATCAGCGATCGCCTTTTTATACGCCGCCAAGGTATGTTCTGGACGCGAACCCGAAGCCCCACGATGGCCGATAACGATCGGGGCTTTGCCATCCAGCGTATTAAACGTCGTCGATTTCAACACATCCGGATTTTGCGGCGATCGGACGATCGGGCTAGTCAACTGATCCCGTACCAAATCCCCAGTGCCAGGGAAATCGGTAAAGTAAGCATCCACACCCAAATTAATGAATTGCTCAAATTCCTTATTCGGATTGCCCGCATAGTTGGAAGCCAAATAGCGCGGTTCGTTGCGGAAGGTGTAAGGATGCACCTGCAAACCCACCTTGTGCGCGTCGGCAACCAATGAAGTCGGCGCTAATGTCACCCGATCGGCGTCATTAATCGTGCCATCATTATTCAGATCATCCGCCTTACCATCATTATTCGCATCAACGTTTTTCACCGAAACGATCATCCGCTTCCAAGGCCCAATCCCATCGGCATAGGTGGCGATTTCCGCCAATCCTTTCGCGGTTTGCAAGTCCTCGTAAGTCCGCTTGTCGCCCGCCACCGTGAAATCGTAGGGCCGCGCATTCACATCTTCGTACAGCAGCTTACCCGTGGCATAGTCCACATCGTAGGCATCAAGCAACTGCACCAACGGCAGATTCGTCTTCGCATTCAATTCCTTCAAGTTCGACACTTCAAAGGACTGAATAAACACCCGACTCGGATCGGTGAAACCCGTTTTGGTTAGCGTTGCCAACAACGGCTCTTCCAACGATAACCCCAGTTTGTCATGGTACGTTGGATGCTTCGTTTCAGGATAAATCCCAATTTTCTTACCCGTATCTTTTTCGACCTGCTTGACGAGATTAATCACCTCTTCCAAGGTCGGAATTTGGAAGACGCCATTAAACGCCTGCGTCCGAAATCCCTGGGGCATAATCGCTCGCAGCGTTTTAATCTCCGCTAGCGTGAAGTCCGAAGCAAAGAAACCTTCCTCCGCCACGCCATCCACCATTTTGGTCGTCTTACGACTGGCAAATTCCGGACGACTCGCCACATCCGTCGTGTTGAGCATATTCGGTTCATGGCGGGCAATCAACACGCCATCCTTCGTCGCCACCAAATCCGGTTCAATGAAATCCGCGCCGCGCTCGATCGCCAGCTTATACGACTCTAACGTATGCTCCGGCAATTCACCACTGGCACCGCGATGGCCGATGACCAAGGGCGTTTGGCCATTAAGTGTATTGAGCTTCACCGGATTCGGCGTCGCGATCGGGGCTTCGAGCAATTCCCCTTTGCCATTGAAATGCAGCAAATAAGGCCCAAACTCATCACCCACCCAAATCGTCCCATCCTTAGCCAGATTAAACGACTCGATGTCGAAATCTGCACCTGTCAATAAGCGATCGGGCGTCGTTTCGTTAACAATCTTGAATCCGGCCTTACGACCGGGATCGGAAAACTGAATAAAATTTTGGAAATCAACAGCCATAGTCCCATTGCCATTTGGCTCCAATCCCGCAAAACTCGGATCAGCTTGATAAATTCGCAACAAAAAATCCGCACTATTGTCCTTTGCCCCATAGCCGTTATCCGGCATAAACCAAAACGTGCTGGCACTCGCAAATTGCACCCCACTAAAACCTTGAACCGGTTGACCATTAAACGGGATCGATCGACCGTTTGTTGTCCCGGTGATCAACTTGCCGCTCTGAGGCCCCGGCGCAAACGTATCAGCGGCCAACGAAGCAAAGCCTTTCAGTGTGACTACCATAGTGATTCGTAAAAGCGATGGGTTGGTTCGAGGCGAAATATTGTTTGCCCAGAAGATAACAAACCCGATCGCCCGCCGCCTGTCGTCCAGATCACATGCCCAAAAGAAAACCGCACAACTTACGAATTGTGTGGTTTTCAATTTGCTTGGAATCCCACTGCTTCAGCCTAGGATCCGTCGTCAACTTGCTTTTGGGGACTGCAACTTTTGCACATCTTTGAAAATCGCCGCTTGGAAATCGGCTCTCGTTGTAATTGCTGATTCAATGACGTTAGCGGCTTGCGCTACTCCACCAGCATTCCGAATTGCCAACTGTAAACGCAATACCTGGATTTTGTAGGAGTCTTGAGTCAGCACTTGTCGAATGGTCGATCGGAGGCGCGCAACGGTCAAGTCGGAAATCGATATCATCTCCCCGCAGCCTGACCAAACGATCCGGGCACCGACTCCCGGTTGATCATTGGCAATGGGAATTGCGACCATCGGCACGCCATAAGTGAGCGACTCTAAGGCGGTGTTTAACCCAGCATGAGTAATCGTGAGGGCGGCCCGTTGCAGCAACGCCAACTGCGGTGCATAGCGGACAATCAGTGGTGCGCCCGGTAAGGTTGACATGGATTCTAACGGCATGCCGCCCCCGAGTGAGATCACGAGTTGAACGTCTAATCCGACACAAGCAGCGGCGATCGTCTCAAACACGGGAAAAAGCCGATTTTGAATGGTACCCATGGAAGCGTAAACCAGGGGTTGGCCCGTTAATTGTTCCCAAGGAAACGTGTCCGGCTCCCGACCGATCACGCTGTGATAGGGGCCAGTAAAGTGAAAATGGGGTGGTAAGTGAGCGCGAGGAAACTCAAATTCAGCGGGCTGCTGGCTGAGTTGAGCGAGTTGGGAATAGTTGTCGTTGGGATGGGAATGGGCCGGTAATTGCCATTTTTGCCGGTACTCTGCTTTTAAGCGGCTAATCGATTTTGTCAAAATACTGGATAAGGTATAACCCAGTTTATTTTTCAGTTGTGCGCCCCAAGTCGGACTGTATTGCCAGGAGGTAAACATTGGGGGAATACTGATCTCTCGATTTAAAGGCAGGGCGTTGCACAAACTGATGAATGGGATATTGAGATGGTCGGCAACTGTCCCTCCCAATGGCGAACATTGATCAACCAACAGGGCCTCAATTCCCGCTG